>NZ_AGFU01000049.1 GCF_000226955.1 Sphingomonas elodea ATCC 31461
TTAATCAGCGGGTCCTTGGTTCGAGCCCAAGTGTGTCCACCACCCCTCCCCGCAGCGTTGCTCCATTAAACGATCCCGGGCGCCCCATGCCTTGCGTGGTGGCAGGTCCGCATACCAACCCGATACGCTGGTCTACTCGTTAACATATAACAACAATTGCGGCTTCCACGTTGAAGTAATATGCAGCCCGACGGGGGGAGAGTCGGATGTATATTAGGCGCGATGGGGCCGATGCGCGGCCCGATGGTCCAGTGGACGGGCGCGGGCGGGCGGCAACCGTCATCGAAGCGGATGCCAGCGCCTCCAGTATCGCAAGACAGCGTTATGCGGCGCTGCTCGTCGACCTCAACAACTTCGCTACGTTTCCCACCTTGGCGGTGGGCCTGCTGACGGCGGCGCTTCGCAACGCCGGGCATGATGTACGTCTGCTCGTGCCGCTGGCCTATGACGTACCCGCCACCGAGCGGGAACGTCGCGAGTGGCGGCTCGACCATTACAAGCGCCGCCTGCACCTTTCCACCAACCCGGCGGTGCGCGGGGTGCGCGACGGTGCCCGGCGCCTGCGCTATTGGTGGCAGCAGCGCCCGCACCCCAGGGTCCTGCGTGAAGTCGCCAAGGCACTGGCCGCCAAGCCAGACGTGCTGATGCTCTCCGCCTATCTGCAGCACCATGCGACGGTAGCGGAGATCGGCAAGCTTGCGAAGGCGGCCGGGGTGCCGCTGCTCCTCGGCGGCCCGGCTTTCAACCTCAAGGAAGTCGCCGAAGCCTGGCGGAGCATTCCGGGCCTCACCGCCATCTTCGGCGGCGAGGCGGACGTGGTGGTGCCCCGCCTGGTCGAGGCGATCGCCCGCGGGGAAGACCTGTTGCAGTTCGACGGTGTCGTACTGCCCGACGGGCGCAGCAGCCGACCCGCCTTGCCCTTCCGGCCTCTCGACGCCTCACCGGTTCCGGACTTCACCGACTTCCCCTGGGACCGCTACCGGGTCCGGATCGTGCCGGTCATGACCGGGCGCGGCTGCCAATGGGCCAAGTGCAGCTTCTGCAGCGACGTGGTCTCCGCCAACGGCCGCACCTACCGCACCCGCAGCCTGGAATCGGTGCTGCACGAGATGCGCGAGCAGGCACGCCGGCACGCCACATCCAACTTCCTGTTTCTCGATCTCAAGCTGAACAGCAACCCGGCGATGTTCCGCGGCATCGCCGAACATGCGCAGGCGGTGGTGCCCGGCGCCCAGTGGATCGGCACGGTGCATGTCGACGAGCGCCCGGACAACGGCCTCTCCCGCGCCGACCTGCGTGCCGCTGCGGCAAGCGGCATGCGGCGCGTCAGCTTCGGGCTGGAGAGCGGCAGCCAGCGCATGCTCGATCTGATGCGCAAGGGATCGACGGTCGAAGGCAATTCGGCGTTCATCCGCCATGCGTTTGAAGCGGGCATTTCGGTGCGCTGTACGATGTTCAAGGGCTATCCGGGGGAGACGGCCGAAGACCTCGAGAAGACGGCGACGTTTCTCGAAGCGCATATGCCCTATCTTGACCGCGTCCGGTTCAACGAGTTCTCGATCCTTGAGGACACGCCGATCTGGTGGCAGCTCCGCCGAGGCGAACTGCCGGAGCTGGAGTTGGTGACGCAGAACCCGCGCCTGGGCCGAAGCTTCACCAACAATCGGGAGACCGAGACGGCGGCGTATCGTCGCGCCAAGTCCCGCGTGCTGCAGGTGGTCTACGCGATCAATCGCCGCAGGCTGCGGCCGGGCGCCCAGATGTTCGACGGGACGATGTGATGGCAGTCGACAGCTTCGTCAAAGCCGATCCCGTCCTGCGGCGCATGCGCCGCATCTCGCCCGGAGAGCAGCGGGAAGAGGCGGTCTCCTTTCTCGAGACGTTCGCGCGGGAGACCGCACAGCCGGCGGCCGAGGCAAAGGCCCGGCAGCGCGCGGTCGTGCGGGAGCTGCGCCGTACCGGTACCTATGTGCACACCGCGGAAGAACTGGCGTTCGGCGCACGTCTCGCCTGGCGTAATCACGCCCGCTGCATCGGCAGGCTGTGGTGGAAGTCGCTGGAGGTATATGACTGCCGCGCCCTCGCCTCCCCCGCGCAGATCGCCGGGCAGGTGTTCAACCATATGGAGGGCGCGTTCGCAGGCGGGCGGATCCGGTCCCGGATCAGCATCTTCGCCCCCGCCCGGCCTGGCCAGTCGCCTGCTACGATCGAGAGCCCGCAGGTGCTGCAATATGCCGGCTATCTGCGAGAAGACGGCACCATTCTGGGCGACCGGCAGAATATCGAGCTGACGCGGACCGCAATCGCGCTCGGATGGGCGCCGCCAATGGAGCGCTCTGCCTTCGATCTCCTGCCGCTGATCGTGCGCGACGCCGAGGGACACCGGCATCTGTTCGAGATCCCGGACGCGCTGCGCCAGGAAGTGGCGATCGAGCATCCGGACTTCCCGGGCCTCGGCACGCTGGGGTTGCGCTGGTATGCGGTCCCCTGCGTCGCGAACATGCACCTGACCATCGGCGGCATCGAATATCCGTGCGCGCCCTTCAACGGCCATTACATGGCGACCGAGATCGCGTCGCGCGACTTCGCCGATCGCAAGCGCTACGATCTGCTGCCGCAAATCGCCGAGGCATTTGGGTTCGACACGTCGGAGAATGCCGATCCGCTGTGGCGCGACCGGGCACTGACCGAGCTCAACGCCGCCGTACTCCACAGCTTTCGCGCGCAGGGCGTCGACATCGTCGATCACCATACTGCGAGCGAACAGTTCATGGAATTCGTGAAACGCGAGCAGCGCGAGGGCCGCACGCTCTCGGCCGACTGGTCGTGGATTGTGCCGCCCCAGGCGAGTTCCGCATGCCCGGTCTTCCACCTCGGCATGACCAACCTGAACGCGGTGCCGAACTTCTTCATCAGCCGCGCGATCGACGGCAATGATCTGCGCGTGATACGCGTCGACGAACGCCGCAACCGATGGCTGCGGCGCTATGACCGAGCCAAGCAGCGGTGGCGGGACTGGCGGCGACGTCGCGATCACCTGCTCCAGCACTGACCGGCATGCTTTCGATCCTCCTGGTCTGCTGGAACAACGCGACCGCGACGAAGCGGTGCCTGCACTCCCTGGCCGGCGCGGCGCCCGATGGGGCGCATGAGGTCGTGCTGGTCGACAACGGCTCGACGGACGGCACTACAGCCATGGTGCGGAGGGACTTCCCGTGGGTCCGCGTCGTGCAGAGCGGCAGCAATCTCGGCTTCGCGGCCGGCGCGAACCTCGCGGCGGCGCAGGCGGTGGGCGACATGCTGCTGTTCCTCAACAACGACGCGCAGGTGCTGCCGGGTGCGATCGATGCGCTGCTGGACTTTGCCCGCACCCGACCCGAGGCCGGGCTGTGGGGCGGGCGCACGCTGCGCGACGACGGCACGATAAACCCCACCGAGAGCATCGCGCTTCCCACGCTGTGGGGAAGCATCTGCGTGGGCTTCGGTCTGTCGGGCGCATTGCCCGGGAGCAGATGGTTCAACCCCGAAGGCTATGGCGGCTGGCAGCGCGACACCGTGCGCGCCGTGGGCGCGCTTGCCGGCTGCTTCCTGCTGATGCCGCGCGATAGGTTCCTGAGCCTTGGCGGATTTGACGAGCGCTTTTTCCTCTACGGCGAGGATGTCGATCTTTGCATCCGTGCGCGGGCGGCAGGCGCACGCCCCTGCTTCACGCCGCGTGCGACCATCCGCCACACCGGCAGCGCCAGCAGCCGGCCGGAGGACATGTGGACATATCTGCTCAGCGCGAAGATTGAACTGGTCCGGCGCTATCTCGGTCCGGTGCGCGGCCCGCTGGCGGCTGCGGCCTTCGTACTCGGCGCGGGAGCACGGGCAGCCCTGTTCAGCGCGGGCAGCGCCTTCAGGCCGCACCTCGGGGGCAAGGCGCATCTTTGGAGAACGGTGTGGCGGCGGCGCGCGTTGTGGCGCGCCGGAGCCATCACCCGCCCACTTGCCCGGTCAGCCTAGACGGGCCAGTGCGTCCGCCATGGCCGCGCCGAGTTGCGCCTGCCGCGCCTCGAGCCAGCGCCGACGCGCCTCGCGGTCGACGCTTTCCGCATCAATCAGCGCAGTGGCGAATGTCTCGGCCGACTCAGCGCCGGCGATGTCGGGCGGAACCTCGCCCGCGAGCGCGAGCGCCGCTGCACTGGCGACCACGGGGCGCCCCGAGGCGATCGCATCGATCAGCTTGAGGTTCAGCCCCTGCGCGGCGAAAGACGGCACGGCAATCCGTCGGGCAGCGCGGAGAAAGGCGCCCGCGTCCGGCACCGGCCCCAGAAAAACGGCGCCGGGATGGCGATCAACCAGATCAGCATCGGCCGCACCCGCGACATGGACCACCCAAGGGGCGGGTAGTTTCGGCCTTACCTCGCGCAGAAACCAGTCCAGCGCATGCCGATTCGGCGCCCAGCGCCAGTTGCCGAGCAAGGCCAGATCAGGTCCGAACGACGGCGCATCCGGATCCGCAAGCGCCGCCGCGCCCAGCGCCGGCAGGCTGCGCACCCGGCCGTCCGCGCAGGCCCGAAGCAGCGCGACGTCTCGCTCGCTGATGCACCAACTTTCGACTGCGCCGTGGAGCAGGCGGCGTTCCACCGCCGCAAGACACCGTGCCTCCCGGCGATACACCGCGCGCATCGGCTGTCGGACGGCTGCGGCGAGCGTCGTATAGAGATGATGCTCGGCGTGGTGGGCCAGGTAGAAAAAGGGAATCGATCGCGTCTCGAGCAGCGGCTGCACCCAGCCCATCTGGGCATGGTCGATCACCGCCGCATCCCAGCATTCGTCCAGCAGCCCCTCAAGCGCTCGCCGATAGGCCGCGCTCTTCCACTTCTGGACGGTGAAGGCGGAGCGCCCCACCGCCTGGAACGCGGCCAGCGCCGCGAACAGCGGTGCCCCGCGCGTCTCGACCAGGCGGTGGCCAGCGCTGATCTCGTAGGGCGCACGGCAATCGCCATAGCCGAGCACGGTTATCCGCGCACCCGCACCAGCCAGGGCGTTGACGATCGTCTGTGACCAAAGCTCGCCGCCATTGCACATGCCGGCAGGCAGCGTCGTCGTCAGAAACAACAGCCGCACCCGATCCCCCCGAACTTCCCCGAGGCAGCGCGATATGCGGAAGCGCTTGTCCCGACAACGGGAATACCGGCCGATCGAGCACTATGGCCCGTCAGAAAGCGGCTTTGGCGATGTGGTGGATCAACAGCCCGAAGCCCCAATGGCGGAGAGGGAGCCCGTCGAACTACGTCGCGCCAGCCGCAGAATTCCGCCACTTCTGTCCACCGCATCATTTTTGATACCCCGACTTGTACCCCGACCCTGAAACGGCGCTTTCGGCACCTCGAACTGAGCAGTCGCGCCGACTCCTCTTGGCTCTGGCTGGGCGACAGGAGTGATTCGAACTGCCGTCCCACGCGGTGGCCGAGCCCTTGCCGGGATCTTCCCGAGTGGAACGCATCGGGAACATGCCCTATGTTAGGTTCCACAGAGAACAGATCGGGCGCACATCATGGGACCATCACCGGACGTCATCCGGCAGCGCGTTGCGGAGCAGTGCGCGAAGAGCGGCATATCGCTCGCGCAGCTCTCGCGGATCCTGGGCAAGCAAGACGGCTATATCGCCCGCTTCGTCCGCGACCAGGTGCCATACGAGCTGGCCTCGGCCGACCGCGACAAGGTGGCTCGCTACTTCGGCCTGCCCGGGCCGCACTTCGGCGCGCCGGCGCGGATGGACGACCGCCGAGCGCACGCGATCCGCATGCGCCAGCCGCGCGGCTTCAGGACGGTGCTTCGCCGGGCGACGTGACCCGCACGAGCCGATACTGACAGTCCCCCGCCCCGCCGCGCGGGATCGCCCAGGCGCTGCCGGTGACCTGGGCCACCGCCTTCCGAAGCCGCCACACGACGACGCCGACGACCGACTTTCCGTCGGTGTCCCACGCCTTCGCGGCCAGCAACGCCGCCCCACCCATCGACAGGGCGCCATGGTTGCGGATCAACGCTGCCAGGATCACCGCGGCGCGGCCGCCGATCGCCACGCGGACGCCGCGCCAGTAGATCAAAGGGGGCTTGTCGAGTACACCCTCGGTCGCCCACTCCTCCCAGGTGAGCCGCTCCGGCGTTTCCCGCCCGCAGGCGGGGCAGAAGGCACAGCCGCTGGTCATGGCCACTCGGGCTCGCCGTCGCGTCGGGTTGCTCGGAGAAGGTGAACGACGCGCGCGGTGAACTCGGCATCCTCAATCCCCGTCGGCAGGGCGACATACTGCCCGCGGCCGACCAAGAGCGCGTCACCGTTCGCGGTGGCGACAATCGCGAAGCCGGGCAATTCCTCGACCGGCAGGATTGTCGCCAAAACGAATGCGCCGGAAGCAGCTTGGGACATAGGGTACTCCTTACAGATACTGGCCCCGCCTATGGCCGGAGCGTCACGCTAGTCGCGCCTGGCGGCTTCAATCCGCGCCCACCCCGTTGACTTCGTTTCTTGACTGAAACAAAGTGGTTGCGGGAGGGAGGCCAATGACGTTCTACTTGGGCATTGCCTCCGCCAGCTGCCTTTTTGTATTAATCGCTTGGCTTATGTGGGTGCGGAAAAACTATAATCCCACACCCGGCAAATGCGTTATCTGTCACGAGAATCCAGCTGACGCAGGCCACAAGGACTGCACCAGCTGCTACCTCGAATAGGTTTTAGGACGCCCGCTCATATGCACCGACAGCGCCAGACCCGTCTGTGAGCCGTGTGACGCCAAGCAAGTCGAACTTTTTCGCCTGCCGCGCCGCTTTGTTGACAATCACCGAACCAGCCACCGGCCGGAAGTCGCCGGCCGTGTCCGCCGGACTGCTGCCAGCCGCCACACTGGTCGTGTCCTGCACGAACTGTGCCGGATAAAGGGACGTTGTGCCGTTCAGTGCGTTGTAAAGGCTGCTCGGATCCTTGCGCGTGCCGAGGTAGGTATTCGGGCCAGGCACAGTTCCGGACTCCGATCCGAGCAGGTTGACGTTGAGCGCCGATGCCACATCGTACACCACCCAATAATTCTGGCAGCGCAAGCCGTTGCGCAAAGTCGCGCCGTGCGTCACCGAGTCAAAAACAGTGTTGGTCGTGGTTTCGACGTTGAAGCCGCGATACCATTGCGTATGGTATTGATAATTGGTGTCATTGTAGCCGTAGTTAAGCCGCTGGCCTACGAAGGTATTGTAGGTCTGGACCACGTTGTAGGATTGCAGATTGTTGCCATCCGCTGCAATTTCACCGCATTTGTCGATGCCAGAGTAATTGGTCGACTTTACGAGGTTACCCCTCTGGGAGTACCCGAGGGCAGGCGTGTCATTGCCTGCGACCGATGCATACAGTTTTACGAGCATGCCGGACGAGGTCGCAGCCCTCCCGATCACACGGTTATCCGCATGGGTCGAGAACTGGGTCGGGATCGATCCAAGGCGATAATCTCGGATCGGGTTGGTCCCGTAGATCGTGTTGCCAACCAAATTCGGGGTGCTGATCGCGATGGCCGATGCTCCGGCAGAGCCCCAAAGGTAACAACCGGCGACCAGGACATTGCGGTACTGCACATTAGCGTCCTCCCGGAAGAGGACAGCGTTGTTGATCCGGCAGTTGATCGTCCAAATCAGGCCGCTGCGATACGCATAGGGTTGGGCAGTGTCGAATTGCGTGGTGGTAAGACCACTCACAACCAACTCGCCTGTTACCTGCCTCTTGCCAGCGGTCGTGTTGTCTGCCCCGCGGTCGAGGAAGACATTGGCGGTGCCGGTGCCCGAGGCAGTGCTGGCGATCCCCTCGCCGAACCACATACGAGGATGGTTGGCCTTCACCGCCCCGGCTGCGAAGACCACGCTGCCGGCCGATGCTGCCGGATCCGCGCGAACGTAGAGCCACACGCTGCCCCTGGGTCGAGTCCCGAGCGAGCTGCCGAAGCCGGAGTGCGTGCCGGCCTTGAGATAGATCATGCCGCCGCCCGCATCATTGTGCGTAGTCTTCCCGGCGCCTGAGGTGTTATTGAAAGTTTCCAGCGCGAGCGCCGCCGCGGAAATGGTCGGGTAGCAGTTGGAGAGCGTGCCCTTTGCCGCGTCAGCAGCGGCAAAGGTTGAGAAAATGCCAGCGGTGCCGGTCGCGGTCCCCGAGGGATCCACAAAGCAATATCCGACCTTATAGGCGTCGGCAGGGTCATTGTAGAAGTGCCAACGTGCGGGGATGTTAGGGCTGTTCTGAATGATGCTATCGTTGCCGATATAGTTCCAGACACAGGTGCCGTCGACGATGGCGGAATCCACAGTCGTGCCGGTCGGCCCGCCAGACGCGGCGGAGGTGCCCGGCGTGATCAACTGGTAGAAATTGGCACCGTTGCGACTGATCGTCCCTACCAAGCTATAGTTTTGGTTCCCGCGCCAGTCGGCCCCCTCGCAATCGGTCCGCGTGACCAACGGCGTCCCCAGCCACGGGTAAAACTCAAGCTCGACAAAGGCATCGCCCGCAGGAACAGCCGAAGTATCGATCACGACCGGGAACACTTCGACCGCTGCCGCGCCGGGGCTGGAGGTGGTTACCAGCGTGGAGAGGCTCGTATCGACAATATCGACCGCTGCCGAACCCGTGGTTCGGGCCATATTCCAGGCCCGCCCACGGATGCCCGCAATCGGCCTACCGCCGCCGTAGTGTATCCCCCAGCCATGATCGGCCAGCACTTCGACGCGCACCGAGCCGCTTGTCGTGCGCTGATGCGGAGGTGTCAGGATCAGCGGAATCACGGACGGGTAGGGCAGCGTCGAACTGTTCGTGATCGCGGCTCCCGAGATCGTTGCGGCGAGCGAACTGGTGGCGCCCACCGTATACGCCCCGGCGTCGATCGTGATGCTTGTGATGGTGGAGCCAGCATAGATCGGCATGTCGAGCATTGCATAGACCCAGACGTCCGCGCCATCCGCCTGCTCGACGAAGCCCGTGTAGCTGTTGTTCGCGACCAGCGTCCACAGCACGCCGCCATCCGAAACGGTCTGCCCGTCCGTGGTATGGGACGGCGCCGTCGCCCCCTTGGTGCCTCCAGCCTCGGTATAATAGGCACGGCGGACGCCACCAGCGGTGGACCAGCAATAGCTGCGCGCGGGGACGCTTGACGCGATATCGGTCCATGCTGCGGGCCACGGATTTTTGAGAGGCAGCGTCCCTTTCACCGTCCGCGTGCGGGTGACCGGCACGATTGCGCCCCCCGAGACATCGTAGCCGGGATCGGTGACGGTGAGGGTGATCTTCGATGCGTCGAACACCGGATCGTTGATCGGATGGCGCCGCCCCATATCCGCGAACTTGAGCGCGATGGCGGCACCCGTGACGGTCGGAGAGAAGCCGCTATCAGTAGTGACAGTGCCGTTGGCAGCGGTGAGCGAAAGCAGCGCACCTGCGGTCGCCGCTGCGGCGGCAATCGTCACCGGCGTGCTGGTGTTCGATGCCGTGCCGCCCGCGCCGCTGACAGTGTTGCGATAGATCAGCGTACCAGTCTGGCCGCTGGTAGGAGCGAACACGCCGCCGGTCGCCACCACGATGCCGTTCAGCAGCCACTCACGAGCCGTGATCGAGCCGTTCGTCGGCGTTCCGTCCGTGCCGGTGAAGATCGTGCTGCCAGCCGTACCGCTCGTCGGGCTGATTGAAGGCTGGGAGATGGTCGGAGCAGGCGTCGGTGTCGGGGTGGGCGACGGCGTGACCGGCACACCAACGCTCGCGCCTATGCCGAGAGATAGCGCGATGGCAGCGACGCTGACCGGCACCACAATGCGCCGCATCCGCTTTGCGAAGCCGTCCTCCACCACGATCTCGGTCGGCGTGGCCGGATCAAGGGCACCGCCTGCGTTGAGCGTCGCGAAGTCGGCCTGGTTGACCGGCGCGGCCACACCCGCGCGAACGGCGGCTGAGGCGAGCGTATCGTTGACCGAGAGACGACGCGGGTGGCGATCCGGGAACCGCTGGTCCCAGAGGAGAATGTCAGCCATGTGGTAGGTGCCCCTTTGATGACGGGTGGTGTTGGCGCGCCGGGCGCGCGGGTCAGGTGGTCAGCAGATCAGCTGCTTCAGGCCCATGTCGCGATACCAGCGGCACAGGCGGACGATCTTGGCATGCTCGCCGCGGCCCCATGCTTCGTGCGCGATGTCGAACGCGTCGAGCGCAGCGGCCGAGGTCAGCGCTTCCGCTGGGATGACCGGCTCAGCGGCCGGTTTCAGGTCGGCAAGCGGCGGGTGGATTAGCGCCGGGGTGTTGGCGCAGGAACACAGCGCAAGCACGAGCGCGCTGGCGATCAGTGAGCGGGGCATCCGGTAGCTTGTCGACGGCATGCTTCACCTCCTGGGTTTCGTTCGCAATGGTCTGGGTGGTGCTGAGGCGATCATCTGCTGCGGCGGCGTCTGCCGGGCGCGCGGCCGCCTGCTGCTGGGCGGCATGTTGCTCAATCACCCGGTCATCGTGCCGGTTCAGCCACAGCACGAGCCCGCCGACGATCACGACCAGCGCGAGGATGATGCCGCCGCCGATCGCGACGCGCCGGGCGTCGCGCGGCCCGAAGGTGGCAACGAGCCAGGTCCAGCCGATCATTGCTCGCCAGCCTTGCGAAGGGCGAGGTCAGCAGCCTTCCGCCCGGTGGTGCTGGCGCCGTATTCGGACTGGACGACCGAGCCGCCCCAGCCGAGCACGATGCCGAGGGCCAGCAGCAGCGCGTTCTCGTTGCGCTGCGGGATCTCGACGAAGAACAGCAGGATCAGGCCGAGCAGGCCAGCGGAGAGGGCGGCAATGCCGACAGCCGCACGGAAGCGGTTGCCCTCTGCCGGCGGCGGGCCGAGCATCTTGGTTTCGTCGGTCATGCTGCGATCCGATCGAGCCAGCCGAACAGGAACTTCTCGTTGGCCTGCCGCATTTCGCAAAGCTCGAGATATCGCGCGCCCTGGAGCGCATTGAGCAACCGGAGGAGACGCGTCTCACCCGTGCTGCCGCGCTTGGCGAGATAGGTCTGAAGCGCCGCCCGCGTGCCCGGACCAGCCATCCCGTCGACGGCGATGTCGGCATAGTCGCGGCCCTGATTGTTCAGCCCGTTCAGCGCGCGCTGCAGGAAACTGGCGGCGACGCTCTGCCCCATGTTGACGCCGGTATCGATCACCTCGGCAGCGATGGGCATCGAGATGCCTGCGAGCTTGTCGAAGCCCGGCGCAGTCACATACTTGCGCCGATAGATCTCCTTCGCGAGGTCGCGCGGCAGAGCGCGCATCGGCCCGGTGTAGCCGTTCTGGCGGGCGACGGCGATCGTGATGCCGAAGTTCGTCTCCCCGCCGCGATCCGCGGCATCGTTCACATAGCCGCCCTCTGCGCGCAGCACGTCCTCGATGATGTCGTCGATGGTTTTCATTGCTTCGGCTCCGTTTCGATCTTCACCGCCCCATGGGCGACCTCGGTCACGCGGACGGATTGCTCGGACAGTGCGGCTTGGACCGACTGCCGCTGTGCGCCGCCCGCCTGGAGCAGCATGCTTTCGAGCACGAGGATGCGATCCGACTGCCGGTCGAGCTCGCGCCGGTAGATTTCGCGGTCGCGGTTGCGCTCCTCCTCGTGGCGGCGCTGATCCTCCACCCGCGCGGCGTTGATGCTCGCCAGCTCGGCCTTCAGCTCGTCGATTCGCTTGTCGCCGAACTTGGTCCAGACCCAGCGTCCGGCAGCCATCATGATTCCGGTGGCGGAGACGAACCCGCCCGCATAGGCCGCTGCCAGCTCGCCGCCGTGCGGCCCCATCAGTTCTACGCCTGGCATGCCTCATACCCCCCGCTGCGAGCCCGCGAACGGGTGGTGAGCCGGCGGACAAGCCGCGCGGGCCAGTTGCCGACGAACATGAAGGCTGCGGCCTGCGCCATCGCGAGCCAGTAGATTGTCCAATAGGTCGCCACCGGGTACGCGCCACATGCTTGGGCAAGGGCGCAGACGCACATGGGCGACCAGAGCGCCGAAGCCACTGTTTCTGCGGTGCCGAGCCGCATACGCAGCGATGCGGCGAGCATCGCGGCATAGAGCCCGGCGAGCATGATGCCTTCTCCGGCGATCGATATGCCTGCGCGCCAGACGAGGACATTGACCGCGACGATCAGAATTGCGGCTGCCGGGACGAACGCCCGCGCGATACTGATGGCAGGCACCCCGAACACCGCCAGGGCAAGCCAGTAGAGATATTCGGGGTGCTGCATGATCAGTCCTCCGCGGGCTTGGGAGGTGTCGGGGTCGGGGTTGGGGTCGGAACAGGGTGTGCTTGATCGTCCGGCATTGTGCTTCTCCTTCAGGGTGAACTCAGGCGTCGGCGGCCTCCGGCCAGCCGGCAGCAATGTCGATTGCGTCGAGCGCCTCTCGCGTGGCAGCCGCCTCGATTGCGACGAGCAGCGCGCGCCGCCGCGCCTCGATCGCGGACCCGGCTGCGACCCATGCGTCCGCCAGCTGCACCACCAGCGCCGCAAGCGCGTCGATCGTCGTGTCGGTGGCCGCCGCCTCCGCCGCGAGGAAGGGCGCGGTCGCAGGATCATTGCCCGCCGCCCAGGCCCGCGCTTCGGCTTCCTTCCGGGTGTAGGTGATCGCCTGCCCGCTGCCGGTCGTGATGAAGCGGCTGCGGACATCCTCCGCCTTCGCGCATACCGCATCGCGCAGTCGGGAGCGGATCGGCGTCAGCTCGTCCGCGATCGTCAGCGTAGCCCAATCAACGCAGCGGCCGAGCCAGTTGAAATCGGCGGGCACGTCGATGATTGTCGCGCCCGTCAGGTCATAGCCGTCCGTGTCGCCATCGGCGCGGTGCAGCGCCTCCGGACGATCCGGCCACAGGATTACCTTGCCCATCATCCGCTCCAGGTCACGGCGAAGCTCGAGCCGAACCAGTCGGCGAAGCCCCCCGAATTCGTCTTGCGCATGGTCACCCGAAAGAGGACCGTCTGCTTGGTGCTGAGCCCGATCGAGGCGCCGGATACGGTGTTGGCCGATGCCCAATTGCCTTCGCCCGCGCCGGCCGAGGAAGGATTGCCGGTGAAGCTGGCCAGCGTCGTCCAGGCCCCGCCCCCGTTCAGCGAACAGTCCACCGTGCCCTGCACGTTCACCGTGCCCCTCGACACCAGGAACCCGCCATTGGTGTCGAAGCCGATCGTTCCGTTCGGCCCCATCAGCAGCGCGATCTGGGCTACCGTCTCGTAGCTCGTGGAAGTCGGGAAAGACACGCCGCTCGAGTCGGTGACAAAGGGAGCGCCGTCGCGGACCTTGGAATAGATTACCTGCGCCTTTTGGCTGGAACCGTCCTTCGTCGCGGTCACCTCCACATGGCCGACATCCGCTGACATGCCGGTCACCGACACGGCGCCCGTGCTGGACACGCTCACCCCCGAAAGGCCGCTGGAGGTGAAGGTATAGCTGGACGAGCCGGTAACGTCGGCGGTTCCCTTGAACGCCGTTACCTGGGCACCGGGCAGCGCCCCCTTGGGGGTGCCGTTGGCCGTGCTGGGCACGCTCACCGCCGAGGGCGTGATGGACACGCTGAGCGCGTCGCTTCCATCCTGCGCGAGGATCTGCGGCGTGCTCCACTCGCCAGGCGCGATCGTATCCGAGCCCGAGGTGCTGACAGCGGTCGCGTTGATCTGCCAGCGATAGGCGCCACCGCTTGCCGGCAGGCTCTGCACCCAGCCGTTGTTCGCGCCGGTCGCCACCGCGCTGGTGAAATCGTAGGTCACCGTCGCGCTGGGCACCGCGGGCGGGGTGGCGGTGGCGGTGCGCTGGTATAGCAGCACCGGCGCGGACTTGGCAGGCGTCGCACCGGTCGCGCCGTTGGCCGCGATCTGCACCGGCGACGCCCATTCACCTGCCGCGATGGTGTCGGAGGGGCCTGTGCTGACGGCGGTCGCGGCGGATTGCCAGATGGGATCTGACCCGCTTGGGATGCTGGTCGACCACCCGTTGTTCAGCCCGGCGAGCGACGCGGTCGCGAAGGTGTATGTGGTCGTGCCGCTAGGCAGTGCCGGCGCCGACGTCGCCCGCTGGAAGATGTTGATAGTGGCCGTGTTGGTGCCGTCGGAGCCTCTGTCGCCCTGCACACCCTGAAGGCCCTGCTGAGCGAGGACGGTCCACCAGGTGTTGCTCGTCGTCGGCGGCGTGGGCGGCGCATTGCCGCTGCCCGGCGCCACCCCCGTCCTGTAGCGCCAGCTCGCCCCGGCGAACTGCACGATGTTGCCCGGGCGGTAGTAGGTGCCGTTATTGTAGACCCCCATGTCGACCAGCGGGTCAACGAAGGCGATATCGGCCAGCTGGTGCACCGTCCATGCGCGCTCGGCGGTCAGAGCGATCTTCGCAAAGGGCGCGGCGATCTCCATCTGCTCGACGCTGCGCACAGGCGGCAGCGCGGTGCCGTCGGCCGCCAGCGTCATGGTGGCGGTGCCGAGGCCGACCGGCACGACGAACAGCTGGCCGGTCCAGCTGACCCCCGCAACGGCGTTGACGCTCGCAGCGATCGACTGGATCAGCTGGCGGGCGGTGGTCTGCTGGTCGACGTAGATCGACAGGTTGTAGGGCCGTGCGGTGTCCAACGCGTTCAGCGAAGCGTCGTGAATCTTGCCCGAGCCGCCGGAGAGCAGCGCCAGCCGGCGGATCAACTGCCCGGGCTTCCGCGCCCAGCCATCCGGGCCGGCGGCATCGCCCTGGAGCAGGAATGATACCTGCCCCGTTGTGGGTGCACCGAAGCGCGCCAAGCCCTGGGCGTTGCAGGTCGCCCAAGCCCCCGCCGGGATCGAAGCAGCGACGAGGGTGGCATAGGTCGAATAGTTGGCTACCGGTGAGCCGAACCGCGCCAGCCGCTCCAGCGCTGCCTCGAAGCCCTGCACCGCGCCATAGGCCGACACCTGAAACACGTTGTTGACGCTGTCGATCAGCTTGCCGGCGACATAGCGCGGCGCGCCGAGGGCCAGCGGCTTGGGCTGCCCCTTGAGCGCCGCCGGCCCCTCGATGCCGGTCGTGCCCCCGTAGGTCGCGAGCAGCGGCTTATCGAGCCAGCTGTCATCGACCTTGATGCTGATCTGCGCGCGGCCGTCGGCAATCTGGGGCTGCGTCGTCACGCGGCCGTCGAAGACCGGGCTTCCGGCGATGTCGGTCCAGATGCGAACGCGCGCATCGGCGATGGCGTAGCGGGCGAAGGCCGGCCAAGCCTCGACCTGAAGATCGAACGCGGTGGTGGGCGCCGTGATCTCGCCGCCGAACGCCCCGTCGAAGAGATCGTAGCGCAGGACCGGCGCCTTCGCGACCATCGGCCACCACGGGCCGTTCGCCGCCATGCAGACGGCCGCCTCGTCCTGATTGCTCGCGCGCAGCGTGACCGCCGCGCCGGCTACGGGATCGAATGCGTCGATCTGGATCCAGACCGGCATCACAGGAGTCCCAGCAGGTTGACGCGCACCTCGTGGCCACGGGCCGTCGCCCAAGTGCGGCCAAGGTCGCCCACCAGCGGCCCGAAATAGCAGCGATTCTGCAGCTCAGCGTCTGCGGCGGGGTCGGTGCAGAGCCCGATGCATTCGGTGTTTCCGACCTGCTCCATCACTTTTTGCGCCGTGCCCTCGGCCTCCTGCCTGGTCATGGCCGGGAAGTTCAGCGAAACCGTGCGGAGCTTCTTGCCGCGGTTGCGGAGCAGCACGCCGCGCCGGCTGACATCGAGCGCGCCGAGATCGCGAACACCAAACTGCGCGCCATATTCGAAGCCGATAGCCGGCTGGAACCGGCGGCCAACGACGACGCGCGCCAGCTCCACGCTTTGCCCGGCGGCGGGGGCATAATAGTTGATCTGGATGAATCTGCCGGCGATCGGTGCGGACAACTGCACGAGCGTGACGCCCTTGCCATCCGTGCGCGCGGTCGCGCCAGCATATGCGGGGCCCGTCGCAATCACGCTGAAGGACCCCGGGACCGCCGCCGTAGAATAGAGGACCGCGTAGGTGCCGCTCGCCGGCAGCGTCGTGACGCCGAACACCATGATGGTGTCGAAGGCGAAGTCAGCGCCGAGATCCACCCGGAGCGCGGCCGCGTTCGGACTCGCATCGCACGCCAGCCCGACCGTCACGCCCGCATAGTCATTGGCAACGTTGATCGCCGATCCTTTGGTGACCGTGCTGAACGCCTGTGCCCCAACGATGTCGAGCGGCTTGACCAAGAACGCATTCGCCATCAGCCGAACACCTCCAGGCTCGAGCGGTCCTGCTCCAGGTCCACCTCCAGCCGCGCCGCCAGCATGGTGGCGTCCAGCGCCTGCTCGCTGTCGATCACGCGCGCCTGAGGCACACCGGCGGCCGGATCGATCGTAAGCACCTCCTCGACTGCCACCGCGAAGCGCCGCCGCTCGACGCCGATCAGCGCGCCGCGGGCGTCGGCCATCGCCTGGGCATCGGCGAGGCTGTCGAAATAGCCGCGTGCCGGGTCCAGCGAGCCGTCGCGGGCCGAGGGGTAGCGGGCGGCGATCGTCGCGTTCGACCAGGTTGCGGTCACCACGTCGCGCGACGCGGCCGCGATATCGGCGTCAGTAGCTGGCATGGGTCACCTATGCGAAGTTGCGGGCGGCGGAGAGGAAGCCGGTGGATGACGATCCGCCGCCGGCGAGCTGGGCGAGCAGCTGGTTCGTGATCTCGGCCTGGCGGGACAGCTGGTCGAGGAGGTCGTTGGCAGCCGCGGTGTTCTGGGCGGTGCTGGCCGCGCTGTCGGCCGTCGCCTTGGCGAACGGGCTCTCGACCGCGCCAGACACCGGCGTCGCGTTGTCGATGGTGCTGATTGCCTTGTTCGTCGCGCCCTGGATGAGGTCGAGGAAGTCGAAGAACTGTTTGGTCGAGCCGTAGATCTGCCGCTGGATGTCGATCGCGGTGTTCGCCGCCGACTGGTAAGCCTGCTGGTCGATCGTCGAGCCGGTCGCGATCTTGTCCAGGAACGGCTGCAGCTTTGCGAGCGCCTCGGCCTGCTGGTCGCCCAGCGAGTAGGGCGAGTTGCTGCCGAGCTTCAGGCTGGAGGCGAAATCCTTCAGCGTCTGGCTCGCGCTGGCGGTCGAGTTCTTCACCTGATCCAGCTGCAGGTTGTAGAGCTGCTGGGCCTGCGCCATCTGCTCGGCGGAGGCACCACCCTCCTTCAGGGCGGCGACAGTCTTCCGCCACTCGCGGTTGAGGTCGTCGATCGCGGCGCCGACCGGGTCCAGCATCTTCTTCAGGTTCTTCGGGATGGCCTCGATCAGCACCGCCTTGTTGATGGAAGTCTCGAGGTCCTTGCCGCTGGCGAGGATGCGCTGGGCCGCGTCGCTGATGCCCTTGACGGCGCCGTCCTGCAGGGCGTTGGCGATTGCCGCGCGCACCGCGCCTTCGGGATCCTTGTCGAACTTCAGGACGCCGTCGTTGGTCCCGTACTTGCCGCCGACGCTGGTGCCGCCCGACGGGTCGACGCGGTAGCTGTCCTTGTACTTGTTGATCGACACCGCGAAGTTGCCAACATCCGCGCCGAGCGCGTCGGCGATCTGGCGGATGCCGGTCTGCACGTTCGTGGCGAGCCCGCCCAGGTCCGACTGCACGGCCGAATAGTTGCCGTTGACGACCGCCGCCTGATCGACGCCGGTGATCTGCGCGGAGCCTCGCTCGGTCTTCTTGAACAACCCGCCCACGACGTTGCCCAGGATGCCACCGACGATGCCACCGAGCGGGCCGGCGAGGCCGCCCAGGGTCTTCATCAGGCCCTTAGCCGCCTCGGGCACAAGCTTGCCGAGTTCCTTGCCCCCGTACTCACCCAGGATGCCGCCAATGCTGCTGGCAGTGCCGTCGGCCTTGCCGCCGCCGATCGCCGAGAACACCGAGCCCCCGATGCCACCAAAGGCCGCGCCTTCAAGGATGGTGCTGAGATTGCCCTTCAGCCCTTTGGTAATGGTCTCGGGAACCGTGATGCCGAGGCGCTCCATGCGACGCGCCCAGCCGTCGATCGCGATTTCAAGAACCTTGCTCGACCGAACAAGGCCGAGCTCCGCGCCAAGGGAGGCCTTGCCGTTGACGACGATGTCGTTGTCATTGAAGCCGTAGAGCGCAGAGCTGAAGCCCGCGGCAAGGCCGGCAGGGCCTGCACCGATGAAGCCAGCGGCTGCCCGCGCTGCCGACGGGTCCACGCCTTTGATGCGCAACGTGGCATCGGAAATGGCCGCGACGAACTCGTCAAGCGCAGAGCCCGCGCTCGCGACGCTGTTGTGTAGGGCGACACCTGCACCCTGCGCCTGATCCTGCAGGATCTCCGCCGGGGTCTGCTTGCCGGTTGCCTTGCGAATGTAATCCTCGATCTCGCGATCGATGCCGCCGAACAGGGCGTTGCTGAGCAGGTCCCGCTGCAGCTTCTGCACCACGCCTACGATGCCGCCGGCGTTGCCTTGGATCTTGGCGAACACGCCATCGATCTGGTCGCGGACTCCGCCCCAGGCGTTCTCGTAGATGCCGACGATACGGCGCTGGTCTTCCAGCAGGCGGCTGATGGCCTCGTGCTGCCGCGCGAGCTGGTAGACGCGGGCGATCTGGGCGTCGGTGAGCGGGCCCTGCTGGTCCTGCAGGCGCAGGATGTTCTGCATCGCCTCCGCCTCGGCGTCGCGACCGGCCAGCACCAGCTTGCCGACCTCGAGACTTTCGCGCTGGGACTTCACGAAGTCCTGAAACGGCCGGTCCAGCCCATCGCGAATGGAGCCTCTGGCCTGATCGATCAGTCCGAGCAGCTTCTGCACCTCGGGGGTCAGCTTCCGCTTGCTCAGCTGCTCCTGCAGATTGTCGAGCTTCAGCGTAGCCAGGCGGGCGCGGTCGATGAGGCGCGGCTGCGCGTCCCACTCGGCGTTGATTGCGGTGATGGCCTGCTCAGCCGCGTCGTCGGAGCGGGAGAAGTCGCGGGGCTTCTTCGGCGCGCGCGGCTTTCGCGCGGCCTTCTCCCGCCGCAGCTCGTCCGGCAGCGGGCCGCCCTCGGCAACGGAGATGACCTGATGCGCTGCGGCCTTGTCGGTCGCGGTCTTGGCGAGGTCCGTGAACTTCGCCTTCACGTCAACCAGCGACTGCCCAGCAAACTTGCCGTTCACAGCCAGCTGGTCCAGCTGCCCGAGCGCAATCGTGAGATCCGCGCCTACCTGCTTGGCGTAGAGGGAGGGATCGGCGTTCGCGAGCTTGTCGTTGGCGACCGACCGCGTCAGCTGGGCCAGCAGTTGGGCCTGCACAGCCTCCTGTCGACGCTGCGCACGCGCCTGGACTGCGCCGGCTTCGATCGCGCGCCGGTCTGGGCTTATACCGCCCCCCGGTCCCACGGCACCGAACAAGCCGCCCACGGTCTGGACGAGCGTTGATTCGGGATCCTTCTTGCCCGTCAGGCCGTCGATCTTCTTGTTCGCCGCGAGCAGGTTCGCCTGCGCCTGCAGCTTGATCGACTGGATCAGAACCTCGTTCTGGCTCTTCAGCTTGCCGGTCGTCAGGTCGATAATCTGCCCGAGCAGGGACTGCGCAGAGGCGAACGAATCCGCTGCGGCTGTGGCCTGCTGCAGCTTCTTTGCGCTCTCGTCGGCCGCGTTCGACCCCTCGATGAGCTTGGCAACCAGCGGAGTGATGGCAATCGTGGCGATCGTCAGCGCAGTACCCCAGGGGCCGGTGAGGAATGCGCCGACCTTCCCGGCGGCGCCCCCCATCGTGGAGAGCGCGAAGGCCGCCTGCGGGAGCTGCTGTGCAAATGCGACGGCAGCGCTCTGGCCGGACACCACCTGAACGGTGAAGTCGCCCAGCTGCTGGCCAAGGTTCGTGAACCCCGCGCCGCCCGCCCGGCTCGCCGTGGCAAGGCGCTTCTGCTCTTCGGTGAAGCGGTAGGTGCCGGTGGCGGCCTGGTTCAGCTCGGCTTGCAGCTCCTCAAGCGCCACGATCTTCGCGCGGATGGCGGTTGCCTCCTGCACAGACGCGCGCTCGGCGACCATGGAGGCGTCAGCCGTCAGGCGCTGCGCCGCCGCAGATTCGCCGCCGCGCGCTGCAACCGCGTTCGCCGCCGCCGCCAGCTCCCGCTGGGCCTGCGCGCTGGCCTGCGCCGCCGCCTCCTGCGCCTTCAGCTGCGCGATCTGCGACGACAGGTCCAGCCCGCCCGTGGTGGTGCGCGGAAGCTGCAGCGCCGTCTGCGCCGTCTTCTGAACGTCCGCGAAGCTGGAATTGAACTCGCGACGCACGTCGGCAGCGGCCGCGCGGGACAACTCCTTCAGCCGGGTCATGGACGCGCCGGCCTCGGAGGTGAACTGCTCTGCCTTCAGCTGCAGGCGGGCAATGATGTCCGTCTGTGCCATGGGGCTGCCTTTCGGTGAGGGTCAGCGCAGCGAGATGCCGCGCACCGCGTTGAAGAACTCTCGGGCCAGCTCGCCATCAGAAGCGTTGACGAGCGGCTCAATCGCGAAGGCATTCCGGAAGCGGACAACCGGAAGCAGGACGAAAATTGGGACTGTGGTAGCGCCCCGTCCGCTGGCTTTGCGGCGATCGGTGAGGGTTCGGGCTGAACCCGTGCGCCCGTTCAGCGTGGCGTTGTCTAAAACCAATAGCGAGGCGCGCCCTTTGCGATAGACGAATCGCAGCTTCTGGCCCGTCCTCCGCTCCCATTCGCCAGGGGTCATATTCCGCTGGCGATTGTTGCCGCCAGCGGACGGCAGCATGACGGCGAGGAACTGGCCGTTTTTGCCGCGGATGGTGCCAGGCTGCGTCCAGAAGGTCACCGCGCCGCCGGTGCGTCCGTTCGCATTGCCCTTCAGCCAGACAGTCGAGGTTGGATTACGGGCAGGTCCTGTCTTGGGGAATGCGCTGGATTGCCATGCCCGCCAGAGCTTGCCGGGGACGGCTGCCTGGGTCGCGGATTCCAGCTTCTTCTCAAGGTTCCGGCCTGTGGTTGAGACGGCCTTCGTGCCCGCGCTGAGATACTGCCGGATCAGCTTGTCGGCGCTGGCGTCCAGCGCTTTTCCGTCGAGGATGAGGTCGGCAGCCGAGGCCATACGCTCCTCCTGTCAAAAGGAGGCCCCGAAACCATCGGGGCCTCAGAAAATTACTGCGCTGTTCCCGTCGCAGGCTTTGCGGCCGGAACTTCCATCGCGGGGGGCGCAGCTGCGCTGAACGACAAAGGCACGTCCTCGTCGACGAACGACTTGACCGGAGTGCCCACCGCTAGTTTCGCGCTCGTACCGGTCATGAAGAACCCTGCTACCGGGACGAACGCCACCGCGCCGACCACTCCTGCCGTGCCCGTGACGCCCTTGTCGTCGAAGTTGCCAGTCAGGCGGATCTGGCGGCCATTGACAAGTGCATACAGAACCCGAGCATGGATGTGCCCGGACTTTCCCCACATGCCCTTGTTTCGCACGTCGGTGACTTCCCCGAACGCGGGCGTTCCCGCAGGGATGACAACCCGACCATCGACCAGCACATTCTCTGCCACCTCAAGGTGGAATCGATAGCCGGTCTTCAGCTTCTTCCCCTTGGTCGTCAGCTCCTCGCTGAGTTTCAGCGGAACTTCCGACCCCACCCGCAGAACAGATCCGCTCGCTGGTGCGACGACTGCTACCGCTGGCTGCGCCATAGTCTGCGCCTGCGCAGCACCACCGACGAGAACAGCCGCGATCGCAGCCGCAACTTGCAACGTGTTCATATTTGCCCCTGTTTGCCCTCTCCGGCCATGCTTGGCCGGGCGCAGAAGCTACCCCAATCGCTCGCAATGTATAGCCGGTTTATTTCCAGCTATTGCTGCTTCTCTTCCATGCTCTCCAAGATCTGGAAGGCATCCATCAATGCCGCCGGCTGCTCGCCGACGCTGCCCGGGCAAGGCAGAGCCCGACCGGTCAGCGGGGAGGCGAAGCGGCGGCATTGGAAATAGAGGTCGACCACCGCCCAGGTCCACGAGGGCAGGACTATGCGCGGGTTTTCGCGCCAGCGCGTCCCTTCGATTTCCCAGCCTTCGCCGGCGGTGCGGCCTCCTCCGAAGTCGTCTGGCCGCCTTCGGACGAAGACGGCCGCTCGGAGTTTTTTTCCTCACCCGCGCCGAACTGCATCGCATAGGCGCAGTTGCCTGCGGCCAGCAGATCCAGCTCCTGGACGCGGCGCAGCGCGCGATCGGCGACATGGCCGTTGCGGTCGGCCTCGAAGGGCACCGGCTCGCCGGCTACGTCCCGTACATTTTCCCAGCCCGCGCAGAATCGGGTGAGCGCCACGATCGGCACCAGCTCGCGCCGGCGCTGCATCTGGGCGACTAGGTCGGCGAAGTCCGGCCAGTGCTGCACCAGCAGGTTGGTGACCTGCTCGATCAGCTTGCGGTCGTCGTCGGTGAGCGCTTCGGCCTCGTCTCCCTCGGCGCTGAAGAGCGCGACCAGCCGGTCATATTCCGGATCTTCCGCAAACAGCTTGTCGATGCCCGACAGCTGAGCTTCGCGCAGCTGGTGGCTCCAGACCTTGGCAGCCTGCAGCGGGCCGTCCAGCTGCGCGCACATCTGCCCGCGCTCAATGGTGGAGCCCGCGCGGAGGTGGAAGATCGGCGCGCCGGGTGTGCCCTCCAGCCACGGGGGCGTGAAGGGCACGGTTTCGGTGGTGCTGGTGAGGATCATGCTGCCGAGCTCAGTAGAACGTCAGGATGGAGTCGGTGTCGCGCGCGTAGGCGTCCTTGCCGAGGCTGATCGCCTGCGCGGTGATCTGCTCGCCGACGAGGTTGTCGCGCTGGGTGTCGCTCTCGCCGGTCACCTGGGCGGCGGGGATGGTCAGCGCCCAGCGGTTGCCCGCCTGCGTGCCATAGCGGAACGAGGCCGGCACCACGGCACCGGCTGCGATCTGGGCGAGCACGTCGCGCGTGGCGACCAGCGTCGCCAGCGGATCGACGGTGAGCACCGGGGTACGCTGCCCAATCTCGCCGGCACCGAAGCCGATGGCGGTGTTCGGGTCCTCGCTCGAGGTGACGTTCGCACCGTCGTTGAACGACCAGGTCGACAGCGACAGCGGCTTGCGATTCATGATCGCGACGCTCGACGCATCCGTGCCCTTGGCGAGGTTCGGCGCCGCGTGCTGCTTGAGCGCGGCGAGGCTGGGCATGGCGGCATCGCTCTTGCCGGCGAAGATGCCGGTGAAGTTGAAGGCGGCGAAACCCGGGCGGGCAGCGCGGCCGTCGAGGTTCACGACGCCGCGGCAGTGTGTGTACTTGAACAGCACGCCGTCGCGATAGAACGCGATGACCGCCATAGGCTGATCGGTCGCCTTCGCGGTCGCGTCCGCCGGCGACGTGCCGGAATAGGTCCAGTTCGCCGGGATCGCGGCAGCTTCCGTGGTCAGCGGCGTGTCGAAGGTCTCCGACAGCGTGGCGAGGCGCCCAGCGGTATAGCCGGTGATCAGCGGCGAGCGGCCGCTGTTTGCGCCCGACGTGAACAGCAGCGGCATGCCGACGAGCGCGCCGGCGGTTGCCGGGAAGCTCGTTGCGAGCGTCGCACTGGTCGCGGTGCCGGCGGTGATCGCCGCGGCGGCAACGGCTGCCTGGAACTGCGCGCGCTTGCCGCAGGCCGACAGCGCGGCGTGCAGCGGCGGCTTCACGGTCGAGGTATAGGTCACGCCTGCGCCGGCACCGCGGATGCGGGAGCGGAAGGCGAAGGTCGCCGCCTGGCCGATTACCTGCGCGGCGCCGGACACCATCGAGCCGGTCGCCTCGTTGGACTGCTCCTGCGTGAACGGCGAGCCGCGCGTGATACCATCCAGCTCGATGCCGATGAAGTCGGTCGAGGGATCGGGAAGCGCGGTGTCATTTTCATCGGCCATTAGCCGGATGCCCACGGCGATGAACGCCGAGCGCTGCGTAACGTCACCCATGTGGAACTCCTTCTAGGCGGGTAGACTGGGATCGCCGCGGCGCGCGGCGAAGGTGATGGGCAGGTCGAGCCTGAAATAGAGGCGCGGCGCGGAGGCGAGCGGCGCGACATCTATTTCCATGCGACCCTCATCGATCGTCTCGACAAGGCCGCCAAGTTGGGTGCCGTCGATCAGCGAGGCGATGACGGCGGAATAGATATCGTTCAGCAGTGCGTAGGCTGCGGCGCCGCCGGGTTGCTCGACATAGCATTCGATGCGCGGCGCGAAGTTCTGGCGGGTGATCTCTGCCCCATACTCGGACGGCTCCTGCCCATCGTCGAACAGGTGGAGGGCGGGCCAGACATCCGGGTCGGTGCTAGGCATCACCTCCACCTCGTTGATGCCGGGCACCAGCGCCATGCGGCGGGCGATCTCGGCGACGATTTGAGCGCGAATGGCGGTCATCAGGCACGCTCCAGCACGACGACATAGGCACCGACGTTCTCGTCCTTGGTCACCTGCTGTGGTGCCCAGACGATGCCGTTGCGCGTCGCTCGATCTGCCTTGCTGGGCCGTTGCGGCAGCGCATCGACGGCGATCTCCATGGAGACCGTTCGCGTCGTGTTGCCAGGGCCCTGAAATGGGTCACCGGGGGCGTCCGTCCAGATGACGCGGATCTCGGTCGGCACAGGCAGGCCGCCCCCGGTATAGGTCACGGTGTCGGGAGACTGCGCGCGGATCGCCGCGGCCGCTGCCGACCAAGGATCAGGCATTATCCGCCTTCTTCGCTGCTGGCTGGCTCGCGACGCGAACGGCGCGCTTCGCGTTGACCAGCTCGGTAGCGCGATCGGCGTCGATCTGGGTCTTGCCGTTGCCGATCGTCACGTCTTCGCCGGCATCGATGAACGTGCCAGCATTGGTGGTGGCGGGGCTGTGCAGGTGAATGGCGGACATGGTCGCCTCCAAAGGTTGGCCGGGCGGCGTGCTGCTGCCCGGCCGAGGTGGGGAGGATCATCAGACCTGCGGGTACAGAACCACGCGGCCTGTGGTGTCTGCCGAGGCGGCGTTTGTCCCGGCGACACCGATCTTCAGATTGCTGCCCGCCGTCGAGGTGACGCGCTTGTTCGTGTCATCCCAGTAGAGAACCGTGGTATAGGCCGTCCACGCCTCGCCCGTGGCCTTGGTGAGGGTCCAGACGCCGCGGCGACGGCCTTCGACCTGAGCGCCAGAAGCTGCTGCAGTGAGGGCAACCGCGAACACGGCGCCCACGCGGAAACCGCTTCCGCTGGAGACGGCATAGGGGGCGGTGAAGGTGAGCGCTTCGCCGTCCTGAACAAAATTGGCTGCCATGATGGCTTACTCCTTGGAATCGGCGGCCTTGCGGCGCGCCTGCTTGGTGTCGGGGGTATCGTCGGCCGGCGCTTCGCCAACGGGCGCTTCCGCGATCGTCGGCGCTTCCTCGGCCTCGGCATCGAAGTCCGCCGTCACGTCCTCGGCCATGCCCTCCTTGATGAGGTGCGAGCTTTCGGCTTCGGTCGTCTTCAGCACGCCGTCGCGCGGATAGTGGAGGACGCCGCCGACATAGGCAGCGTCCAGCAGCTTGATCATCTTCATGGTCGTTCTCCTGTCGAGGCGGATGCAAAGCACCCGCCCAGCGGGTCAGGTTAGGCGCCCGGGTTGCGCTCGGCGGCGCGCCAGTTCACGGCGCCGACGCCGTAATCGTGGCGGACCTTCCACTCGACCCCGTCGACCCGCCAGCCGTCCTGGCTATCCGTGAACGGCTCGGTCACACCGTTCAGGAACGCGACCTCGATTGCCGGCGCTACGCTCGGGTCGCCGAAGACGTACCAGGTCGTGCCCGACAGGCGCGGCGTGTCGACGATGTCCGAGAACATGCCGGCGACGATGTTCGGGCGCTGCAGCTTGTTGCTTGCGTCCGGGTCGTACTGGCTGCCGTTGGTCACGCGCGCGAGGCCGCCAAGCGACAGCGGCCCGAGCCAGACCGCCGGGCGGAGGTCGAGGAACTCGTTGCCGCTCACATCCTTCTGCTGCGCCATCGACTGACGAGCGGCATCGAACGCGGCGACGCTGGGGGCCGCTGCCGTGAGGATGTTGCCGTGCTGCGACGAGAACAGCGCAAAGCCGTCGGACATCAGCGGGTTCGCGGCCAGCAGGGCGTAGACGTCGACCTCGATGGTCAGCTTCGCGGCGCGGCCGAGGTCCACGGCCAGGCCGGTGAACACGCCCATGTCGTCGTTGACGATCGCCTGACGCGAGAGGTTGATGATGTTGCCCTTGGTGCTGGCGATAATCTGCTCCTTCGCCAGGTCCGGGATCGGCTTGTTCTTGAACTCGCCGGCCTCGTTGACCTGATCGAGGGCGCTGAACGAACCGCGCATGTAGCGGGTATGGGCGCGGAAATCGGTCACCGACCCGATGCCGCAGAACCGGCTCCAGGTGTCCGGCGTGGTCGCATAGGACGCCTGCAGGATCTTGTGGACCGCGTTCTCGAACAGGATCGGGAAGTCGCTGGTCGTCTGGGTGATCGTGCCGCGCGCGGTGATCGCATCCTTGACGATGGTATCGGGGTCGCGCGCCGAAACGCGGCCGCCCGCCATTTCGATTGCTTCGCGGGCGAGATCGACGTTGCGCATGCCGCGGAACTCGCCGGGATCGATGCGGACCTTCTCGCCCTTCAGCGCGGCAGCCTTCTCGACCAGCGAGGCGACGCCCGACTTGACGAGCAGCCAGCTGGTGGCGCCCTCGACGAACTTGTCGCGCGCGTCCTGCGTCACTCGCGCCGGCGAGTTGTGACCGATGCTGACGGCGTCGCCTGCGTCGGCGAGCTTGTCCAGGATCTTGGCGCGGGCATCGTCGATGCCGGTGTCGCTGTCGATCAGGCCGTCGATGAACGCAGCGTCGAGGTTGTGCTTGGTGCCGAGCGCGCGAATCGTGCTGACGCGCTGGCGCTCGGCTGCGCGAGCGGCATTCTCGCGCGCCTGGACGTCCTGCTCGGTGATGGACGGCTGATTGTCGCCGCCCGGCTGGGTACCCTGAGGCATGGTGTGTTCCTTCTTCTGGGGCGGAGCGGCGGGGGCCGTCCCGGTGGTGCGCGCCATCGCCGCGGCGGCGATGAGCGGGCTTTCGGGAGCCTTCCGGAACCCGAATTTCTGCACGTTGCATGCGGCTACCGCGCGCTCTGCCGTGACGATGGAGGTGATGAAGCCCTGTGCGAGCGCGAGATCGGCGGTCAGCCAGGTTTCGGCATCAAGCATGGGAATCAGTTCGTCGGCGGTTAGGCCGGTCTGGCGCGCGTAGATGCCCACCAGCTGATCGCGCAGCACGTCGAGCTGGTCGGCCTTCCGGCGCAGCTCGTTCGCATCTCCGCAGGCGCAGTCCCACGGATTGTGGATCATCATCAGGGCGTTATCAGCCATGACGATTTCGTTGCCGGCCATCGCCAGCACCGAGCCCATGGAGGCCGCCAGCCCGTCGACATGCGTGGTGACCTTGCGGCCCTTCGCCTTCTCGCGCGCAATGGCGTTGAAGATGGCGAGGCCTTCCATCACATAGCCGCCGGGGCTGTTGATGCGGATGTCGAGGTCGCCCTCGCTGCCGGAGATCGCGGACACGAGCGTGTTCGCGTCGAGACCGTCCCACGAATCCCCAACTATTCCATAAATGAGGATCTCTGCCACGGCAGCCTCCTTGTTGAAGTGGTTATGCTGCGAGCCGCCAGGCCCTGCCGGTCCTGACTTTGCTTATCGTCTGAGGAGCCACGCCGTACTCGTCGGCGAGCCGGGCAAGGCTCAGGTTGCTGGCCTTAATGCCGGCTACCGCATCCGCTGTGAGTTTCGCCGCGTAGTGCCGCTCACCGCATTGCATGGTGCCGTGGTCGACGCGATCTAGCGCGTTCTCACTTGGCGTTGCCCACCTAAGGTTATCTGATCGACAGTTTGAAGGATTGCCGTCGCGGTGCGCGGCTTGCATCCCACCGGGGCGCGGCCCGTGGAATGCTGCGCAGACCAGCGTATGCACTTCACGATGATTGATAACCCCATCTACGCTGAGGTTGATCGATAGGTATCCGCCTCGTCCCTCGTTTTTGTGAGGCTTGAGAACCCGGCCCTTGAGTACCCGCCTAACCTCGGTGCCTCGCGAGTTGCGGAAACGAACTTCCCGGTCGAGAGACCGTACTCGCCCCTCAGAGGATGCCTCGTAATATCCCTCCCAGCCGGGCACAGGGCGCCAGATTTCTGCCATTCTAGGCTCCTTGGGTGCTGTTCGCCGCGCCCTGGTCGGCGGGGTTGCCGACCGCGGTGACCTTGCGGGGATCGCTGTCGAAGGTGAGCTTCAGTGCGTCGATGCGGGCCGCGTCAGCCGCCCATTCCGCCAGGAAAACGTCGGGATCCTCGCCGCGGCGGCGTGCTGCCGCCGAGATGGTGTCGAGCCCGGCGCGGATCGCGTCGCGGGTCGCCTTCACTTCCTCGGACGGGTTGATCATTTCTCGGCCCGGCGGGGTCCAGCGGACTTCAACGCCGCTGACGTCCTCGCCCATCACCTCCAGCGCCTCGATCATCCACTGACCGACCGCGCCGCAGAATTGCGGGATGAACATCGTCCACTGCCAGGCGGCGAGCGAGCGCTGATATTCCAGCCAGCCCATGCGGCCGGAGGAGAAGTTGACGTTCGAGAGGTCGCCGGTGAGCGCCTCATAGGGCACGCCGAGACCGGCCGAGATGGCGCGAAGCGAGACGCGCGAATAGTCTGCATAGCCGTCCACGCCAGGCGGATTTGACCAATCGATCTTGTCGCCCGGTCGGCCATACTGAAACGTGCCGGGCTCGACATAATCCAGGCGTTCGTCCTGCTCATCCTGCTCGACGCCTGGGATGCCATCGCCCTCCTCATTGGACACGAACCCAACGAAGCTGGTGGCGATCTTCTGGCGCGTCAGCTGCGCGTCTTCGTAGTCCGCGAAGTCCTTCATTCGCAGAACGATGGGGGCGAGCCAGGTGGCACCGCGCTCCTGTTCCGGGCGATCGGCGCGAAAAACGTGAGCGATGTCGGCGGCGGGAACGAAACTCGATCCGGTCTGCCGCGGCCGTGCGTCGCCAGGATGTCCCGCGAAGAGCCAGTACCCGGTCCGGCGCCCAATCTGCGAGAACTGGATGCCATGCACGAAGTACCCGCCGCCGCTCGCGGCGAGCCCGTGCTTCGAAGAATCGATATAGTCTGGCTCTAGAACCTGCAGTTGGAAGGGCATCGGCAGCCGATCACTCGCCCTGCGCCAACGGCGGCGCATAAGCACCTCGCCGCCGACAACCAGTGTTCGCGCGGCCTGCAGTTGCAGCCCGTATAGGTCGTGCCGCCCCGCCGCGTCGCAGTTCGGCTTGTCGAAATGCTCCCGCGCGATCTTGTTCAGCCGGTCATCTACCTTGCCGTTCCGGTGCACCTGGAAGGTGATGCCGGTACCGACCATGTTGTTCGCGATCGTCGACACGCCGCGCGCCGCGAATGGGTTGTTCCGTTCGAGGTCGCGGGCGATGCCGCGAAGCGCCTGCATCACGGCCGGCGACAGCTCAGCATTCGCGTCTAGTAGCGTACGGCGCCAGCCAGCGGCTCGCTTGCCGACAGTCGCTGCGTCATATTCAGCGCGCGCGCCGCGCCCGGTGCGGATGCGCGGCGTTTTCGCAGGGGCTGGCGGCGTTGACTGCTCGCTGCGCCCGAATAGGCGCGACAGAATCGACGCCACCTTAGAGGCCGCTCCGGTAGTACGGCGCGAACCGGCGGCGGACGGCGCCGGCGGTCGTCTGCGCCTGCATCTTCAGCGCCGCGTCGATCACCTTCTCGGCGGCGATCAGCTGGTCGAGCGACTGATATTCCTGCTTGCGTCCATCGGCGAAGGTCACAGCCTTCGTCCCGCTCGCAATCGCGGCGCGGATGGTGGTGAGATCCTGCTCGGCCCAGGCCATAGCTATCTCCTTCGCGTCGTGAATGGGTTCGGTCGTCGCGGTGCGCGTCCAACCGGGCGGAGTGCCGGCTGCTCCATCGGAGCGGCGGCGGGTGGTTCGTTCTTCTCGATCTGGTGGGCGCGGGCAGGCTTCGACCTGAGCCCGCCCATCTGCTGCCACTTACGATCGGACCAGCGATCGATGCCGAGCGCGTAGGTGATCGCCCGGGCGTAGACCGCATTATCGAGCGCCTCGTTGCGGGGGCGGGTCTGCTCCCACTCGCTCTTGCTGCGCCCGTTGCGCAGCGACCGTGTCACGAGCTGCTCGGCGACCAGCTGCTTGATCCATTCGTCCGAGGTGCCGTCCGGCAGGAAGACGTAGCCCTCCGGATACTCCTCGCCGTCGACCGGCTTCTCGAGCTGCAACTGCCCGTAGAGCTCCAGCTTCAGCATCGACGTGCCGACCGTCCAAAGCTTCACGCCGCCGGCAATCTTGCGCCCGCCAATCGTCACGTCCTGCCGCGTCGGGCCCGCGATCGCCTGGGACACGCCAACCGCTGGGCGGCCCTTCAGCGCCATCACAACGCCGGGATGCCGCCGCGCCCAGGCGTAGACAAACATCGTATTCTCGCCGTCGCCGGAGTCGATGCCGAGGCGGTGCAGCTTCAGCTCCCGCCCGTCTGCCGTCATCCAGTTGCGTGCGAGCTGCTGATCCATCTTCGCCCAGGTCGCTTGGTCAGCGGCTGAGCCTTCGACCTCGATATGCTCGACCAGCACGCGCCGACGGCCGGGCCCGTAGCCCCACACGTCCAGTTCGATGCGGCCTCCGCCTGCGCGCTGCACGTCTGCTGCGCCGATGAGCAGGCCGACGAACGCCGGCGGGGTGCCAAGGACCATGTCCTTCTCCCGGCGATCGTAGAGGCGCTGCCATTCCGGCGCTTCGCCTTTCTCGGCCCATGCTTCGCCGAGCACCTGATTGACGAACGTCCGCAGCAGGTTCGGATCCTTGCGGACCTCCATGAACTCGCGCGCAATCTCCAGCCAGGCGGCGCCGGGGTGCTGGCTGTACGCAGCCCAGATATGGAAGGACCGGTGGCGCGGGAACGCGGCAGGGTTGTGCGCCCGCCATTCGCCGTGTTCATCCATCCAGACCTTGTCGGCCTCGTCGATGTCGCACCCATTCTCGCACCGGTACCACGCGGTGGTAGGGTTCTCCTTCGGATGCCAGCGGATGCCGGCGCCTGTGCCGTCGCCGAACACCAGCAGCTGCATATGCCCGCAGTGCGGACACGGCACATACCGGAACTCCTGGCTGCCCTGCTCGAACAGCTTGTCGATCCGGCTCTTGCCCTGAACCTTCGGCGTTGATCCGGCGGCGCTAAACCGTCGCGGCGAGGTCAGGTTGCGCTTGAACGCCAGCCGCGCCGGGTCGCCTTCCTCCTTTGCCGCCCACGGGTACCCGTCGGGCTCCTCCAGCAGCACGCTGTCCGCGGTGACGCGGCGGAACTCCTTCGGGCTGTTCGCGCCCTTGATCTGGATCCACCCGCCCTTGAAGCGCTTGGCCCTGATCTGGTTGTCGGCGTGCCGCGGCTTGAACGTCGCGACCTTCCGGACGACCGGCCATTGCAGCACCGGGTCGAGATCGTCGCGGCTGTACTTCTCCGCGTCGTCGATCGTCGGCTGATAGATCAGCAGCCGGCGCGGCTCGCACTCGATGCTGTAGGCGACATACCCCTGGACGATCGTCGAGTAGCCGATGCGGCTCGATTTGCGCACCGAGATCTGGTTGACCTCTGGATCCGTGAACGCATCCGCGATGCCGTTCTGGAACGGGAAGGCTCGGAACTTGCTGCCGTCGTCCAGACGGGCGTGTTCGGCCATCCACTCCGACAGAGGCACGCGCTTGCGGGGGCGAAATGCCGCCAGCCATTCGCGCGCTGCTGCTCCGATGTCGGCCCCGCGTACCGCGAGGCTGTCAGGCTCCTTCGTCTTCGCCGGAGGAATCTTCTTCATCCTCCAGGCCTCCGCCAGCCGCCTCCTCAACCCGGGTGACGCTGAGTTCTTCCAGGGCGTCGTTGATTGCCGTTTCGATCCGGGTGCGCAGCTTGTGGTCGCCCTTGGCGACTAGTGCCGGCACCTGCTGCAATCTCGACACCGCCAGCGTGATCAGGCCGACCACTGCGGCGGTCATGTCCGGCAGCGATGCCAGCTCCTTGCGGCGCTCGGCGTTGTCCATCGCCTTGGCGTCCGCCTGCTCTTTCGCGAGGCGGGCCTGCTGCTGCTCCTTGTCGAGTTCGCCGTCAGCGCCCGCGCTGGGCAGGTGGCGAGCAACCCACGCCTCGATGTTCTCCGACATCGGCGCGCCGTCCGCCGGCATTTCTCCCTTGGCCCGCAGTTCGCCGATCCAGCGGCTGCTGCAACCGAGCACTGCGGCGATCTGCGGCCGCGAGGGGCTGTCTAGGTCGATTTCCATCCAGTTCCCCGGTCGACAGGGCTGAACCCCGCAGAAAACCGCCATTTTCTGCCCCAAGGAGGAAGAACCATAGGCAATTTCGTGGCTAGAGCTAAGTTGCGCCTTAGGCCCCCGCATACCGCCCTGATGCCGGAAGGACCCGAAGGGGGGGGGGGTAACGCGAAATAATATTACGCTGCGTGATCTGCACACGTAATATTGTTACGCTCACGTCGAATTGTTTCAATACCTAGCAATATTATTGCGCTATCTTAACTTCCGCTCCGGCGGGGTGTAGCGCCGGGGCAGATTGCGGTGGGAGGCGCAAGGGCGATGCCCCAGATCGATCGTCCCGAAGCCGCTCAAGCGGCAACACCCTGACGAGTGTTCCCGTTTTGTAGCAACGTCGGCGTCAGCTGCCAAGCCTCGATTTCGATGCGCAACGAACCGCCGAACTCGACGATTGCCGTCGAGCCGCGGCCCTCCACCACGATGCCGACCAGACCGTCGAAGGCCTGCATCCCCTCGACCATCACCTCGGTTCTGCTGGGTAGGTCCTTGGACACCCGCCGCAACGCCTTGCGCCGATTGCTCTCGGTTCGCATGCGCTCAGCTCGCGCCCGACGCGCCTCCTCTCGCGTTTCTGCTTCCAGCTCGGCACGTCGCAGCTCGCGCGCGCCATCCTCCGCCGCCCGCAGGCCCGTGATGCTGGCATCTCGCACCAGCGGCACGCGGCCTGCCTGGTGGAACACGGAGAAGGCGGGATGCGGGCTCAGCTCAGCGCCAGCCGCCCGCACCAGATCATGGAGCTGATCAGCGCGGGCGAACACGAAGCCCGGCAGGATCGCCAGATCCACGTCGATCAGCTTGCGCCGCTGGCCCATGACCAGGCGGCGCCCCTGCCCCGGCGCGGGCCGGCGGATCGTGCGGACGGGCGTCCACACCTCAAACCCGGCCGCGGTCAGCGACCGCGCCAAGGGCACGGTGCGCCCGCCGCTCGTCCGCAGAATGCACCAGGTGCCAGCCGTGCCCGTCGTCCCGCTCATATCAACCACCCCAATACTCCCAACCGGCACCTGAATCACGCTTTGTTCTCACCTTCACGCGGCGCGCTGCTCCGGCTCCGCCAGAACCTCAGCCAAGGCTCGGTCGACCTGATCCTTGCTGAGGTAGCCCATCTGCATTCCCATGCGACGGAGGTCGGGTCCCATGCGCCGGATCTCCGCGTCGGTGAGCGGCTGGACCGGTTCGTCCACGACGACACGCTTCCCGTTCCGGACGATGTAGCGGGCGACGTTGATCGCATGCTGATCGGTGCTGACGAACCGCGCCATCCTCTCCTTCAGCTGATGGATCGTCGGGAACCAGTCGAGTTCATCCAGGCAGCGGCGGCAGGCGTAGTCGAGTGCTGCCTCGTCGCAGCCTTCCAGCATCTTGTAGTACGTCGTCAGCTTCAGCCGCCCGGTCACCTCGTCCGTCGCCTGCGCCGGGAGAGCCGCAGCGAGCGCGGTGATCGACTGGCGCACCTTCGTTCGGTCGGCAGGGCTGATCGGCGCGACGGCTCGGGCGATCGGCTCGATCAGCGCGATCTCGGCAGCGGTGAACTGGGCGTTCGCGTCAGTGGCTCGGGCCAAAACGCTCCGCATATTCGTCGTCAATGCAGGCATTGAGCAATCCGTTGCCGACAGAGCGAGCGCGGTGCTGTTGGTTGCCTCGGTGTCCATTTCGCAAGCATCCTTCGATGAATGATTTCGGGTCGATCGCGCCTTCGCGCTGGGCCTTGCCGAGCGCGGTGATCACCGCCTCCGGCCCGTAGTCTCGCTTCCACTTGCCGAGCAGCCGGCCCGCAGCATCCGCCGACATGCCCGCAGCGCCGAGCAGCTGGCGCCCAGCGTCGAACATGACCTTCTCGGGATCTGGCGGGGTCGGCGGCGCCGCGGCGCCCGATGCGTCAGCATCGGAACTAGTATGTCCCTGTCCCTCTCTCTGTCCCTGTCCCTGTCCCTTGGATGCGTTGTCCTTGGGGACTTCGGGCCGTGTCCCTAGGGACAGATCGGGGACCGGGACTGGTTTGTCCCTTGCAAGGAACTCTTCCAGCGTCGGGGACGGCAGTTCCGTGCCGTTGCGCTGGTTGGCCTTCTTGATGCGCGCCAGCTCGGTCCGCCAACGCTGCTCCTGCTTCCGCCGCCAGGCCTCGATCACCAGCTCGGCAACGACGGGGTGGTATAGCCGACCGTCGCTGCACGGGACGAAGCCGCGCAGCGCGTCGTCGCGGTGCTTGCGGAAGGTGCGCAGGTCGCGCCCCAGCCCGCAGAGCCTCGCCAGCACCGCATCATTGTCCGGGAGCGATCCCGCCGGCACCTGATGCCATGACGAGGCCCACAGCAGCACCGCATACCAGCACGCCTCCGGGTGCGCCTCGGCAGCAAGATCGCTATCGCGCAGCCGGGCGACGTGCAGCGGCATGAAAGGGAAGTCCTGAAGGTCGGCGTCCGCCGGCGTCAGGGGCGCAGGGCGCTCCCGGTCGCTCATGATTCAATCACCTCAATATCGGGGTAGCAGGCGCGGAAGAGCGCCTTGCGGAGCGGCCAGTCGCGCACCCGCATCCCCTTGCTGTCCTCGGCCGTCAGCTGGCCGCCGCGCTGCCGGTAGACGAAGTCCGGCGTGTAGACGGCGCGCCGGCCGTTATCGTGCAGCAGCGTGCGCCCGTTGACCTCGAAGAAGAACTTCGGGCCGATCTGCAGGTCGCTGATCTCGCCCGCCATCTGCAGCAGGTGCAGGTCGTTGCACCGGCGGGCCTCCTTCTTGGACGGGTGTGCGTGCCCAGCCCGGCAGGCGGTCTGCTTGGCGCTGTACTTGTTGCCCCGCGGCTTGCGCGCGACGCGCAGCATGACGGATGGTCGCATTCCCATCGTCAGGCCTGCAGGTCGATGCCGGTGACGGCGATCGCGCGCTCCGTCCCTTCGGGGCAAAACCGCCAAGGGAAGTCGCCAATGATGCCGTCTTCGTCCTCTTCTGCGTACATCCAGAGATGCTGCGGCTCGGCATGGTCGAGCGGCTCGAAGCCGGCATAGTCCAGCGCCTCGTTGATTAGCTCGAGGGTCAGCGTCGACGGGTCGATATGGCCATAGGCGTAAACGCCCCATACATCGCCGTCCTCGGTGCCCAGCGCTTCGACAAGCAGCTTTGCCATGATCAGATCCCCAGCGCCTGTTTGTAGGTCTCGAGCAGGATGTCGGCCTCGTCGCGATGGTGCTTCTCCATCTTCCGGAGCTTCACGACCTCGCGCATGGTCTTCACGTCGAAGCCGGTCGACTTCGCCTCGGCATAGACATCCTTGATGTCGTCGCTGATGCCCTTCTTCTCTTCTTCAAGTCTTTCCACTCTTTCGATCAGCAGCCGCAGCTGCTCGGCGGAAATGTGGTCGGTCATAGCCTTCTCGGACATGGTGGCTCCTCTCAGATTAGGGCGAGCTGCGGATCGGGGTTCGCCTCGTCCCAGGCGGCGAGGCGCTCGATCGCGGCGGTGTGGGCGATGCCGGCCGCGACGCGCTCGGCCTGGGCGGCGGCAACCTTGTGGTCGGCGCGAGCCAGGCGCTTGGCGGCCATGCCGACCAGCACCTCCAAGCGCAGCCGCTCGGGGTTCGGGGCTTCAGGCTGGTCGATCATGCCGCAGCGCTCATATCGCTGGCGGGCTGCTCCGGCTCCGCCGGGCGCAGTGCATTGAGCGCGGCTTCTACCGCCATGCGCGCCGAACGCAGCTGCCGCTCGATCGCCTCCACCCTCGCGTCTGCGTCGCACCGCGCCCTCATGGCGACGATCTGGCGGCGAACCTCGTAGATGCTGGCGTCGACGTTGACGTCGAGGATCTCGCAAAGCTCGGCGCGCGCCTGGTTGAACTCGGCGACCTCCTTCTTCGCCTGATCCATCAGGTACGTCCGACGCGTCGCTGCTTCCCGATCAACGCGGGCGTAAGCCTCGTTTATCATCGCCTGATGGTCCACGGTGGCGGCGCGCACCTTGGCGAGATCACGCGCCGCCTGCGAGACGGCTTCGCCGAACCGTTGGCGCACGGCTTCATGTTCCCGCCACAGGTCGACCCTGCGCGGCTGAGCAGCGCGCACCATCTCGGTTCGGCTCACGCCGTCGATCAGGAGCTTCATACAGGCGTCCATCGGCAGCGTCACGGATTGGCGCGTCGCCTTCCGGACGTGGCGCCAGACGTTGGCCTTCCGTACGATAAGGCCGCAGCCGGCCGGGATGTCCGAGACCGTGCAGAGGCCATCAGGCACAGCGAACACCACTGCCCCCGCATAGGCGAGGTACTTCTGCCACTTCCCCGAGGTGGTATCTGAACGCAGATCGGACCGGCTGATCTTGCACTCGTAGGCAGTCGGCATCGGCCGGCTGTAGGAGCGCTCAATCGTGTAGACGTCGGGGCGCGGACTGCCGGACGGGCCGAGCTGCATGTCGGTCCACACCATCCGCTGATCAGAGCGGAGGTGCTGCGCGAGGTCGGCGGCCAGCTCGTCGTGCTTCCAAGACATCACAGCGCACCCGATGCGATGCCGCCCAGCGTCATGTCCGGCGCGGTGCGTGTGATCCTGACGTTGCGGGTGATGCCGGCCGCGCCAGAAGCGACCCGGGCGAGCTGCTCCTCGAAGCTCTTGGGTGCCATGGACGCTGCCTGGCGCTCGCGCTGGAATGCGCGCCGCCCCTCTTCCTCGCCATGTGCATGCACAAGCGCACGCAGGCGCCGGCGCTCTTCCCGGCTGAGGGCCTCGGTGCTGCGTATGGCGCGCGCCTGCGGGGTCAGCTTGCCCGGGCGCCTCGGCGTGGGCAGCTGCTCGCCGCGTGCGACCAACTCGTCGCGGAAAGCGTTGCGCAGCCGATAGCCGCTGCACGCGCTGATGCCGCACAGCGTGGTCGCGCGCAGCACCGGCATGCGTTTCAGCAGCAATGCGCGAAAACGTTCCTTCGTCGATTCCGGGATGCTGCCGGATTGGGCGATCAACTTGATTCGGCGGCCGTTGCTGTCGCACCCCGGGAGCACTTCACCCCTCACCTTCAGTCGCTTCACCAGTGCCCTGCGAATCCCTACAACGGTCGTCTTGCTCACGCCCGTCTGGTCCGACACCTTGATCGAGCCGAGGCCGGTCATCAGCAGCGCCTCGACCTGCTTGCGATCCTTGGGATCCACCGGAACGCCGGAGTAGCGCTCGCCATTGCCGGGCGGCGGCAGCAGCGCCTTGCCGCGCGCCTCGAGCTCGGCGTTGTAGGACCTGCGGTAATGCGAGACGGTAGACGCACTGATGCCCATGCGCTGCTGGATCTCGATGTGCTTCACGCCCTTCTTGAGCATGTAGCGCAGCCGCTCGACCTCGGCGGGCATCAGCTTGCCCGCGCGATCACGCTCAGCCGGACGATGTCCGCGGGCCGCGCAGAGCGCCGCCGTGATCGCGTTGGATGCAGCCACCTCGCAAACGCCGAACTGCGCGGCGATTCGGGAGAACGGAACGCCCTGCTCCCGCAGCGCAATAGCCTGGGCGAGCGCTTCGCCGCGCAGCATGTGCTTCCGGGCAGGCGCGCGCAGGGGTGAGCGCAGGTTGAGCTTGGCCGCCTTCACGCGGAGGGCGTAGATCGAGCGGTGGGGCAAGGCCTGATGCGCCGCCGGCATCCCACCATCGACATAGCTCTCGCGCAGAATGGCCACCTCGGCCGCCGTCCATCTGGGGTTGCGGTGCGCGGGCATCAGCAAACCTCTGCGGCGCCGGTGCGCGCGGCGATCGGTATGAACACGAAACCGTCGATCTCGCGATGGACGGTCGAAACACGCTCGTCTTGCATGCGCCAAACGCCACCGACGCATGGCAGCGGGCCGCAGTCGGCCCAGAGCTCGGCGACGGTGCGGTGGTTGCGAAAGGGATACCGCTCCCCTGCCCGGGGGTCAGCGCGCAAATCTTCGCTCGCGGAAGCTGCCCGAGCAGCCGCCGCGCCATTCGTGGCGATCATGGTGCACTCCTTCAGCCGGCCCCGCGCCGGCGGTTCATCCTCGGTTCGAAATCAGCCGCGGGCGAAGCCGCTCGCGGAGGCGGTCGATGTGCTTGCCGGCGCTCTCGACAGCGGCCGACATGGCGGCCAGCTCGCGATCGTCGACGATGTTGTCGTCTTCCAGGGCCTCGGACAGCTGGGCGAGCAGCATGGCCAGCGCGGTGAAACCCGCGCGGTCACTGCGCGCGCCGCTCTCGATCTCCACCAGCTTCATGCCGACCAGCGCCAGCGCGGCATTGGCGAAGCGGCCGTCCCAGGCGCGGCAGCCGCGCAGAAAGGCCACGACGCCCATCTCGCTGCCGCCCGCGCGGTATCGCTCGGCCGTGTCACCGCTCTTTCCCAGCACGGCGCCCAGGTCGTCATCGGTGGCGCCATCTTCGCGGCGGATCTTGGCCAGGCTGTCGCCCAGCGTCTCCAGCAGCAACGATGCGGGAACGGTTGCATAACGGCCGTGGATATGCGGGCGGCTCAACGTGCATTCTCCGATACATGAGCAGGGAAATTCACAATCGCGGGAACAACGGGCGCGGAGCACAGGGGGGAAAGCTCCGCGCCCGCTCCCGAAACGCCGCCGGCGAGCAGGGAGAGGGAATCGCCAACGGCCGAGAGGCCGCAATTCTGTTCGGCGCACCTGGCTGCCTCGGGGTGCCAACCGCCCACGCCGCAACGGGCGCAGGAAGAGGCAAGCCGGGCGCGCGTGGCGCTGTCGCGATCGAGCGTGATCATGCGATCGCCGCCTTCGGGGAGGGGCTTTCACACCCCTCCCCTTCGGCTACGGTGGAGGAGCCAACAACCACCGGAGAAATCGAAAAATGCCGAGTGCAGATGCGGGCAAAGCTGCCCTCTATGCTATCCGCGCGCTCGTTGATGGATTGCGCGATGCAGGCGTTCTGGACATGCACACCATCCGCTGCATCGAAGAGCGAACGACTTTGTGCCTCAACGCCGCGGGCGCGATCGACAGCGCTGGCGTCGGCTTCGACGCGGACGAGGCCGTGTCCATGCGGATGGGCATGTGGTGGCTGCGCGAGTGCACTGTGCCGACCGACCAGGAAAGTGTTTGCCAGTTCAGCGAGCATTATAAGCCCCAAGACTGGCCAGCACTCGAAGCGCGGTTGCGATTTTCCGCAGACGCTCATGGCGGGGACGGATAGGACCGTTAAGGGCGCGATAGTAATCTTCCAGTTCGCGCCGGCTCATTATCGTGCCGTTCGGCCGGAACCAGCGCGGTTTGCCCTTGGCATCCAGCCGGATGCTCAAGGTCTGGCTGCGCTGGTAATCCAGCGCGGCCTCGAAGCGCCTTGCCGTTTCGGCGAGCGAATCTGCCAGCGCCTCCACCCGGCCGATCGCATCGCCTTCCCCAGCAACGCCCCCGTTGATTCCGCGCAGCGCACCATCGTCAATGGCTGCCTTGATCGCGTCGGCGACTGGATTGTCGGCCATCAGGCCCTCCTGTTGGTTGGTGATCATGCTGCTTCGCCCCGGATCCGCCCGATAAGTGGGCAAAGTTGCGCTGCCACCAGCGCACCGTCAGTCGCGCGCTCGGCGTCAAGCGCAAGCTGCGCAGGCCATTCTGAGGATTTTCGGAGCTGGGACAGGCGCCCCTTCGAAACACCGATGCGAGCGCTGAGCTCGGTCAGCGTGGGCGCACCTTCGGTGGCGAGATAGTCGTCCAGCGTCATGCCAAACGGTTTAGCCTATCTAAACGTAAATCGTCAAGCGTCGTGTTTAGACAGCCTGAACGCATTGGCGCGTGTAAAAGAGTATCATCACAGCATGACCGCACCGCGCCACGACTGGTATTTGAAGGAATGGCTTGCCGCGCTGGGAAAGCGCCAGGCGGACATTGTGCGGGACCTCGGATGGAACAAGGCGCGCGTCAGTCTGATGATCCGGGGTGGTCAGCCCTACACCCGCGATGCCGTCAATGAGCTGTCCTACTATCTGAACCTAGCGCCTTACGAACTGCTGATGCATCCAGACGATGCGATGACAATACGGCGACTCAGGTCCGATATGATCCGGCTCGTAGAAAGTAAGGAAATCCCGCAGGCCTCCACGGCGCCAAGGCGTGTTTCGATAAGCTAAACTTTCTTGTTGCGAACCCTGTTTAGATGATCTAAACAGCCTCTCGTAGCCGGCCATGAAGGCCGCGCATGGGAGGCACCCGATGCAGCAGCATCCCTCACTCAACGATCCAGACGTTCTGCAGGCGGTCGACGACTTCCGCCCGGCCGTGCTGGAAATCCGCGACATCACCGGCCCGTTGGTGGGCCTGCCGCTGGGCCACCCGCGCCGCGCCGCGATCGGCGGCCGGGTGAACGAACTGCTTGAAGGCATCGATCTGCGCGCCGTGCGCCTGGGCATGTCCGGGCTGATGCTGTTCGAGCTGATCAACATGGCGATCGACGCCGAGCGGGCGGCGGTGGCGGCATGAAGCCCGCCCCCGCCCGGCTTCGCGCCAGCGAGCGCGCCGAGCAGACCCGCCATTGGGGCTCGGTATGGATTGCGGCCGATCGGCGCCAGCCGTTCAAGGTCGAGCACACGCAGGAGCGCCCCCGGCGCCGCTGGTGGCTCCTGTGACGTTCCCCCGGCAGCCGCAGCACATCAACCTCTCCCCCTCGGGCTGGAGCCCGTGGATCGGCTGGGGCGAGACGCCCGAGGACCGGTTCACGCGCGCCCAGCGCTACGAAATGAAGAAGCTCGGCATCGATCCGGAGGCGCACGCGATGTTCGTCACCGTCTACCGCGAGGCGACGCAACGCGAGGGCGGGCACCGGCGCGGCGATGTTCCGCAGGTGTTCCAGTTCGATTGCCCGGTGCTCTCGGTCACCAGGGACCATCGCTTGCGGGTGATCGCGCCGAACGGCGATGTGAAGATCGTGATGCGGGACGGCTGGGCCGACGAGCCCCACCCCTTCAACCGCCAGCTCGTCCAGGAAAGGTGCCGCTGATGCGCGATCGCTTCCCCGTCGCCATGCTCGGCGTTGCCGCCCTGCTGCTGGCCAGCATGCTCATTCGGTGCGTCGTCGCGGCGTACCAGCCCCATTCCCCCGAGGTGGCCTCCGCACAAACCCTCGTGGTCGCAAGCAGCGCGAACGCGCGCACCCTCGCTCCGGCCGCGGAGGCCGGCCGGAGCACCTCATTCGATAGCGCGAGCACCGCCCGATAGGCGGGCCGCGTCCTCTGGTCGCGCGGTCTGATGCCGCCGCGCTGCTTTCCCGCGGGCATCTCAGGAGCACATCATGAAGCAAGTTCTCGTCACCACGGCACATCGCGGCGTCTTCGCAGGCGAGATCGCCGACGATCAGGATCTGTCGGCGAAGGCGATGCCGCTCAGCAACGCCCGCATGGCGATCTACTGGGGCACCACCAAGGGCGTGATGCAGCTGGCCGACACCGGCCCGACCGGCAGCAGCAAGATCAGCGCTCCGGCCGATATCCCGATGCTGCACGACATCACCGCGATCTTCGCGATCAAGCCGGAGGCCTGGGCAGCATGGAACAAGTAATCACCGCGGACGACGTCGTTCGTCTGGGTGGAGCCTGTTTCGATGGCGTCGGCACCCTGGTGCGGCGCCATGCCAAGAAGATCGCCGCCGCCATGCCTGTCAGCGAGGTGTTGGAGTTGGTCCCCGCCAAGGACCATCGCTACGTGCTGAAGGCGGCCCAGGCCGACGGCGACGGCGACGGCTCCGGCGACGGCTACGGCGACGGCTCCGGCTACGGCTACGGCGACGGC
>NZ_AGFU01000048.1 GCF_000226955.1 Sphingomonas elodea ATCC 31461
CTGTCGATCGCCAACCAGGCGCCGCAGACCATCACCTCGCTGTTCCGCTAAGAGCCCAAGGCCCAACCCTGGGGGCCGAAGGCTTGAAGGGGCCGGGATGGTTCGCCATCCCGGCCCTCTTTTTTGCCTGCGCCCGGCGTGCGGGCTATGGTTACCGCTTCTATAATGAGGGAAAGTGGGAGAGCCGGCATTGTTTCCGCGGATTCGTGAAATCACCGATGCCTTTGGCGGTCGCCTGCGCGTGAGCGTCGAGGAGCATCCTGCGGGTGCGCTGGTGGTGCTGGAACGGCCCGATCTCGGCGGGCGCCCGCGTATCCTGCTCGACGGGTACGGCGTGGACGTGCTCGCCGGTTACATCATGTCGGCGCGTCTCTCGGTGCCCCAGGGCCTGCCGGACGAGCATGTCGACGGCATGTTCAGCACCCGCTTCCGGCTCGAGCTCGATCCCAGTGCGGCCCTGGTGCTCAGCCAGGAGACGACCGCGGACCTCGAGATTGCCGCGCCCTTCTGGGACCGGCTCTATGCCGAACTGTGCATCGTCGCAGCGCATGCTCGCGAACTGACCCGCCGCGCCGAGGCGCGCGTTCACTGAGCGCCTGACGGGGCGCCGCATCCCATAGCATCGGAAACGGGTTGGCACCGCTTCTTCGCGATAGGCAGGGCGTACAGCTCCGCAGCAGCCTTGTGGTGCGCTAGGGGCGGGGACCGTCCATGTCGGGGAAGGGGAGCGTGTTTCTCGATCGCGCGTCTTCGCATGCGCTCCAAATGCGAGCGGCAGGCCAGTTGGGGGGAACTGGCCTGCCGCTGTGCCGGGCGGGGGGCCCGGCAAATTGGGGAGCGCGAGGATCGTGAGGGGATCGGAACGTCCTCGCTGCTCCTGCTCTAGTTATATCGCAAATCGGGAAGATAGAGAAACGAATCCGCCTTGTTCTCGCTACAGGATTTGTACCTAGGCTGGATCCCTTAAGCGTTGTTACGGTGGTAATCGATTATTTTGCGATGCGCAGGATCATGCTGGTAGGATATTGGGCACCGTTTACCGAAACCACGGGCGAACCATTGATCATCTGTACGTCATCAACCTTGCCGACTGCCTTTGCGGTCGTCGTGATCTTTGCACCTGCCTCAGTCGTGCCGGTCAGCTGGAGCTGATACAGACCGCTGGTGAGCTTCCGGCCGCTATTGGTGCTGCCGTCCCAGCTGAAGTTGCCCGAGGTGCCGTTGACCTTCAGCTCGAAGGTGTCGACCTTGTTGCCCTTCTCGTCGAGGATTGTCGCGGTCAGCCCGCTGATCGCGTTGGGCGCGCTCCAGTCCCACTGCGCCGGCGTCGCGGCGCTGAGGCCGGCCTTGTCGGAATCGAGCTGTACCGGCTGGCCGATCATCGTCGAACTGCTGGTCAGCGAGTTCATGTTGAGGCTCGACAGGATCGAGTTCAGCGTCTTGGTCTGCGTGATCGACTGCTCGACCTGCGAATACTGGACCAGCTGCTGCGTGTACTGGGTGCTGTCCATCGGGCTCAGGGGATCCTGGTTCTGCATCTGCGTGGTGAGCAGCTTGAGGAACAGGTTATAGTCCGCGGTGAGCTTGGACGAGGCCGCGTCGGCGGCACCCTGCGCAGCGCTGGCCGGGCCGGTGGCGGAAGAAACGAGGGTCATGCGCTACTCCTAGGCGATGAGGTCGACCTGGCCGTCGCTGCGTACCGAGCGATAGGCCGCGGCCGGGATTTCGGGTTCGTCCTGGAACCGCTGGTTGCCGCTGCGCGACTGCTGCTGCTGGAAGCCGGACTGGCTGCCGGTATTGCTGCCGGTGCCGCTGTCGCGGTTCTCGAAGCGGAAGCTGCCGGCATCGTTGCGGATGCCGGCCTGATCCAGCGCTCGGCCGAGATCGGGCGCGTCCTGGCGGAGCAGGTCGAGCGTGTGCTGGCTCTCCGCCCGCATGGTTGCCTGCATGCGGCCCGTGTCGTCGAACGCCAGCGTCACTTCCACGCGGCCCAGTTCCGCCGGGTTTAGGCGGACACGGAGCGTGTCCTCGCCGGCATCGACTGTGCGTGCGATCTCGACGCCGAGGCTGCGGCCGAGTTCACCCGGACGCGCGTGGAGGACCGGTTCGGTGGCTGCCGGGGTGGCGGTGACGGGCTTGGCGGCTTCAAAGGCAGCGGAAGTCGGCAGCGGCTGACCAGGGAAGGCGCGCGTGTCGGCGCTGGCGAGCTGCTGGCCGAAGCCCTGCTGGCCGCCATCGTTCGCAGCGCCGCTATCGGCATGGCTGCCGCCACCATGACCGGAGATGGCGCGGGCAAGATCGGCGGTCTTCTCGGCGGTGGAGGGCGCGGGGGTGCCGTCGGTGGTGGCCGCGGCTTCGATCTGGGTCGCGCGGATCGCGGCCGGGCGTTCGCTCTTGTCTTCAGGGGCGGGCGCCGCAGCGTTCTGCGCGGCGGGGCCCGCCGTCGCTATCGGCTGCGGCACGGCGATCGGCTGCTGCGGAGACGCGGCGGCGAGATCCGCTGGGTTCGGCAGCGCCTCGTCGGAGGTCGTAGCGCGGACCGGCTTGGCGTTGCCCTTGGCGGGAGCGCCCTGGCGCGGCAGCGCTGCCGCTGCGGGCTGCTGCTCGGCTGCGGGCTTCGGATCCAGGGCGAGCATCGTGCCGTTGGCCGTGGTGATGCCGGCAACCGGCTTGGCGTTCGCATCAGCAGGGACCGGAACCGTCGCTTCGGGCATGGACCCCGCGGCAAGGGGCGTGGGTCCGGTCGCGGCGAATGCGCCCAAAATCGTCGAAGGGGCGTCTAAGGCATCGGGCGCCGGGGTCTGGACGGGCGCGTTTGCGCCGCGCTCCGCCGCAGCGACCGGCTTGGCCAGTGCCTTGGCGATCGCATCGGCGAGCGGGTTGCCCCCGGTCGCAACCGGGGGCGAAACCGCCGCCGGTGCCGCGGTCGCGAGCAGCGGCGTCGTGGTGTTCGCGGTCAGGAGTGGCGGCTGCGCAGTACCCAGGGCCGGCAGGCCGCTACCGGCAGATGCCAGGCCTTGTCGCGGGGTGCCCGCCGGCCCGATCAGGCCGGCAAATCCGCTCGCGGCGGCGGTAGCATCGGCGTTGCCGCCCTGTGAGGCGGGGGCAGCGAAGGGGGAGCCGATGTTTGTGACGTTCATGCAGTCGCCTCATGCGCGGGGCCGAAACGCAGCCCTTCCAGACCATTATAGAGTGATCGCCGAAACGATCGTGCGAGATCAGCCAATTACCCCCAGCGCGCGGATACGCGCGCGGGCGTGGATTTCGTTCTGCGACAGCACCACCGTCGCCGGCCGCACGCGCTCGATGATCGAGCGGACGAACGGGCGGATCGACGGGCTGGTGAGCAGGCAGGGGATTTCGCCGTCCTGCGCCAGCCGGTCATAGGTCTCGCGCACCGCGCCGATGAATTGCTGGAGCGCGGAGGGCGCCATCGCTAGCTGGCGATCGTCGCCGGTGCCGAGGATGCTGTCGGCAAAGGCCTGGTCCCAGTCGGCCGAAAGCGTCACCACCGGGATAGCGTCGCCGCGCGCCTGTGCCGCGCTGATCTGGCGCGCGAGGCGGCTGCGGACATGCTCGGTGATGTAGGTGAGGTTGCTGCTGAGCGGCGCCGATTCCGCGATGCCTTCGAGGATCGTCGGAATGTCGCGGATCGAGATGCCCTCGGCCAGCAGGTTCTGCAGGATGCGCTGCACGCCCGAGATCGAGACCTTCGAGGGGATGATGTCCGCCACCAGCTTTTCCGCGTCCTTGTGCACTTCGGTCAGCAGCTTCTGCGTCTCGGTATAGGAAAGCAGATCGGCGATATTGTCCTTCACCAGCTCGGTCAGGTGCGTCGCGATGATCGTGCCGCAATCGACCACGGTGAGGCCGCGGAAGCCGGCTTCGTCGCGCAGTTCGCGATCGATCCACAAAGCGGGCAGGCCGAACACCGGCTCCTTGGTCAGCTCGCCCGGCAGGCCGACCGGGCCGCCGCCGGGATTGATCAGCAGCAGCTTTTCCAGCCGGATGTCGCCGCGTGCCGCCTCGGTCTCCTTGATCGAGATGACATATTCGTTCGGCTTCAGCCCCATATTGTCGATGATCCGCACCGAGGGCAGCACGAAACCGAACTCGGTCGCCATCTGCCGGCGCAGCGCGCGCACCTGATCGTCCAGTCGCGGTTCGCGCGTATCGTCGTTGATCATCGGCAGCAGCGCGTAGCCGATCTCGACGCGCACCGCGTCGATCGCCAGCGTCTGCGAGATCGGCTGCTCGACGGCCTGCGCCTGGGCGACTTCCTGCGCCGCCTGCAGGCGCTCCCGGGCTTCCTTGGCACGGGCGCGCTTGGACATTTCCCAGGCGACCCAGCCCGAAAGCCCCGAAAAGGCGGCGAACGGGACGAAGGGCAGGCCCGGCATCAGCGCCAGCGCGCCCATCAGGAACGCCACCATGCCGAACGCCTTGGGATAGCGGCCGAGCTGGTCGCCCAGCGCGGCGCCGGTCTTGCCGGCCACGCCGCCCTTCGAGACGAGCAGGCCCGCCGCGGTCGACACGATCAACGCGGGGATCTGGCTGACCAGGCCGTCGCCGGCGGTGAGCACGGTATAGGTGCGGAAGGCCTCGGCCACCGGCACGCCGTGCTCGATCACGCCGATGCCCAGGCCGACGACGATGTTGATCGCGGTGATCAGCAGGCCGGCGATCGCATCGCCCTTCACGAACTTCGAGGCACCGTCCATCGCGCCGTAGAAGCCGCTTTCGGCCTCCACCTCGGCGCGGCGCGCCTTGGCCTGTTCCTCGTTGATCATGCCGGCGGAAAGATCGGCGTCGATCGCCATCTGCTTGCCGGGCATGGAATCGAGGCTGAAGCGCGCGGCGACTTCGGCGATGCGGCCGGCGCCCTTGGTGATGACGACGAAGTTGATCACCACCAGGATCATGAAGATGGTGAGGCCGATGACGGTCTCGCCGCCCATCAGGAATTCGCCGAACGCGCCGATCACGCCGCCGGCGGCATCGGGCCCTTCATGGCCGTGGCCCAGGATCAGGCGCGTCGAGGCGAGGTTGAGGCCCAGCCGCAGCATCGTCGCGATCAGCAGGATCGTCGGGAAGGCGCTGAGTTCCAGCGGCTTCTCGATGAACAGCGCGGTCATCAGGATCATCACCGAAATGGTGATGGACAGGGCCAGGCCCATGTCGAGCAGCCAGCCCGGCATCGGCAGGATCAGCATCGCGATGATCGCGATCACGCCGCCGGCCAGCGCCATGTCGCGGTTGGCGCCGATGCGTTGCAGCAGGTTCAGGACGGCGGGGGGCATAAGCGGTTACCGGGTCGCTGGAAGGATCAGGGCGCAGGCGAGACGGCGATGCCCGCCTCGATGAAACTGCGCAGCTTGTTGCGCATCGTCCGCACCGAAATGCCGAGGATGTTCGACGCCGAGGTGCGATTGCCGTGGCAGCGCTCCAGCGTCTGGAGGATCAGCTCGCGCTCCACCTCTTCCACGGTGCGCCCGACCAGGCTGTTGATGTCGAGCGAATTGGCATCGGCGTTGAGATCGGCGAGCGGGGTGCCGTCGGCACGCACCAGATCGCCCGGCATGATCGCGGCGCCGCGCCCGAGCAGGATGGCGCGGTGCACCGTCTCGTCCAGCTCGCGGATGTTGCCCGGCCAGCTGTAGCGCTGGAGCAGCGCCAGCGCCTCGTCGGTGAAGGCGCGGGCGGGCACGCCGTCCACTTCGGCATGGCGCTTGGCGAAATAGCGGGCGAGGGCGAGAATGTCTTCGCCGCGGGCGCGCAAGGGCGGCACCTCGACGCGCACCAGCCCCAGCCGCACCAGCAGATCGGCGCGGAAGGTGCCGCTGTCGACCAGCGCGTCGAGGTTGAGGCTCGACGTGGCGATCAGCCGCGCGTGGAAGGGGATCAGTTCGTTGCCGGCGAGGCGGCGGAATTGCTGCTTCTGGAGTACGTCGTGCAGCTTGGCCTGCAGCGCGGGCGAGAGCATGCCCACTTCGCGGAGCAGCACGGTGCCGTGACCGGCCTTTTCCAACCGGCCGATGCGGCGGGCGACGGCGCCGGGAAACGCGCCGGCCTCGTGGCCGAACAGCTCGGATTCGAGCACGTCGGGCGCGACGCCGGCGCATTCGGCGACCAGCATCGGCTGCGGCCGGCCCGAGGCATCGTGCACCGCACGCGCCATCATCTCCTTGCCGCTGCCCTTCTCGCCCGTGATCAGCACCGGGGCGCCGCTGGGGGCGACACCGGCGGCCAGCGACAGCGCGCGGGCGAGCGCGGGATGGCCGCCGATCCAGGCGGGCGCCTTGCGCTCGACGACCGAGGCGATGGCGGCGGCGATCAGCTCGCGCTGCGGGGGGAGGGGCACATAGTCGCGGGCACCGGCGCGGATCGCCGCCACCGCGCGCTCTGCGGGGGCATCGATGCCGCAGGCGAGCACCGCGATGGTGAAGCGTTCGCTGCGGATGCTCGCCATGAAGCCGGCGATGTCCGCCTCGACGTCGATCATCACCAGGTCGGCGCCGCCCTGGCGCAGCTGGATCAGGCCGTCGCCTGGGGTGTCGGCCATCGCCACTTCGGCGCCGGCGCTGCGCGCCAGCTCGGCCGCGAGGCGGAACTCGCTGCCGGGTGCGCCGATCAGGAGCATGCGGATCGCGCTGTTCATCAGCGATCCGGCCGCACGATTTCGGTGAGCGTAACGCCCAGCGCGTTATCGATCAGGACGACTTCGCCGCGCGCGATCAGCCGATCGTTGACGAAGATGTCCACCGGCTCGCCGACCCGGCGATCCAGTTCGAGCACCGTGCCCGAGCTGAGCGCGAGCAGATCGCCGATCGGCATCCGCGCGCGGCCGAGCACCGCCTGCACCTTGACCGGAACGTCGTGCACCGCTTCCAGGCCCGCCGCGGCGGCATGGGGATCGGGCGTGCTGCCGGGCAGCTCGAAATCCTCGAAATCGGGGGCGGGGGCCGGCTGGGGCTCGGGGCCGTCCGACGGGATGATGTCGTGGGGATCGATCGTCATCTGCTAAAATCCTATGCGTTCATCCACTGGCGGATCACCGAGGCCGCCTCGGGCGGGCTCGCGGCGATGGCCGAGCCGATCCGCTTAAGCGCGGACAGCTTGATCCGCCCATCCACCTGGGCGAGGGCGATTTCCTGATCGAGCAGGGCGGTTTCGGTAGCGCCCATGTTTTCCAGCTGCTGGATCGCTTCCGGGTCGCCGTCGGCGGCGCGCTCGGTCAGCAGCCGTACCTCTGCCGCCTGCTGCTGCGCTTCGAGCTGGGTCATCTCCGGCTCGATCGGCAGCGGCTCGGGCTTGGGCTTGAGCATGCGCAGTGCGAGCAGGCCGACACCGGCGATCAGGGCGAGCTGGAGGAAGGTCCAGATCTTGTCCATCGGCAGTTTCGAGAAGATGCTCTCCTTGGTCTCGTCCACCGGAACGGCCGAGAAGGGCATGCTTTCCACCACCACGCTGTCGCCGCGCTGGGTGTCGATACCGGCGGCATTCTCCACCAGCCGCTGCAGGCGCTGGATCTGGTCGGCCGGCAGGCCCTTGGGTCCGCCATCGACCATCACCGCGATGGTGAGGCGGGTGACCTTGCCCGGCGCGCGGACGGTGATCGTGCGGGTCGAGCTGTTCGAATAGGTCGTGTCTTCCGACGTCTGGTTGCTGGCCGACTGGCGGGAGCTGCCGGGCGCGGCGGGGTTGGCCCGGGCATCGGGCAGCTGGTTGGCGACCGACGTGGTCTGCGGACCCGCATCGCTTTCCTTGTTCTGGTCGCCGGTCTCGACGCTCACCTGGCGCGCGACGACCTGCTTGTCGGGATCGAACACGTTCGATTCCTCGCGGGTCTGGTCCCGGTCGATCTGGGCGGAAACCTCGGCGCGGACCTTGCCCTCGCCGACGATCGGCTGGAGCAGCGCCTCGATCTCGTCGCGCAGCTTGGCCTCGACCGCCTGCTGGCGCTCGTCGGCATCGGCGGCGCCGGCGGTGTCGGGGTCGCCCGCGCGGGCGAGCAGCGCGCCGGTCTGGTCGACGACCGAAACGGCGTCGGGCGACAGCTCGGGGACCGAGGAGGAGACGAGGTAGCGGATCGAGGCGATCTGCTCCGATCCCATATGGCCCTTGGTCTTCACCGTCACCGCGGCGGTCGCCTTGCGGCTTTCGTTCGCGAACATCGCGCGCTCGGGCATCACGATATGGACGCGCGCGGCGGTGACGTTCTGGATCGTCTGGATCGACTTGGCGAGCTCGCCTTCGATGGCGCGGGTCTCGTTCATCTTGGCGCGGCTGGCGGAGACGCCGAAGGGCTGTTCCTCGTCCAGCACCTCATAGCCGATCTTGCCGCCCAGCTTCTCGCTGGCCATGCTCATCCGCAGTTCGGCGAGCTTCTCCTCCGGCGCCATGATCGCGGTACCGTCGGCGGAGAGGGTATAGGGGACGTTCTGGGCCTTCAGTTTCTCGGTGATCGTCGAGGCCGCGGCGGGATCGAGATCGGTGTAGAGATAGCCCATGTTCGACTTGGAGCTGCTCATCGCCACCACGGTGAGCGCCGCGAGCAGCGCGAACGCCACGCCGCCCATCATCGCGAGCCGCTTGGTGCCGAGTTGCGTCACCAGATTCTTGATCGCTTCCAAAGCCGCCCCATGCACTAGCTACGGGGCGCGGAATGCCCCTGGTTGTTAGCTTTATAGAAAGGGCTTGGGACGGCAGTTTCTGCCGGGTGGGAATTTTTTGCCTAGCGGGGTTGGGGCAGGGTAACCCGACTGGGCCTGCCGCTCAGCCGCAGGCCCAGTCGAACCGGAGATCGCGAATGTCGAGCTGGGCGTTGCCGCCGCCGAAATTATAGCCCCCCAGGCCTTCTTCGAATTCGATGTAGAAGGGGCTGAAGTCGGGCATCGCCTGGCAGGGGCGCATGGTGCCGCCCAGATGATTATAGGCATGGTCCTTCAGCCAGGGCTGTTCCTTCCAGCTGCCGTCCTCCGCCGTGATATAGGGGGATCGATAGCCGTTGTCGGCATCCACATTATCCCATGTTTCCTTGGGCGCGATGCCGGCATTGGGATCCTGGGCGCGGGGGAGCAGCCGCAACGCGCGGTGGATCGACCAGGGATCGGACGAATCCTCGAACGCCGATCGACCGACAAATTGCTCATGCGTGGCAGCCGAGCCGATGGCGAGCCAGTCCGGCGGTGTCGCATCATGCTGTTCGGGTGGCAGCACAGGCACCGGCGGCCGGCAGAGCGGCCCGTCATATTCCGCCTGGGTCAGCAGGACCGCCGCATAGGCGTAGTCCAGAATGTCGCGCATCCGGTGAAGCCGCGGATGCGCACTGCTTGCGCGTTCCCACCAGGAGGTGAGGGCCGGATCTTCGGGAGGAACCACGCCGGGCGCGTCGATCAGCGCGGAGACCGCCTCGTTCCAGGCTAGGGCGCCGCCGTCATTCGCATCTGCCGGCGTGGCGAAGAAGGCCAGCGCCACCACATCCGGGCCGTGGACGCGATAGTCCTCGGGCAGCAGCAAGGTGAAACCGTGGACCAGCGGATGGCCGGTGACCGGATCAAGCGGCCATTGTTCGGGCGCAATGCCGGGCGGAAGGCCATAGCACCAGCCATGCTCTCGGCGATCCGGATCGCCGGTGCGCCACGAACCGATATCGATATCATAAGCTTGCATGAATGCGCATGCCTCCGGAAACCGGCCTAGATGTGAGCTCTCAGGAGGTTGTTCATCCGGCGTGACCGGGCAAGACTGATGTTGCGACACGTCAGCCTACGAGGACCGACCGGATGAACATCCACAGGAATGCCCGAACCACGCCGTACAGTCGAGCCGAGATCGTCCGGCGCGTCCTGATCCTGCACGAGACCCCAAGCGCGGTCGCGACCGCGCTTGGGGTCTCGTGTCGAACCGTCGCCAAGTGGCTGGCGCGCTACCGGGCCGAGGGCAAGGCCGGTCTTGTCGATCGTAGTTCGCGTCCCCGGCGAATACCGCGGGCCACCGCCGCCGATCTCGTCGACCAGGTCATCGCCGCCCGTCGCCAGCGGCTTTGCGGCAAGCAGATCGCCGCCATGCTGCGGCTCTCGCCGGCCACCGTCAGTCGCATCCTGCGCAAGGCGCGACTGAGCCGCGCACGCGACCTCGACCCACCCGAGCCCGTCCGCCGCTACGAACGCGACCATCCCGGCGAGCTCATCCACATCGACATCAAGAAGCTCGGTCGTTTCGACCGGGTCGGCCATCGCATCACCGGCGACAGGACCGGCCAGTCGAACGCCAGGGGCATCGGATGGGAGTTCGTTCACGTCGCCATCGACGACAACTCGCGCCTCGCCTTCAGTCAGGTGCTCGCCAACGAAAAGAAGGAAAGCGCCGTTGCCTTCCTCCACGCCGCCCTTGCCTACTATCGAAGCCTCGGCATCACCGTCACCCGCGTCATGACCGATAACGGCGCCTGCTACAAAAGCTGCGCCTTCCGCGATGCCTGCAAGGCATTGGGCCTCAAGCACATCCGCACCAGACCCTACACCCCCAAGACCAACGGCAAGGCAGAACGCTTCATCCAGACGTCACTGCGCGAGTGGGCCTATGCCCGCGCATACCCGACCTCCGAGCACCGCAAGGACGCTCTCGAACCCTGGCTCCACAACTACAATTGGCATCGCCCACATGGCAGCCTACAGTCACAACCACCCATCAGTCGGCTCGGCCATAACGAGAACAACCTGTTGAGGCTCCACAACTAGGTTTTCGATCGCGGCATTTTCCAAGTCGTTGACCGTAAACGGACAGCTTGAAAATGCTCTAGGCCGGCCCGGAAGGCGCGTCATCCCATGGCGCTGCGCGACCGGGATGAGTGGTTGCAAAGCGGCGATGTGCCGACCGGCACCTGTCGCCGCCGCCTCAATGGAGCAGCAGGCTCTCCAGCTCGGCCGCCACGGCGTCGCGCCGGGCCTGGGCGTTGAGGGCCAGGCCGCCTTCGTCCCAGTTGATCAGCGCGTCGCCCATCGCCAGCGTCGCGTCCGGCGCGACGGTGAGGCTGAGCTTGCGACGATCCCGCGACTGGCGGTCGGCGATCTTGGCCTCGATGTCTTCCACCAGATCGGGGTGGACGCGCACCTGCAGCTCGGTGCCGCGCGCGACCTGGCCGAGCACCCGGCCGATCGCCGCGTCGATCGCATCGCCGGGGGCACGCTCGATCGCGCGCGCGGCGATATGGTCGGCAGCGGCGAGGGCGACTTCGGTCGCCTCGCTGGTCACCCGCTCGGCGATTTCGGTGAACTGGGCGTCGATCACCTCGATGCTGGCATGCAGCGCATCGACCGCGCTGAGCAGCGCGACCTCGCGCTCGCTGCGGGCCTGGGCCAGCCCGGCCTCGAAGCCTTCGGCGCGCGCCTTGTCGATCACCGCCTGCTGGTCCGCCTTGAGCAGCGCGATTTCGGCGCGAAGTGCTGCGAGTTCGATCAGCGCGTCCTCGTCGACCAGCTTCTTTTCGGAAGCGGGCGCCGAAAAGACGCGGTCGAAGGCGAAACGCTCGACATGGATGCTCATGCGGCCATGCTCCTCAGATAATCATCGCATCGTCGGACTTGGGATCGACCAGCAGGATCTCGCCGCGATCGGCAAGGTCCTTGGCCAGGCGGACGAGGCTCGACTGTGCCTCTTCGCAATCCCGTGCGCGCACCGGCCCCATGCCGGCCATGTCCTCGCGCATCAGCTTGGCAGCGCGCTCGGTCATCGCATTGAAGAACATCTGCTTCAGCTGATCCGGGGCACCCTTCAGGGCCAGCGCCATCTCGCGCTTGTCGGCGTTGCGGACGATCGCGGCAATTGCCGGCGGCAGCAGGTTGGCAAGATCCTCGAAGGTGAACATGAGGGCGCGGATGCGCTCGGCGCTTTCGGGCGCCTTGGCATCGAGCGCGGTGAGCATCGCTTCCTCGGTCGAGCGATCGAGCGAGTTGAACAGTTCCGCCATGCTCTCGTGCGGATCGCGCTTCTGCGAGCGGGAGAGGTTGGTCATGAACTCGGTCTTCAGCGTCTGCTCGACCTGGTTGATCACTTCCTTCTGCACCGTGTCCATGCGGAGCATGCGCATGATGACGTCGACGGCGAATTCGCGCGGCAGCTCGGCCAGCACGCGCGCGGCATGGTCGGGGCGCAGCTTCGACAGGATGACGGCGACGGTCTGCGGATATTCCTGCTTGAGCGCACCGGCCAGCACGGTTTCGGACACGTTGGACAGTTTGTCCCACATCGTCCGGCCCGAGGGACCGCGGATATCCTCCATGATCTCCTTCACCTTGTCGTTCGGCAGGATGCCGGCGAGCAGGCGTTCGGTCGTCTCGTAGCTGCCGTGAAGCGAGGCCATGCTCGCCACTTCGCCGGTGAACTGGACGAGCAGATATTCCACGACCGCGCTGGGAATGCGGCCCAGGCTTGCGATGGTCGAGGAGAGCTCCTTGATCTCGTCGGTGGAGAGCTGGTCCCAGATCGGCGCGCCATGCTCCTTGCCGAGGGCAAGCATCAGCGCAGCCGCGCGCTGCGGTCCGGAGAATTTCTTCAGTTCGGGTGGTTCACCCACCGTGGCGACAGAAGCCATGCTCATCCCTGCAGAAAATGGTCCCGCGCGCACCGCAAAGGGCGCGCTTCCCTCTATTATAGAGTTGTTAGGGGAAGGGACGGATCGGACGATGGTTAATTTTTCTGCAAACCTGATCGGGCTGAGCGTGCTCACCGGACAGAACGCCTTTACCTCCGCGAGCTTCGCGCCGGTGACCGTCGAGAGCAGGGCGGTGCGTACCGCCAAGTCCCAGTTCAACCTGGCCCCGACCACGCCGCCCTGGAGGGCGACGACGACCAGCACCTCCGCCACGTCGCAGCTCAACGCGATCCTGGCCGCGCGGACGCTGCTCACCCCCGAAACCGAGGATAGCGACGGCAATGCGCTGCCGGCGGATGTGAGGACCACGTTCACCGCCTACAAGACGCTCGACAAGCTGCGGGTGCTCGCAGAGGCCGCGACCAACACCACCACGTCCGACGCGCAGCGCGGCCAATATCAGAAGATCTTCGCCAAGGGCCTGTCCGACCTGCAGAACTATCTGGTCAATGCTCCCAACGACAAGGTCGATCTCGCCTTCGGCAAGCCCAGCACCACCGTTACGTCCTCCCAGCTGAAGTCCGCCAGCCAGTTCGAGACGCGGGGCACGCCGCTGGTCGCCAAGGGCGACGATCCGCTGCCCGGGCTGACCGGCAACGAGCAGTTCCAGGTGACCCTTACCCGCCCGGGGCTGACGCAGAGCTTCACCATCGACCTGGCGCAAGGCCCGCAGCCGCCGACGCTGAAGTCGGTCACCGACGCGCTCAATGCGCAGATCAGCTCGCAGCTGGTGTACAATGACGACGGCTCGGTGCGCACCGATGCCAAGGGCAATCCGGTGACGCGCTGGCTCGCCCGGTTCCAGCCGGAATTCGCCAACGGCAAATGGAGCATGAAGCTCACCACCGCCGACGGGCTGGAGCAGGTGAGCCTCGACCAGGTCAATGCCCGCGACGCGCTGGTGGTGGCGACCGGCCAGACCGCGCTGGATGCGCCGACGGCGACGCAGGTGTTCCGCCTCAACGATCCCGCGGGCACGGGCTCGCGCACGGCGCTGGGCACCATCCAGGCGCTCGATCGATTTGCCACCGCGCAGAATGTCGCCGCGAACAAGACCACCACCGTCACCACCACCACGGTGGACATCGACGGCAAGGTGAAGACCAACAAGACGACGACCAGCAACGTCTACGCCAACACCGATTCGGCCGCGGTCGTCACCGACGCGCAGGGCTTCAGCTATGTCGTCGGCACCACCAAGGGCGATCTGGGCGCCAATCTTTCGGACGGCGACAACAACCTGTTCCTCACCAAGATGGACAGCGCCGGCAAGGTGGTGTGGCAGCGCAATCTGGGCGCGGCGGGCGCCGCGACCGGCGCCGCGGTTTCGATCGCGCCCGATGGCGGCGTGGTCGTCGCCGGCACGGTGACCGGCAATTTCAACGGCATCACCGCGGACGGCGACATGGTCGTCGCGAAATATGCCGCGAACGGCGACGAGCAGTTCTCCACCGTGGTCAGCTCGATCGGCACCGATACCGCGCAGGCGATGACGGTGGGTGCCGACGGATCGGTGTTCGTTGCCGGTCGCGCCGCCAACAAGGATGGCGGTGACGCGATGGTCACGCGCATCGATGCCAGTGGTCGCGTCGCCGAGCGCCGCCGGATCGACAGCGGCGGCAGCGACACGATCACCGGCCTCGCGATCGACAACGACGGCAATTTGCTCGCGCTGGCCACCCGGAACGGCACGGCGAGCGTGATGAAGATGCAGGCGAGTGCGCTGACCAACGATCTGGGCAGCATCAGCCTGGGTGTCGCCGATGCGCGCGTGATCGCGGTAGCCGCCGACGGCTCGATCGCCGTGGGAGGGGCGACCGACGCGGCGATCCCGGGCGCGCAGGTGAACGGCACGAGCGGCGGACGCGACGGGTTCGTCACCCGGATCGACGCGGCGTTCACCGGCGCCAGCACTACCTATATCGGCACCGGCGCGGACGATCAGGTCGACAGCCTCGCCTTCATGAACGGCGACCTCTATGTCGGCGGGCGCACCACCGGCAATCTCGGCGCAACGCGGCGCGGCCCGGTCGACGGCTTTGTCAGCCGGCTCGACGCCGCGACCGGCGCGATCGCCAGCACCACCCAGTTCGGCCAGGCGCTGCTCCGCACCGAGCCGGTGCGCGTCGCGGCCGCCAAGGGCGGCGACACGGCGGTATCCGCACTCGGCTTCGGCCGGGGCACGATCAATCCGCCCGTCTCCGACAAGGTGACGACCCAGACGACGCTGCGCCCAGGCGACTTCTTCTCGATCAAGGCGGACGATTCTGCCGTCCGCAAGGTCACGATCGAGAAGGGCGACACGCTGAAGACGATCGCCGATCGGATCCAGGGGATGATCGGCGCCTCGAAGGGTACGGTAACGGCAACCTCGGTCAACGGCGTGCAGTCGCTGCGGATCACGATGAAGCCCGGGCGCGAGCTGCAGCTGCTGGCGGGCAACGAGGGCAGCGACGCGCTGGCCAAGCTGGGCATCGAGCCGCAACGCATCACCGCGCAGGCCATCGTATCTTCGTCGGCGCCCAAGGTGCGGCCCGGCGGCACCTTCGGCATGGACCTCACCGAGGCGCTGAGCCTGTCGTCCGCCGACCAGGCCAAGGTCGCGCTCGGCAAGATAAAAGATGCGATCTCGATGACGCAGACCGCCTATCGTTCTCTATATTGGGACGATGCCAAGGCGCTGCTGGTCGACGGCGCCAAGCTTTCGACGAAGAAAGGCACCGGCTCGATCGCGGTCGAGCAGGCGCAGCTCAAAAATTATCAGGCGGCGCTGTCGCGGCTCTCGGCCGGCATCCCCGCCGGCACGGGATTCTGATCCATGTCCGACATGCCTTCGATCTTTTCCGCGATCCAGCTGCGTATGCAGAACCTGTCGCAGCGCCAGCAGGTGATCGCGCAGAACCTCGCCAACAGCGAGACCCCGGGCTACAAGGCCCGCGACGTTTCCGAGCCGAATTTCGGCGACCTGCTGCAAGGGGCGGGGGGCATGAACGTCGCCCGGCCGCGCGTCGAACTCACCGGTGCGATGAAGAACCTGGGCGCCCGCCAGCCGATGGGCAGCGGGCTGGTGTTCGACAAGGACGTGAGCGAGACCAAGCCGGACGGCAACAATGTCACGCTCGAAGACCAGCTGCTCAAGATGGGCAAGGTCCAGGCGGATTTCACCGCGATGACCAACATCTACCGCAAGCAGATGCTGATGCTGAAGACGGCGGTGGGCAAGGGCGGCAGCGGCTGATCTGCCCGCCATCAGGTGCCGGGAAAGGAAAAGGGCCGCGGATGCATCCGCGGCCCTTTTCGCGCATGCGGAAAGCCGGAATCACGTGAGCACGCCCCGCTCCGGGCGGCGGCGAAGCAGAACGCGGTCGGCGATGCCGAGGCCGCCAATCACCAAGCCCCATGCGGCCGGCTTCGGAATCGACAAAGGTATCGAGCCGGGCGCTGGTAGGGGCGGCCGAAAGCCCCATCAGGCATGCCCAAAGAAAAAGGCCGCGAGCAAGCTCGCGGCCTCAATCATCTACGCTGCGGAACGATCAGGCGATCGCGACGCGCACGTTGCGGCGGCGACGCATCGAAGCGCCGGCCATTGCGAAGCCACCGATCATCAGGCCCCAGGCAGCCGGTTCCGGCACCGCCGCGAAGCTGTAGCTCGACGAGAAGGCGAGGCGCTGATTGGCCGTGTTGCTCGCCGTGTACGAGAAATTGTACACACCCGCGCTGTTCACCGCGAAGGTGTAGAGCTGGCCCGCCAGCGGATTGGTGATCGTCGTGGCGCCGAAAACCAGCCGCGTGAAGGTCAGGCCCGTGCCGCCTGCCGTCAGGCTGATTTCGAACGTGCCGGCCGTCGGCAGCGTGATCTGGAACGAGGACGTGGCCGTCCGCGGCGTCGCGACCGAACCGCGGTTCACGGAGCTACCGGCGAAGCCGGTGTCGTCGACGAAGCTGCAGCTCGTCGATGCGTTGCAGACGATCGTTGCGGCGCTTGCCGTGCCGGTTACAAACTGCGCACCGGCGAGCATCGCCGCGCCAGCCAAGATTGCATTGAAACGCTTCATGTCACACACCTCCCTCAAGCTTCATCCAGCCGTTAGGGGCGGCCCGGTGAAATCGGACCAAGATAAGATCGCTCCCATACGCGCTGTCAGGTTTATTTATACCTTACCGCGCTAGATTTACCAGCCGTTAGTCAAGATAAAGATGTGCAATAAAAAATCATGCAAAATCAACGCTTAGGGGTGGATTTCTGGATAAGTAGAACCTTCGCCGCGGCCTGAAATGAGACAGGTCTTACCGCATCGCAGCGCCAACCCAACCCCGTAACGATTCGAAAATACCTTCATAAACGTGCATTTACGGAGATCGGCGCTGGTGCTTCGATGCCGGCAATGCCGCCACAGGCGCTGTAGGTGGTGCTGCGGCTGCCCGTCAGGCGTTGTGCTTCTGCAGCAATCGCAGCCATCATTTCGGCAGACAATTCTATCTGACGCGAAAGTATTCGCGAGTTGACGATAGAGGCGTCGCGCAGCGAGCGACTTGCCTCGGACAGTGTATCGCGCGTTTCTTCGTCCAGCGTCTCCAGCCAGTCTTCCGGGTTCTCGCGCTTCAGCCGCGCGACCTCCGCCTCGATCCGGCCGGCGAGGCGCAGCTTGGCATTGGCGATCTCGCCCAGTTCGGGGATGTAGGGCGAGCGGGACAGCCGCTCGCTTTCCTCCTCCATCAGGGCGGTGAGGGATACCATCGCGTCGACGAGCTGCGTGATCATTGCTGTCCTTGCTGAAGCTTGAGGATCTGGTCGAGTACGTGTGGGGCCAGGCCGATGCCGCCGCGGCGCGCCATTTCGGCCCCCAGCTTTTCGGCGAGTACGCCGCGGAAGATCTCTTCGCCGTTGCCGCCGCCGAACTGCTCGTCCTGCTGGACGCTCTGCAGCATCAGCTGCGTCATCTGGCCAAGAAAAACGCTTTCGAATTCCTGCGCGGTCTTGGCGTTTTTCGGGTCCACCTTCGGCAGCGGCTTGGCTGGGGTAGACGCCCCGGCAGCAGCGGCGGGGAGCGGGGGGATGTCGTTCATCACTGCACCTCGATTTCGGCCTGGAGTGCGCCGGCGGTCTTGATCGCCTGCAGGATGGTGATCAGGTCGCGCGGCGATACACCGAGGGTGTTGAGCCCGCTCACCAGCGCCTTGAGCGACGGGCCGTTGATCACGGCCAGGCTTGCGCCGTTGCCGTCGTTCACCTGCACCTGGGTGCGCGGCACCACCGTCGTCTGGCCCTGCGAGAAGGGCGCGGGCTGCGACACCTGCGGCGCCTCGGTGACCGAGATGGTGAGGCCGCCCTGCGCGATCGCGACCGGCGTGATCCGCACGTCGCTGTTCATCACCACCGTGCCCGAAGCTTCGTTGATGACGACCTTTGCCGGCTGGTCCACCTTCACTTCCAGGTCGCCGACCTGGGTCACGAGGTCGATCACAGACCCGGCGAACTGGCTCGACGGGCGGACTTCGACCGTGGCGGGATCGAGCATCTGCGCGGCGCCCGGATAGCGGCCGTTGATCGCGCGGGCGATCCGGTCGGCGGTGCTGAAATCCGGGTTCTTGAGCGCGAGCTTGAGGCTGTTCGCCGAGCGCAGTTGATAGGGCACCTCGCGCTCGACGATCGCCCCGCCGGCGATCCGGGCGGAGGTCGTCACGCCGCGGCTGACGTTCGCCGCCGCCCCCTGCGCGCGGAAGCCGGACACCGCCACCGGTCCCTGCGCCACCGCATAGATCTCGCCGTCCAGCGCGCGCAGCGACGAGGCGATCAGCGTGCCGCCCTGCAGGCTGGTCGCGTCGCCAAGGGCGGAGACCTGCACGTCGATCCGCGAGCCGGCGCGCGAGAAGGGGGGCATGGTCGCGGTGATCGAGACGGCGGCGACGTTCTGCGTGCGCATCTGCGTGCCGCGGATGTTCACCCCCATCCGCTCGAGCATCGACTGCATCGATTCCTCGGTAAAGGGGGCGTTGCGGATACGGTCGCCGGTGCCGGCGAGGCCGACCACGAGCCCATAGCCTACCAGCTGGTTCTCGCGGACATTCTCGACGTCGACGATGTCCTTGATCCGAGTCTGGGCCATCGCCTGGGGTGCGCCGACGAAGGCCAGCGCGAGCGCCAGGAACGATGCGGAGAGACGATACATAAACCTCTCGGGCCAAGTGGAAAATTAACGCTACTCGTCTTATAGGAAGAGGAGAGCCAATACGGCTTGAGAGGGCCTGATTTCGTGCGTATCGACAGCCTGACACCGATGATGGCGCGCAACCTGCTGGCGGCGCTCCCGAAGTCCGTGTCCGGCTATGCCAGTCCGGCGGGCGAGCAGCCCGCGCCGCCCACGCCGCCGCTGGCGGTGCCCGGCGCGGTGCCGGCGACGAGCGTGCAGGCGCTGGTGGCGATCGCGGTCAACAATCCGGTCGCCGAGCGTCGCCGCAAGCAGGCCCGCGATGCCGAACGCGGCATCGATGCGCTCGACCGGCTGCACAAGGAACTCGTGGCCGGCACGCCCAACGTCGCCCGGCTGCGCGAGATCGCCGCCTGGTCGCAGACCATTTCGACGCCGGAGGAACCGACGCTGGCCGAACTGATGCGCGACATCGATCTGCGCGTGCGCGTGGAACTGGCCAAGCTCGACATCCAGGTCTGACCTGATCCGGCCGCGATCGCCGACGTTGCGCGTCGCGCCGTTCCCTTATTGAGCCGCTTTCGCGCCGCCCGCCTTTCCGTTAACAGTTTGTTAACCATAGGAGAGGTGCAATGAGATTTCTTGCGCGGTGGCTGGCAGTCGTAGCGCTGGTCGCGTCCCCGTCCGCCTGGGCGGCGGGCGGCAGCTATTCGGGGCTCTACGTCTTCGGCGACAGCCTGGTGGACTCGGGCAATGCCTATCTCGGGACCGGGGGAGCGGTGGCGAAGCCCACCGACGGCTATTTCGCGGGGCGCTTTTCCAACGGTTTCAACTTCGCCGACTATCTCGGCCTGATGATCACCGGCGCGCCGACGACGCCGGCCTTCGCCGGGGGCCTGAACGTGGCAGTGGGCGGGGCGACGGCGGCCTACAGTCCTACCGAGACGAGCCCGAGCTTCCTGAGCCAGCTCGCCTATTTCCAGACCAAGATCGCGACATCGATCGATAGCAACGCACTGGTGCTGGTCACCTTCGGCGGCAACGACGTGCGCGATACGATCGGCACCGGCGGCGCGGTCAGCTTCAGCGCCGCGGCGCAGGCGCTGACCAACGGGATGAACGCCTTGTATGCGCTGGGCGCCCGCAACGTGGTGATCGTCGGTTCGCCGGACATCGGGCTGCTGCCGGCATCGGCGGCGGTGGCAGGGGCGGTGCCAGGCCGGCTCGCCGAGCTGACCTTGCGCTCGCAACAGATCAACGCGTTCCTGGCGGCGCTCGCGAGCAGCTTCGATGCGGCGCCGGGGGCGACGGCGAGCTATTTCGACCTGTTCGGGTACGAGCATGATCTGCTCGCCAATCCGTCGGCGTTCGGCCTGCCGTCCACGCTCAACACCACCACCCCCTGCCAGGTGCCGGGCGGCGGCTCGCCGCAGCTCGCCAATTGCAGCAATGCGCTCTATTTCGATGCCATCCACCCGACGACCCAGGTCCACCAGGCGATCGCTACGGCGATTGCCGGGCAGCTGGGCATCAGCCCGGTGCCGGAAGGGCAGGTTTGGGTGATGCTGATCCTCGGCTTCGGTACCGTCGGCGGAGCGCTGCGTCGTCGTCGCATGCTTGCGGCGATCGCCTGAGCGACACGGAGGAGCGGGTGTCCGGCGGCGCGGATCAGCGCGCCGGCTGGACCTCGCTCAGCCAAGCGGCGAGCTCGCCATAGGGGATCATGTCGATGAAGGCGACGCCGGCGGTTTCCGCGTCGCTCCACCGCACGGTGCAGCTGTGCGGCTTGAGGCCGGGGATGACGAGGGTCATCACCCGATCGAGATCCAGCTGGCCCGGCAGACGGATGCGCGCGCCGCTCTGCGAGATATTCTCGATCTGCACCGCGCTCGACACACCGTTGCAGACGAGGCGGGCGGGGCCGGTCACCAGGAAGCGGGGGGCACGCGGTACGGCCCGGCGCAGCCGCGCGGAGGGCGAACTGCCCTTGGCGGTGGCGAGCACGTCCTCGACATCGATCGGGGCGGTGAAGTGGACGCCAGCGCGCCCGTCGCTGGTCCAGACGATGGAGCCCTCCAGCGCCGGCCCGCCGCGCAGCTCGACCGTGATGCGATCCCCGTCGCGCAAGGGGAAGGGCGTCTCGATCATCATGCCGCTGGCGGAGATGTTGCGGACCCGACACAATTGCTCGCCGCCGTCGCAGCTCAGCTTGCCTACCATCAACGTCGTGACGGTGCGGGGCGCGCGCTGGGCCCAGGCATCGCCGCTGGTGTTGCTGGCTTCGAACTGGTGCTCGGCTGCGTCCACGACGTCGGTCTCCCCAGTGGGGCGCGAAGATGCGCCCCTGAATATATTATAGGATGAACGGCCGTTCAGCTTGGGCTCGGTAGTGTTACAATAGTCTCAGGCCGGGTTGGCGGCGGTGACGGCGATCTTGCGGATGATCTTGGGCCCGAACGCCTCGGTGGCCGATGCGTCGACCAGCTTGCGGAAGCCTTCCAGGTCCGGGAGCATCCCGTCCGGGCCGGCCGCCATCGGCGTGCGATAGGTGCGCATGTTGATCGCATGGAGCAGCAGCGGCATGCGCTGGGTGACGAATTCGGCCTTGGCCTCCTCCACCTCCAGCTGCACGTCGATCGAGGCATAGCCGGCAAGACGGCCATCGGCGAACACCAGGGGAACCAGCACCTTGCCGGTGGGCACGAACTTGCCCGGCGTTTCCTTCTCTTCCTTCTTCGCCTCCACGTGCGGGCCGCCGCCGATGCCGAGCATCTTGACCATGGCGTAGGCGGTGCCGCCGCCCGCGGCGAGGCCGGCGATCAGCGCGACGATTAGGAACAGCATCTTCTTCACGAAAGGGACCTCAGAACTTGAAGCTGGAGTCGCTCGGCAGCGCCGAGGTCTGGCCCTTGAGCACGATGCTGATGCGGCGGTTTTCCGCGCGGTTGGGCTGGTCCGGATAGACCGGCTGGGTGGCCCCCATCGCGACCACTTCGGCGAAGCGGTCCGGCGTCACGCCGCCCGCGATCAGGGCCGATCGCGCGGCGAGGGCGCGCTGGCCGGACAGCAGCCAGTTCGCGTCGCTCTGCCCGCCGGCGCCGTCGGTATGGCCCTCGATCGCGATCTGCGCGCCGACGGTGGCGATCTTCGAGGCGATCTTGGCGAGCAGCATCCGCGCATAGGGATTGAGCTCGGCGGTGTTCGCACGGAACATCGGCTGCTGATCGGTATCCATCAGCGTGATGCGGAGCCCGTCGCGGTCCTGCTTGACGTCGGTGTTCTTCTTCCCCTGGGACTGGGGCGTCGCTTCCAGCGCCACCATCAGTTCGGAGGCCATGACGCGCATCGTTGCCGGTACGTCGGCGGTGCCGCCGCGCGCGGAGCCGCTGGTCGTCACCTCGAAGGTGGGCGTGCCCTTGGCGGCGCTCGGATCGGCTTCGGATCGGCGGGTGGGGCCGCCGGCGCCGGGCGCGGTGTTGCTCACCGGGGTGGCCGGTGCGCTGTCCGCGATGGTCGGCGAGAAATACTTGGCCAGGCCCTTCAGCCGATCCTTGTCGGGATTGGCGAGCAGCCACAGCAGCATGAAGAAGGCCATCATAGCGGTGACGAAGTCGGCATAGGCCACCTTCCACGCGCCACCATGGTGGCCGCCGGCGACCTTCTTGACCTTCTTGACGATGATCGGCCGAGTATCCCCCCCGCGGGCCATGTTACTGCCCCTTCAGCGCGTTGCGCAGGCGTTCCTGGACGGCGCCGAGACGGACATGGCTGATCGCCGAGAGCGAATCCTCGCCGCCCGCGATCCGGTCCAGCAGGTTCACGCACTCGTCGGCGTGCTGGATCAGATAATCGAACGCCTGGAGCTGTTCGAGATAGTTGGCGGCGAAATGCTCGTCGCAGACCAGCACTTCGGCCAGGCCTTCCAGCTTCTTGCTGATCTCGCGGATTTCGCCCGCCATGACGCTGTGCAGCACGCCCGCGAACGGATCGTAGCCGGGCAGGGCCTGGGGGTTGGACGGTTCCGACATGGGCAGGCACGACATCAGAAAAGCTCCAATTCTCCGTCGGGGGCGGCAACAGGCAGGGGGGCGACCGGACGTTCCTGGACACGCTCCGCCACCTTGGTGCAGCGGCTCTTGCCCTCGTGCGGAAGGAACTCGACCTTGCGGGCGAGCGTGCCGCCGAGATCGCAATGCGCGATCGCGATGCCTTCGGTCTCCATGAACCGGCGGGCAAAGGCGGCGTTGGACGCGCCGATGCCCCCCAGGCCGGAGATGATGTTGGCGCCACCGTACAGATGGGCCTGCAGCCGCGGGCGCGAGGCGCCCTTGGCCATCATGCTGTTGATCAGCAGTTCCATCGCATGGACGCCGTAGCGCGCCATGTCCGAGCTCGAGACCTTGTGGTCCGCGCCCGGCTCCCCGAGCAGGAAGTGATTCATGCCTCCGACCTTGGCGACCGGGTCGTAGAGGCATGCGGCCACGCAGCTCCCGAGCAGGGTCGAAATCATGACATGGGGTTCCGCGATGACCGCGTTCTCGCCCTGGACGATGGAAACTCTGCGCATATCAGGTCAGCTCGCCGAAAACGCGTTCGATCTTTTCCTTCAGCGCCGCCGGCGCGAAAGGCTTGACGACATAGTTGTTCACACCCAGCGCCGCTGCCTTCTGCACGACCTCGCGGTCGGACGAACCGGTGAGCATGATGAACACGGTCTTGCCGATCACCGGGTCGGCGCGAACCGCCTCGAGGAACTGCAGCCCGTCCATCTCGGGCATGTTGTAGTCGGAGATCACCAGGTGGACGCGATCGCTCTTGATGGCGGACAGCGCTTCCGGTGCGGTGGCCTTGTCGCGAACGTCCTTGAACCCCAGGTCCTGCAGCGCACGACGGATCATCGCCCGCATACTGGTCTGATCATCAACGACCATCACCTTGATTTGTGATGCAGCGGGCATTGTTATGCGCTCCCAACCTTAACCGTTTCTCGACAAGCCTTCAGGATCGCCTCCGGCATTGCCGACAGGCCGACTTCCTTCTCCACTGCACCCGCTTCCTTGGCGGCGCGGGGCATGCCCCACACCACGCAGGTCTCCTTGGTCTGGCCCAGCGTCCGGGCACCAGCCCGGCGCATCGCCAGCAGGCCCTGGGCCCCGTCGCTGCCCATCCCGGTGAGGATCACACCGACGGCACCGGCGCCCAGCTTGGCGACCGACTGGAACAGCACGTCCACAGAGGGACGATGGCCGGTGACCGGATTGCCGGGGATCAGTTTGATCCGGCCATTGGCACCGCCCGAGAGTTCCATGTGTCGTTCGCCTCCAGGTGCAATATAGACGGTTCCCGGTGTCACCTGGGCGCCATCCGTAGCTTCCACTACATTGACGCGGCACTCGGCGTTCAGGCGCTGCGCGAAGCTGCGCGTAAAGGTCGCAGGCATGTGCTGGACGATCAGGATCGGGGGCGAATCCGCCGGCAGCGACGGCAGCAGCGAGAACAAGGCTTCCACGCCGCCCGTCGACGAGCCGATCGCGATCAGCTGGCCGGCGGCCCCGCCGCTGGCGCCCACGCTGGGCTGTGCCGGCAGGCGCTGCGGGCCCGCGCGGGCGACCGAGCGCGCCGCACTCTTGACCTTGTCGCAGAGCAGGGCGGCGTCGCGCTCGATGTCCTCGGGCGTGCCGCTCGGCTTGGTGACATAGTCGACCGCGCCCAGGCGCAGCGCCTCGATGGTCACCTCCGCCCCGCGGGCGGTGAGGGTAGAGCACATCACCACCGGCATCGGCCGGAGGCGCATGATGCGCTCCAGGAACGACAGGCCGTCCATCCCCGGCATTTCGACGTCGAGCGTCAGCACGTCGGGATTGAGCGCCTTGATCATGTCCCGCGCCGCGAACGGCTCGGGCGCCATGCCGACCACTTCGATCTCTGGGTCAGCGGAGAGCATGCGCTTCAGCGTCGCGCGCATGGATGCGCTGTCGTCGACGATGAGCGTACGAACTGGTTTCATGCCCTGGACTCCGGCTTCTGGTAAATTGTGTGGCCGCACGAGCGCATCTTGGTCGCCGCCGGCCCGATCAGCCGTTCGGAATGGCCGATGTAGAGGAAGGCCCCGGGGGCGAGCTGCTCGACGAAGCGATGCTCGAGTTCCTCCTTCGCGGGGTCGCCGAAATAGATCATCACGTTCCGGCAGAAGATGATGTCATACGCTGCCTTTAGCGGCCATGGTTCGAACAGGTTGAGCACCTTGGCGGTTACCAGCTGCCGTGCTTCGTCGGCCATGATGAAGCCGCCTTGCGTGGGCTTCATCCAGCTCGATCGATACGGCTCCGGCACCCCCGCCGCGACATTCTCCGCATAGACGCCGCGCTGGACGGACTCGACCACGTGCGGCGCGATGTCGGTCGCCAGCAGGCGCACATCGGCATTGCGCAGCCACGACGCGTTGCTGCGGTTCGGCCCCAGCAGACACATCGCGATCGTGTAGACTTCTTCCCCCGACGAACATCCCGCCGACCAGATCCGGATCGGCCCCTGCTTGCGCTGGAGGATCGGGATCACAGTCTCGCGAAAGTGATCGAAGTGGTGCGGCTCGCGGAAGAAGTGCGTGTGGTTGGTGGTCAGTGCCACCACCATCGCGTGCCGTTCTTCCGCGTCGCTGTGCACCAGGTCGACATAGTCGCAGAACCGGGCGAGACCGAACTTGCGCAGCCGCCGCGCGAGGCGGGACTGGACGAGCGTCGTCTTCGCCTCGCTCAGCGAAATGCGGGCATCCTCGTACATGATCGCGGCGATGGCCTGGAAGTCGCGCGGCGTGAGCTCCGCGACCTGGCCCGGTGCCATCGCGTTCGCGGCGCCGGCGGACGCCGCGGTGGCGCCCCCGGCGGGGCTCATGCGGCGAGATCCAGGTGCTTGGTCAGGCTCAGCGCGTTCAGGTCGAGCAGCAGCACCATGCTGCCATTCTCGTCCCGCGTGCCGTCCTTGGCGCGCGTCGCGATGCGGACGAGGCCGGCGATCACGCTTTCCTCCAGCGCCGTCTCGACCGCGGGGGCCGGCTGGATCTCGCCCACGTTGATGCCCACGATGTCGTTGACCTCGTCGACCAGGAAGCCCGCCTGCTTGCCCATGATGTTGACGACCAGGATGCACGAGCGGGCATGGAGCACGCTCGGCTCCCAGCCCAGGCGCTCGGCCAGGCCGACCACCGGGATCACGTTGCCGCGCAGGTTGGTCACGCCCTTGATGAAGCTGGGGACGTTGGGAAGCGGCGTCGGCTCGTCCCATTCGCGGATCTCGATGAGCGCGCTCATGTCGATCCCGAAGATCTGCTTGGCCAGCGAGAAGGTTACGATCTTTCGATCATTGGCGGTGTCAGGCGTGCTCATGCTGCAAGTCCCTTGGGCGAGTAACGGGAGGGCGAGGAAACAAGCGCCTCGATATCGAGGATCAGCGCGATCGAGCCGTCGCCGAGGATGGTCGCGCCACCCAGGCCGCGGATCGGATGCAGGTTCTGGTCGAGGCTCTTGATAACGACTTCGCGGCGGTCATCGATGGTGTCGACGACCAGGCCGACCTTGCCCGAGCTTTCGCTCTCGACGATCACCACCAGCGAGTCCTCGATGGCGCGGTCGTCGTTCAGGCCGAAGATCTCGGTCGCACGCTTCACCGGCAGATATTCGCCGCGCATGTCGATCACTTCGTGGTCGGGGGCGGTACGCTTCACCTGGCCCGGCTCGGGCTGGATCGTCTCCAGCACGTGCGTCAGCGGCAGGACGAAGCGCTGGCCGGCGAGCCGCACGATCATGCCGTCCAGAATGGCCAGCGTGAGCGGCAGGATCATCGTGAAGGTCGTGCCTTCGCCGGGCACCGAGTGGATCTCGACGCGGCCGCCCAGGGCTTCCACGTTCGAGCGCACCACGTCCATGCCGACGCCGCGACCCGAGATGTTCGAGATCTTCTCTGCGGTGGAGAAGCCCGGCGCGCAGATCAGCTGGTCGATTTCCTCGTTCGTCAGCACCGCATCGGCGCTGATGATGCCCTTTTCCACCGCCTTGGCGCGGACGCGTTCGCGGTTGATGCCGCGGCCATTGTCCGCGACCCGCACGAAGATCCGGGCGCCCTTCTGCTCGGCCGACAGCTTGATCGTGCCGGCGGGGTCCTTGCCCGCCGCGATCCGCTCCTCGGCGCTTTCCAGACCATGGTCCGCGGCGTTGCGGATCATGTGGGTCAGCGGATCGCCGATCTTCTCGATCACGCCCTTGTCGACTTCGGTCGTCTCACCGATCGTCTCGAGGTTGATCTGCTTGCCGGTTTCCACCGAAAGATCGCGGAGCATGCGCGGCACGCGGCTGAAGGCCTGCCGGATCGGCTGGGCGCGCAGCGACATGACGTTGTCCTGGATCTGCCGGGTGAGGCGGGCCAGTTCGGGCAGTTCGACGCGCTGGCGATCGGCCGGCGACAGCCGGTCGGCCAGGATCGAGTTGCGGATCACCAACTCGCCGACCAGGTTCAGCAGCAGGTCGAGCTTGATCAGGTCGACGCGGATGGTCTGCGCGGCTTCAGATCGGAAGAGCGGTTCAGCAGGAATGCCGAGACC
>NZ_AGFU01000047.1 GCF_000226955.1 Sphingomonas elodea ATCC 31461
ACCCCGCCGTCGAGCGGGCCGTGGAACTCTCGGTCCGTCAGCAGGTAGACACGCTTTCGCGCGCGACCGACGCCGCGATCGGCGCCGCCGCGCGCGCCGCGGAACATCTCCGCGCCCAGATGGCGGCGATCGGCGATGCGATCAGTGCCGCCGAAGCGCGGATCGCCGAAGCGCAGGAAGCGCAGGAGCGGGCCGACAGCGACGGCTTCGCGCACCGCATGGCGCTGCTGATCGACGCCCTCCACTCCACCTCGATCGACATTGCCAAGACCTTCTCGACCGAGGTCACCGACGGCGCCTGGGCGGCCTATCTGAAGGGCGATCGCGGCGTGTTCACGCGCCGTGCCGTACGTCTGCTCGCCCCGCACGAGGCGCGCGAGATCCACCGGCTCTACGATCACGACGACGCCTTCCGGGAGAATGTGCTCCGCTACGTCCACGATTTCGAGACGATGCTTCGCCAGGTGCTGAGCCTGAGGGAAGGCAATACGCTCGCGGTGACCCTGCTGTCGTCCGACGCGGGCAAGCTCTATGTGGCGCTGGCACAGGCGATCGAGCGGCTGCGCAGCTGACCGGCTTGCGAAGCTCTACCGGGCGTCCTCCTCGCGAAAGCCGGGAGGACGCCTTGAGGGAGCCGGTCTCCGCCCCCTCCCGGCTCAGCTGAAGCTGAGCTCGGGCCGGCCATGCGGCACGATCGCGGTGCGCGCGGTCTTCACCGGCGCACCGGCCTCGCTCACCGAATCGACGGTGCGGAACTGCGCTCGCCACTGGTCGCGGGTCACCTCGCACAGCAGGTAGCCGCGGCGGTCGTTGACATATTTGAGATACGGATTGCGGGCGAGGATCCTGTCGCTGCCCGCGCGCAGGTCCGCACCGTCGCCGCCCGAGCTGATCGAGGTGGAGACGAACTCCACCGCCACCGCCTCGCCCTGCCCCGCCCTGGTCCGCAGCTCGCCGGCATAATTCTGGTGCTCGTCGCCGGTCAGCACCACGACATTGCCGTGCCCGGCGAAGCTGGCGAGCAGGCGTTCGCGCGGGCGATCATAGCCGGCCCAGCTGTCCATGTTGCGGATCGGCTCGGGCTCGTCGCCGGTGCGGCGATCGAGGGGCATCACCATCACCTGCTGGGCGATGGCGTTCCAGCGTGCCTTCCCCTCGGCCAGGTTGCGGCTCAGCCACGCTTCCTGCGGGCTGCCGAGCACCTGCGCATCGGCCGCATCCCAGCCGGCGCAGCGCGGCTTGAACCCGTCGTCGCAGGGCTGGTCGGTGCGGAACTGGCGGGTATCGAGCAGATGCAGGTCGAGCAGGTCGCCGAACCGCGCGCGGCGATAGGCCTGGATCGCGCCGCCCTTGGGAATCGCGCTGCTCCGCACCGGCATATGCTCGTACCAGGCCTGGAAGGCGGCGGCCCGGCGCAGCAGAAAGGCCTCGGGCGGGGTGCCGTTCTGATCGCGATCCGCGACCCAGTTGTTCTGCACCTCATGGTCGTCGAAGGTCGCATACCAGCCGGTGGCGGCGTGCGCGGCCTGGAGATCGGCATCGGTCTTGTACTGGGCGTAGCGGCGGCGATAGTCGTCGAGGCTGAACGGCTCCTCGCCTATATGCGCGCGGAGGAACTTGCGGGGATTGCCGTTGTAATCGAGCGCGACCGTGTTGCCGCGGCCCTCGTAGATGTAATCGCCATAGTGGAAGAGGAAGTCTGCTTCCTCCCGCGCGGCATGGGCATAGGCGGTATAGAGACCCTGTTCGTAATGCTGGCACCCCGCCACAAGGAAGCGCGCCTTGTCGATGGGGGTGCCTGCCGCCGGCAGCGTCTTCACCCGCCCCCGCACCGAACGCTCGCGTCCACAGGTGAAGCGATACCAATAGGGCCGGTCCGCCTGCAGCCCGGCTACCTCGACATGCACCGAATGGGCGAGTTCGGGCCGGGCCAGCGCCTCGCCCTTCGCGGCGATCGTCCTGAAGCCCGCATCGGCGGCCACCTCCCACTGCACCGGGATCGGCGCCATCGGCATCCCGCCATGCTGCTCCAGCGGCTCGGGCGCGAGCCTGGTCCACAGCACGAACCCGTCCGCAGAGGCATCGCCCGCGGCGACGCCGAGGCTGAACGGATAGGCCCGGAAAATCTGCTGCGCGCGCACCAGCGCCGGCGCGCCAAGCAGCAAGCCCGTGCCTGCCGCTCCCCACAGAAGCTCGCGTCGTGTGATCTCCATGGTGCGCTTCCCTTTCGCTTCAGCTGCTCCCGCTCGCCCGAATGGGAAGCGGCACGGCTCGATACCGCGCGATGGCGAAGGAAAATGACAAAATTGCGAAGTGTCAGCCGCTCGGCGGAAAATGCGGCGCCAGCACCGACACCTCGCGCGCGATCTCCCGGCGCAGGGAGGCGCGCATCAGCGCCGAGGCTCGAACATAGCTGGGCCAGTCCGCCACGACCTGGCGCAGCGTCCAGGTACCGATATGGCTGCTGGACGCCGCCCGTGATGCATTGGTTGCGTCGCGCAGCGCCTGCAGGGCGGGATCGTTGACCCCGGCGGCGAGCAGCCGCTCGCACAACAGGGCGATGTGCCGCCGCCGGCCGCTGCTGGCGCGTGTGAGGCGATACCGTACGGCCATCACCGCCTTTTCGTCGCACGTGGTAGCCTGGGTCAGCCGTTCGAGAGCGTTGAGCGCGGCGGACATCTCGGCGTGGTAGCGGCGAAGTTCTTCCATCCCGCTCTTATAGCGCCGGCGATCACCGCACACGCCAACAAAAACCGGCTTTTCTGGTGGTTAGCGCGTCCAATCGAGCATCTCGGCGGTCACCCAGCCGTTGACGTAGTTGAGGTAGAACGCCGCGAACAGCACCGCGGAGAGGACGGTGGTGCGCACCACGATCCGCTTCGGATCGAAGGCATGCGGCGCGCTCGGCGCCTGGCCGGGGACGAGGGGCGCGCCCGCCTCCTCGCTGGTCCGCACCCCGAAGGGCAGCACGAAGAACACCGACATCGCCCAGAAGAGCGTATAGATCGCGAGCGCCGACTGCCACTTCATGGGGGTGAGGTTACGCCTCGATCAGCAATACGTCCACTACCGGCTTCTTGCCGGTGAAGCGGACCGCGACGCGCCGCACCGCGAGGCGCAGCGACTCGCGCAGCTTCTCGCGATCGCGCCAATCCTTCTTCACCGCCTCGACGGCAGCATCGGCGGCGGCGTCGATCAGATCGTCGCGATCCTCCTCCACCGGCACGCCCTGCACGCGGATCTGCGGGGCCCCGAGCAGCTTGCCCTTGCGGTCGATCGCCACCGCGACCGACATCTGGCCGTAGAGCGCGATCCGCCGACGTTCGCCCATGGTGGTGCCATCGGCGGGCAGGATCACGTCGCCGTCGAGCACCAGCCGGCCCACCGGCGCATGGCCGATCTTGGCCGGGCCGTTCGGCGCGAGGCGGATGATCTCGCCATTCTGCTGCTTCACCGCCTTGGGCACGCCTTCCGAGAGCGCGAAGCGGGCCTGTTCGTGCATGTGGCGGATCTCGCCGTGCACCGGCACGATGATCTCGGGCCGGATCCACTTGTACATCGCGGCCAGTTCGGGCCGCCCCGGATGGCCGGAGACGTGGACGAAGGCCTGGCGATCGGTGATGATGTCGACGCCCTTGTCGGCCAGCGTGTTCATGATCTTGCCGATCGCGATCTCGTTGCCCGGAATCTGGCGTGAGGAGAACACCACCAGGTCGCCCTGGTGGAGCTTCAGCACATGGCTTCCCTCGGCGATGCGGTTGAGCGCCGCGCGCGGCTCGCCCTGGCCGCCGGTGGCGACGATCAGCACGCGCGAGGCGGGCAGCGTCATCGCCTTGTCGAAATCGATCAGCTCGGGGAAGTCGCGCAGATAGCCGGTTGCCTTGGCAACGCGGATGATCCGGTCGAGCGAACGGCCCGCCACGCACAGCTCGCGGCCCGTGTCGCGGGCGACCTCGCCCAGCGTCTGCAGCCGCGCCGCGTTGGACGCGAAGGTGGTGACGAGCACCCGGCCCTTGGCCCCGGCGATCACCTCGTCCAGGCCCTTGCGGACCTCGGCTTCGGAGCCCGAGGCTTCGGGATTGAACACGTTGGTCGAATCGCAGACCAGTGCGAGCACGCCGGTGTCGCCGATCGCGGTCAGTTCCTCGGCGGTCGCCGAACCGCCCAGCGACGGCGCATCGTCGAGCTTCCAGTCGCCGGTGTGGAACACCTTGCCATAGGGCGTTTCGATCAGCACCGCATTGCCTTCGGGGATCGAGTGGGCGAGCGGCGTGTAGGTGATCGTGAACGGGCCGATGTCGAACGGGCCCTCTTCCTTCACAACGTTCAGCTCGACGCGGTCGTCGATGCCTTCCTCGGCGAGCTTGCCGTGGATCAGGCCCGCGGTGAACGGCGTGGCATAGAGCGGCACGCCCAGATCGGCGGCGAGATAGGGCAGCGCGCCGATATGGTCCTCATGCCCGTGCGTCAGCACGATGCCGAGCAGGTCGTCCACCCGGTCTTCGATGAACTGGAGGTCGGGCAGGATCACGTCGATGCCCGGATAGCTGGCGTCGCCGAAGGTGATGCCGCAATCGACCATCAGCCACTTGCCGTCGCAGCCATAGAGATTGACGTTCATGCCAATCTCGCCCGAGCCGCCAAGGGCAAGGAAGAGCAGTTCGTTTCTTGGAGTCACTTAATTTCCTTGCTGGCTGCGTTCCCACAGCATCGCCAAGCCCTGGATGGTGAGGTCGGGCTCGATCGTATCGAAGACAGATGTATGCTTTTCGAAAAGAATCGCCAGCCCACCCGTCGCAATAACCTTGAGCGGGCGGCCCACCTGCGCCTTGAGCCGCGCGACCAGCCCCTCGATCATCGCCACATAGCCCCAATAGATGCCGATATGCATCTGATCGACGGTGTTGCGGCCGATCACGCTGGCGGTTTCCGGTGCGGAAATCGCGATGCGGGGAAGCTTGGCGGCGGCGGTCACCAGCGCGTCGAGCGACAGGTTGATGCCCGGCGCGATGATCCCGCCCTTATAGGCCCCGCGATAGTCGACCACGTCGAAGGTCGCCGCCGTGCCGAAGTCGATGATGATCAGATCGCCTTCGTGGCGCGCATGGCCGGCGAGCACGTTGAGCGCACGATCGGCGCCGAGATTCTGCGGCTCGTCCACGTCGAGCGCGAAGCCCCACTCGGCGCTGCCCTTGCCGGCGATCACCGCCTCGGTGTTGAAATATTTGCTGGCGAGCACTTCCAGATTGTGAAGCGCGCGCGGCACCACCGTGCCGACGATCACCCCGCTCACCGCCGCGCGATCAAAGCCCTCCAGCGCCAGCAGTTGGCTGAGCCACACCGCATATTCGTCGGCGGTCCGCCGCGGATCGGTGGCGATGCGCCAGCGGGCGCGGATCTCGCCGCCGTCCACCAGCGCGAACACGACATTGGTATTGCCGGCGTCGATCGCGAGCAGCATCGCCCTTCCCTCTTCCCTTGTTACAGCAGGAACACGTCGCCCGCGTGAATGGCACGGGTCGTGCCGTCGGCCAAGCGCAGGATCAGCGCGCCGCTCGAATCCAGCCCGCCGAACAGGCCGTCGAAGCTGCTGCCATCGGACAGGCGCGCGGTGAGCGCGGTGCCCTCGGGATGCGCCTTGGCCAGCCAGCGCTCGCGCACCGGGTACATGCCCTCGCCCCGCCAGCGCTCCAGCCAGCGGCCGAAGCTCTCGGCGAGCACCTCCGCGAAGATGTCGGGGGCGATGGTCACGCCCTGCGCGGCCAGACTGGTCGCCGCGCGGTCCAGCCCCTCGGGCGCCGCTGCCAAGTTGACGCCGATGCCGACCGCGATCGCATCCCCGGCCCGCTCGAGCAGGATGCCGGAGAGCTTGGCGCCCTCGACCAGCAGGTCGTTGGGCCATTTGAGCATCGGCGACACACCGAACGCCCGCACCGCTTCTTCGAGCGCGACGGCCGACAGCAGCGCCAGCGTCGCCGGCGAAGGATCGGTCGGCCGCACCCGGACCAGCGTAGAGATGTAGAGATTGCCCGCAGGCGAGACCCAGGCGCGCCCTTGCCGGCCCTTGCCGGCGGTCTGGCGTTCGGCCCGGAGCCACAGCCCTTCCCCGGCGCCCGTAAGCGCCAGGGAAAGGATGTCGGCATTGGTCGATCCCGTCTCGGCGACGGTCCGGATCACAGCTGTCAGAACAGCGCCTTCGCCGCGACCAGCGACCAGGTGCCCAGCGCACCGAACGCCAGCCAGCCGATCGGCGAAATCACGACGGCGCTGATCGCGATCAGGCCGCCTTCGACGAGGTCGGTCTTGCCCGCAAAAGCCGGCGCCGGCTCGTCGAAGTACATCGTCTTGACGATCTTGAGGTAATAGAAGGCACCGATCGTCGAGGCCGCAGCACCCACCGCCGCGAAGATCCAGAGGCCCGAATGGACCGCTGCCATGAACACGCCAAGCTTGGCGAAGAAGCCGAGCAGCGGCGGAATGCCGGCAAGGCTGAACATGAAGATCGCCAGCGCCGCCGCCAGGCCCGGACGGGTGCGCGACATGCCCGAGAGGCTGGCGATCGTCTCGACCTGCTCGCCATCCTGCCCACGCATCTGCAGCACCACCAGGAAGCTGCCGATCGTCATGATGACGTAGATCGCCATGTAGACGAGCACGCTGGCCACGCCTTCCTCGCCACCGGCCGCAAGGCCGATCAGCGCGAAGCCGACATTGTTGATCGACGAGTACGCAAGCAGGCGCTTGATGTTGGTCTGGCCGATCGCCGCCACCGCACCGAAGATGATCGAGGCGAGCGAAGCGAAGATCACGATCTGGCGCCATTCGAAGATCGCCGGGCCCATCGCGTCGATCGCGACGCGCACCGCCATCGCCACTGCGGCCACCTTGGGGGCAGAGGCGAAATAGGCGGTGACCGGGGTCGGCGCGCCTTCGTACACGTCCGGCGTCCACATGTGGAACGGCACGGCCGAGATCTTGAACGCCATGCCCGCGAACACGAACACCAGACCGAACAGCAGGCCGGTATGCTGCGGCGAGGCGAGGCCGGCGTGATAGGCGCCCGCAATGCCCTCGAACAGCGTGGTGCCGGCGAAGCCGTACACAAGGCTGATGCCGTAGAGCAGGATGCCAGAGGCCAGCGCGCCCAGCACGAAATACTTCAGACCGGCTTCGGCCGAGCGCGTATCGCGCCGCATGAAGCTGGCGAGAATGTACGCCGAAAGGCTCTGTAGCTCGAGACCGACATAGAGGCTCAGCAGGTCGCCCGCCGAGACCATCATGCCCATGCCGATGGTCGCAAGCAGGATCAGCACCGGATATTCCGGGCGCAGATCGTCGCCCGAGGTGCGCTGGAAGAAGCCCGGCGCAACGAGGATCGACACCGCGGCGGCGACATAGATCGCAACCTTGGCGAAGGCCGAGAATGCATCGGCATGATAGAGGCCACCGAACGCGACGCCGCCCGTGGAGGACGGACCGGTGAGCGCGATGCCGGCGCCAGCGAGCAGCGCCACCGAGGCCCAGCTCACCAGCTTGGTGGATGCCTGGCCACCCCAGGCAGCCACCAGCATCAGGACGATGGAGCCGACCGCGAGCACCAGCTCGGGCAGCGTCATGAGGAGTTGCATGGAATAGGACATCAGTGCGCCCCCTCGTGCGCGGAGGCTTCATGGGCGGGTGCCGCCTGCGGCGAACCCGGCGTGGGCTTGGAGTCGCTGATCGACAGGGTGTGCGCGGCGCTGTCGAGGCGCTGCGTCAGCCGTGCGACATCGGCGTGCATCGGCGCGGTGAAGCTGGTCGGGTACACACCCATCCACAGCACCACGGCAGCCAGTGCTACCAGCATCGCCACTTCGCGACCGTCGAGGTCCGGCATCGCCTTCACATCGTCCTTGGTCAGGTCGCCCCACACCACCCGACGGAACAGGTAGAGCATATAGGCGGCGCCGAGGATGATACCCGTGGTGCCGATCAGCGCGGTCCAGGTCGAGACCTGGTACACGCCGGCGAGGCTGAAGAATTCGCCGACGAAGTTGCTGGTGCCCGGCAGGCCGATCGAGGCCATGGTGAACAGCAGGAACAGCACGGCGTAGCGCGGCATGTTGATCGCCAGGCCGCCGTAGCGGTCGATCTCGCGGGTGTGGAGGCGATCATAGATGATGCCGACGCACAGGAACAGCGCGCCCGAGACCACGCCGTGGCCCAGCATCACCATCATCGCACCGTCGATGCCGTTCGCGTTGAAGGCGAACAGACCCATGGTGACGATCGCCATGTGCGCGACCGACGAATAGGCGATCAGCTTCTTCATGTCGCTCTGCACGAGCGCGACGAGCGAGGTGTAGACCACCGCCACGCAGGACAGGCCGAAGACGACCCACATGAACTGCACCGACGCGACCGGGAACATCGGCAGCGAGAAGCGCAGGAAGCCATAGCCGCCGAGCTTCAGCAGCACGCCCGCCAGGATCACCGAGCCAGCGGTCGGCGCCTGCACGTGCGCGTCGGGCAGCCAAGTGTGGACCGGCCACATCGGCATCTTCACCGCGAACGAGGCGAAGAAGGCCAGCCATAGCCAAGTCTGCCAGTTGGCCGGGAAGTCGTGCGCCATCAGCACCGGGATCGAGGTGGTGCCGGTGTTCAGCACCATGAAGATCATGGCGACGAGCATCAGCAGCGAGCCTAGCAGCGTGTAGAGGAAGAACTTGTACGACGCGTAGATGCGGTTCACGCCGCCCCAGATGCCGATGATCAGGTACATCGGGATCAGGCCACCTTCGAAGAAGATGTAGAACAGGAACAGGTCCTGCGCGGCGAAGGTGCCGATCATCAGCACTTCGGTCGCAAGGAACGCCGCCATGTACTCCGGCACGCGCTTGGTGACCGAGAGCCAGCTGGCGCCGATGCAGATCGGCATCAGGAACAGCGAGAGTTCGATCAGCAGGAAGGCGAAGCCGTCGATGCCGAGCGCCCACTTGAAGTCGACGCCACCAAGGCTGAACAGCACATGCTGCTCGACGAACTGCCACTGTGGGGCACCGTCGCCATGCTGGAACTGCGTCCAGAGGAAAACGCCGAGGCCCAGGTTGACGAGCGTCGCGAGGAGCGCCGTCCAGCGAGCGCCCTGGGCGCCCACGAAGAGGCAGAGCACCGCGGCAACCGCGGGGATCGCGAGCAGGACGGAAAGGATCGGAAAGCCGGTCATTTTTCCATCACCCCGCAATGACCCAGGTGAGCGCGGCCGTGAGCCCGATCAGCATGACGAAGGCATAGGTGTAGAGATACCCCGATTGCAGCTTGACGGCGCCTACGCTGCCGATCTGCACCAAGCGCGCTGCGCCATTGGGGCCGAACCGGTCGATCGTCTGCTCGTCGCCACGCTTCCAGAACAGCCGCCCGATGGCGAATGCGGGACGCACGAAGAGCAGGTTGTAGAGCTCGTCGAAATACCACTTGTTGAGCAGGAACAGATACAGCGGACGCACCTGCTCGGCGAAGGCCGCCGGGAAGCCCGGCGAAACGATATACGCGAACACCGCGGTGCCCAGGCCCAGCAGCATCGCCACCGTGGCCGAGAGCTTCACCCACACCGGCACCTCGTGCATCGCGTGCATCAGGTGCTCGTTGAAGGCCAGCGCGCCGTGCCAATAGGTCTCGCCCGCGGTCGGTTCGATGAACGCGCCGTGGAAGACGAAGCCGGCGAGCACTGCGCCGATCGACAGCAGGATCAGAGGAATCAGCATGACCAGCGGGCTCTCGTGCGGGTGGTACCCTGCCGTGCCGTCGCCGTGATCGTGCGCATGGTGATCGTCGTGACCCTGCGCGGCGTGCGCGAGCGCATGATCGTCATGACCATGATCGTCGTGACCATGGCCATGCGCATCGTGCACCGCGTGCTGGATATGCTCGGAAGCGGCCCAGCGCGGCTTGCCGTGGAAGGTGAGGAACACCACGCGCCACGAGTAGAAGCTCGTCAGCAGCGCGACGACCACGCCGACCCAGAACACGCCGGTGTTACCCGACGCGAAGGCCGCCTCGATGATCGCGTCCTTCGAGTGGAAGCCAGCAAAGCCGAACGCCACCGGATTGCCGAACAGCGCGGGGATGCCGACGCCGGTGATCGCGAGCGTACCCGCCATCATCGCCGTGTAGGTCAGCGGGATCTTCTTCCAGAGGCCGCCATAATAGCGCATGTCCTGCTCATGGTGCATCGCATGGATCACCGAGCCGGCGCCGAGGAACAGCAGCGCCTTGAAGAAGGCGTGCGTGAACAGGTGGAACATCGCCGCGCCATACGCGCCGACGCCTGCGGCGAAGAACATGTAGCCGAGCTGCGAACAGGTCGAATAGGCGATCACGCGCTTAATGTCGGTCTGCGTCGTGCCGACGGTGGCGGCGAAGAAGCAGGTGGCCGCGCCGATCACCATCACGACGTGCATCGCGACCGCGCTCTGTTCGAACAGCGGCGACATGCGGCAGACCATGAACACGCCCGCGGTCACCATGGTGGCGGCGTGGATCAGCGCCGACACCGGGGTCGGGCCTTCCATCGCGTCCGGCAACCAGGTGTGCAGGCCGAGCTGGGCCGACTTGCCCATCGCGCCGACGAACAGCAGCAGGCAGAGCACGGTGATCGTATCGAAGCGGTGGCCGAGGAAGCCGATCGTCGAACCGGCATGGTTCGGCGCCGCCACCAGGATCGTCGGAATGTCGACGGTGCCGAACACCAGGAACACGCCGAAGATGCCGAGCATGAAGCCGAGGTCGCCGACGCGGTTGACCACGAAGGCCTTGATCGCGGCGGCATTGGCGCTGGGCTTGCGGAACCAGAAGCCGATCAGCAGGTAGGACGCGAGGCCCACGCCTTCCCAGCCGAAGAACATCTGCACCAGGTTGTTCGCGGTCACGAGCATCAGCATCGCGAAGGTGAACAGCGAGAGATAGGCGAAGAAACGCGGCTGGTCCGGCTCCTCGCTCATATAGCCCCAGCTATAAAGGTGGACGAGCGCCGAGACGCTGGTGACCACCACGAGCATCACCGCGGTCAGCGCGTCGACGCGCAGTTCCCAGGCGAAGCTCATCGTGCCCGAGGTCATCCAGTGCAGCACCGGGGTGACGCTCGGCGCGGCCGAACCGCTCAGGTACGAGAGGAAGATCGGCCAGGACAGGCCGCACGCCACGAACAGCGAGCCCGTGGTGAGGATCTTGGGCAGCGCGGCGCCGAACGACTTGTTCACGAGCCCCGCAACGGCTGCCGCGAGGAGCGGCAGGAATACGATGATCAGAATGGACGACATCAGCCCTTCATCCGATTGACGTCGTCGACCGAAATCGTGCCGCGACCGCGGAAATAGATGACCAGGATGGCAAGGCCGATCGCGGCCTCACCGGCAGCGACGGTCAGCACGAACATCGCGAACACCTGGCCCACCAGGTCGTGCAGGAACGACGAGAAGGCGACGAAATTGAGGTTCACGCTGAGCAGGATGAGCTCGATCGCCATCAGGATGACGATCAGGTTCTTCCGGTTCATGAAGATGCCGAGCACCCCCATGGTGAACAGGATCGCCGAGACGACCAGATAATGGGTTAGCGAGATCACAGCTCCATCCCCTGCCCGACCGCCGGGTTCATGTTACGGGTGGCATCCTTGGCGCGGCGGGCGTTCTGGCGCGCAATGTTCTGCGGCCGCACGTCGCTGCGCTTGCGGTAGGTCAGCACGATCGCGCCGATCATCGCGACGAGCAGCACCAAGCCGGCGCCCTCGAACACGAACAGGTAGCGCGTGTAGAGCAGCGCGCCGATCGCCTCGATGTTCGGCACGCCGTCCGCAACCGGGGCGACGCGACGACCCAGCGCCAGCGTGCCGGCGCTCCACGCACCGACCGCGACGATGATCTCAGCGACCAACGCCAGCGCCAGCAAGAGGCCGACGGCGGCATACTTCATCACGCCGGCGCGCAGTTCGGTGAAGTCGATGTCGAGCATCATGACGACGAACAGGAAGAGCACCGCGACCGCGCCGACATAAACGATCACCAGCAGCATGGCGATAAATTCGGCGCCCACGAGCACCATCAGGCCCGCGGCGTTGAAGAACGCCAGGATGAGCCAGAGGACGGAATGTACCGGGTTACGCGACAGGATCGTGGCTGCGCCGGAGACGCACACGATGGTCGCGAACAGGTAAAAGGCGAGAAGCTGGATCACGGAATCGGATGGCCCCTTTGAATGGTGCGGCGCTTAACGGTACGGCGCGTCGGCGGCAAGGTTCGCCGCAATCGCGCGTTCCCAGCGATCGCCGTTCGCGAGCAGCTTATCCTTTTGATAAATCAGCTCTTCACGCGTTTCGGTGGAAAATTCGAAATTCGGCCCCTCGACGATCGCATCGACCGGGCACGCTTCCTGGCACAGGCCGCAGTAAATGCACTTGGTCATGTCGATGTCGTAACGCGTCGTGCGGCGGCTGCCGTCGTCGCGCGGTTCGGCCTCGATCGTGATCGCCAGCGCCGGGCACACCGCCTCGCACAGCTTGCACGCGATGCAACGCTCTTCCCCATTGGGATAGCGGCGCAGCGCATGCTCGCCGCGGAAGCGGGGCGAGAGCGGGTTCTTCTCGTACGGATAGTTGATCGTCGCCTTGGGCTTGAAGAAATACTTCAAGGTCAGGGCATGCGCCTTCACGAACTCCCACAGAGTCCAGGTGCGGACGAAACTTGCGACGCTCATGCGGGCACTCCAACCCGGGTCAGCATGAGGTACCCGGAAACGAGGAAGACGAAGAGAAGCGACAGCGGCAGGAAGATCTTCCAGCCCAGGCGCATCAGCTGGTCATAGCGATAGCGCGGGACGGTGGCCTTCACCCAGCTGAAGCAGAAGAAGAAGAACAGCATCTTGGCGAACAGCCAGAGGATGCCCGGTACCGCGTAGAGCGGCGCCCAGTCGAACGGCGGGAGATAGCCGCCCCAGAACAGCGTGGCGTTGAGCGCGCACATCAGAATGACGTTGGCATATTCGCCGAGCCAGTAGAGCGCGAAGGCCATCGACGAATATTCGGTCTGATAGCCGGCGACCAGCTCCGACTCCGCTTCGGTCAGATCGAACGGCGCGCGCTGCGTCTCGGCGAGCGACGAGATGAAGAACACGATCGCCATCGGGAAGAGCAGCGGATTGACGAAGTTGCCGTTGACGAAGCCGTAATAGCCCTTCTGCGCCTCGACGATGGTGCCAAGGTTGAAGGTACCTGCCCAGAGCACGACCGAGATCAGCACGAAGCCGATCGAGACTTCGTAGCTCACCATCTGCGCCGCCGCGCGGATCGCCGAGTAGAAAGGATATTTCGAGTTGGACGACCAGCCGGCGAGGATGATGCCGTACACGCCCAGCGACGAGGCTGCGAGCACGTAGAGCAGGCCGACGTTGATGTTGGACAGCGCGACGCCCGCCTGGAACGGAACCACCGCCCACACGATCAGCGCGACCGTGAAGGTGATGATCGGCGCGAGCAGGAACAGGCCCTTGTTCGCGCCCGAGGGCACGATGGTTTCCTGCAGGAACACCTTGAGGCCGTCGGCGAAGGACTGGAGCAGGCCGAGCGGACCGACGACGTTCGGACCGCGGCGCAGCGCCATCGCCGCCCAGATCTTGCGATCGGCATAGATGATCATGGCGACGGCCAGCATCACCGGCAGCGCGATGACGAGGATGTCGATGACCGTGGCGACGGTCCAGGCCAGCTCGAAGGGGAAGCCGAGATAAGTGAACCAGGAAGTCATTGCGGGCACCTTTGTGCTCCTGCGGAAGCAGGAGCCCAGGGTTGGAGAGCGAGATGCGTGGGGCTCTGGGCTCCTGCTTTCGCAGGAGCACGGCTCTGCAGGCTGATCACTCGGCCGCCTCCGCAAACGCTTCGCCATGGAGCAGTTCGGCCGAGCAGCGCTGCATCGTCGGCGACGCACGGCAGATGGCGTTGGTGAGATAGAAGTCGGCAACCGGATAGGTCACCGGACCCGAAGCCTGGGCCGCCAGCGACGGCGGGTTCCATGCGAATTCGGCCAGACCTTCCTGGCCGAGCGCCGGAACCTCGCTCGCCATCGCGGCGCGCAGCTCGTCGAAGCTGTCGAACGGCAGCGTGCGGCCGAGCTTTTCGGAGAGCGCCCGCAGGATCGTCCAGTCCTCGCGCGCCTCGCCCGGTGCGAACACCGCGCGGTCGGCGCGCTGCACGCGGCCTTCGAGGTTCACATAGGTGCCCGGCTTCTCGGCATAGGTGGCGCCCGGCAGGATCACATCGGCATGATGCGCGCCCTGGTCGCCGTGGTGGCCGATATAGACCTTGAAGCTATTGGTAAACTTCGAGAAGTCCACCTCGTCGGCGCCCAGGAAGAAGGCGAGCTTCGGCGATGCCGCGACGATGTCGGCAATGCCGCCCTTCTGCGCATAGCCGAGCATCAGCCCCGCCATCCGCGCCGCCGCGGTGTGGACGACGTTGAAGCCGTTCCACGCTGCTTCGGTTTCGGTCGCAGCGCGCTGGAACGCACCGGCGATCGCGAGCGCGGCGCCATGGCCGTTCTTGAGCGCGCCCGGGCCGAGGATCAGCGCGGGCTTCTTGGCATTGTCGATCGCCTGAGCGAGGTTCTCCGGCAGGCTGTTGAGCAGCCCCAGATCGTCGCCCAGCCACTCGACCTTGTAGGTGAGATCCACCTGCGGCCCTATTGCGAACACCTTGGCGCCGCGCTTGATCGCCTTGCGCACGCGGGTGTTCACCAGCGGCGCTTCCCAGCGCAGGTTGGTGCCGACCAGCAGGATCGCATCGGCGTCTTCGAGCGCCGCGATGGTGGTGTTGAACGCCACTGCCGAGAGGCTCGACGTGTCATAGGCCATGCCGGTCTGGCGGCCTTCGAGCAGGTCCGAACCGAACGCCTTCACCAGCGCCTTGGCGGCATACATGGTCTCAGCATCGAGCAGGTCGCCGGCGATCGCCGCGACGCTCGAACCGGCATTGGCGGCCACGCCCGCAATCGCGTCGAACGCCTCTTCCCAGCTCGCCGGGACCAGCTTGCCATGCTTGCGGACGAACGGGCGGTCGAGACGGCGGCGGACCAGCGCGTCGACATGGTAGCGGGTCTTGTCGTGCGCCCACTCCTCGTTCACGTCCTCGTTGATGCGCGGCAGGACACGCATCACCTGACGGCCGCGGCTGTCGAGGCGGATGTTGGTGCCGACCGCGTCCATCACGTCGATCGACAGGTTCCGCTTGAGCTCCCAGGGGCGATACTCGAACGCGACCGGCTTGTGGGTCAGCGCGCCGACCGGGCACAGGTCCGCGACATTGCCCGACAGCTCGCTCTTGAACGCCTTTTCGAGATAGGTCGTGATCTGCATGTTCTCGCCGCGATAGATCGCGCCGATATCCTCCACGCCGGCCACTTCCTCGCCGAAGCGGACGCAGCGGGTGCACTGGATGCAGCGGGTCATCACCGTCTTGATGATGGGACCCATATACTTCTCGGTCACCGCGCGCTTGTTCTCGGTGTAGCGCGAGCTACCGCGACCATAGGCGACCGACTGGTCCTGCAGGTCGCACTCGCCGCCCTGATCGCAGATCGGGCAATCGAGCGGGTGGTTGATCAGCAGGAATTCCATCACGCCTTCGCGCGCGGCCTTCACCATCGGGCTGTCGGTGCGGACTTCCTGGTTGTCGGCGGCCGGCAGCGCGCACGAAGCCTGGGGCTTGGGCGGTCCGGGCTTCACCTCGACCAGGCACATGCGGCAATTGCCGGCGATGCTCAGCCGTTCATGATAGCAGAAACGCGGAATCTCCTTGCCCGCGGCCTCGCAGGCCTGGAGCACGGTGGCGCCCTGCGGCACCTCGACTTCGATTCCGTCAACCTTGAGCTTGGGCATTACTCTGCCGCCTCTTGCATGGTTTCAATGCCGCCCGACTTGCGCTCGGTGATCCGGCGCTCGATCTCGGGGCGGAAATGGCGGATCAGGCCCTGGATCGGCCAGGCGGCCGCGTCGCCCAGGGCGCAGATGGTGTGGCCTTCGACCTGCTTGGTCACCTGCTGCAGCGTGTCGATCTCGCTGATGTCGGCGTCGCCGGTGCGCAGCCGCTCCATCACGCGCCACATCCAGCCGGTGCCTTCGCGGCACGGGGTGCACTGGCCGCAGCTCTCATGCTTGTAGAAGTAGGAGAGCCGGCTGATCGCGCGGACGATGTCGGTCGACTTGTCCATCACGATCACGGCGGCGGTGCCGAGGCCCGAGCCGAGCGCGCGCAGACCGTCGAAGTCCATCGGACAGTCCATGATCTGGGCTGCCGGCACCAGCGGCACCGACGAACCGCCCGGGATCACCGCGAGCAGATTGTCCCAGCCGCCGCGAATGCCGCCGCAATGCTTCTCGATCAGCTCGCGGAACGGGATCGACATGGCCTCTTCGACCACGCACGGCTTGTTCACATGGCCCGAGATCTGGAAGAGCTTGGTGCCCTTGTTGTTCTCGTTGCCGAAGCTGGCGAACCATTCGGGGCCGCGGCGCAGGATCGTCGGGGCGACCGCGATCGACTCGACATTGTTGACCGTGGTCGGGCAGCCATAAAGGCCCGCACCCGCCGGGAACGGCGGCTTAAGCCGCGGCTGGCCCTTCTTGCCTTCCAGGCTCTCGATCATCGCGGTCTCTTCGCCGCAGATATACGCGCCGGCGCCGCGATGGACGAAGACGTCGAAGTCATAGCCCGAACCGCAGGCATTCTTGCCCAGCAGGCCGGCAGCATAGGCCTCGGCGACGGCCGCGAACAGCGTCTCGGCCTCGCGGATATATTCGCCGCGAATGTAGATGTACGCCGCACGCGCCCGCATCGCGAAGCCCGCGACCAGCGCGCCTTCGATCAGCAGGTGCGGATCGTGGCGGATGATCTCGCGGTCCTTGCACGAGCCCGGCTCGGACTCGTCGGCATTGATGACGAGGAAGCTCGGACGCTCGGGCGTCGGGTTCTTCGGCATGAAGCTCCACTTCATGCCCGTCGGGAAGCCGGCGCCGCCACGCCCGCGCAGGCCCGAGGCCTTGATGCGGTCGATGATCGTGTCCGGCCCCAGATCGAGCAGCGCCTTCGTGTTGTCCCACGCCCCGCGCGCCCGCGCGGCATCGAGGTGCCACGACTGGTAGCCGTAGAGATTGGTGAAGATGCGGTCCTTGTCTTGAAGCACCTTAGCGTCCCTTCCCGACCAGCTTCTGTACGAACAGATAGAAGACTACGGCCAGACCGATCAGGATCAGCGTCCCGATCAAGTTAAATGCAAGCTTGAGCACCCAGCCGAGCACGACGATGCCGCCGATGATGGCCAGGATGGTTACGATGAGGCTGTTGCCCCCCATCACCATTCGCCCCGATAGTCATGGTTCTCATGGACCATCGCGGTGAGCGTCGTCGGTCCACCCAGCGGCTCGACCGTGTGGCGGCCCGGCTCCTGCGTGCCGGTCTTGGGGCTCTCGCCCTTGGCCAGCGCGTCGAGGATCGCCAGCGTGCGATCATAGTCGAGATCTTCGAAATTGTCGTCGTTGATCTGCACCATCGGCGCCGACGCGCAATTGCCCATGCACTCCACCTCGGTGAGCGTGAACAGCCCGTCCGCGGTGGTGTGCCCCTTCTTGAGCCCGCGCGACTTGCACGCGGCCATCACGTCGTCGCTCCCACGCAGCATGCACGGCGTCGTGCCGCAGACCTGCACATGGTAGCGGCCGACCGGCACCAGGTTGAACATGGTGTAGAAGGTCGCGACCTCGAACACGCGGATATAGGGCATGTCCAGTTCGCGGGCGATGAACTCGATCACCGGAACCGGGAGCCAGCCCTGGGTGTTCGTCTCGGCACCCACCTGGCGCTGCGCCAGGTCGAGGAACGGGATGGTGCACGACATCTGGCGACCCGCCGGATAGCGCGCCATGATCTCGCGCGCCTTCTCGGCATTGGCCGGCGTCCAGGCGAAATTGCCCCAGCGCGCGCGGACTTCCGCTTCGTCGGGGAGTTGGGGTGCGTCAGCCATTAGCGGATAAACTCCACCCGATCGACCTTGTCGTCGGAGAACGTATAAATGGACATCACCTCGAAGGGCTCGGCCTCGGGCGAGCGCGACACCTTCTCGTGCAGCACGACGGTCTCGCCGAGCGCATAGCAGGCGAGGATGTCGGCGCGGTTGTGTGGAAACTCGGCGAACATCGCCTTGAGCCCCGAACGCACGCCTTCGCGGCCCTCGCGCAGCACGGCGCCGCGATAGGTCGCCTCGCAGGCGCCGTCGGTCATCAGTTCGACATAGCCGTCGGCATCCTGCGCATTGTAGCGCGCGATCATTGCATGCGTGGTGGCGATACGATCCGTGCTCACCGGTCGCACTCCCCGAACACGATGTCCATCGCGCCCAGAATGGCGGTGATGTCGGCGAGCATGTGCCCCTTGGACATGAAGTCCATCGCCTGGAGGTGGCTGAACGCGGTCGGGCGCACCTTGCAGCGATACGGCTTGTTGGTGCCGTCCGAGACCAGGTACACGCCGAACTCGCCCTTGGGGCTCTCGGTCGCGACATACACTTCGCCCGCGGGCACGTGATAGCCTTCGGTGAACAGCTTGAAGTGATGGATCAGCGCTTCCATCGACTGCTTCATCTCGCCGCGCTTGGGCGCACCGACCTTGCGGTCGAGGGTCAGGACCGGGCCTTCCGGCATGTCCTGGATGCACTGCTTGATGATGCGGGCCGACTGGTAGACTTCCTCGACGCGGACCATGAAGCGATCATAGCAGTCGCCGCGGGTACCGACCGGAATCTCGAAGTCGACGCGGTCGTACACGTCGTACGGCTGCGCGCGGCGGATGTCCCAGGGGATGCCGGCGGCGCGGATCATCGGGCCGGAGAAGCCCCACTTGATCGCGTCCTCGCGGCTCACCGTCGCGATGTCGACGTTGCGCTGCTTGAAGATTCGGTTCTCGGCGACCAGGCTGATCGCGTCGCCGAACAGCTGCGGCAGACGCGTGTCGAGCCATTCCGCAATGTCGTTCAGCAGCTTGACCGGCACGTCCTGGCGAACCCCGCCGACGCGGTAATAGTTCGAGTGCATGCGCGCACCAGACGCCCGCTCGAAGAAGTTCAGGCAGTCCTCGCGGATCTCGAACATCCACAGGTTCGGCGTCATCGCGCCGACGTCCATGACGTGCGAACCCAGGTTCAGCATGTGGTTGCAAATGCGAGTCAGCTCGGCGAACAGCACGCGCAGATACTGGCCGCGCAGCGGCACCTCGAGATCGAGCAGCTTCTCGACCGCGAGCACATAGCTGTGCTCCATCGCCAGCGGCGAGCAGTAATCGAAGCGATCGAAGTACGGCAGCGCCTGGGTGTAGGTCTTGTACTCGATCAGCTTCTCGGTGCCGCGGTGGAGCAGGCCGACATGCGGATCGATGCGCTCGATGATCTCGCCGTCCAGTTCGGTGACGAGACGGAGCACGCCGTGCGCCGCGGGATGCTGCGGGCCGAAGTTGATCGTGTAGTTCGCGATCGAGGTATCGCCCGTCGCCGGGTCGATCTCGCGCTCCGGAATCTTGACTGCGGTATCGGTCATCACTTCTGCCCCTCGCCCTTGGGTGCGGGCACATCCGCATCCTTGGGCTTTTCGCCGGGCTGGTTGCCCGGATGCGGCTGACCGGCCCCGGTCTGGGCCGTGTTCTCGCTGGTCTTCGCGTCCTTGACCGGCGGTGTCGGCACCGGCGCGGCGGGCGCCTTCTCGTCACCCGGAAGGACGTACTTGGCGCCTTCCCACGGGCTCATGAAGTCGAAGCTGCGGAAATCCTGTGCCAGGCTGACCGGCTCATACACGACGCGTTTCGCCTCTTCCGAATAGCGCACCTCGACATACCCGGTCATCGGGAAGTCCTTGCGCAGCGGATGGCCCTGGAAGCCGTAATCGGTCAGGATGCGGCGGAGGTCGTCATTGCCCTCGAACAGCACGCCGTACATGTCGTACGTTTCGCGCTCGAGCCAGCCGGCGACCGGCCAGATGCCCGTCACGCTCGGCACCGGCTTTTCCTCGTCGGTGGTGACCCGAACACGAATGCGGTGGTTCCGGGTGAACGACAGCAGCTGGTAGACGACGTCGAAGCGCTCCGCGCGCTCCGGATAGTCGACACCAGCGATCTCGCTGAGCTGCTGATATTCCAGGCCCGGCGTGTCGCGCAGCGCGAGCATCGCGTCGCACAGCTTCTCGCGGACGACGGTAAGCGACACCTCGCCCACGGCGTCCTTCGCCTCGACCAGCAGGTCACCGAGCGCGGCCTTCGCCGCGTCGATCACGCCGTCATTGGCGGCATAGCGGGGAGCAGGCGCCTTCACCGGTCCAGGCTCCCGATGCGGCGGATCTTCCGCTGCAGCTGCATGATGCCATAGAGCAGCGCCTCGGCGGTCGGCGGGCAGCCGGGGACGTAGATGTCCACGGGCACCACGCGATCGCAGCCGCGAACGACGCTGTAGCTATAGTGGTAATAGCCGCCGCCATTGGCGCAACTGCCCATCGAAATCACGTATTTCGGTTCCGACATCTGGTCATAGACCCGGCGGAGCGCCGGCGCCATCTTGTTGCACAGTGTGCCCGCGACGATCATCACGTCGGACTGACGCGGGGAGGCGCGCGGGGCGGCGCCGAACCGCTCCATGTCGTAGCGCGGCATGTTGACGTGGATCATCTCCACCGCGCAGCACGCCAGGCCGAAGGTCATCCACCACAGCGAGCCGGTACGGGCCCACTGGAACAGCTCCTCGGTGGAGGTGACGAGAAAGCCCTTGTCGGCGATCTCGGCATTGATGTCATTCAGGAAGCCGACGTCCGGGAGCGTCCCGGCCGGGGGCGGCGCCGAAAGCTCTACTCCCATTCCAGGGCTCCCTTCTTCCAGGCATAGATTAGACCGAGCAGCAGCTCGGCGACGAAGATCATCATCGAGAACCAGGCAACCCAGCCCAGCTTGAACACGCTCACCGCCCAGGGATACAGGAAGGCAGCTTCCAGATCGAACACGATGAACAGGATCGCGACGAGGTAGAATCGCACGTCGAACTGGCTGCGCGAATCCTCGAAGGCGGGGAAGCCGCACTCATATTCGGTGAGCTTTTCCGGCGTCGGCTTGTTCGTGCCGGTCAGGCGCGACACGAGCATCGGCAGGAACACGAACGTGCCCGAGAGCAACAGGGCAATCCCGAGGAATATCAGGATCGGCAGATATTGTGACAGGTCGACCAATGGCCTTCTCTTCTCGCGAATGCGGAATCTTGGGGGGGCTTCTAGGACCATGATCCCGGTGCGGCAAGGCCCGGAACCGGTGAGAATCATTCGCAATTGTGAAGCACGGCTGAATGCTCCCCAGTGATGTTACCCAAGCGTATGGATTCGGATGGAATGCTGCGTGCCATCGATGGTCGCAGGCACGAATTTTGCGCCCGGACTGCCCCCAGGTACAGGGAGTGCCTGCGCGTGAAGGATCGTCGCCAGGCGCCGGGCAGGGAAACCGCGCGCCCCCTGCCCCTCCTCGCGGGCGATGATCAGCAGCCGGGCATCGTCGGCCAGGGCACCGGGCTCTTCTATCGCATAGACCGAAACCGGCGAACCGCGGTGATCGGTAAGGCCGCACAGCCCGGCATGATCCTCGACTCGCGAGGAGAGGCCGAGGAACGGCACGACCTCGCGGATCGCTTCCAGCGGCGTGGCGAGCAGGCGCTGGCCGGTATCGAAGATGAGGAAGGCGTCGGCGGCGTCAGCCGTCTCGCGGGCCAGCGAGTGCGACCGGTCGCCCGCGGCGATGCGATGCAGGCCGGACACGGAGTCCCGAGCAGAACGTCCCCCCGGCGCAGCACGACGATCGTACCGCCCTTCCCCGTCGCTTCGGCGAAACCGAGCAGGACGCTCACATCGACCACCGGGATCACGTCACCCCGCACGCCGATCGAGCCGACCAACGCCGGATGGCTGCCGAAACAGGGCCCGAGGGAGACCGGGCAGGGCACGACCTCGCGCACCCAGTCCACCGGTATCGCCAGTTCGGTGCCGCAGAGCCGCAACAGACCCAGGTCGACATGGTGGCGCTCGCCTGCCGACGGCGGTGGGAGGGCGGTGGGCGCGGTCATCGTCAGATCGCGCTGTGGGCAGAGGCCGCCAGTTCGTCGATCATCGCTACCACTTGGCGCGAGGTCTCACGCTGGGCGCCGACCGACTGGGCAATCCCCGAAATGGCGTCGGTGGTCTTCTCGACACAACCGGCGATCGCCTCGAACGCAGCCCGCGCCGAACGCGAGCGATCCGTGCCCTGCGATACCCGCCCGCTCGCCAAAGGAGGTTAACGGGCGGCGTTACGTAACGATATGGAGCGTCTCAGCGCAGCGCGTTCGCCACCAGCTTGTGGAGCTTGGAATGCAGCCCGTCATTGGCGGCGAGGAACTGGTTGCGCTGCATCGCCATGTCCTGGCCGCGATAGTCGGTGACGAAGCCACCGGCCTCCTTCACCAGCAGCATGCCGGCGGCCACGTCCCAGGGCTTCAGGTCCGATTCCCAATAACCGTCGAACCGGCCCGCCGCGACCCAGGCAAGATCGAGCGCCGCAGAGCCCAGCCGGCGGATGCCCGCCACTTCGGGGGCCACCGCACCGAAGATGCGGCTCCACTCGGCGAAATTGCCATGACCCATGAACGGAATGCCCGTCGCGATCAGCGACTCCGAGAGGTCGCGGCGCGAGGAAACGCGCAGCCGCTGGTCCTGCAGCCAGGCCCCGCGGCCCTTCTCGGCCCAGAAGCTTTCGTCGGTCAGCGGCTGGTAGACCAGGCCGTGGGTGATCTCGGGCTTGCCCTGCGCGCCATTGGGATCCTCGACGGCGATCACGATCGCGAAGTGGGGAATGCCGTGGAGGAAGTTGGTGGTGCCGTCGAGCGGATCGACGATGAAGCGCGGCTTGTCCGGATCGCCCGGCAGTTCGCCGCCCTCTTCGGCGAGGATGCGCCAGTCGGGCCGCGCCTTGCGCAGTTCCTCGATCAGCGTCTGCTCGGCGCGCTTGTCGGCCATGCTCACGAAATCGGCCGGGCCCTTGCGGCTGACCTGCAGGTGCTGGACCTCGTTGAAGTCGCGACGCAGCCGCGGCGCGGCCTTGCGAGCGGCACGGTCCATGACGGTGAGAAGGCCGGAATGCGCTACCATATCAATCTCTCTCCCTGCCGCTGTTGCGGGGGACTAAGGAAGGCCTGACCCGAAAACGGGAAAAGGGGACGCAGGCCTGCCGTCCCCTTCCCTTCGAGATGTTCGGCCGAAGCCGGCAGATCAGTCCGCGCGGCGGACGTAGGTCTGCTCGTACACGTCGACGACGATGCGCGTGCCCGACGCGATGTGCGGCGGCACCATGATGCGCACGCCGTTGTCGAGCACGGCCGGCTTGTACGAGGACGAGGCCGTCTGGCCCTTCACCACCGCATCGGCCTCGACGATCGTCGCTTCGATCGTGTCGGGCAGCTGCACGCTGATCGGCTCTTCGTCATAGAGCTCCATCAGCACGTCCATGCCGTCCTGCAGGAAGGCCGCGGCCTCGCCGAGCAGGTCGCGCGGCAGCGTCGTCTGATCGTAGGTTTCCTTGTCCATGAACACGAGCATGTCGCCTTCCGGATACAGGAACTGGAAATCCTTGGTGTCGAGGCGCACGCGCTCCACGGTCTCGGCCGAGCGGAAGCGGACATTGTTCTTGCGGCCGTCGCGCAGGTTCTTGAGTTCGACCTGCATATAGGCACCGCCCTTGCCGGGCTGGGTGTGCTGGATCTTGACGGCGCGCCAGATGCCGCCCTCATATTCGATGATGTTGCCGGGACGGATGTCCACGCCGCTGATCTTCATGGATCGTGCCTGTATGTGAGAAAGAGCTGAGCGGCGCCCTTTAGCTCCGCCCGGGCTTTCCCGCAAGCAGGGGATAGGGATCGATATTGGTTCCCTGCCACCAGCCCTCGCCGGGGGCCATGCGCTTCACCTCGAAATGCAGGTGCGGCGCCCCCCCCCGCGGCGCTGCCGCTGTCGCCGACGGTGGCGATCGGCTGGCCTTGGTGGACCGCTGTGCCTTCGGGCACCCGGATCGTGCCGAGATGGGCGTAATGATGCACCGTCCCGCCATCGGACGTGCGGACATAGAGGGTGTGGCCGCCCAGATCGCTCTCGAACTGCTTCTCGACCGTACCCGAAGCCGCGGCGAGGACGGGCGTGCCTTTGGGCGCCAGGATGTCGATGGCGTGGTGCTCGCGGTCTCCATCGCCGCGCGGTTCGCCCCAATTGTCGCGCAGGGCCGTCGCGGGGATGCCCTGCACCGGGATCACCAGACCGGACGCACCCGGCGCTCGCGCCGGCCTGGGCTCCTCGACCCGCGGCGGCTGCACCGGCCCGACCAGCCGCACCCGCGAGACGATCAGGGCAAGCAGCGCCACCATCACCAGCGCCGCGATCACACCTCCGCGCCGCATCGGTCTAGTCCCGGAAGATCGCCGGCGTACCCGGCTTGACCATCAGCGCGACACGCGCGGCATCCCAGTTGGTCAGGCGGATGCAGCCATGGCTTTCGCTGCGCCCGATCGTCTGTGGCTCGGGCGTGCCGTGGATGCCGTAATGCTCCTTGGAGAGGTCGATCCACACCACGCCCACCGGCCCGTTCGGTCCTGGTGGCAGCATCGCGGGATCATCGCCCTTCTTGGCATCCCAGAACAGGTCCGGATTATAGTGGAACTTAGGATTGGTATCCACACCGTTGATTTTCCATCTTCCGATCGGCAGCGGATCATGCTCGCTGCCCATCGTTGCGCTGAACTGCGCGACCAGGCGATTGCCCGCGCCATAGACTTTCAGCACGCCCTCGGACTTGTCGACCAGGAGGTGATCGGCCTGGGGCTGGCGGGGATCGATGTTCAGCATGGACAGGGTCTGGCGCCAGTCGGCCTTCCAGTCGGCAGGATAGGCACGCGAGCCCGGCACGGCGTTCGGCAGCCGCAGCATCGTGCCCGTCGTGATCGTGGCGACGCCCGGATTCAGCGCACCGATAACTTCAGGCGTGGTGTGAAATATCTCCGCCAACTTCTCCATTGGATTGCGATATCCTATGGACTTCAGCTTGCCCTGCGCAGACAGATCCTTGGGGATCGGATCGACGAACGGCCCCTGCATTGTCTGCGGCCCCACCGCCAGGTTCCGCACCGGCCGCAGCGCGCGATACTGATGCAGCACCGACAGCGTCGCCGGGTCGATCACGCCCGTCACCTTCAGCCCGCGCGCCTCCTGCAGCCCGCGCACCGCGGCGGTGAGCGACTGGCCGGGGCGGCCGTCCAGGATACCGGGGCCGAAGCCGAGATGGTCGAGGATCACCTGCGCATGGAGGATGTTGAGGTCGACCGGCGGCCTGGGCGGCGGCGACTGGGCGAAGGCGGGCGTGGCGACCAGTCCGAGCATCATCCCGAGCACCTTGCGCACACAGCCTCTCCACATGGTTGGAGGGACGGAACGAGCGCCCCCCGCCGGCGGTTGCGTGCCGGTCAAACCCGGATGGACAAGCGCGCGGCAACATGCCCTACTCGCCCGCGATGCGGGGGATCCTTACAGATGCGGAACAGGTGCTCGGCTCGCCGACGCGCAACCTCGTCTCGATCCTGGTCTTCGTGCTGGTGGTCGCCGTGCTGGCGACGATCGGCTACATGGCCGCCGGCTGGAGCTTCGCCGACGCCAGCTACATGGTGGTGCTGACCCTCTACACCGTCGGCTATGGCGAGGTCCGCCCGGTCGACACGCCCTATCTCCACGCACTGACCATGGGGACGATGGTGCTGGGCTGCACCGGCATGATCCTCCTCACCAGCGCGCTCGTCCAGCTTTTCACCGTCCTGCAATTGCGCAGTATTTTCGGAGGCTCCCGCATGCAGAACCGGATCGACCAGCTATCCGACCATGTCGTGATCTGCGGCTATGGCCGGATCGGCGTGATGCTCGCCCGCGACCTCGCCCGCGCCGCCGTCCCCGTTGTGGTGATCGAGCGGGGTCCCGAAAAGCGCGCCGAGGCGGAGGCCGCCGGCCACTGCACCCTCGCCGGCGACGCGACGGAGGAGGAGGTGCTGATCGCCGCCGGCATCCAGCGCGCCCGGGCGCTTGCCACCGTATTGCCGGACGATGCAGCCAACGTGTTCATCACGCTCAGCGCGCGCAACCTCGCCACCGGCCTGGAGATCATCGCCCGCGGCGAGGCGCCGACCACCGAACGCAAGCTGATCCATGCCGGCGCCGACCGCGTCGTCTTCCCCACCCATATCGGGGCCGAGGCGATGGCCCGGATGATCCTCTATCCACACAGCCAGCAGGTGCACGGCGACGCCCAGCTCGGCAAGCTGCGGCGCGAGCTGGAGGCGCTGGGGCTGGATGTCGAGCTGATCGAGGTCGCGCATCGTTCGGCGATGGACGGACTAAGCGTGGAGGCGGCGGAGCGCCGGGCGGAAGGCAGCGTGTTCATCGTCCAGATCGACCGGGCCGATGGCCGCTCCATCCCCCGCCCGGCGCGCGACGAGCGGCTGGAGCCCGGCGACAAGGCATTGGTGGTGATGCGCGACGTCGGCGCCGCGGCACGGGCGCTGTTCACGTCGCGGGCGGAAATCCGTGCTGGACGGAACAAGTTTTGAGGGGACAGCGCGGAATGAACGTAAGCCCCTCCCCTACAGGGGAGAGGTTGGGCTTGCGCCGCCCCTTCAGCCCCCCTTCATCTCCCACCGCCTAAGGCAGAGCGATGGCGACACTCTCCCCCCGCACCCGCCGTCTCGCCTGGAAGCGCTGGGTCGCCGCCTTGCTCGCGCTGCTCGCCGCCACCGCCGTCGCTCTATACTGGAGCGCCGGCTTCCTCGATCGCGATCCCGTCCATCTCTACGGGATGCCGGCGCGTCCGGGCGGGACGCCGGTCGTCGCGATCTTCCTCTCCGGAGACATGGGGATCCGCTACGGCATGGGCTCCTATGTCGTGGAGTCACTCTCCGACGCCGGCGTTCCGGTGTACGCCATCGCCAGCTCGACCAAGTTCGCACGCCGCCGTAGCGCCGCCGAGGTCCAGGCGCTCCTCCCCGACGCGATCCGGGAAAGCCTGCGCCGCTCCGGGGCGCGAAAGGTCGTCGTGATCGGACAGTCCTTCGGCGCCGACATGGCGCGCGTCGGCATGGCGTCGCTCCCCGTCGACCTTCGGGCGAAAGTGGCGGCGCTGGTCCTCGTCGTTCCCGGCGCGACCGCCTATTTCCGCGCTGATCCGCTGGGCCTCGCCTATATCGGCACCCCCGATGCCGATGCGAGTGCCGCCAGGGTGCTCACCTGGCTGCCGGTCACCTGCATCCGCGGCGCCGACGAGACAGACAGCCTGTGCCCCAGCCTGCTCGCCCCGAACGTGCGCCGCATCACGTTGCCGGGCGGGCATTTCCTGCGCATGGATCACGACTTGCTGGTCCGCACCGTGTTCGCGGCGCTGGCGCCTGTCCTCGACACCCATCTCGACGCACCGCCCTCCTGAGCCCGCGCCCCCGGATTGCCGCTCGCCCCCGGCAAGGATAAAGGCCTATCACGGCCGCGCTTCGTGGGGCTGCCGCGGCGTGCGCCCGGCGCGCGGCCGGGGGGATCGGGATGCAGGGCACGGAACCGCAAGCGCCGGAGGAAGAGGCAACCGTATCGCAAGGCCCGCTGCGCCGCTGGCTGGCGGCGCACCGGCGCGTGCTGCTGATCCTGGCGGTGCTGACCGTCGCGCTGCTCGGGTTCGAGACGATGCGCGCGACCCTCGCGGAAGTCCGGCTGCGCGACGTGCGTCATGCGCTGCACCGGATCGACGATGCGCGGCTGGTGCTGGCGCTCGGCCTGACGGTCGCCTCCTATTTCGCCCTCACGCTCTACGACTGGTGTGCGGTGCGGACGATCGGCGCGCGGCTGCCCTGGCGCACCGCCGCGCTCGCCTCGTTCACCAGCTACACGATCAGCCACACGCTGGGGCTGTCGCTGCTGACCGGCGGTAGCGCCCGGCTGCGCGCCTATGGCGCCGCCGGGCTCGACTTCGCCGATGTCGCGCGGATCACGCTGATCGCCAGCGGCACCTTCTGGGGCGGCGTGCTGGCAGTGACGGCGGTTGCGCTGCTCGGGGCCCAGCACCCGCTGGCCCTGTTCGGTGTGACCCTGCCGCTGGCGCTGTTGCGCGGGCTCGGCGCGGTGCTGGTGCTCGCCTTTGTCGCGCTGTTCGTCGCCCGCCTGCGCGGCTGGGCCGCGCTGCGGATCGGCGGCGCCAGCCTGCCGCTGCCGCCCGTGCCGCTGATGGCGGGGCAGATCGGCATCGCCGCCTTCGACCTCGCCTGCGCCTCGGGCGCGCTGTTCGTGCTGGTACCGGGCGCCGATCCTGCGCTAATCGGCAGCTTTTTCCTCGCCTACGCCCTGGCCATCGTGATCGCGCTGGTCACCCATGTGCCCGGCGGCATCGGCGTGTTCGAGGCCGTGATGCTTGCGCTGGTGCCCATCGGCCGCAGCGACCTGTTCGCGGCGCTGCTGCTCTACCGGCTTGTCTATTACCTGCTGCCGCTGCTGGTGGCCGGGACTCTGCTCGTCACCATCGAGGGGCGGCGGCTGCGCCAGCCGATCGCGACCGGGCTCGGCGTGGTGCACCGGATCGGCCAGGCGCTGGTGCCGCCGCTGCTCGCGCTGCTGGTGTTCGCAGGGGGGCTGGTGCTGCTGATCTCAGGCGCCCTGCCGCCCGCGCATGGCCGGATGCACCCGCTCCACGGCATCCTGCCGCTGCCGTTCGTGGAGGGATCGCACTTCGCCGGCAGTCTGGTCGGCACGGCGCTGCTGCTGATCGCCCCGGCCGTGCAGGCGCGCCTCAAGAGCGGCTTTCATGCCGCCCGGCTGCTGCTGCTGGCGGGCGCGATCTTCTCCCTGGCCAAGGGCATCGACTATGAGGAAGCGACGGTGCTGCTCGTCGTCGCGGGCTTGCTCCAATATGCCCGGCCGGGCTTCTATCGCAGCGCCGGCATCGGATCGGCGCCGGTCGCGCGCTGGTGGTGGGCGGCAGCGCTGATCGCGGTGCTGCTGAGCGCCTGGGCGGGCTTCTTCGCCTATAAGCGGGTGCCGTACAGCGATGCGCTGTGGTGGGACTTCGCCTGGCGCGGCAATGCGCCGCGCTTCCTGCGGGCTACGCTGGGGGCGACGATGCTGCTGCTCGGCTGGGCGTTCTGGCGGCTGATGTCGGCCTCGCCGCGCATCCGCGAGCAGCAGGCACTCGATCCCGAGGTCGCCCGCTACGCGCTCGCCGCCTGCGGCCGCGCCGACGCGATGCTGGCCTATACCGGCGACAAGGACTTCCTGGTCTCGACCGCGGGGGATGCCTTCCTGATGTACCGCGTGCAGGGGCGCACCTGGGTGGTGATGGGCGACCCCGTGGGTCCCGACGCAGCCTGGCCGGAACTGATCTGGGAGATCCGCCGCCGGTGCGACGCGGCGCGCGGGCGGCTCTGCCTGTTCCAGGTAAGCGCGGCGATGCTCCCGCTGGTCGTCGAGCTCGGCCTCCAGCCGCTCAAATATGGCGAGGAGGCGGTCGTCGATCTTCGCCAGGGCTATGATCTGAAGGGCGGCGCGTTCAAGTCCCTGCGCTATTCGGTGAAGCGCGCGACCGGCGAAGGCCTGGTCTTCGCGGTGGTGCCCGCGGCAGAGGTACCCGCCCTGCTGCCCGATCTACAGCGCGTTTCCGATGCCTGGCTCGCGGGCAAGACCGGGGCGGAGAAGCGTTTCAGCCTCGGCCGGTTCGATCCCGACTATCTCGCCCGGTTCGACTGTGCAGTGCTGCGGCTGGACGGGCGGGTCGTCGCCTTCGCCAATATCTGGGAGACGCCCAACCGCGAGGAGATGTCGGTCGACCTGATGCGGCATCTGCCGGATACCCCTTACGGCGCGATGGACCTGCTGTTCGTGCGCCTGCTGCAACATGGCGCGGCGCAGGGCTTCCAGCGCTTCAATCTCGGCATGGCGCCGCTCTCGGGACTGAAGCCCGGGCCGCTTGCGCCGATCTGGTCGCGGCTGGGTGCGGCCGTGTATGGCCATGGCGAGCGGATCTATGGCTTTTCGGGGCTGCGATCGTTCAAGCAGAAATTCGGACCCACCTGGGTCCCGCGCTATATCGGCACCACGCCCGGCGTATCGGTTCCCCGCGCGCTGATCGATGCGGCAGTGCTGATCGGCGGATAGGCTCTTGGGATATCGAACCGCCACCCCACATCCCCCGCGAACCCCTGGGAGACACGCATGGACCTCGCATTTCTAGGCCTCGGACAGATGGGTCTCGGCATGGCGGGCGCGCTGCTCGACGCCGGGCACACCCTTACCGTGTGGAACCGCTCGCCCGACAAGGCTGCCGCCCTTACCGAACGCGGCGCCCGCCTCGCCCGCACCCCGCGCGAAGCCGCCGACGGCGCGCAGGCCGTGCTGACCATGGTGGCGGACGATGCCGCGCTGGACGCGATCCTCGAAGGCGAGGACGGCATCCTCGCCGGCATGGCGCCGGGCGCGCTGCATCTCTCGCACAGCACCATCGCCGTCGCGACCGCCGACACGCTCGCCGAACGCCATGCAGCATCGGGGCATCACTTCGTCTCGGCCCCGGTGTTCGGCCGGCCGCCGGTTGCGGCACAGGGCAAGCTGGCTATCGTCGCCGCCGGGTCGCCCGAGGCGATGGAGGTGGCCGCGCCGATCCTAGACGCGCTCGGCCGCATGACCTTCCCGATGGGCGACAAGCCCTCGGCCGCCAATCTGGTGAAACTCGCCGGCAATTTCATGATCATGGCCACGGTCGAGGCCTATGGCGAGGCAATGGCGCTCGGCGAGAAGGGCGGCGTCGCGCGCGACAAGATGCTGGAGGTATTCGCCGGCACGATCTTCGACGGCGCCATTCACAAGGTCTATGGCCCCCCGATCGCCGAGCGCCGCCACCGTCCTGCCGGCTTCGCCGCGCCGCTCGGCCTGAAGGACATGCGCCTGGCGAGCGAGGCAGCCAAGGCGGTAGGCGCGACGCTGCCGCTGCTCGACCTGGTCCGCGCGCATCTGAGCGAGACGGTGGCGATCGAGGGTGCGGATGTCGATGTCACCGCGATGGCGGAGACGATCGCCAAGCTCTGATCGTCCGAAGGGCGGTGCGCTTTGCCGGTGCCTGCCCTTCCCTCCAGCGCGGATCGCGCGTACATTTCCTATATGATCACTCGGCTTTTCCTTGCCCACCCGCGCAGCGTCGGCGAAAGCTATGGCGAGCACGCCGCCACCGCCGCGCGGTTCGGTGTCACCATGATGGTGGGCGGTGCCGCCTGCATCGTCCATGCAGTGCTGCCGTTCCTGTTCGTGCGGACGGCGAGCGATTCGGTGAAGCGGCTCTATGCCCAGATGAAGGCGCGCCAGCCCGCCTTTGCCGAGCAGCAGCCCGCCTTCCGCCAGCCCGAATGGCAGCTCGACTACGAAATCTGACGCCGGCGCCGGGGGAGCCGCAACCATGATCGAACACGTCGCTATCGTCGGCGCGGGCTTTTCGGGCACGCTCCAGGCAATCAACCTGATCCGCCACGAGGGGCCCCGCGCCACGCTGATCGAGCGCGCGCCGGTGGCGGGCACCGGGCTTGCCTATGGCGCCGCTCACCCCTCGCACCTGCTCAACGTCCGCGCCGCGAACATGAGCGCCTTTCCGGACGATCCGGGGCATCTCGTCCGCTGGCTGGAAGCCCGCGGGGTGGAGAACGCCGCCACCAGCTTCGTGCCGCGCCGTGTCTATGGCGAATATCTCCGCGAGATGCTGGAGGAGGCCCTCGCCCGCTATCCCGATCGCCTGCGCCTCCTGCGCGGCGAAGTGGAAGACGTAACTTTCGACGCGGACGGCGCGACGCTCCATCTGGCCGACGGCAGGTTGCAGGCCGATACCGCCGTGCTGGCGGGCGGGGGCC
>NZ_AGFU01000046.1 GCF_000226955.1 Sphingomonas elodea ATCC 31461
ATTAGCCGCAATCGACATAGCCGCTCTCGTCGATCTGGAGGTACACGCGCGGATGGCCGAGTGCGGCGGGCAGGCCGGGGCCGGTGCCGTCGCAGGCGACACGGGGCTGGGCGGTGCGGATGACTTCGGGCGGGGCGATCATGGCCCGCGCCTTAGCAAAGCGCGCGGGGGCTCGCAATCGGATGCGCGGGGTCTTAAAGCTGCCCGCCATGACCCAGGCAGCGATCGCGATCGACACACTCTGCAAGACCTATCAGGGCGGCAAGCGCGCGCTGGACGGCGTGACCTTCGACGTGCCGCGTGGGCAGATCTTCGGGCTACTCGGCCCCAATGGCGCCGGCAAGTCGACGCTGATCAACATCCTGGCCGGGCTGGTCAACAAGACCAGTGGCGCGGTCTCGATCTGGGGCTTCGACATCGACGCTTCCCCACGCAACGCAAAGGCGAGCATCGGCATCGTCAACCAGGAGATCCTGTTCGATCCCTTCTTCACGCCGAAGGAGACGCTGGAGATCCAGGCCGGGCTATACGGCGTGGCCAAGGACAAGTTCGACGCGATGGCGCTGCTCCGCGCGGTGCATCTGGAAGACAAGGCCAATGCCTATTCGCGCACGCTGTCGGGCGGCATGAAGCGGCGGCTGATGGTCGCCAAGGCGATGGTGCATTCCCCGCCGATCATCGTGCTCGACGAGCCGACCGCGGGTGTCGACGTGGAACTGCGCCAGCAGCTCTGGGCCTATGTGAAGCAGCTCAACCAGCGCGGCGTCACGGTGGTGCTGACGACACACTATCTCGAAGAGGCCGAGGAGCTGTGCGACCGCATCGCGATCATCAACCACGGCCAGCTGATCGCCAACAAGCCGACGCGCGAGCTGGTCGGCATGGCGCAGGAAAAGGTGGTCGAGGTGACGGTGGACCGCGACATCGCCGCGGCACCGGACAATGCCTGCTTCCAGAAGGTGGAGCGGAAGGGCGAGCGGGTGCTGGTGATCACCTACCGCAAGGACCAGGCGAACGCCGGCGAAGTGCTGGGCGCGGTGCAGGCGGCGGGTCTGGGGATCGTCGACGTGTCGACCCGCGAGGCGGACCTGGAGGATGTGTTCCTGAACCTGACGCGGGCGGCGTAGGGGGCGGAAGCCGTGGCCCTTGTCCTTGCTGCGCTGCTGTCGCTGTCGCAGACAATCCTAGAGCCGCCGGAGCCATTGAAGGGGCAACTACAGTCCGCAATTTGGTCGGACCTTCAAACTAATGCCATGATCGGCAACGGAAATTGGGTTGCTGCGCTCTGGTACAATGCATCCGGTGGCACCAACGAAGATCTGCACATTCGCGACTTGCGTTGCTCCAGGGATCATTCTGGGCAACACTGCGAATTCAACCTTCTTCGCGACGGACCGCCGAAGCTGGTCTTGGGTGAAACCGCCCCAGTGCGTTTGCACTGTGGCGCACGTTTCGTCCAAACGGGCACTGAATGGAGGGTAGTCCACAGGCCGCCCCGCAGAGTCGGACATAGCAAGACGTCGATGGCGTGCGAGATGCTACCCTAAGCTCTCGATTTGCGACGGTTCTCCGGGCATGATCAGGCCTTCGCCGATGAAGCGGCCGTCCCAGAGAAAGAACCGCTCCGCTTGGCTGAAGATCGGCGCCGCGCTTTCCGGCGTCAGAAAGACGAATCCGAGGCGCCGCCGCTCGCCGGGATGCAGGGGTTGGTCCCGGAGTAGGAGGAGGGCATCCCAGCCGGAATACGGTAGCTCCTTGCTCGTCATCAGGATGCAGCCGAAGCCGGGAAGGGCAGGCCCAGCTCTCCCGCCATCGGAGGTTGCATAGAGCCATACGTCCGCAACGAGGTGGGGCTTGGCGTCCCGCTGAACGTCAAGTCTGCTCACCGACGGTGCTTCGCGAAGAACGCCCACATCGCCTCGTTGTCCGCCACCCAGACATGGCCCGCGCCGTGCTTCACCCGGCCCGCCACGTCCGCGCCGCCCGAGCAGCGGCTGAAGCGTTCTTCCTTCACCTCCGGTGAAACCTCGCTCGCGACGGGTCCCGCCCGACACCCGTTCAGGTCCGCCCAGCGGACCAGCGCGGTGTGCATCGTGTACTGCCAATAGCCCGCGCCGCCGCCCTGCACCGGGTTGGTGGTGTCGGTATCGCCGGCGAAGGCCAGCACCGGCATCGGCTGCGACGGCGTGCAGGTCGCCGGATCGGGGACGCGCGGCGTTTCCTTCAGCGGATTGCCCGCGCGCAGGCCCACCACCGGGGCGATCGCGGCGAAGCGGTCCGCCGCGACGCAGCCGAGCCAGGAGGTCATCCGCCCGCCGCCCGAATAGCCGGTGGCGTAGACGCGGGTGCGGTCGATGCAGCCCTTTGCCGCCAGCTGGTCGATCGCGGTCTTCACGAAGGCGACGTCGTCGGCATCTTCGGGGCCGGGCACCTTGCCGGTCACCGTCGGCACGCCGGGGATGTTCCACACATACCCCGTCGCGACGGGGATCCCGCCATCGGGTGCTGCGAGCAGGAAGCCGTGGCGGTCTGCGGTCGCCGCCAGCTTCGACTGCGCAAGGATGTCGCGGCCCTTGCCGGTGCTGCCGTGGAACACGAACACCAAAGGCAGCCGCGCGGCGCTGCGGCCGGCGGGGACATGCACCAGCATCGACCGCCCGGTACCCTCGATCGCCACCGGCACCGTCGTCCCCGGCGCGCCCAGCCGGCACGTCGCCGCCTGCGCCGATCCGCTGCCGAACAGCGCCGCAATTCCGATCCACCAGCTCAACCGCATCTGCTTCTCCTTGGCCAACCCTTCTACCGAGATGCGGTACGAACAACATATGCTGCTCCTCCCGTCATCCCGGCCAAAGCCGGGATCCATTCGCCTCTCGGCCGCAGCAAGAGCGGATAGCGAGACCCCAATGGACCCCGGCTTTCGCCGGGGTGACGATTTAGGGCGTAGCGATGGGTTCTTTCCCTGTGCCTGGTATTAGGTCCAAGGGTGGGGATTGCGAAACCCGCGCCGGGCGCGCTTAAAGCGCCGCAAAGGAGTGCCTCTTTGTCCGACACCAATCACCAAAGCGATGTCCTGGTCCTCGGTTCCGGCGCGGCGGGGCTTACCACCGCGCTGCATCTGGCGGACAAGTTCAAGGTGACGGTGCTGGCCAAGGGCGGCTTTGCCGAGGGATCGACCGCCTGGGCGCAGGGCGGCATCGCCGCGGTGCTGGAGGAGGGCGACACCTTCGAAAGCCATATCGACGACACGATGGTTGCCGGCGCCGGCCTCAACGACCGCGCGACGGTGGAGATGGTGGTCGAGAACGCCCCCGCCGCGATCGAGCGGCTGGTGAAACTGGGCGTGCCGTTCAACACCGAGGGCAATGCCCTGCACCTGACGCGAGAGGGCGGCCACAGCCATCGGCGTATCGCCCATGTCGACGACGCGACCGGCCTCGCGGTGCAGACCGCGCTGCTCCGCGCCGCGCAGGCGCATCCGAACATCACGCTGGTGCCCGACATGGTGGTGATCGACCTCGCCACCAGCCGGCACGAGCTGCGCTATTCGGGCGCGGGCAATGTCTGGGGCGTCTATGCCTTCAACCGCCAGACCAACCGCGTCGAGCTGTTCACCGCCCGTGCGACGGTGCTGGCGACCGGCGGGGCGGGGCGGACCTATCTGTTCTCCACCGCCCCGCGCGGCGCGACCGGGGACGGCATCGCGATGGCGTGGCGCGCGGGCTGCCGCATCTCCAACATGGAGATGATGCAGTTCCACCCGACCTGCCTCTACAATCTCGACGTCAAGAACTTCCTGATCACGGAAGCCGTGCGCGGCGAGGGCGGGCACCTGCTGCTGCCCCCCGATGCCGGCGAGGAGGCGGGCCATCGCTTCATGCCCGATTTCGATTCGCGGCTGGAGCTGGCGCCGCGCGACATCGTGGCCCGCGCGATCGACCATGAGATCAAGCGGCTCGGCCTCGACTATGTCCATCTCGACATCAGCCACATGGGGCCTGAGTTCGTCCAGCACCATTTCCCGACCATCTACCACCGGCTGCTCGACCTCGACATCGACATGACCAGGGCGCCGATCCCGGTGGTGCCCGCCCAGCATTATACCTGCGGCGGCGTGGTGATCGACCGCGACGGGCGCACCGACCTGCCGGGCCTCTATGCGGCGGGCGAGGTGAGCCAGTCGGGGCTGCACGGCGCCAATCGGCTGGCGTCCAACTCGCTGCTCGAATGCTTCGTGTTCGGCGAGGCGGTGGCGAATCACATCGGCGCGCATTGGGGCGAGCTCGCGCCGCCGCCGGCGATCCGGCCGTGGGACGAGAGCCGGGTGACCGATTCCGACGAGGAAGTCGTCATCAAGCAGAACTGGACCGAGATCCGCCGCTTCATGTGGAACTATGTCGGCATCGTGCGGACGACCAAGCGGCTGGAGCGCGCCGCGCACCGCATCAAGCTGCTGCGCGAGGAAGTGGCCGACTATTACGGCCATTTCCGCGTCACGCCCGACCTGATCGAGCTGCGCAACCTGCTGGAAAGCGCCGACCTGATCGTCCGTTCGGCGCTCCACCGCAAGGAGAGCCGGGGACTGCACTATACGCTCGACTATCCGGAGACGCTGCCGGACGCGGTCGACACGGTGCTGGTGCCTTGATCGGGTTGCGGCCGCGACCGCATCTCGTCGCTCGGGCGACTCGCTTCGTCGCATTGCGGGAATCCCTTGCTTTGCCCGTCCTAGGGGCAGTCGCATGATGGGAATGGGCAAGAGGTTGGTTGCGGTGCGTAAAATTCGATTCTCCAAGGTCGAGCGTGCGCTGACCGTCGCGGGGCTTGGACCCGCGGTGCTGCTCGGTTGCGCCGTCCACGAACATCCCGAGCTCGCCGCCTATCTGCCCGCACCCAATTACGGCGTGCTGATGCCGATCCCGCGTGCGCAGGCCGCGCCGCGTGCCGAGGTGCCGCCGCCTGCGGGCCTCGTGAATCGCCTCTCCGACATCGCACATAATTTCGACGGCGTGGTTGGCATCGCGGTGACCAGCGTCGACCGCAACTGGACCGCCTCGCAGGGCGGCGCGCGCAAGCTGCCGCAGCAGAGCGTTTCCAAGCTGTGGGTCGCGATGACCGTGCTCGACCAGGTCGACCAGGGCCGCATCCGGCTGAGCGACCCGCTCGTCATCACCCGCGCCGACTTCACCCTGTTCCACCAACCGGTCGCTTCGCTGGTGAAGGGGGATCAAGGCTATCACAGCACCGTCGGCGAGATCATGCGCCGGGCGCTGACGATGAGCGACAATACCTGCAACGACAAGCTGCTGCGCCTGGTCGGCGGGCCGCCGGCGGTGCGCTCGTTCATCGCGCGGAACGCGCTGGGCTCGATCCGCTTCGGCCCCGGCGAGAAGCTGCTCCAGCTCGGCACCTCGGGGCTGCCGGCGTGGAAGCCCGAATATTCGATGGGCAACACGTTCGCGGTCGCTCGCGCCCAGCTTCCGCGCGCCACCCGCGTCGCGGCCTACCAGTCCTATGTCGCCGATCCGCCCGATGGTGCTGCGCCGCTTGCCATTGCCGGCGCGCTCGCCCGGCTGAAGCGCGGCGAGCTGCTCTCGCCGGTTTCCACCCAGTGGCTGATCGCGACGATGCAGGCCTCGCACACCGGCAAGTATCGCCTGCGCGGCGCGCTGCCGCCGGGGTGGCAGCTCGCGCACAAGACCGGCACCGGGCAGGACCTGTTCGGCCGCACCGCGGGCTATAACGACGTGGCCCTCCTCACCGCGCCGGATGGCCGGTCCTATGCGCTGGCGGTGATGATCGGCGACACGCCGCGGCCGATCAACGAGCGCCAGCTGCTGATGCAGGGCGTGGTCCGCGCGATCGTCGCCGAACATCAGGCAGGCGGCTGAAACAGCAGGCCTAAAACAGCGGGCTGGGCGGGATGACGGCGGCGCACCGCGCTGCTATCTCCCGCCCCATGCCCCATCTCTATCTCGTCGACGGCTCCAGCTACATCTTCCGCGCCTATCACCGGCTGCCGCCGCTGACCAACAAGCATGGCGAGCCGGTGGGGGCGGTGTATGGCTATACCTCGATGCTGTGGAAGCTCGCCGACGAGCTCCACAAGGCCGACGGGCCGACGCACATGGCGGTGATTCTCGACAAGTCCGAGCACACCTTCCGCAACGATCTGTACGACCAGTACAAGGCGCATCGCCCGCCGGCTCCGGAAGATCTGGTTCCCCAGTTCCCGATGATCCGCGACGCGACGCGCGCCTTCAGCCTTCCCTGCATCGAGGAGCTGGGCTGGGAGGCCGACGACCTGATCGCCAGCTATACCAAGGCCGCACTGGCGCAGGGGTGGCAGGTGACGATCGTCAGCTCCGACAAGGACCTGATGCAGCTGATGACGGACCCTTCCGTCGACATGCTCGATACGATGAACAACCGGCGCATGGGACCGGACGATACGCGCGAGAAATTCGGCGTCGGCCCGGAGAAGCTCGGCGAAGTGCTGGCGCTGATGGGCGACAGCGTCGACAACGTCCCCGGCGTCCCCGGCGTCGGCCCCAAGACCGCCGCCAAGCTGATCCTCGAACATGGCGATCTCGAATCGGTGCTCGCCGCCGCGCCGGGCATGAAGAAGGGCAAGCTGCGCGACAATCTGATCGAGCATGCCGAACTCGCGCGGCTGAGCCACAAGCTCGTCACGCTCGCCTCCGACGTGCCGCTGCCCGAGCCGCTCGACGCGCTGGCGCTGCAGGGCATCCCCGATGCGCCGCTCCGTGCGTTCCTCGAGCATCACGGCTTCAAGACGCTGCTGTCGCGCCTCGGCGCGGTCGCCGATGCGCCGGTGGAGACGCACGAAGCCCCCGGCGTGGACGAAGACCCGCCCTGCAACCATGACGGCTACGAGACCGTCACCGATCTCGATGCGCTGGATCGCTGGATCACCGTTTCGCGCCACCAGGGCTGGGTGGCGATCGATACCGAGACGACCGGGCTCGATGCGACCCAGGCCGATCTGGTCGGCGTCAGCATGGCGCTGGCGCCCAATCTCGCCTGCTATATCCCGCTCGGCCATGGCGGCACCGACATGTTCGCCGAAAAGCCGGTGCAGATCGACCGCGCCGAGGCGATCGCCCGGCTGAAGCCGCTGCTCGAAGACCCGGCGGTGCTCAAGATCGGCCACAATCTGAAGTACGACATGATCGTGCTCGGCCGCGCCGGCATCCGCGTCGCGCCCTATGACGACACGATCGTGATGAGCTTCGATCTCGATGCCGGGCTGCACGGCCATGGCATGGACGAGCTCGCCGCCACCCACCTCGCGCACAGCTGCATCGCCTACAAGGACGTGGTCGGCACAGGGAAGAACCAGCTCCATTTCGGCCAGGTCGATCTCAAGGCCGCGACCCGCTACGCCGCCGAGGACGCAGACGTCACGCTGCGGCTGTGGCGCCGCCTGAAGCCCCGCCTCGCCTATGAGAGCGTGACCCGCGTCTACGAGAGCGTCGACCGCCCGCTCGTCGCCGTGCTCGCCGAAATGGAAAGCACCGGCATCAAGGTCGATGCCGGGGTGCTGTCCAAGCTATCCTCCGATTTCGCCCAGCAGATCGCGATGCTGGAGGAGGAAATCCACGCCATCGCCGGGTTCAAGTTCACCATCGGCAGCCCCAAGCAGCTGGGCGACGTGCTGTTCGACAAGATGGGGATCAAGGGCGGCCGCAAGGGCAAGTCCGGCGTCTATTCCACCGACGTCAACGAGCTGGAGCGCATCGCCGCCGACAAGGATTCGCCCGGCCGCGAGATGGTGCTCAAGGTGCTCGACTGGCGCCAGCTCTCGAAGCTCAAGTCCACCTATACCGATGCGCTGCAGGCGCAGATCAACCCGCAGACCGGCCGGGTGCACACCAGCTACAGCCTCACCGGCGCGCAGACCGGGCGGCTCTCCTCGACCGATCCCAATCTGCAGAACATCCCGATCCGCACCGAGGTCGGTCGCCAGATCCGCGACGCCTTCGTGGCGGAGCCCGGCAACGTCATCCTCTCTGCCGACTATTCGCAGATCGAGCTGCGCCTCGCCGCGCACATCGCCGACGTGCCTGCCCTGCGCACCGCCTTCGAGAATGGCGACGACATTCACAGCATGACCGCGATGGAGCTGTTCGGCGAGGTGAACCGCGACACCCGCGGCCGCGCTAAGACGATCAACTTCGCGATCCTCTACGGCATCTCGCGCTGGGGCCTGGCTGGCCGGCTTGATGTGACGCCGGACGAGGCGCAGGCGATGATCAGCCGCTATTTCGAGCGCTTTCCGGGCATCAACCGCTACATCGCCGACACGCTGCGCGAGGCCAAGGAGCGCGGCTACACGACGACGCTGTTCGGCCGGAAGACCCACTTCCCGCGGCTCAAGGCCTCCAACCCCAATGAACGGGCGGGGAGCGAGCGCGCCGCGATCAACGCGCCGATCCAGGGCACCAGCGCGGACATCATCAAGCGGGCCATGGCGCGGATGGGCCCGGCGCTGCGAGAGGCCGGGCTCCACAACGTCCGCATGCTCCTCCAGGTGCACGACGAACTCGTGTTCGAGCTGCCCGAGAGCGATGTCCCGGCCGCGCGGCCGATCATCGAGCGGGTGATGGCCACCGCCGCCGAACCGGCGATCCAGCTCACCGTGCCGCTGGGCGTGGAGATCGGCGTCGGCCCCAGCTGGGGCGCCGCGCATTGAGCGAGGGGGAAGCGTCCAAGGACATCAATGCACTCGCCAAGGGCGGGCGGACCAACATGCTGGGCTTCATCATCCGGCTGATCGCCCGGCTGCCGTTCCTGTTCATCGCCGGCCGCGCCTATGGGCCGGAGATCGTCGGGCGCTATGCGATCGCGGTGCTGGTGATCGAGTTCGTGGCCCTTGTCGCGACACTGGGCCTCAAGCGCGGGCTGGCGCAGGCGCTGTCGAGCACCGATCGCCCGCACACCCATGTCGTGTGGGACGCGATGGTCGTCGCCTTGGTCGCGGCGCTGATCGCCAGCGGCATCATGATGGTCTTCCCGCAGGCGATGTTCCCCAACAGCCCGGTGATGGGGCTGGAGCGGTTCCTGTCGATCGCCGTGATCGCGATCGCGCTGTCCGACGTGTCGCTGTCGGCGCTCGCCTATCGCCACAATATCGGCGCGGCGGTGACCGCGCGGGCGATCATCGAGCCGTGGACGATCAGCATCGCAGCATATCTCTTCTCCTTCGTATCGACGCGCGACGGGCTGCTGATGGCCTATCTGCTGTCGATGAGCGCCGCTTTGGTCGCCTCGATCGTGCCGTTCGTGCGCGAATACGGCCTGCCGGTCGGCTGGCGGCCGCAGCTGGCGGCGATCTGGGGGCTTGCCCGGCTCAACGCGCCGCTGGCCGGGGCGGACGCGATCGAGTGGGCGACGCGCAATGTCGACCGATTCATCCTAGGCCTGCTGTTCGCGCCCTCGGTGGTCGGCATCTATTACATGGCGCAGCAGGTCGCCTCGGTCCCGCAGCGGCTGAAGTCGAGCTTCGACCCGATCCTGGGGCCGGTGATCACCCAGAGCCTCGCGGCGGGTGATCGCCCGGCCGTAGCCAAGCAGGTGCGGCAGGTCGGCTTCTGGATCCTCTGCGCGCAAGCCGGGCTGGCGGTGATGTTCTCGATCCCGGCCGAAGGGGTGATGGGCCTGCTCGGCCGCGAGTTCGTGATCGGTTCGGCGGTGCTGTGCGTCCTGCTCTTCGCCGAGGTGCTCGCCTCGCCCGGCGCGGTGTGCGAGACGGCGCTGGTCTATATCGATCGGCACACCAATCTGGCGATCTCGGTCTGCGTGCTGATGTTGCAGATCGGCTTGAGCTTCGCGCTGATCTTCCTGGCGCGCGGGCAGGGCTGGTCAGTGCCGGTGCAGTCGGCGGCGCCCGCGGTGGCGCTGGCGCTCTCGCTGACGATCGGCTCGATCGCCAAGGGGCTGTTGCTCCAGGCCAAGCTCGGCGCGCCGGTGGTAAGCATCCGCCCCAGCTTCTTCGCGGCGATGGCGATCGCCGGGCTGGTGGGCGCTGCCTTCACCTCGCTGCCGCATCGCTTCGAATGGGCGGAGATGAGCCTGGGCATGCCGGCGATCCTGATCACCTTCCTGTTCGTGGTCATCCGCTTCGGCTTCGGCCCCGAGGACCGCGCGCTGTTCCGCAAGGTGCCGCGGGCGGAAGGGGCGGCAGAAGCGGCTTGAGCATTTTCTCCCTCGGCAAAGCCGGGGGAGGGGGACCGCCGCCGCAGGCGGTGG
>NZ_AGFU01000045.1 GCF_000226955.1 Sphingomonas elodea ATCC 31461
AACCCCCCCCCGCCACAACCGCTGGGGGTCGTGGCGGGGCAAGCTGCACCATGGGGGCTATTTGAGCGGCAGATAGAGCTCTGTGACCGATTCATGCTCGGGCACGTCGGGGAAGAAGGCGACGCGGCGGGCGAAGAGCGGGAAGTCGCCGGGCTCCTCGCCGCTTTCCGGCAGCCATTCGCGGTAGAGGAACAGCGCGGCGGGTTCGAGATCGTCGGCCTGGCCCACCACCCGCAGCATCGCGCAGCGACCGGCCGGGATCAGGCCGGGTTCGATGCCGTGGGCGGCATCCGCCACCGGATGCGCCGCGCCGGCGCAGAGGTCGAGGCGATAGTCCTGCGGCGGCGTGGTGCGCGGGTCGGTGTGGAAGATGGTGTAGGTGGCGCTCGCCGGCGGGCGGTGGCCGGTCGTCTTGCGCCAGGCGATGAAGCGGCGGATCGTGTCGCCGAGATGCGCGGGGTCGCCGCGGTGGGTGAGGAAGGCCACCGGGGTGGCGGGAAAGTCGAGCGTGGTGACGTCGGTGGTCGTGAATCGGGTCTGCATCGTCTGGCTCCGGGCTTGGGTTAGCGGCGCGAGGGCCGCGTGCCAGGGGTGCCAGTCCGGCGCCGCGCGGAACTGCGAGGGCGCCTGGCCGAAGCGCTGGCGGAAGGCCCGGGCGAACGCCTCGGGCGCTTCGTAGCCGGCGTCGAGCGCGATATCGGTTACGGCCTCGCCCGGCCGATAGGCGAGGCGGTAGGACGCCCGCTTCATCCGCACGAGTTGGACGTAGCGATGCACCGACAGGCCGAACAGCGCGCTGAACTGGCGGTGGAAATGATGCTTCGAAAACGCCGCGACGCCCGCCAGCGTCTCCAGGCTCAGATCCTCCTCGGCATGCGTGTCGACATGGTCGAGCACGCGCTGCATCCGGGCATGGTAGCGGGCGAGCGGCGTCTGCATCAGTTCCTCCGTGGCGACGCCTTCCTAGGGAGCGGCCCGGGGCCGCGCCTGACCGATCTTGCCGATTGTCCATCGGGGCAGGATTGCGCTTGTTTCGCGCCACGTTAGGCTGTCTCCAAACCACACAAAAGGGGGCTGCGATGCGGACTTGGGGTGTAGCGATGCTGGCGCTGGCGGCGGCCGGCCCGGCGATGGCGCAGGTGCGGGTGGAGGAGGTGCCGGCGACGCGAATCGCCGCCGATCTCGCCGCGGGCAAGACGAGCAGCACCGCGGTGACCGCCGCCTATCTCGCCCGCATCGCCGCGATGGATGGCAAGGGCCCGACGCTCCGCTCGGTGATCGCGGTCAGCCCCGATGCGCTCGCCCAGGCGCGCGCCAGCGACGCGCGGCGCAAGGCGGGCAGGCCGCTGGGCCCGCTCGACGGCGTGCCGGTGCTGATCAAGGACAATATCGAGACGAAGGAACTGCCGACCACCGCCGGCAGCCTGGCGCTCAAGGACAATCGCACCGGCCGCGACGCGCCGGTGGTGGCGCAGCTGCGCGCGGCCGGCGCGGTGATCCTCGGCAAGACCAACCTCAGCGAATGGGCGAACATCCGCTCCGACCGGTCGATGAGCGGGTGGAGCGCGGTCGGCGGGCTGGTGCGCAATCCCTATGCGCTCGATCGCACCAGCTGCGGATCGTCGAGCGGATCGGGCGCGGCGGCGGCGGCGAGCTTCGCGGCGGTCGCGGTGGGCACCGAGACCGATGGCTCGGTGGTATGCCCCTCGGTGATGAACGGGCTGGTCGGCCTCAAGCCGACGCTCGGGCTGGTCAGCCGGACGCATGTGGTGCCGATCAGCCACAGCCAGGACACGCCGGGGCCGATGGGCCGCAGCGTGGCGGACGTGGCGCTGCTCTTCTCCGCGATGGTCGGCGAGGACCCCGCCGATCCGGCCACCAAGGGCGCGAATGCCTACCGCAAGGACTATGCGGCGGGCCTCGCCGCCGATGCGCTGAAGGGGATGCGGATCGGCTATTGGCGGCCGGAGATGGCCGACGATCTCGCCGCCCGCTTCGACAAGGCGCTGGCCGAACTGCGCGCGGCGGGGGCGACGTTGGTCGAGGTGAAGGTCCCCAAGCTCGACGGGCTGGGCGAGGCCGAGGGGCTGGTGCTCTATACCGAGCTCAAGGCCGATCTCGCCGCCTATCTGGCGACCACGCCCGCTTCGGTGAAGGTGCGGACGCTGGCCGACGTGATCGCGTTCAACAAGGCGCATGCGGGCGAGGAGATGGCGTTCTTCGGCCAGGAAACCTTCCTCAAGGCCGAGGCGACCAAGGGCCTCGACGATCCCGACTACAAGGCGGCACGGGCGAAATCGCAGCGGCTGGCCGGGCCGGAGGGGATCGACGCGATGCTCAAGGCGGCGGGCGCGCAGCTGCTGGTGACGCCCACCTACGGCACGCCCTGGCTGAGCGACCCCGCGCATGGCGACCAGTTCGTCGGCCCCTCGGCCAGCGAGCTGCCGGCGGTGTCCGGCTATCCGCACCTCACCGTGCCGATGGGGCTGGTGAACGGGCTGCCGGCGGGGCTGTCGTTCATCGGCACGGCCTATGCGGACGGGCTGCTGCTGCGCGCGGGCTATGCGTACGAGCAGGCGAGCAAGGCGCGGGTGGCACCGCAGTACCGGGCGACGATCCCGGCGGATCTGGGGCCGCGCGGGCGGTGAGGGGATAATGTCTAGCCCCTCCCCTTCAGGGGAGGGGTTGGGGTGGGGCTGTGTCTCACCGAGACCAACCGACGTTCTGGAATCCCTCCACCCCCAAACCCCTCCTCCGAGGAGGATGGGCTTAAAGTCAGAAACTCACCGCTCGCTCAGATAATAGCGCTCGATTTCCTTCAGCTCGTCGTCGAGCTGGTACACGATCGGCTGGCCGGTCGGGATTTCCAGGCTGACGATATCCTCGTCGGCGATGCCGGACAGGTGCTTGACCAGCGCGCGCAGCGAATTGCCGTGGGCGGCGATCAGCACGCGCTTGCCGGCCTTCAGCTCGGGGGCGATGCGCTGTTCCCAATAGGGCAGCACGCGCGCGATCGTGTCCTTCAGGCTCTCGGTCTGCGGGATCGGGATGCCGGCATAGCGCGGGTCCTGGGTCAGGTCCCAGGGCGAGCCCGCCTCGGGGAGCGGCGGCGGCACGTCGAAGCTGCGGCGCCAGATCTTCACCTGTTCGTCACCGTGCTTGGCCGCCGTCTCCGCCTTGTCGAGGCCGGTCAGGCCGCCATAATGGCGCTCGTTGAGGCGCCAGTCCTTCTCTTCCGGCAGCCACAGCCGGTCCATCGCCTCCAGCGCCAGGTGCAGCGTCTTGATCGCGCGGCTCTGGAAGCTGGTGAAGGCGAGGTCGAAGTCGAGGCCCTTCTCCTTCATCAGCGTGCCGGCGGCGGTCGCTTCGCGCACGCCCTGCTCGGTCAGGTCGACGTCCCACCAGCCGGTGAAGCGATTTTCCAGGTTCCAGGCCGACTGGCCGTGGCGGATCAGGACGAGCGTGGGCATGGGCGATCTCCTTGCATCAAGTTGCCGCCGTCCTTAGCGACACGGGCGACAGGGACAAGCGCAGGAGTGATGCGACATGGCGGTGGTGCGGCAGACCTTGGTCTATGACGGCCCCGGCGGCCCCTTCGAAGGCACGGCGGTGTGGGACGACGATGTCGGCCATGCCCGCCCCGGCGTGCTGGTGCTGCCCAACGTGCTCGGCGCCAAGCAGGCCGATGTCGAGAAGGCCGAGGATCTCGCGCGGCTCGGCTATGTCGCGCTGGTCGCGGACCTGTACGGCCAGGGCAAGCGCACCGCGATGGGCGACCCGGACTATGCGCGGTACATGGATACGCTGAACGCCGATCGCGCCCTGTTGCGCGACCGGCTAGCAACGTCGCTGGAAACGCTGGCCGCGCTGGGCCCGGCGGATCGCGACCGGCTGGCGGCGATCGGCTTCTGCTTCGGCGGCAAGTGCGTGCTCGACATGGCGCGGGCCGGGCTGCCGATCCTGGGCGGCGTTTCGTTCCACGGCGTCTATGATCGGCCGGATCTGCCCGCGGACGCGCCGATCACGGCCAGACTGCTCGTCTGCCATGGCTGGAACGATCCGCTGTGCCCGCCCGAGGCGACGGTGGCGCTGGCGCAGGAACTCACCACCCGCGGCGCGGACTGGCAGCTCCACGCCTATGGCCATGCCGGCCACGCCTTTACCGACCGGAGCCGCGTCCAGAGCAAGAACCCCGACATCGCCTATGCGCCCAAGGCCGATCGCCGCAGCTGGCAGGCGATGACCAATTTCCTCGCTGAACTGTTCGGGTGAGGGGCACCGGGCGGCGTCTGGCGACGGCCGCCCGGTCCTCCGGTCAATGCACGAAGCGCGCCACCACGTCGCGATAGGAGCGCGAGACCTTCACCTGCGCGCCCGAATCGAGCACCAGGAAACACTCGCCATTGGTGTGCGGCTTCACCTGCCGCACCAGGTCGAGATTGACGATGGTCGAGCGGTGGACGCGCTGGAAGCGGCGCGGATCGAGCCGCTTTTCCAGATCCTTCATCGTCTCGCGCAGGATCAGCGTGTTGTCGCCGGTATAGATGCACATGTAATCGCCGGCCGCGTCGATCCGTTCGATCGTGTCGACGTCGACGCGGAAGATCTGGCCGCGATCCTTGATGTTGATGAGCTTTTCGAAGCGATTGGCGGCGGGCTCGGCGCCGTCGCCGGCAGCGATGTCGTCCACCGCATCCGGCGCCACTTCGGCGAGCACTTCCTTCAGCTTCTCCACTTCCTCCACGCCGCGCTTCTCGGCGAGGCGCTGGCGGACGCGGTCGAGCGTGTCGGCCAGCCGGGTCGGCTCCACCGGCTTCATCAGATAGTCCACCGCCTGCGCCTCGAAGGCGCGGATGGCGTGATCGGAAAAGGCGGTGACGAAGACGAACAGCGGCGGTTCGACCTCCATCAGGCCCTGGATTACCGAGAACCCGTCAAAGCCCGGCATCTGGATGTCGAGAAAAACGAGGTCGGGCTTGTGCGTCTTGATCGATCGGATGGCTTCACGGCCATTGGAGCATTTGTCGATGATTTCGACATCCTCATGCTCCTGGAGCCGGAGCTCGAGCCCCTGAATCGCCAGGGATTCGTCGTCTACGAGGATGGTACGGATGGTCATGCGGCCTCTCGGTTCGGTTCCTCAAGCTGGAACGGTATCTCGATCTCAACGCTGAAACCTTCCCCGGGTTTCGTTCGCGTCTCGAAACGATGGTCAGGCCCGAAAGCCTGTGCCAACCGCTCCCGTATATTGGCGAGCCCCACGCCAGTGGAAAGCGTCGGCCTGGGACGCGCTTCGATCAATCCCGGACCCGTATCGGACACGGCGATCTGCACCCTATCGCCGGTGAGCCGAGCCGAGACGATGATGTCGGCGCCCTCTTCCTGCGTGCTGACGGCATATTTGATCGCGTTCTCGACCAGCGGCTGGAGCAGCAGCGAGGGCAGCCGCGCCTTGGCGACGCGCGGATCGAGATCGAAATGCATCCGCAGCCGCTCGTCGAAGCGCATCTTTTCGATCTCGAGATAGAGCTTCAGCGTCTCGATCTCCTGCGCCAGCGTGACGTGCGCGGTCGGCTCGTTGGCCAGCGTGTAGCGCAGGAAGGAGGAGAGGCGGGACAGCATGATGTTGGCCCGCTCGGTCTGCTTGAGCAGCACCAGCGTCGAGATCGAGTTGAGCGTGTTGAACAGGAAGTGCGGATTGAGCTGATACCGCAGCATCGCCAGCTGCGCGCTGGAGGCCTGGTTCTCCAGGATCTGCATCCGATCGATCTGCTGCTCGACGATCAGGTAGAAGTTGATCCCGAAATAGAGCGCGGACCAGCCCGCCAGCACGGTGAAGGTGAGGAAGCTGGCACCCACCACCCGCGCCACCGTGATCCCGGGCTCGGCCGCGTTGAACGAATAGGTAAAGGCCTCCAGCGCCGCGTAGAGCAGCGTTGCCGCGCCCAGCGTGGCGAGGGTGAGCAGCACCGCCGGGATACGCGGCAGGCGGCGGTAGAAGCCGTAGAGCGCCGAGAGCAGCAGGGTGAGGCAATAGCCGACGATCGCTTCGATGATCGCCTTGATCAGGCCTTCGACCGACAGGCCGTTGGAGATCGACGAGACCGAACGCAGCAGCAGATAGCCGCTCCAGCCGGTGGCCTGGAGAATCCAGAAGGCGCGGCCCTTGTCTTCGAAGAAGGGTCGGGAAAACAGGTCGGGCTTGGTAAGGCCCAACATCTTGACGCGCGGAAGCGGAAGCGAAGTCTTTGCCACGCCGCGCCTCTACCATCGGTGGGCGAAGGGAGCAAAAAAAATGCCGGGCCCTTGCGGTGCCCGGCATTCGTGAAAGGTTGATCGGTGCCGCTTAGAAGGTGAAGCGGGCGCCGACGCGGATCGCGTAGAACGAACCGTTGAAGTTGACCGCCGAGCTGTTGACCGGCTGGAAGTTCGAATACTGATACTTCGCGCAGCCATTGGCGGGGTTCGGGTTGGCCGTGGTTGCCGCGCCCGTCGCGGTCGGCGCACCGATCGCTGCGGTCGACGGGATCACAACGCCTGCCGTGTTGACGCAATTCACGGTCACCACCGCACCGGCGTACGGGAAGCCGAACTGGCGCAGGCCGCCCCAGTTCTTGTTGATCAGGTTCGGCACGTTGTTGATGTCCGCGAACACCGACAGGCGCGAGCGGCCCACGAAGGTCGGGATTTCCTGCTCGAGGTGCAGGTCGATCTGCGTGAAGGCGCGGTTGCGGGCGATGTTCTTCGGCGCGATCTGGCCGCGATAGTTCTTCAGCGCCGTGCTGTTGATCAGCGATTCGAGCGCGTTCTTGGTCGCCTCGCTGTCATACTGCACGATCGCGTCGGTACCCGCCTTCGGCACGTACAGCAGGTTGGTGTTGGTGGTGCCGCCGGTGAGGACGGTACCGAACACGCCGGTACGGTTCGTCGGGGTGTCGCGCATGGTGAAGCTGTACGGACGTCCCGCGCGGGTTTCGCCGAACAGCTGGATCACGGTGCGATAGTCGCCGAAGAAGGCGTGATCGAAGCCGATGTTATACTTGTACGACCACTTGATCTGGTCGCTCGACGTGCCGAGCACCGGGAAGTTCGGGTCCGCGAAGAACTGGTTGCGGAAGTTCGAGTTGATCGTCGACGAGGTGGCGTTGCCCACATCGCGAACGTCCTGCAGCGTGTAGCTGCCGCCGAACGACAGACCCCAGTCGAACTTCTTGTCGAAGCGAACCACGCCGATGTGCGAGCGACCCTTGTGGGCGCTGGTCACCAGGATGTCGAAGTTGTTGTCGCTGAAGCCGAGCAGGCCGTTGTAGCGCGGACGGCCGTCCGGCAGCGTGCCCACCTGCACCGAGCGCGCGTCGACGAAGATCGGCGTGTCGAGCGTGTTCGAGTAGTAATAGTCGGCGCCGAAGTTGAAACCCCACAGGTTCAGGTCACCCGACAGCGTCGCCTTGAGCGAGCGCGGCAGGTGGAAATCCCGTGCGATCGCACCGGTGTTGGTGCGGGCGATGTTCGGGTTGTTCGCCGTGTCGCTGGCATAGGCGGCCAGCGCGTCCGACACCTTGCCGGTGACGTTGTTGAGCGCGGCCTGGCAGATCGCGTCCGGAACGCCGCCGGTGCAGGTGTTGGCGCCCGATGCCGAACGCGTGATGACCAGCGAGTTGGTGGTGATCGTGTTCGAGAAGCTGTTCGACAGATAGATGTCGGGCGAACCGCCGCCGAAGATGCCCGCGCCGCCGCGGAAGCTGAACGGCTTGGCGGCCGGCTTGAACTCGAAGCTCAGGCGCGGCTCGAACTGGTCGAGGCCCTTGTAGGTCTTCAGGTTCGAGAAGCCGTAGCGCTGGGTGAAATACGGGTTCAGTGTCGGCAGGTCGCGCATGCCGTACATGGTGTAGCGAACGCCGGCGGTGATGCGCAGCGCGTCGTTGACCTGCCAGTCGTCCTGCGCGCCCAGCGTGTAGGCGGTGTAGTGGAAATTGGCCGCGGCGCTGTTGCCGCCGCCGATGATCGCCGAATATTGGAGCGTGCCCGCGCGGCGCGCCTGGAAGTCGGCCAGCGAGTCGAAATACCAGCTGCCCAGGCTGTTCTGCACGAAGTTGTTGAACGTGCGGTTCTGGGTGACGTCGATCAGGGCACGGATTTCGTGGTTGCCGGCCTGGTAGCGGGTCGCGAACGAACCGGCCCAGGTGTCGTAGAACAGCTGGTTGGTCTGGCGCGAATTGTCCGGGCCGAAGGTGACGGTCGGGATGCCGGCCGAGCAGGTCGAGATCGTGCCGGCCGACGCCGCGTCATAGCATACGCCGAGCTGGCCGTTGGGACGGCCGCCGAACGGCTCCTGGCCGCGGCGCGTCCAGCGATAGATCAGGCGCGCTTCGGTCGAGAAGTTGCTGGTCCAGTCCGAGTTCAGCTGCAGGATGCCGGCGCGGAGCAGTTCGCTCAGCGCATAGGCATTGGTGCTGAGACCATAGGTGGTGGCGGCGAGCGACGTGTTGTTCTGGCTGCCCTGCACGTTGTACGAGTTGACGTACGAGAAGGACAGCTTCTGGCCCGTCATCACGTTCCAGTCGACGCGGGCTACGACCTTCTCGTCCTTGCGGTCGTTGATCGTCAGCGCCGTGCCCGGCTCGATGCTGTAGGTGCTCTTCGCGATCGCGCTGATGTCGGTGATCGCCTGGTTCAGCTGCGCCGGGTTGGCGTACGAAGCCACCAGGGTCGAATAGGGGCGCGGATCGGTGTTGCGCTCGCCGGAGATCATGAAGAACAGCTTGTCCTTGATGATCGGGCCGCTCAGCGTGGCGCCATAGGTCTCCGACTTGAACTTCGGGCGGGCGAAGACGGTGCTGCCGATCTTGGTGCCGCTCAGGCCGTCGGTGTTCTGCGAGTAGAAGCCGGTGCCGTGGAATTCGTTGGTACCCGACTTGAGCACGGTGTCGATCGCGCCGCCCTGGAAGCCGCTCTGGCGGAAGTCATAGGGAGCGACCGAGACCGAGACCTGGGCCAGCGCGTCGAACGGAACCGGGCCGCGGATGTTCGGGCTGGCGTCCTGGTTGAGGCCGAACGTGTCGCCCACGGTCACGCCGTTGATGGTGAAGCGGTTGAAGCGCGGGTTCACACCGGCGAACGAAACCGCGCCGCCGCGGTCGCCGCTGTTCGACACGTCGAGCGTGGCGAACGGGTCGCGGCGCTGGATGTCGCGGATGTCGCGGTTGACCGAGGCAACCTTGGAGATCTGGAGCGCGTCGAGAACGGTCGACGGGCCGTTCGAGGTGATGCCGGCGCCCTTGATGCGCGAGGCGGTGACGACGATCTCGGCGCCCGCATCGGCGGTCGCGGCGAGATCGATCGGCAGCGCATAGACCTGCTGGACGACAGTGTAGATGTCGGTGACGGTCTGGTTGCCCGAGGCGCTGGTCACTTCGACGGTGTAGGGGCCGCCCGTGCGGAGACCGGCGACGTTGAAGTTGCCTTCCGCGTCGGTCTTGACCTGCGAACGCGTACCCGACGGCACGTGGATGGTGACCACCGTCGCATCCGCAACCGGCGCGCCGTTGGCGGTCACGGTGCCGCGAATCGTGGAGGTGGTTTCCTGCGCGTGCGCGGCAACCGGGATGAGCAGCGCGGCAGCAGCCACGCCTGCAAGATAGTGCGTTCGCATCGAGAGTTCCCTTTTTGAGCCTGTGGCTGCCAGTCGTGGCTTTTCACGCCATCTGTCTGGCTGCCCCCTGCTTGGCTTTGATTGCGGAATTGTGACAGTCAATACGTCCGGAACGTTCCACTATGGTGCGTTGCAAAAAGGCATCACTCGGAAGCGCTTACAATCGACAGCCAATCCGCCTCGCTGATCACGCGAATCCCCAGATCGGCCGCCTTTTTCAGCTTCGATCCGGCGCCCGGACCGGCGATCACCAGATCGGTCTTCGCCGATACCGAACCCGATACCCGCGCGCCCAGCCGCTCCGCCTGCGCCTTCGCCTCGTCGCGACTCACCGCTTCCAGCGTGCCGGTGAACACCAGCGTCTTGCCGGTCACTTCCGAGTCGCGCGATTCCACCACGAAGGGTGGGGGGGCGACTTCGCCGAGCAGATCGGCCCAGGCCGCGCGGTTGTGCGGTTCGTGGAAGAAGTCCGCCAGCGCATGGCCCACCGCCGCGCCGACATTCTCGACGCCGATGCGCTCGGCGATCGCCTTGTCGAGCCGGGTGCGGTGCTTCGCCTCGGTCTCGCCGAGTTGGGGCGGGGTGGCGTCGCGCAGGGCGATCAGTTCGTCGGCGATCGCCTCCAGCGCGGGGAGGGTGACATAGCGCTTGAGCAGGTCGCGCGCGGTGATCGCGCCGATGTGGCGGATGCCCAGGCCGAACAGCAGCCGCGCGGTATCGGGCGTGCGCTTCGCCTCGATCGCGGCGAGCAGGCCGTCGACCGACTTTTCCTGCCAGCCTTCGCGCCCGAGCAGGTCGCCCCGGTGCCGCGCGAGGCGGAAGATGTCGGCCGGCTCGGCGATCCAGCCCAGGTCGAGCAGTTCGATCAGCGTCTTCTCGCCCAGCCCGTCGATGTCGAGCGCCCCGCGGCTGACGAAATGCTTCAAGCGCTCCAGCCGCTGCGCCGGGCAGATCAGCCCGCCCGTGCAGCGGACATCCACTTCGCCTTCCTCGGCCACCGCTTCCGACGCGCAGATCGGGCAATGGGCGGGGAAGTGCCAGTCGGCGCGCGGTTCGTCGCGCGTCAGGTTCTCGACGATCTGGGGGATCACGTCGCCGGCGCGCTGGAGCACCACGCGGTCGCCGGGGCGCACGCCCAGCCGCGCGATCTCGTCGGCATTGTGCAGCGTCGCGTTGCTGACGACGACGCCGCCCACCGTCACCGGCTCCAGCCGCGCGACGGGCGTGAGCTTGCCGGTGCGGCCGACCTGGATGTCGATCGCCAGCAGCGTCGTTTGGGCGCGCTCGGCGGGAAATTTATGGGCGAGGCCCCAGCGCGGCGCGCGGCCGACAGTGCCCAGCCGCTCCTGCCAATCGAGCCGGTCGACCTTGTAGACCACGCCGTCGATGTCGAAGCCTAAATCGGCGCGGCGCGTCTCGATCGCGCGGTACTGGGCGAGGGCATCCTCCAGCGTGGGTGCGCGGACGAACAGGTCGGAGACCGGGAAGCCCCAGGCGCGGATGCGGTCGATCGCCGCATACTGCCTGTCGGCCAGCGGTTCGCTCAGCTCGCCCCAGCCCCACGCCAGGAAGCGCAGCGGCCGCGTCGCGGTGACGGCGGCGTCCTTCTGGCGCAGCGATCCGGCGGCGGCGTTGCGCGGATTGGCGAACTGGCGGGCTTCCTTGCCGGTCTCTTCCGCCTCGGCGAGCAGCCGGGCGTTGAGCGCGGCGAAATCGGCCTTGGCCATATAGACCTCGCCGCGCACCTCGCAGACCGGCGGGGCGCCCTCGATGCGGTGCGGGATGTCCCGGATGGTGCGGACGTTCGGCGTCACGTCCTCGCCGATCCGGCCGTCGCCGCGGGTGAGCGCCTGGACGAGTTCGCCGTTCACATAGCGCAGCGAACAGGAGAGGCCGTCGATCTTGGGTTCGGCGGTGAGTTCCACGGCGGCATCGTCGGCCAGCTTGAGGAAGCGGCGGACGCGGCCGAGGAAGTCGGCGATGTCCTCGTCCGAAAAGCCGTTGTCGAGGCTGAACATCTGCCGCGCATGCGCCACCTTGGCGAGCGGGCCCGACGGCGTGGCCCCGACCTGGCGCGACGGCGAATCGGCACGGACGAGATCGGGGAAGGCGGCTTCGAGTTCGGCGTTGCGGCGGACGAGCGCGTCGAAGTCCGCATCGCTGATCTCGGGCGCGTCCTCGTCGTGATAGCGACGGTTGTGGTGCGCGATCTCCGTGGCGAGGCGTTCGAGCTCGGCGGCGGCGTCTTCAGGCGTAAGGGGCAGCGTCATGCGTTCGGGCTAGGGGATCGGCGCGGTTGATCGCAAGGGGCTTTGCGGCCATCAGCCATGCCCATGCGTATTGCGACCATGGTGAAGGTATTCGGTGGTATCCTGCTCTGGATCGTGGTGGCGCTGTGCCTGTTCCTGACGCTGGTGCCGCCCTTCCTCGACCGCATCTACTACCGCGGGGGCGAGACCGGGCATTTCGACGGCGCCCGCTTTGCCAATCCCGATGGGGAAACCGCGCCGGCACCCGCGCTCGCCTTCGTGTTCCTCGCGCACCGGATCGCCAGCGTGGGGCGGCAGCCGGCATGGCCCGCCAGCGTGCCCGTCACCCAAGGCCGTCCCCCCGCGCGGGTCGCAGGGCAGGCGATGAAGGTCAGCTGGATCGGCCATGCCAGCGTGCTGATCCAGACCCAGGGCCTTAACATCCTCACCGATCCGGTGTGGAGTGACGTCGCCGGGCCGCTCGGCATGGGGCCGAAGCGCGTCGCGGTGCCCGGCGTGCGCCTGGCGGACCTGCCCAGGATCGACCTGATCGTCGTCAGCCACAACCATTACGACCATCTCGATCTCGCGACGCTCAAGACGATCTGGCAGCGGGACCGGCCGGTGATCGTGACCGGCCTGGGCAATGACAGCGTCATCGGGCAGGCGGGCGTGCCGGCGCGCGGGCTCGACTGGGGGCAGCGGCTGACGCTTCGGCCGGGCATCGACGTGGTGGTCACCCGCAACCATCACTGGAGCAGCCGCTGGTTCGCCGATCGCAACCGTGCGCTGTGGTCCAGCTTCGTGGTGACGCTGCCGGGCGGCAACCTGTTCTTCGCCGGCGATACCGGCTGGGGCGACGGCAAATGGCCGGCCGAGGCCGCCGCGCTGGGGCCGGTGCGCTTCGCGGCGATTCCCGTGGGCGCCTTCCGCTTCAAGCCCGGCCAGATGGCGGCGGATGCGCATATCGGCCCGCGCGACGCGATCCGGGTTTGGGTCGGGCTCGGCCGGCCCTGGGCGTTGCCGATCCACTGGGGCACCTTCCGCCTTTCCTGGGAAGCCTATCGCACGCCCCCGGACATGCTGGCGGCGATGCTGCGCTGTGGCGGCACCGACCCCGCGCGCTTTATCGATCATCCGCTGGGCCGGAGCTTCGACGTGCCGGCGATCGGCACCCCGCCCCCGCCGCCGAGCGAGGAGGGCATCGCACGCTGCCGCGCCACCGGCCAGTTCGACCGGTATCGCTGAGCTTGAGCGTCCCGCGCGCGCTCACTAGAAGGCGCGCGGGGCAAGGGGCGTATGGGCAACGGCATCGGCGCGACGCGCGACTATCGGACGAGCATTGACGGCGTCGGCAAGGCGCTGGGCGTCGGCAGCGCGCTTGGCGGGCTGCTGATCCTGATGCTGCTGATCGGTGCAGGGCAGCGGGCGGCGTTCGCGCTGCTGAGCGGCGTCTTGCTCGGCGCGATCTTCAGCGGCATCGCGCTGGCGGCGGTCGGCGGGCCGATCTGGCTGGTGTTGCACGCGCTCGGCCTGCGGCGCGGACGACACGCCGCGCTGGTGACCGGATTGCTCGGGCTCGGCCTCTATCTGGGCGCGCAGGGCTATGGCACCGGGCTCTACACGATCGCGCCGATCGATACGCGCAGCTGGCTGCTCGGGCTGGCGCTCAGGGCCGCACAGGGCCTCGCCGTGGCGCTGCTCGCCGCCGGCATCGGGCTGGCCATGTGGCGGATCGCCTACCGACCCGACGCCTGACCGACGGGCCGCTTTTCAGACGGCGCCTTGCTCCCCATATTCAACGGCATGGCGATCCAGATCCGGACCAACCTTGCCGAGCCCGAGACGGGCCAGGCCTTCATCCCCCACCGCCCGCAGCGCCCCGAAAAGGCGGAGGGCGGCAAGGCGTTCAAGCTCGTCTCCGACTATCAGCCCTCGGGCGACCAGCGCTTCGCGATTCCGGAACTGGTCGAACAGGCCCGCGCGGGCGAGCGCGACCAGGTGCTGCTCGGCGTCACCGGTTCGGGCAAGACCTACACCATGGCCAAGGTGATCGAGGAACTGCAGCGTCCCGCGCTGATCCTCGCGCCGAACAAGATCCTCGCCGCGCAGCTCTATGGCGAGTTCAAGAACTTCTTCCCAGAGAACGCGGTCGAATATTTCGTCAGCTATTACGATTACTATCAGCCCGAAGCCTATGTGCCCCGGTCGGATACCTATATCGAGAAGGAAAGCTCGATCAACGAGGCGATCGACCGGATGCGCCACGCCGCCACCCGATCGCTGCTGGAGCGCGACGACGTGATCATCGTCGCCTCGGTCTCGTGCCTCTATGGTATCGGCTCGGTCGAGACCTATTCGGCGATGATCTTCGACCTGAAGAAGGGCCAGGTGGTCGACCAGCGCGAGATCATCCGCAAGCTGGTGGCGCTCCAGTACAAGCGCAACGACGCCGCCTTCGGGCGCGGCGCGTTCCGGGTGCGCGGCGACAATCTCGAACTGTTCCCCTCGCACTATGAGGATACCGCCTGGCGGATCAGCTTCTTCGGCGACGAGATCGAGGAGATCGTCGAATTCGATCCGCTGACCGGCAAGAAGGTGGCGAGCCTCGATTATGTCCGCGTCTATGCCAACAGCCACTATGTGACGCCGGGGCCGACGCTGAAGCAGGCGATGGAGGCGATCCGCCACGAGCTGACCGAGCGGCTCAAGGAACTGGAAGCGGAGGGCAAGCTGCTGGAGTTGCAGCGGCTGGAGCAGCGCACGAACTTTGACCTGGAGATGATCGCGGCGACGGGCAGTTGCGCCGGCATCGAGAATTACAGCCGCTTCCTCACCGGCCGCCTGCCGGGCGAGCCGCCGCCCACTTTGTTCGAATATCTGCCGGAAAACGCGCTGCTGTTCGTCGACGAGAGCCACCAGACGATCGGCCAGATCAACGGCATGTCGCGCGGTGACCACAAGCGCAAATTGACCCTCGCCGAGTACGGGTTTCGCCTGCCGAGCGCGATCGACAACCGGCCCTTACGCTTCAACGAATGGGACGCGATGCGGCCGCAGACCACCTATGTCTCGGCCACCCCCGGCGACTGGGAGATGGAGCGCACCGGCGGCGTGTTCGTCGAGCAGGTGATCCGCCCCACCGGGCTGATCGACCCGCCGGTGGAGATCCGTCCGGTCGAGGAGCAGGTGCAGGACCTGATCCAGGAGTGCAAGGCGACCGCCGCCAAGGGCTATCGCACGCTGGTCACCACGCTCACCAAGCGGATGGCCGAGGACCTGACCGAATATATGCACGAGGCGGGCGTGAAGGTCCGCTACATGCACTCGGACACCGAGACGCTGGAGCGCATCGAGCTGATCCGCGACCTGCGGATGGGGGTGTACGACGTGCTGATCGGCATCAACCTGCTGCGCGAGGGGCTCGACATTCCCGAATGCGGGCTGGTCGCGATCCTCGATGCCGACAAGGAGGGCTTTCTGCGCTCCGAGACCTCGCTGATCCAGACGATCGGCCGCGCGGCGCGCAACGTGGAAGGCCGGGTGATCCTCTATGCCGATCGGATGACCGGCAGCATGGAACGCGCGCTCGCCGAGACCGGCCGCCGCCGCGAGAAGCAGATGGCGTACAATCTCGAGCACGGCATCACGCCGGAGACGGTCAAGAAGAATATCGGCGACATCATCGCGCACGTCGCCTCGAAGGACGGCGTCACCGTGGAGATCGATGCCGATCGCCCGCACATGGTCGGCCACAATCTGCGTGCCTATATCGAGGAGCTCGAGAAGAAGATGCGCGACGCCGCCGCGAACCTCGAGTTCGAGGAGGCCGGCCGTCTGCGCGACGAGATCCGCGCGCTGGAGGCGGAGGAGCTTGGGCTCCCCGAGGGCGAACGCAAGGCGCCGATCATGGGGCGCAGCAACGAGGGCAAGCCGGGGACGCGCAAGACGCGCTTCGGCAAGCAGACCAAGACGAAGTTCGGCGGGCCGCGGCGGGGGTAGCCGCGCGAGGCGTCCGGGTCTGTCACGCGCGCGGAGGCGCGCGGCGATGTGATACTCTTTTCCCAGTTGCCACAAGCCATTGCATTGTCTCGCGGCTTGAATGACAACGTAGTCAGTGCCGGCGTTGAAGCCGGGGGCAGGGGAGAGGACGGATGCGGGCGCGGGATTTGCTTGCCGGCTTGAGTGTGGTGGCGCTTTGCGCCTGTGGCGGTGGTTCTTCGGCGGGAGGAACGGTGGTTGCCGCAACGCCGGTGCCCAGCCCTACGCCCACGCCAAGCCAGACACCCTCTCCGACGGCCACGCCCGTCAGCTACACCCCTGCCGCCGCCTTCCGGGCGACCACCGGGGCGACGATCCCGATCGGCAAGTGCGTCAACATGGGCAACCATCTCGAGGCGCCGAAGGAGGGGGACTGGGGCCGGGCGATCGTCGACGCCGACTTCACGCTGATCAAGGCCGCGGGGTTCGACACGATCCGGCTGCCGGTACGCTGGTCCAGCCACGCGCTGGCGACCGCGCCCTACACGATCGACGCGGCGTTCCTCGCCCGCGTGCGCCATGTCGTCGATACGGCCCGCGCCGCCGGGCTGAACGTGATGCTCAACCTCCACCACTATGAGGAAATGGCGACCGCGCCTGCGGCCCATGCCGAACGCTTTGCCGGGCTGTGGAAGCAGATCGCCGCCGCCTTTGCGGACGCGCCGGAGGCGAGCGTCTGGTTCGAGCTGATGAACGAGCCCAATGGCGCGCTCAACGACAGCAACCTCAAGGCTATCCTCACCCCGGCGCTGGCGGCGGTGCGGGTCACCAACCCGACGCGCCCGGTGATCATCGGTGGGCAGAACTGGAGCGGGGTGCCCTCGCTCGCAACGCTGCAGCTGCCGGACGATCCGCGGCTGGTGGTGACGATCCACACCTATGATCCGTTCGATTTCACCCATCAGAATGCCACCTGGCTGGCTCCCCTCCCGGTGCCGCCGCTGGGCCGGACCTTCGGCAGCGCGGCCGACTATCGCGGACTCGACGCGAACCTGGCGACGGTGCGCGCCTATATGCGCACGACCGGTCGACAGGTGTTCGTCGGCGAATATGGCGCGACCGACGATCCCGGCGTGCCGCTGGCGCAGCGGATCCTCTATTACGGCACGATATCCTCGGCCTATGCCTCGATCGGGGTGCAGAGCTGTGCCTGGGCCTATGCCAACACCTTCAAGCTGCGCGACGGCGGCGGCTGGCTTCCCGGCATGACCGAGGCGATCCGCACCACGACGACCCTCCAGTAGTCGTCGGCTGCGGCAGGCCGCCGCGTTGCTGCGGGCGGTCGTGGTTGAGGCGGGACCTGTGCTCGCCCATAAGCGCGTCCATGCGATCGCTTTTCCTGCTCGCCGGTGCCGGCCTTGTCCCGCTCGCCGGCTGCGTGCCCGCCCCGACCACAGCGCCGCCGGCTCCGGCAGCCCGACCTGCGCCCGCACCTGCTCCCGTCGCGCCGCGCCCGGCGCCGGCGCTGGGGGCGGATTGGCGCGACTGGCCGCTGACGCCGGGCGACTGGCGCTATCGGTCGGAGGCCCGGGGCGGGGTTGCCAGCTATGGCACGGCCGGTGCAGCGCCGCTGGCCAGCCTGCGCTGCGACCTGGCGGCACGGCGTGTCACCTTCGCACGGGCAGGGGGCGCGGCCGCGACGCTTACCGTGCGGACCACCAGCGCCGTCCGTACCGTGCCGATGGTGCCGGACGCGCAGGCCCCGGGCACCATCGCGACCGGCTTCCCCGCGAACGACGGCTTCCTCGACGCGATGGGGTTCAGCCGCGGGCGGCTGGTCGTGGAGGGCGGTGGCCTGCCGACCCTGGTGCTGCCGGCCTGGCCGGAGATTCTGCGGGTGGTGGAGGACTGCCGCAAGTGACGCGGCGCGGTGCAACCGGCGCCAGACTCTCAGAATCGCACCGATAAAATTCTTTTACAAGACTTGTTCTGCGACTCAGGGGCGTCCTACATGTCAAGTGTGTCGAGAGGCACAGGCTCTTCAACAAGCGAAAGGAGGTGATCCGATGTCTCATGGTTCAGCAGTGAGGTCGGTTCAGTTCGTTCGGGAGACGCGCCGCTGACCTTGCCGCGCGGACGGAAGCCCTCCGTCCGTGATGCCGTGCGGGAGGTATTCTCCTCCAATCAACGCCGGCAGCTGCAGGTGAAGCGGTCCGCATGGTCTCCCGGGCTGGAGCTCTCCGGCCGCTGACCATGTCGGGGGTCGCCGGGTACCCTGGATAGGGGCCCGGCGGCCTCTTTCATTTTTGAGCCCCGCAATGTCCCGCGGCGCATCGTTAGCAAAACGTTACCCAGGCGATATGGACATGACCCGGCTTGGCCGGATCCGAGTCGCGCGGGCAGGGATGCTCCCCGATCCAACCGGGAAACGGGGTGCCACATGGCGCAGAGTGAACAGGGAGGCGCGAGTGCGGCACGCGGATCCTGTCTGCGTGCCATGCTGGAGGCGCTGCCGTCGCCGGTCTTCCTCGTCGACCGCGCCGACCGGATGGTGGAAGTCAACACCGCCTTCTGCGCGCTGGCCGGCAAGGACCGTGCGTTCTGGCTGAACACGCCGCTGCACGACTATCTCTCGCCCCTCCAGCTCGAGCGCTACACCGCCGAGCATGCGCAGGTCTTCGCCACCGGCGAGGATCTCGAGACCGAGGAAACCATCGATGGATATGACGGCGCTCCCCGTCATGTCGTCACCCGGCGGCGGCGTATCGAACTCGACGGCGAGCCCCTTGTCCTGACGATCCTCAGCGACGTCACCGCCCTGCGCGAGGCCGAGGCCCGCGCCCGCCACCTCGCCTTTCACGATCCGCTGACCGGCCTGGGCAATCGCGCCGCGCTCAACGAGCAGCTGGCCGAACGGCTCGCGATACGCCCGGCGGCGCAGCCTGCGCTGCTGCTGATCGACCTTTTCCAGTTCAAGGACATCAACGATGCATTTGGCGAGTGCGTCGGCGATGCCCTGCTTCGGGCTTTTGCCTACCGGCTCGCGGGCGCTGCCCGCGGGTCGGACCGGGTGGCGCGCACCGGCGGTGATACCTTCGCGCTGCTGATCGACGACTGTGCCGACGCCGCCGCGGCCGAAGCGGCCTGCCGGCGCGTGCTGGCGATGGGCGAGGCGCCCCTGGCCGGGCCGGCCGGCGCGGTGACGCTGGGGCTCTCGATCGGCTGCGCCTGGGCGGAGCCGGGGGTGGGCGCTGCGGAACTCCACCGCCGCGCGGAGTTCGCCTTGTACGAGGCGAAGCAGCAGCCGGCCAATGTCTTCCGGCTGTTCGATGCGGCGCTCGCGGCCGAGGTGCAGCTGCGCCGCACGCTGGAGGCCGAGCTGCGCCGGGCATTGGCGGCAGGCGACCAGCTCGACGTGCATTACCAGCCGGTGCTGGATGCCGGCGGGCACCGGGTCGTCGGGGTCGAGGCGCTGGTCCGCTGGAACCATCCGGAGCGGGGCATGATCCCGCCCGCGACGTTCATTCCCATCGCCGAGGCGAGCGGCCTGATCGTGCCGCTGGGCGAATGGGTGCTCGATCGGGCGGCGGCGATGATGGTGCGCTTCCCGGAGATCGCGCTGGCGGTCAATCTGTCGCCGATCCAGCTGCGCAGCCCCGGCATCGATGCGCGCATCCTCGCCATTCTTGCGCGGTACGGCATGGATCCCCGCCAGCTGCAGCTCGAAGTCACCGAAAGCGCGATGCTGGCGATGGATGCCGGGGTGGAGCAGGGCCTCCTGCGGCTCCGCGAAGCGGGCGCGCAGCTGGTGCTCGACGATTTCGGCACCGGCTATTCCAGCCTGTCGCACCTCCACAAGCTGGCGATCGACCGGGTGAAGATCGACCAGAGCTTCGTGCGCGACCTGGGCAGCTCCCAGGATGCGCGGGCGATCATCCAGGCGGTGCTCGGCATCGGCCAGTCGCTCGGCATCGGCGTGACGGCGGAGGGCGTGGAGGACGAGACGCAGCAGCTGTTCCTGCGCGCGTTTGGCTGCCATGAATTCCAGGGCTATCTGTTCTCGCGGCCGCTGCCCGCGGCCGATGCCGCGGCCTTCCTGGAAGCGCACAGGACGCGCGCGGCGGCCTGAACGCCGCTGGCCTAGTCGGGACGTTTCGCTAGACTGGCCAAATGCGGATTTTCGTGTCCCTTGCCGTCGTGCTGGCGCTGCCCGCCTGTTCGGGAGCTGCCGTTTGTGAAGACAAGCTGGTTGAGGCGAAGCCCCAGCCGCACGGCCTGCTCGCCGCCTTTCTTTTCGTGCGGGACTGCGGCGCAACGGCGGATTTCGCGACGCATGTTGCGGTGGGCGTGAGAGCTGACGGCCTGGCAGGCGCGACCACGATTTTCATTGCGGATTCGGATCACGGCGCGGCGCGTGTCGAGCCGAACAATGCGATCTGGGCCTCGGTAGGCTGGCTTGATACGGATCGATTGTCGCTCGCCTATGCGAAGGACGCGCGGGTGTTCCGGCGGGAGCAAAAGGCGCTAGGTGTGAAGATCCAATATCGCGCGACTGGACCGTACGAACCTGTACCGCCTTCGGTATATCCTTCGGTACATTGAGTGTCCTTCACTCCTCCCTCGCCAGCCCCTTCAGGCGGTAGAGTACGTCCAGCGCGTCGCGGGGGCTGAGCGCGTCGACATCAATCGATTCCAGTTCCTGCCGCAGCGCGTCGACCTTCTCTTCCTCGGCCTGCACGGCGGCGGCGAACAGGGGCAGGTCGTCCAGGCCTGCCGCCAGCCCGCCGGTCTTGGCGCGGCCGGCTTCCAGCTTGTCGAGCACCGCCTTGGCGCGCTTGACCGTGGCGGGCGACATGCCGGCGAGGCGGGCGACGGCGATGCCGTAGCTGCGATCCGCCGGGCCGTCGGCCAGTTCGTGCAGCAGCACCAGATCGCCCTTCCATTCGCGGGCGCGGACATGGTGGAGGGTGAGCGCGTCGCAGCGCTCGGCCAGCCTCGTCAGTTCGTGATAGTGCGTCGCGAACAGGCAGCGGCAGCGATTGTCCTCGTGGATCGCCTCCACCACCGCCCAGGCGATGGCGAGCCCGTCATAGGTGGAGGTACCGCGGCCGACCTCGTCGAGGATCACGAAGCTGCGCGGGGTCGCCTGCGCCAGGATCGCGGCGGTCTCGACCATCTCGACCATGAAGGTGGAGCGGCCGCGCGCCAGATTGTCCGAGGCGCCGACGCGGCTGAACAGCCGGTCGACCAGCCCCAGCGTCGCGCGCGTGGCGGGCACGTAGCTGCCGGCCTGGGCCAGCACCGCGATCAGCGCGTTCTGGCGCAGGAAGGTCGACTTGCCGCCCATGTTCGGGCCGGTGACCAGCCACAGGCGCGAGTCCTCGGACAGCCGGCAGTCGTTCGCCACGAACCGGCCGCCGGCGCGCGCCACCGCGGCCTCCACCACCGGGTGCCGCCCGCCCTCGATCTCGAAGCAGCGATGCTCGACCAGTTCGGGCCGCGCCCAGCCGCCCTCGGCGGCGCGTTCGGCCAGGCCGGCGGCGACGTCGATCCGGGCGAGCGCATCCGCCGTGGCGGCGACGGGCTCGCGGCGGGCGAGCGCCTGCGCGGTCAGGTCCTCCAGATGCGCGGCTTCGGCGGAAAGGGCGTGGGCGCCGGCCTGGGTCACCTTCACGGCCACGTCGTGCAGCTCGGGCGCGTTGAAGCGGACGACGCCGGCCAGCGTCTGGCGATGGGTGAAGCCGCTGTCGGGCTTCATCAGCGCATCGGCCGAGCGCGCGGGCACTTCGATGTGATAGCCGAGCACGCCGTTGTGGCGGATCTTGAGCGCGGTGATGCCGGTGCGGGTGCGGTATTCGCCCTCCAGCGCGGCGATCGCCCGGCGGCCGCCGGCGCCGGCATCGCGCAGATCGTCGAGCGCGGCATCGTAGCCCTCGGCGATATAGCCGCCATGCGCGGCGTCGACCGGGGGTTCGGGCACCAGCGCGCGGGTGAGCAGGTCGATCAGCGCGCCGTGGCCGCGCAGCTGCGGCGCGAGCTCGCGGAGCAGGGCGGGGGCATCGGTGAGACGATCGATCCGCGCGCCCAGCCGCCAGGCGCCGTCCAGGCCGTCGCGGAGCTGGCCGAGGTCGCGGGGGGAGCCGCGTCCGGCGGCGAGGCGGCCGAGGGCGCGGCCGATATCGGGCAGCGCGCGCAGCGTCGCACGGATGCCGTCGCGCAGGCCCGCATCGTCGTGGAACAGGGTGACGAGGTCGAGCCGCGCGTCGATCGCGGCGCGGTCCATCAGCGGGGCGGCGATATCGGCGCCGAGCAGCCGCGCGCCGGCGCCGGTGACCGTGCGGTCGACGGCGTCGAGCAGGCTGCCCTTGCGGGCGCCGGCGGCGCTGACGGTAAGCTCCAGGCTCTCGCGCGTCGCCGCGTCGATCGCCATCGCCGCCTCTGCGCGGCTGACCCGTGGCGGGCGAAGGAACGGCAGCGAGCCCTTGGCGGTATGCTCCAGATAGGCGACCAGCCCGCCCGCCGCGGCGAGCCCCGCGCGCGAAAACTGGCCGAAGCCGTCCAGCGTCGCCACGCCGAACAGCCGCTTCAGCCGCGCCTCGCCGCCGGCGCTGTCGAAATCGACTTTGGGGCGGAGTGCGGTCGTCAGTTCGGCGAACTCGGTGGCGTCGCAGGCGATCGTCTCGGCGGGATTGAGGCGGGCGAGTTCGGCCTCCAGCCGCGCGGCATCGGTTTCGATCAGCTCGAACCGGCCGGTGGAAATATCGGCGCAGGCGATCGCGACGCCGCCCCCGGCCTCGCCCACCGCCACGCACCAGTTGGCGGTGCGGCTGTCGAGCAGCGCCTCCTCGGTCAGCGTGCCGGCGGTGACGACGCGGACGATCGCGCGCGCCACCAGCGCCTTCGATCCGGCGCGCTTCTTCGCTTCCTCGGGCGTCTCGGTCTGGTTGGCGATCGCGACGCGGTGGCCCGCCTTGATCAGCCGGGCGAGATAGGCCTCCATCGCGTGCACCGGCACGCCGCACATCGGGATCTTGTCGCCCTCATGCTCGCCGCGCGAGGTGAGCGCGATATCCAGCACGCTGCTCGCGATCTTCGCATCGTCGAAGAACAGCTCGAAAAAGTCGCCCATGCGGTAGAACAGCAGGCAATCCCCCGCCTCTTCCTTGAGCGCGAGATACTGGGCCATCATCGGAGTAGGGGCGGCGGAAGACATCGCGTCTCGCTACCGGAAGCACGGGGGGCGGCACAACCGCCGCCATGGGGTGACGCTGGTGGAAACTGGGGATAAGGCGCCGCGGATGAAGACCTTCCCGCCCTCGCAGGCTCCGCGCGTGCTGCAATGGCGGTGGATCGCGGTACTGGCGCTTGTGTCAGCGCTGCCCTTCCTGTTCGTGCCGGTGCCGCCGCTGGTCGACGTACCCGGCCATATCGGGCGGTTCGCGGTACAGATGGCGCCTGCGGACAGCGTGCTGCACCGCTATTTCAGTTTCGACTGGCGGCCGACGCTCAACCTCGGCAGCGACCTCGTCGTGCAGGCACTACATCCGGTGCTGGGGCCGATCGCGGCGATGTGGCTGGTCTGCGCCGCCGTGCCGGTGCTGACCATGCTGGGGCTGCTCGGCGTCGCGCGCAGGCTCAACCCGCGGGGGGCGGCGGCGCTGCCCTGGGCGCTGATCCTCGTCTATAACGACAGCTTCCTCTGGGGCTTCGTCAACTATGCACTGAGCGCGGCGCTGGCGCTGTGCGGATTCGCTCTGTGGATGGGCTGGGATGCCCGGCCAAGGCTTCGCGCCGCGTGCTTCGCGCTGTTAACGCCGGCGCTGTTCCTCGCGCATGGCGAGGGCGGGGCGCTGCTGGCGCTGTGGATCGCGGCGTTCGAGGCGGAGCGTCTCGGGCCATGGCGCCTGAAGACGCTGGCTGCACGTCTCTGGCCGCTCGGCGTTGCGGCGGTCCCGGTGCTGCTGGCCCGTGGCGGGGAGCAGGGCGGAGTGACCCTGTGGAACTGGCCGAGCAAGGCCGACGCGCTGTTCAACCTCGTCCGCGATCAGAACCTGGTGTTCGACGTCGCTGCGGCGCTGGCGATGGTCGCGGTGCTGATCGTCGGGCGGATGTGCGGCGCGCGGATCGCGCGGCCCGGCGCCTGGGCGGTGTGGGGCAGCTTCGCGTTGTTCCTGGTCGCGCCCTTCCAGCTTTCCGGCACCGCCAATGTCGATGCCCGGCTGCTCGCCCATGCGATGATGCTCGCGCTGGTGCTGCAGGACTGGCACGGCACCGGCCCCCGGCTGCGCCGCGGTGTGGCGGTCGCGGGCGCGGCCCTGCTGGTGCTGCGCTTCGCCGTCACCACCGCAAGCTTCATCGGCTATGGCCGCGACTATGCGCGGCAACTGGCGGCGCTGGACCATATCGCCCCGGGCAGCCGGGTGCTGAACCTTACCCTCAGCGATTGCGGGGCCCGCGGCTGGCGGCAACCGCGCACCACCCATCTCGCCGCCCTCGCCACGGCGGAGCGGGACGCCTGGGTGAATGTCCACTGGGCGGTCAAAGCCGTACATCTGCTGCAGGTTCGCTACGCCCCCGCGGGCTTCGCGACGGACCCGTCGCAGATCGTCTATGCGCCGGGCTGCACCGGCACCACCGGCACCGGCAACCCGCGGCTGGGCATCGCGCAGGTGCTGCCGCGCCTGCCGCTCGATCAGGTCGACTATCTCTGGCTGATCGACGTGACGCTGCCGCCCGGTCCGCGTGACCCGCGACTGGTGCCGGTCTGGCAGTCAAACGACAGCGCGCTCTACGCAATTCATCATATTAAAGCGACGTAGGGGAATGCGCGGAAAACGCCTTCTGCGGTTTGCAATCGCTGCTTCGGGCTGCTTTAGGGGCGGAAACAGTCCGAGAAATTAGGAGCCGAACGGATGGCCGAAGAGAGCAACGTCCAGTTTTCCGATCGCGAAGCACTTCGCTACCACGCCGAAGGCCGCCCCGGTAAGATCGAGATCGTCGCCTCCAAGCCGATGGCGACCCAGCGGGACCTCGCGCTGGCCTATTCGCCGGGCGTCGCCGTGCCGGTGCTGGCCATCTCCGAAAATCCGGCAACCGCCTATGACTATACCGCCAAGGGCAACCTCGTCGCGGTCATCTCCAACGGCACCGCGATCCTGGGCCTCGGTAATCTCGGCGCGCTGGCGTCCAAGCCGGTGATGGAAGGCAAGGCTGTGCTGTTCAAGCGCTTCGCCGACGTCGACTCGATCGACCTCGAGCTGAAGACCGAGGATGTCGATCGCTTCATCGACGCGGTGGAACTGATGGAGCCGAGCTTCGGCGGCATCAACCTGGAAGACATCAAGGCCCCCGAATGCTTCGTGATCGAGCAGACGCTGCGCGAACGCATGAACATTCCGGTGTTCCATGACGACCAGCACGGCACCGCGATCATCGCCGCCGCGGGCCTGATCAACGCGCTGTACCTGACCGGTCGCGACATCAAGACGACCAGGATCGTCGTCAACGGCGCCGGCGCCGCCGCGATCGCCTGCACCGAACTGATCAAGGCGATGGGTCTGCCGCAGGACAATCTGCTGATGTGCGACCGCACCGGTGTGATCTATCAGGGCCGCGAGGGCATCAACCAGTGGCAGTCGGCGCATGCCGCCCGCACCGACCGCCGCACGCTGGCCGAGGCGCTGGAAGGCGCCGACGTGTTCCTCGGCCTCTCCGCCGCCAACGCGCTGCCGGCCGAACTGCTGGAGAAGATGGCGCCCAAGCCGATCATCTTCGCGATGGCCAATCCGGATCCGGAGATCACCCCGCCCGAGGCGAAGCGCGTGCGCCCGGACGTGATCATCGCCACCGGCCGTTCGGACTATCCGAACCAGGTGAACAACGTGCTCTGTTTCCCGTTCATCTTCCGCGGCGCCCTCGACGTGCGCGCAACGACGATCAACGACGCGATGAAGGTCGCCGCCGCCCGCGCCCTCGCCGAACTCGCCCGGCAGCAGGTGCCGGAAGAAGTCGCGACGGCCTATGGCACGTCGCACAGCTTCGGCCCGGACTATATCATCCCGACCCCGTTCGACCCGCGGCTGATCGAGATCATCCCGGCGGCCGTCGCGCAGGCGGCGATGGATTCGGGCGTGGCGACCCGGCCGATCATCGACATGACGGCCTATCGTCAGCAGCTGCGCGCGCGTATGAACCCGACCACGTCGGTGCTCAGCATGGCCTATGAGGGCGCCCGCGCCCAGCCGAAGCGCGTCATCTTCGCCGAGGGCGAGGAAGAAGTGGTGCTGCGCGCCGCGATCGCCTTCCAGGAAGGCGGCTATGGCACGCCGGTGCTGGTGGGCCGGGAATCGGTGCACGATCGCCTCCGCGCGCTCGGCGCCAACCCCGATCATTTCGAGCTGCACAACAGCGTCAACTCGCCGCTGGTCGAGGACATGGTGGAGACGCTGTACAAGCGGCTCCAGCGCCGCGGCTATCTGCGCCGCGACTGCGAGCGGATGGTCAACCGCGACCGCAACATCTTCGGCTCGCTGCTGCTCCGCATGGGCCATGCCGATGCGATGATCACCGGCGTGACGCGGACCTATGCCGAAACGATGCGCCAGGTGCGCCGCGTGATCGATCCGGTCGACGGCCGCACCCCGTTCGGCATCCACGTGCTGGTCGGCCAGTCGCACACCGTGTTCATCGCCGACACCACGGTCAGCGAACGCCCGAACGCCGAGGAGCTGGCCGATATCGCCGAGCGCACCGTGCAGGTCGCCAGGCGGATGGGCCATGAGCCGCGCGTCGCGCTGCTCAGCTACTCCACCTTCGGCAATCCCGAGGGCAAGTGGGTCGACAATATCCGCGATGCGGTGAAGGTGCTCGACGCGCGCGGCGTCGCTTTTGAATATGAAGGCGACATGGCGCCCGACGTGGCGCTGAACCCGAAGCTGCTCGCCAACTATCCGTTCGCGCGCCTCTCCGGCCCCGCCAACATCCTGATCATGCCGGGCCTGCAATCGGCCAACATCTCGGCCAAGCTGCTGCGCGAGCTGGGCGGCGATTCGATGATCGGCCCGATGCTGATCGGCATGGAAAAGCCGGTGCAGATCGCGCCGATGACGGCGACC
>NZ_AGFU01000044.1 GCF_000226955.1 Sphingomonas elodea ATCC 31461
GGGGGGGGGCCCCCTCCTGCATTGCGCCCCCGGAAAGAGCGCTTTTCCCCCCGCCTCGCCCGCCCCCTTTTCGTGTCCCTTTTGATGCAGTAGATCACCCCTGTGGCCGCCCCGGAGGGGGAATGCCTTTCGCGTGATGCGATTTGATGCAGCTAGGGCACCCACGAGGCGGTGCGGCTGCTCTGCCAAAGATCCCGTTGATCAACGCCGAACCCTACCCTCTACGGGGCGGGGAGGCATAACATCGGCAATGCGCGGTCGCGGTAGGCCCTAAGCCCATGATCTAAATGGGGAAAAATATTAGGGGTAACCCATAATCTTTATTAACATCAGGCCCCACAATTTACCCAAGCTATTGAAATAGAAAGAATATAATTTCCAAAAAGATTATACCTATCACCCATAATGTCGTTATGCCGATGTTAGCCGTTTTGTTAGCGCGGAAATGGCAGAAAACCGCCGATGTTATCGATGTTATGTCGTCCCCGCGTGCTACTCCCTCTCCCGGCGGGGGACGCCGCCAATCTAACAGACGATCGGAAGCAAGATCCTTTCGTCGATCGCTGAACGGTAGCCAGCCCAGGAGCCGCAAGGCTGCTGCGCCGGCATACCTCCAGCTCGGCCGAGACGCCTTCAGACCCTTGCATAGTGAACGCTGTCGACCCCGACATAGAGCCCCGGTTCGCGCGTATCGAGCGGGTCCCAGCCCTCGGGCTGGCGCTGGATGCGCACCGCCTCGGCATGTCGACGGATCGCGGCACGATCTTCTTCCGTGCCCAAGCGATAGGCGTCCCGAATTGCGCGCTCAGCTTCGGTAAGTGTCCGCTCGCCGAAGTAAATATAGCGCACGTCCATGCCTACGATCTCCAGCGAGTGAATAACATCACTTTTCCTAAGCGCGTCCTCATGCTTTTCCAGTTGGCGCAATTTATGCTTGGAGAACGTGGCGACGTTCTCAAGGGTTCGCCCCTTCTCTCGCTCCCATCTTGCGCGCTCCTCAATGAAGCGCTCGCACAGGCTCTGCCCCGAACCGCCCTTCTGCCAGGGCTCGTCGTCCGGAATGACGTGGATCCGCGGGTTCACCGCGACGCCTTTTCGCCAGTAGGAATCGAGCACCGCATAACCTTCGAGCTGCAGGTTCTCGATGTGTGGGCGGGCGCTTTCGGCCACCTTATTGAGGTTCTGGCGGAACAGCCAACCGTGGAAAAACATGAGTGGCAGGCAGACTTGAGCCTGGCCGTTCGACAAAGCCGTGGTCATTATGACCACGGCTTTTGCAAGTATCTGATCTCTCATAATATTCCGGCGAGCACTCGGCCAGTCCATGCCGATCCCCTCGCAGAACGGACGCATCGGGACATATGCCACGTCCTCGTGCATGAAGGTCGGCACTCGGGTGCTGCCGGCATCAACGAACATCACCTCTGCCCGTTGAGTGGCTGATTTGCTTGCCATTCTCAGAACTCCTCATGTGTCTGGATAGAAGCCGTAGCCCCTAGGGCCACGGCTCGGCGGGAGCGTTGGCAAAGCCGTCATCATAGTGATGACGGCTGGAGGGGGGAGCGAAAGCCGTTGTCATAATGACAACGGCTTCGGACCTGTCACTCGGGAGGCTTTGCCGGCGGCGCTTCGGCCGCGAGGGCGATCGCGACCAGCTGGCGGATCGCCTCGGCGCGAGATGGGATCGACGGTTGGCTCCTTCGCCAGTTGTCGAGCATGGCGAGCCACTCTTCCGAGGCGCGCATCTGGAACACTTTATCGTGATGTAGAGGCATGCGAGCGAGCGTATTGCATGTGTTGACATGATGCAAGCTGCATGTAATTACATTTGGCAGCCCGACGCGGTGTCCTACCACCGCGCCGGGCCTAACTCGAACCGAGGGAAGCCTCCCCATGGCCCAAGCTAATACCGAAACTAGCCGAACCGCCGCCGGCTTTGAAACAGATTTCGCCGCAGATCCCCGCGTGCGGCTCTATCGCCTCGGCCGCGCGGTCGATGGCCTGCGCGCGCTGGCGCATGATGGCCCGGTCGACACCGCTCGAGACGTTGTCGAGATCGCCCGCGAGGATCTGGCGGCGCTTTTCGAGATCATCGGCGACCAGGTCGCGCACGCTTCGGCCGATCTGGCGCGCGGCAGCCACTGAGGGGCGGTTTCGGTTCGGGGATAGTTCGGGAATAGTTCGGGACGCCCCGTCCCGAAGCATGCCGCTCGTATCCCCTCTGTTCCGCAAATCGCCAGTTGACCAGCCGAGAAAATCGCGTAAATCCGCGCTCTCCGGGCGACCGGGCGGTTAGCTCAGTTGGTAGAGCATCTCGTTTACACCGAGAGGGTCGGCGGTTCGAGCCCGTCACCGCCCACCATTTCCTTCCGAAGCGGATATGATTGCGCTTGGGTCGATCGTTGCCTGCGCAGCGGCAGGCGGCTTGCGCGATCGCGAACCTGAAGAAAATATCCAGCGCCTGCGAAGGGTCGCAAGATGTCGGCGAAGGTGATCGCGCATCATTCGGCCGTGCAGATATGGTGCCGCCCACGATATGCCAAGCATTCCGGTTGACGAATAGCTGCACTGTGCAAGACTTGTGCGCAGGGGCTTCAGATATCGCATGAGTCGCGCGCAGCATCGTCCGCGGGGATAGTCTGTATATCTGCTGGCGGGGGAGCGTTGGCATGGAATGTATCGATTCATTCGTCGTGCAGGACGCCGCCCGAACGAGGGCGGCGGCGTGAACGTCGCGGATCTTGCGCGGGGCGAACGCGACTCGGCAGGTGTCGAGGTACTGCAATTCTATGCGCGCAAGCTGCCCGACTATGCCGTGTACCGCACGCGCGAACGGGTCACCATCCATTTCGCCGATGCGCCGGACAAGGCCGATGCGCAACGCAAGGCGCTCGCACCTCTGGCGCCGCTGCGCGGGGAACTGAACGGCCTGGTCGATGGCTGGCGCGAGGCACCGATTCGCCCGGCGGGGTGGCTGCGGCAGTTGGCGGGCGAGGGGAGTGGCCGGGGCTTGCGGGCGCGCGCCGCCCGCTACGACCGGCGCGTCGCGGATGCGCTGGTAGTGGCGCTCGAAGGCGACCGGGCCAGCGCGCAGGCGGTGCTGGAGGGGATCCGGGCGGACGTGCTGGCGGAGCGGGTCGGCTGGGCGCGCTTCCAGTATCTCCTGGTTGCGGCCGCGGCCGCGCTGGTCTTCGTCTCGCTGGCGAGCCTGGTGGCGGCCTTTCAAGGGCGGGGCGGGTGCCTGACGGCGGTCGACCCGCGTTGCTTCGAACATGCGCCGGACCTGTGGCGCGGCGGCATGGGCGGCGCGCTGGGCGGCTTCTTCTCGATCGCGCTGGCGATCCGCGGGCGCACCGTATTGCCGGATCTCAACCGCCGGGCGAACGCCCTCGATGCGGCGCTCCGCGTGACCATCGCCATCATTGCCGGGACCGTCTTCGTCGCGCTGCTGCGGTCGGGTGTCGTACAATTGGCGATCGCCGGCAGTGCCACGGCGGCGTCGGATGCGCTGTATATCGGCCTGGCAGGGTTCCTCGCCGGTTTCAGCGAGCGGCTGGTCCCCGACTTGCTCGCCAAGGCGGAAGCCCGTGCGGACCTCCCGCCGCCGGTTGCCGGCACGCCGGCGGCGGCAGGTGGCGCCGCGGTCGCGGCTGCCGATCCGCCGCCCGCCGCTCCCGCCCCCGAGGCTGACGGCAGTGCCGAGGCGGATGCCGGCGAAACGCATGGCGATGGCTGCCTTGCCGACACGTCCCTTACCGAGGCGGAACTGACGCCCGATGCGATGCTGCCGCCCGCCTCCGGCGGGGTGGCGCCCGCGCCGGAGGAGCCGACGCGATGACCTACACCCTGATCTGGCTGCCCGAGGTGCTGGAGCGTGCCGGTCTGCGGGTTGCCGAAGTGCCCGATTGGCGGACGCGCGGACGCGGCGAGATGGGCCCGGTACTGGGCGTGATGTGCCACCACACCGGCACGATCGCGGGCGGCAACATGCCTACGCTCGATACGCTGGTACATGGGCGGGCGGACTTGGCGGGGCCGCTGTGCCAGCTCGGGCTGGGGCGCGACGGCACCTATTATGTCGTGGCCGCGGGGCGCGCCAACCATGCCGGTCCCGGCCGGTGGGAAGGGGTTACCACCGGCAATCGCAGCTTCATCGGGATCGAGGCGGAGAATGGCGGCCGGCCGGAGGATCTTTGGCCGGACGTGCAGATGGAGGCGTATCAGCGCGGCGTCGCGGCAATCCTGAAGCATATCGGCGCGGGCGCGAACATGTGCTGCGGCCACAAGGAATGGGCGCCCGGGCGAAAGCCCGATCCCTTGTTCGACATGGCCCGCTTCCGCGCCGAGGTGCAGGCATTGCTGTCCGGCCGCTCGCCGCCGCCGCCGATCGCTCTGGTCGACGATCAGGGGCGGCCGACGCTGCGGCGGGGCATGCGCGGCGCGCCCGTGCAGCAGTTGCAACACGCCCTGGGGCTGACGCCCGACGGCATCTTCGGCGGCGTGACCGAGGCGCGGGTGCGTGCCTGGCAGCGACAGCACGGGCTGGTGCCGGACGGCATCGTCGGCCCGCGCAGCTGGGAGATGCTGGACCAGCCCCGGCCCGACATGGAGGCGGTGGTACGGGGTGTAGGAGCAGCGCCGGGGCCGCCGCCCGCAGGGCCATCGCTGACCGACCAGATCGACCTGGCCTTTCTCAAGCTTGCCTTCCCCGAAAGTGTGCCGGAGGCGCTGGCCGTCTGGGTCGCGCCGATGCAGCGTGCCTGCCGGCGTTACGGTATCGACACGGACCGGGAGATTTGCAGCTTCCTCGCCAATATCGGCGTGGAAAGCGCGGGGCTGACCCGGCTTGCCGAAAGCCTGAACTACAGCGTGGAAGGCCTGCTGACCACGTTCCGACGAACCCGGATCAGCGAAGCGGACGCGCGTCGGCTGGGCCGCAAGCCAGGCGAGCGCAGCCTGCCGCTTGCCCGCCAGGAAGCGATTGCCAACCTTGTATATGGCGGCGACTGGGGGCGCATAAATCTCGGCAATATCGAGCCCGGCGATGGCTGGCGCTTCCGCGGCTACGGTCCCAAGCAGCTGACCGGCCGCGCCAATTGCATTCGGTTCGGCGAGTCGGTGAACCTGCCGGTGGAGCAGGTCCCGGACTTCCTGCGCACGCCCGAGGGCGGCTGCCTGGGGGCAGGCTGGTTCTGGAAGACCAACGATCTCGACCGCTATGCCGCGACCCCCGGGCTGACCGACGATCGCCGGGCGATCAACGGCGGCACCCTAGGACTGGCGGCGGTGGAGCAGCGCTTCGACCGGCTGATGGCCGAACTGGCGCGGCGGCGGGGATAGGAAGGGGCAACGGTGGCCTCTATTCTTTCGTTGCAGACCTTGGGCATGCATTCCACCCCGGCACCATGAAGTTTCATCGGGCGAGAGGCTGGAACTTGGGCGTGGCGGTTCCCTCTGGTCACTCGCCCTTGATCTCGCGGTCATCGGGGCCGCGGCTACAGCCTTGGGCCGCTTCATCCCTCTGGTGATCCGCTTGGTCTTGCGACGTCGCTAACGAACCTCTCGCCGCCATTCATGCCGCTGCTGTTTAGAGCATTGAAGCACTCCAAGTCCGCATCGCCTCAATCCCGATGCGCCGCCAGCCTTGCTGTCATGTTGTTCTGCGCGTCGCCATGGAGCGGGACCGCGGCGGGCTGGACCAGTACGCTGTGCGGCGGCACGTCGTCCAGCAGCCAGACATTGCCGCCGATCGTGCTGCCCCGCCCGATCGTGACCCGGCCTAGGATCGTGGCACCGGCATAGATGATCACGTCATCCTCGATGATCGGGTGGCGGGCATAGCGGCTGCGCGGCCCCGCCGGTGCCAACCCCAGCGGGCTGCGCGCGCCGAGCGTGACATGCTGGTAGAGCCGCACGTTGCGGCCGATGATCGTCGTCTCGCCGATCACCACGCCGGTGCCATGGTCGATGAAGAAGCTGGGCCCGATGGTTGCGGCGGGGTGGATGTCGATGCCGGTGCGGGCATTGGCGAGCTCGGACAGGATCCGCGCGACGATCACCGCCCCCAGTCCGTGCAGCTGGTGGGCGATGCGATAATGGAGGATCGCCAGCGCGCCGGGATAGCTGATCAGGATCTCGTCGACGCTCCGCGCGGCGGGGTCGCCGACGAACGCGGCGTCGACATCCTCGTCGAGCAGGGTGCGGATCTCCGGAAGGGCGGCGGCGAACAGGCGGACGAGCAGGTCGGGCTGGTCGCTCTCGAACGGGGTGGTGCTGTGAAGCTGCCAATAGTCAAATTCGGCGGCGAGCTGCTCGCGCAGGATGGCAAGGGCCTGGCCGAGCTGCTCCGCGACGAAATCATCCTCGCGGGCAATGCCGCCGCGAAAGCCGCCGAGGCGGGTAGGGAACAGGGCGGCGGCGACATGCTCGACAAAGCGGGCAAGCTCGGTCGGCGCGGGAAAGCGCGACAGGCCGCGATGCTCGGCCCGCCGCTCGCGCCAGGCGGAGCGAACCGTGTTGAGCGCCGAGACCGCATCCGCAATCTCGCCGGCGAACGGATGACCGGACACCATCGCGTCAGGCCGTGGCAGCATGGGCCGGGGTGCCGAGCGCATCGGAGGCGAGCAGGCCACTCTGGCGCGCGACGATGGTCGGCACCAGTGCCTGGCCGGCAACGTTCACCGCGGTGCGGCCCATGTCGAGGATCGGGTCGATCGCCAGCAGGAGTCCCGCACCTTCGAGCGGCAGGCCCAGGGTCGAGAGGGTGAGGGTCAGCATCACCGTGGCGCCCGTGAGTCCCGCGGTCGCGGCCGAGCCGACCACGGCGACGAAAGCGATCAGGCCATAGTCCGCCAGGTGCAGCGGCACGCCGAAGAACTGGGCGACGAAGATCGCCGAAATAGCGGGGTAGATCGCCGCGCAGCCATCCATCTTGGTGGTCGCCCCCAGCGGCACCGCAAAGGCCGCATAGGCGGCGGGCACGCCGAGCCGCTCGACCACCTCCTCGGTCACCGGCAGCGTGCCGACCGACGAGCGCGAGACGAAGCCGAGCTGGATCGCCGGCCAGGCGGTGGCGAAGAAGCGCAAGGGGTTGAGGCCGTTGGCGACGAGCAGGGCCGGGTAGACGACCAGCAGCACCAGTGCGAGGCCGATATAGATGGCGACCGCATAGGCACCGAGCGCCGAGAGTGCATCCCAGCCATAGCGGACCACCGCGTCGCCGATCAGCGCGGCGGTGCCGATCGGCGTGAGGGCGATCACCCAGCGCAGCAGCCGGCGGAAGATCACAAGCGCAGAGGCGTTGAACTGGAGGAAGGCGCTGCCCGCCTCGCCCACCCGCACCGCCGCCGCACCGATCGCGATGGCGGCGACGATGATCTGGAGGACGTTGAACGACAGGGCGGTGCTCGCCGCGCCGTCCTTGAGGCTGGTCGAGGCGGTGAGGCCGAGGAAGTTGGCCGGCACCACGCCTTTCAGGAAATCGAGCCAGGAGCCGGTGCTCCCCGGCGCCTTGGCCGCGGTTGCGGCGACGCCGGCATGGAGGCCGGGCTGGAGCAGCAGGCCGAGCGCGATGCCGATCAGCACCGCGATCAGAGCCGTGGCAGCAAACCAGAACAGCGTGCGGGCGACGAGCTTGGCCGCGTTTTCGAGATCGCGCAGCGCCGCGATCGACGCGACGATGGCGGTGAAGACGAGCGGCGGCACGAGCGCCTTGAGCAGCTGGACGAAGATCTGGCCTATGGTGTGCAGCGTCTCGCCCAGCGCCGCCTGTCCGGTCGCGCGGACGACGAAGCCGAGCGCGAGACCGGCGGCCATGCCCAGCAACACCTGCCAGGCGAAGGGAAAACGAAAACGGGGTGGGGCGGCGATGGCCATGCGCGGGCAGCTCCTTGTCGAGCTGCCAAAATATCCTAGCGCGGCGCTAGGAGAACGAAGAATTGCTTTCAGCCGGTTTGGCCCGGCTTGGGGCCGGGCAGCCGCAGGGGCCGCCCGGCGCGCCCGGTCAGTTCGCCTTAAACGTCGGCTTCTCGCCGGTGAAGGCGACGGTGACATAGCTGTTGTCGCACAGATTGATGTTCGGCCAGACCGCGTTCGTCTTGTCCTCGAAGGTGGCGCGGACGTCGAACTTGCAGGCGCTTGCCGCCTTGTCGAAATGCACCGTGGTCTTGCCACCCGGCTTGACCTTGCCGTCCTTGTTCAGCTCGGGATCGAACTTGTTCGCGGCCCAGTTGCCGGAACCGGTCGGCGCGACCTCGATCTTCTCGATCAGCTTGCCGGTGTGGTTGGTGAGCATGAAATCCCAGTCTTCGGCCAGCGCGGGGCCGGCCGCGGCGAGGATCGCTGCGGATGCAATGAGAGCCAGTCTCTTCATGGTCTTCTTCCCTCCTGTTGCACAGCATTTTGCGCGGAACCGAGGCCGCGGGCAAGGGCGTAACAATGCCTATAGCGCGCGCACCAGCCGCACCGCGACCGCGATCCAGGCGGGATCGGTCACCACCTGTTGGCGGCCTCCGGCGCCGGGCGGTAGCAATTGCAGCCGGTCGCCTTCGCGCCCGATCAGGCGGCCGAACAGAAAGCGGCCCGCCGGGCGCGGCACCAGCACGTCGCGGTTGAGCGCGCGGCCGAACTCGGCAGGGGGCAGCCGCTCGCACCAGATTGCGTCGCCGCTGCGATACTCGCCGATGCTCGCCTCGACCGCGATCGCCACGGTGCCGGCTTCGGGGCGCGGCGCCACCAGGGTCGCCGGGCGGCGGGGGGCATGGGCGCCGTCCGCTTCGAGTACCGCGGCGACGGGAATGTCGGGGCGATCGGGGAGTTGTACGAGATCGGCAGCATCCACCTCCAGCGCCGCAGCGATGCGGTTTAGCCAGGCGACGGAGACGGTACGGGTACCTGTTTCGAGGCGGCCGATCGTCTGTGCGGTCGTCGGCGGCACGCAGCGACGGGCGACATCGTCCAGCGTCAGGCCCTTGGCGCGGCGGACTTCGCGGATGGCGGTGATCATGTCCAGCTCCTAACCAAATCGGTTTTCTACTTTCCTACAGATGCGCCGCGGTGGCAAGGGAGATCAGTAGCGGAACATAAGGAGGCCGATGCGATGCAGGACCGGGTGGAGCGGCCGATGGCGCGGGCACGGAGCGTCACCGTAAACCTTGCGGAGTCCCCGCTCGCGTGGTTGCGCGCGCGCGGGCATGTCGATGCGCGGCAATATGAGGCGGGCGAGCGGCTGCGCGGCGACTATGAGACGGCGTCGCTTGGCCCGCGCGTGACGATGCGCTGGGGCCCGGCGCCGCGCGAGGGCGGCCGCCGCGCTGCGCCGGAGCCGATGGACCCGACCATGGCGCAGATCGCGGCCAAGCGCCGCTTCGATGCGGCGATCGCGGCGGCGGGCGGGGGCCTTTCCGACATCCTTTGGCGCGTGGTGTGCGCGGGCGAGGGCCTGAGCGCCGCCGAAAAGGAGCTCGGCTGGCCGGCGCGCGCGGGCAAGCTGGTCCTTTGCCTCGCGCTCGACCGGGTCGCCGATCATTACCGGCTCAGCTGAGTGGCGGCGGCTCCGCTGGCGGGGCCGGACGGGCGAGGAAGCGGCCATAGGCCCAGCCGATCGCGATCAGCGCCACGCCCAGCCCCAGGAACGACAGGATGCGGAGCAGCCCGTCAAGCGCGGCGGCGTCGATCAGGAACACCTTGAAGGTGGCGATGGTCAGCAGGCCAAGCCCGGCGAGGCGCAGGTAGTGCGCGCCGCCGGCGATCCCGCGCCACAGCCAGAACAGCGCCAGCACAAGCAGCGCTGCCGAATAGCCGCCATTCTCGAAGCTGCCTACCGGCCCGGTGAGCAGCGTGCCGTGCGTCAGCCAGCGAGCCGCGGCGAGCAGGGCGGCGATGCTGAGCAGGGCGGCGGGCACGCGCAGCCGGGGCAACGTCCAGCACCAGAAGGCGGTAAGGGCGAGGTGCAGCGCGAACAGCGGTCCTGCCGCCTGCGCTTCGATCGCGGGGTTGAGTATCAGCAGGTCGAACCAGGCGAGACGGCCAAGGCCGAGGAGGAGGAGGGCCCGGCCGAGCAGCGGCAGGCGGCCTGCCCGCAGCAGCGCCCAGCCTGCGCCGAGGACCATCTGGGTCAGCGCTGCCCGCTCGGCGAAGCCCCAAGCGAGGAATCGCTCCGGCGTCGTTATCGCCAGCAGCTGCTTGGCGAGCGTATAGAGAAGCAGCACGCCAGCGGTGCCGGCGAGGGTCGCCGCGCCGCGCCGGAAGCGGCCGAATCCGTGCGGGTCGGCAAGGACGGCGAGGGCTACGGCAACGGGCAGGGCCAGCGTCCGCAGCAGGTCGGCAAGGGGCGGCAGCCGGGTGAAGGGAAGATGCGCCCCCGCCAGCGACGTCCCGATGGCATCGGCCAGTGCCGCGAGCTGCGGGGCGGCGGCGATCAATGCCGTGGCCAAGGGCAGGACCGGCAGCGCGAACAGCCGCGGCGCGCGACAGCGCCGTGCCCAGAGTGCGAGCGCCCCCAAGGCGAGTGCCAATGGCAGCGACAGCCAGCCCGCGGGCACGACCTGCGCCAGCGCGACCGTGGCCAAGACGGCTGTCGCCAGGGTCGCGCCCGGCAGGGCGGGATCGTCGGACTCGCTGCGCAGCTGCCAGGCAATTCGGGCGCATGCGGCGGCGGTCAGCGCTTCGGCCAGGCCCCAGACCGTGTCCGGCAGCAGGTCGGCGGCGAAGCCATGGGCGACGAGCACCGGGCCTCCCGCGCCGAGCAGCGCCAGCGTCACCCAGCTGCGGCCGCGCGCCCAGAACCACTGGCCTGCACCGCCGAACAGCAGCGTCGCGACGATCGCCGCTTCCGGTGTCGTGCCGCGGTGGGTCGAGGCAAGTGCCAGCGCCTCCAGCACCAGCACGAGCACGGCGCTGGCGAGGGCGCCGGGCAGATAGACCGGGTCGCGCCACGACAGCATCAGCGTCGCGGCAGCGAGAACGAGGTAGAAGCTCCAGGCGAGCGGGCCGAACTCGAGGCCCGGCGCGATCGCCACCAGCTGGAGCAGCCCGACGAGCAGCGGGACGAGCCGCAGCCAGCGGTTGCGAATACCGGCAGCCGGAAGCGCGGCGCTCGCGCCTCCCGCCAGCAGCATTGTGTAGAGGCCGATCGCCGGGAGGTTGCCGCGCCCGCCGAGCACCGCGATCAGGAACTGCGTCCAGGCCAGTCCCGCGATGCTCGCCGCCAGCGCCAGCCAGCCCCAGCGGCGATGGACGGCAAGGCCGAACAGAGCGGCCACGAACAGGCCGAGATAGACGAGCAGTGGCGCGATGCCGGCGGCATCGAACCCTGCCAGAAGGGGTGCGAGGAAGCCGCCGGCGAGGGCCATGATCGCGGTGGGCGGTCCATGTCGGAGCGCGAGGCCCATGGCTCCCAGCGTGACCAGGACGACAGCAGCAAAGGCGGGGAGCGGCTGGATCAGGTGGTACAGCGCAGCGGCCATGTAGAGCGTGCCGTACAGGCTGGCGATGCCGGCTCCGGCCAGTGCCTGCCCGAGCCGCGCATCATCCCGGGTTGCGGGCAGGCGGCGAACGACTTCGCTCACGCCGACAAGCGCGAGACCGAACAGCGCCGCGATGCCCGTGCGGGCGGCGGGGCCCAGCAGACCCTGCTCGATCGAGTAGCGGACGAGGAAGAAACCGGCGAGCACCAGCGCCACGCCGCCGATCCAGATCGGCAGCCGTCCGCCGACCAACGTTTCGATATTGAGCTTCGGCAGCTCGAATCGGGCTGCAGGCTCCACCGGAGGCGCGGGCGGCGGCTCTGCCGGAGCCGTTCGCGGCGGGTGCTCCTCGGCGGCGGTTCGGAGCTGGGCAGGTGTGCGCGCCTGCGATGCGGCTGCTGCCGGGGACAGCCGATCGAGCCGCTCCTGCAGGACCTCCAACTCGCGTTCGAGCTGATCGATGCGGCGCTTGAGCACCGCGAACGCCGCTGTGACGCCGCAGGCCAGCACCAAGAACAGATAAAAGCTCATCGTGCGCAGCCTTGCACGTCTGGCGGGCAATGTCGCGTGAACGGCGCGCGACGGGGCGGAAAATCGGCCATGCCGGACCCAGCAGTTCCGATCCCGAGTTTCGCGCGATCAGTCCGTTCGGCAAGATGCCGGGATTTTTAGACGGCGACTTCGCGATTGCGGATTCGACCGCGATCGTCACCTAATCTCGAGGCAGAATATCCCGAGCCCAACCTGATTCCGCTGGCCGCCGAGGCGCGCGCCCGCACCATCTGGTTCGACGAACTGGCGGATACGGTGATGATGGCGGAGGGCTCGGCGATTTTAGGGAACCGCTTCGTGAAGCCGCGGGTGATGCAGTCGCCGTGCGATCATGATGCGGCCGACCAGGCCGAGCATCAGCAGCTGCCCCCGATCCTCGACTATCTGGAGCGGACCATCCCCGACAGCGGCTTCCTGGTGGAGGACCGGCTGACCCTGGCCGACATCGCCGTCGCCAGCCCGCTGGCGACGCTCGGCTGCATCGGCGTGTGCGTCGATTCCGCCCGCTACCCGCGCACGGCCGCCTATATCGACGCGATCCACGCGCGCGATCACGCGCAGGTGAAAGCGATGGGCGGGCCGGTAGCCAAGGCGCCCGCCACCGCCTAGATGGGCGGCCATGCGCATCCAATTCCTCAAGTGCCACGGCTCGGGCAACGACTTCCCGCTGATCGACGCTCGTGCGCTGACCCTGACCGAGCCCGAATGGGCCATCCTCGCCCGTCTGCTCGCCGACCGCGGCGGGCCGGTGGGCGGTGACGGCCTGCTCGCGCTGGTGCCGGGCGACGACGCCCACGCCTTCGGCATGCGGATGTGGAACTCGGACGGATCGGAGGCGGAGACCTGCCTCAACGGCCTGCGCTGCACCGCGCGGCTGGGCTTCGACGTGCTGGGGCTGGACGCGGCGCAGGTGAAGCTGAAGACCAGCTCCGCCAGCGTTGCCCGCGACCCCGAAATCGCCCCCGGCGTCGTGACGATCCGCACCCTGGTGGGCCCCAATTCGACCCGCGCCGCCGATGTCGGGCTGGTCGGCGCGCCGGAAGCGGTGATCGACGCGCGCATCGAGGGCCTGCCCAACCCGCGCCGTTTCACCGCGGTGGCGATGCCCAACCCCCATCTCGTCACCTTCGTCGATGCGGTCGACGAGGACGAGCTGGTCGCGCTGGGGACCTGGTGCGAGGGCCGCCCGGCGCTGCTGCCGGCGCGCGGCAACGTATCGTTCGTCGAGCAGCGCGGCCCCCAAAGCCTGTTCGTCCGCACCTTCGAGCGCGGCGTGGGCCTGACCGACAGCTGCGGCAGCGCGATGGCCGGATCGGTGCTCAGCGCGGCGCTGACCGGCCGCGTGCCGTTCGGCACCCCGATCGAGGTGTTCAACCGCGGCGGCATGGTCCGTGGCCAGGCCGAGGCGGACCGGCGGGTGATGCTGAGCGGGAATGCGACGTTCGAGGGGCTGTTCGCGATCGAGGCGGATCTGGCCGGCGGGATGCTGGGCACGCCCGTGCTGATCGAGGACCGACCGGCCGAGCGTGCCGCGTGGCGCAACGCGGTGGCCGCGCTCCGCTAAGCCGGGCTCAGGCCGGCTCGATGGCGCGTTCCGGCGCGGCCAGCGCGGGGAGGGTGAAGCACAGCCGCGCGCCCCGGGCGACCCCGGCCTCGGCATGGATCCGACCGCCATAGGATTCGACGATCGTCCGGCAGATCGACAGCCCAAGGCCCAGGCCGGAGGCAGGCCGCGAGGAGACGAAGGGCAAGAAGACCTCCTCCGGCGCGCCGATGCCGGGGCCGTTGTCCGTCACGGTCAGCTGGACGGTGCCGTCCGGCTGGGCCGCGCTGGCGATGACGATGTGGCCGGCGGGGTGGCTGCGCACCGCCTGCACCGCGTTGCGCAGCAGGTTGAGCAGCACCTGCTGGACCTGCACCTTGTCCGCCGCGACCCAGGCCGCTTCGGGATCGAGCTTCACCGCGAATGTCGCCGGGCAGCCGGGGGTGGAGGCGTGGAGCAAGGCCAGCGCATCGTCCACCGCCTCGGCAACGCGCGCCGCGCCGTCGCTGCGCCGATTGGCGGCCATGTCGCGTGCCCGCTGCATGATGCCCTGCGCGAGGACGATCTGCGCCCTGGCCTTGCCGAGCAGATCGGCCTGGTGGGCGGTCGCGGCGCTGCCGAGCTGTACCGCCGCGATATAGTTGGACGCGGCGGTGAGCGGCTGGGCGATCTCATGCGCGATCGTCTCCGCCATGATGTTCATCGCCTGGACGCGGGCGCCGTGGGCAACTTCCTCGCGGAGGGCGGCATGGGCCTTTTCGGCGCTCACGTCCTGATCCGTGCCGATCAGCGAACGGACCGAACCGTCCGCCTCCACGATCGGCACGATGCGGATGCGGCGGTGCGAGCGATGCCGCCGACCGGTCCGCGCCACCACGTCGCAGCTTTGCGGACGCTTGCCGGCGATGGCGCCGCGCACCGCCGCCAGCAACCGGCGTCGATCCTCGCGGGGGAGCAGCGCCAGCGCGGTGCGGCCGCCCACCATGTCGTCGTCGGGCGCGCGATCGTACATCCGGCAGAGCTGGTCGGAGAGGACCAGCCGATCGCCGGCGCAATCATATTCCCAGTCGCCGATGCCGCCGATCCGCTGCGCCTCGTGCAGCCGGTCGTTGGTGCCGGCGAGGTCGCGGGCGGCCTTGTCGCGGCGGAGCAGTGCGTGGATCGCCAATCCCGCGAACAGCGCGATGGCGAGCGTGATCGCCGTCGTCATCCCCCGTACCCGGGCGACGCGACCGTCCTCGGCGGCGAGCACGTCGCGCTCGGCGATGCCGCTGGTGACGAAGATGCCATATTCGGCAAGTCGCCGGTGGCTGAAGATGCGGCGGATGCCGCTATAGGCGCTGGGGCCGATATAGGTGCCGTCGGGATGGGCCAGCTGCTGGCGCATCGGCAGCATTCCGGCAACGCTGTCACCATAGCTGATCCGGGCGCCGGTGCGGCGGGCCAGAGTGACGCCATCCAGCCGGATGACCGAGATCACGTCGAGCGGGCGGGTGACGGCGCGCTGGTTGAAATCGACGAAGCGCTCGACCGGGATGCGCACCACCACCGCGCCGCGGAAGGTGCCGTTCGCATCGCGGATGGCGCGGGAGACCGAGACCAGCGGGCGCGGCACGAACCGGCTGATCTCCGCCGCGCTGATCGCGATCCGGTTCGACCGATCGTCGCGCAGCCGGCCGAAGGCGGGGTTGCGGGCGAGGTCGAGCGGCGGCAGGCCGGGGACCGAAGCCCAGCGCACCACGCCGCGCGCATCGAGGACGGCGACCGAGGCGAAGAGCCGGTTGCCGGCGATCGGGTCCTCCAGCCGTCGCGGGGGCGCGGCCGGGCCGGTCGCAGGCGCCAGCGTGGCGAAGCGATCGGCATAATGGTCGATCGCCAGCCGGGCGCTGTCGAGCGTGCGGGCGACGAACTGCTGATAGGCGATCGCGCGGTTGGCGTTTTCGCGGGTGGCGGCGGCCAGCGCGTCGGCCCGGGCCTGGGACAGCATCTGCTCTCCCGCACTCCACAGCAGCGCGGCGACAACGGTGGCACCGACGATGATGAGCAGCAGGATCGGGCGCACCGGCCCCAGCGCGGTGCGGTGGACCGGATAGCGGAAGCCGCTGCTGATCGGCGCCGGCGCGAGGCCGGCCTGGCCGGTCGGGCGGCGCGGATGCGGGGGCCGCGCGGGGCGACGCCGCAGCGTGCGGCGCAGCGGGCGGACAAACGAGGACATGGTAATGGGCGAAGAAACCCTGAAAATCGGCAAAGCACGTCTCCGAAACGCCAGCGAGCGGGCCCGTCACGCACGTGACGCACCGCCAGTCTGGGCAACGATGAAGGCCGGGAGCTCCGATCTCCGCATGCGCCGTCCTCTCTCTCGGCGCATTGGGAACGCGATACTGTTGTGCGGGGGCACCGGGATACAGCTCGGGCATCGCGGCGCTTATTGGGCGGATTGCTGCGGTGCAAGATGGTTAACTTCCGACCACCATAGGGGATTTCCCGGATACTTCGATGAAGCGGAAATATTCGTCGTGCGGAACTGTCGCCCGATGCACGATCCTTGCGGCGAAAGAGTCCGCAAACGATTGTTTACTGCAGTGCAGTAGTTTCGGCTCCGTACTATTCCCGAATACCCGTTTCGGGATGCAACCCATCTAGTCGCTAACCTACCTGGTTAAATGTGCTTGACATCGTCACGATGGTATGGCACAAAACGGGAACGCTGAAGAATTGCGAGTCGCCGAGAGCGGCTCGGTGGGAACGGGTCGGGCACACAGGTGCCGCGGCCCGTTCGCGTTTTCGGAAGGGGTGCCATGACGGACGTGATCGGCAAGGGGGCCAATCGTCGCCTGCAGAAGCGCAAGCTGCCGGCCCATGCGTGGAGCGAAAAGCAGGAGCGCGCATTTCTGGACATGCTGGCGGCCACCTGCAACGTGGTCCGGTCGTGCAAGCACGCCAAGGTGGATCATCGCTCCGCCTATCGTCGCCGTCGCGAGAATCCGGTGTTCGCCGGCGCGTGGCGGGCGGCCATTCTCATTGGCTATGAGCGGCTCGAGGAGCAGCTGCTCGCCCAGCTTGCGACGCCGCACCCGTTCGAGGAGGACGGCATCGACGAAGTGCCGCCGGCGACCGGCACGTTCGATCCCAAGATGGCGATGGAGCTGCTGCGCCTGCACCGCGCGACGGTGGAAAACCGGGCACCGACGCCGCGCGGGCCGGTGGTCCGGGTCACCCGCGAGGAGGCCGAGGCGGCGCTGAACAAGAAGCTCGATGTGCTGGCCAAGCGGCTCGCCGAGGAGCGCGGGGAGCAGCGATGAGCCCGGTCGGTGCCGAGGATGCGCTCGCCCAGCTGGCCCTGGCGCCGCGGGACGCGCGGATGCAGATCATCCGGGAGATGCCGCGGTCGCACGTTCGCTTCTTCAACGAGGCGTGGTGGCGCTGGGCGCATGACGGCCAGTTCTGGCCCGAGGGCGACTGGCGGATATGGCTGATCCGTGCCGGCCGCGGCTTCGGCAAGACGCGTGCGGGCGCGGAATGGGTTAGCGAGATGGCGCGCAATGTGCCGAGCGCGCGGATCGCGCTGGTCGGCGCCACCGTGGACGAGGTTCGCCGGGTGATGGTGGAAGGACCGGCGGGGCTGCTGGCGGCGGCGCGCGAGCTGGAGACGATCGGGTGGCATCCGACGCGGGGCGAACTGGTCTTTGGCTCGGGCGCGCGGGCGTTCGTCTATTCGGCCGAGGCACCCGAGAAACTGCGCGGACCCGAGCATGATTTCGCCTGGTGCGACGAACTCGCCAAATGGCGCGGCGGCGCGGCGGATATCGCCTGGGACAATCTGATGATGGGGATGCGCCGCGGCGAGCGCCCCCGCGTGGTGGTGACGACGACGCCGCGCCCGGTGAAGCTGATGCGGCGGGTGATGACGATGCCCGGCGTGCACGAGACGCGGGGGCGGACGCGCGACAATCTCCACCTGCCGGCGAGCTTCGTCGAGGCGATGCTGGCCGATTATGCGGGCACGCGGCTGGGGCGGCAGGAACTGGACGGCGAGATGATCGACGACGTGCCCGGCGCGCTGTGGCCGCGGGCGCTGATCGCGCGGCAGCGGCGCGCGGTGCCGGGTGTCCTCTGCCGGGTGGTGGTGGGGGTCGACCCGCCGGCGGGGACCGGGGGCGATGCCTGCGGAATCGTTGCGATCGGGCTGGGTGCCGACGGCCATGGCTATGTGCTGGCGGATGCGAGCGTCGCGGGGCTCAGCCCCGAAGGCTGGGCCGCGGCGGTGGCGGACTGTGCTGCCCGATTCGAGGCGGAATGCGTGGTGGCGGAGAAGAACCAGGGCGGCGCGATGGTCGAAAGCGTGCTGAAGGCCGCCGACACCGCGCTGCCGATCCGGCTCGTCCATGCCAGCAAGGGCAAGGCCGCACGGGCCGAGCCGGTGGCACTGCTCTACGAGAAGGGCGTGCTGTGGCACGCGGGCGTGTTCGCGGCGCTGGAAGAGGAACTGGTCGGGCTGCAGGCGGCGGGCGGCTATCAGGGGCCGGGACGCTCGCCGGACCGGGCGGATGCGCTGGTCTGGGCGGCGACCGAGCTGATGCTGGGCCGGCGCGGCCGGGCCGCGGTGCGGGTGGTGTAGGCCATAGGTTCAAGCCCCTCCCCTTCAGGGGAGGGGTTGGGGTGGGGCTGCGTCTCGCAGAGAGCAATCAAGGTTCTGGAATCCCTCCACCCCCAACCCCTCCTCCAAGGAGGAGGGGCTCAGATCTCGATATCAGGAGACATCCAATGCGAAACTGCATGGCAGCGGGGCTGCTCGCCCTGCTGGTGAGCGCGTGCGCGCTCGATGCGCGGACCGGGCTGGCGGTGGGCGCCGGCGTGGCGGTGGCGGCGGGCGATCGCGATGGCGACGGGCTGCTCGATGCCGCCGAGGTGCAGGCGCTGGTCGAGCGCGCCTTCCCGCCGGCCGCGCTGACCGGCGGCTTCTGGGACGGCATGCGCGCCGCGCTCGGGGCCGCCTATTGGGCGCGGGACCTGGACCGGGACGGCAGGCTCAGCGTTCCGGAGCTGGCGCGATGAAGTGGTTCGGGCGGAAGGCCGCGCCGCAAGGGCAGCGGCCGGCGCTGGCGCGCGGCGGCTGGGGCAGCCTGGGCGACTGGCCGCGCAGCTACGAGGTGCAGCTGCGCGAGGGCTATTGCCAGAACCCGGTCGCCCAGCGCGCCGTGCGACTGGTGGCCGAGGCGGTGGGCGGGGCGCCGCTCGCGGGGGCCGATCCCGCGCTGGTCGCGCTGGTCGCGGCGACGTCGGGCGGGCAGCGCCTGCTCGAGACGCTGACCGCGCAGCTGCTGCTCCACGGCAATGGCTATGTCCAGCTGCTCACCGATGGGGCGGGGCAGCTGCAGGCGCTCTATGCGCTGCGGCCCGAGCGGGTGACGGTGGAGCCGGACGCCCATGGCTGGCCGGTCGCCTATCGCTACCGGGTGGGCGCGCACGTCACCCGGCTGGCGGCCGAGGATGGCGGGCGGCCGCAGATCCTGCATCTGCGCGCCTTCCACCCGGCCGACGACCATTATGGCCTGGGTTGCCTGGACGCGGCGGCGGGCGCGATCGCGATCCACAATGCGGCGACCCGGTGGAACAAGGCGCTGCTCGACAATGCCGCGCGGCCGAGCGGGGCGCTGGTCTATGATCCCGGCGACGGATCGGCGCTGGCGCCCGAGCAGTTCGCCCGGCTGAAGGAAGAGATGGAGGCCGGGTTCGCCGGCGCCGTCAATGCCGGGCGGCCGATGCTGCTGGAAGGCGGGCTGAAATGGCAGGCGATGAGCCTCAGCCCCGCCGACATGGATTTCGTGGGGCTGAAGGCGACGGCGGCGCGGGAGATCGCGCTGGCGTTCGGCGTGCCGCCGATGCTGCTCGGGCTGCCGGGCGATGCCGCCTACGCCAACTACCGCGAGGCCAATCGCGCGCTGTGGCGCCAGACGATCCTGCCGATGGCCGGCCATCTGCTGGCGGGCATCGCGCAAGGGCTCGCCCCCTGGTTTCCGCAGGCGACGCTGGCCGTGGATATCGACCGCGTGACGGTGCTCGCCGAGGACCGCGAGCGGCTGTGGCGGCAGGTGTCGGCCGCCTCCTTCCTGACCGACGACGAGAAACGCAAGCTGGTGGGGTTGCCATGACCGACGGATCGATGCTGGCCGAGCTGATCGCGCAGGCCGAGAATGAGGGTGCGGAGCTGACCACGCTGCGCGCCATCGCCGAGGAGGCGGGCACGGTGGGTGCGAACCGCGCGCTGGCCCGGCTCGGGCTGGAGGATTCGGGCGCCGCCAAGGACATGGCCGAGTTGCGCGAGCTGCTGGGCGCATGGCGGGATGCCAAGAAGTCGATGCTCAAGGCGGTGATGCAGTGGCTGGGCCGCACCGTAGCGGCGCTGGTGCTGGTGGTGCTGGCGATGCGGCTGGGCTTTCCCGGCTGGCTGAAATGAGCGTGCGCTTCGCCGGCTATGCCGCGGTGTTCGACGCCGTCGATCGCGGCGGCGATGTGGTGCGGGCAGGGGCCTTCGGGCCGGTGCGGCCGGTGCCGCTGCTCTGGCAGCATGGCGGCAGGCCGGTCGGCACGATCGAGGCGATCGGCGAGGATGCGCGCGGGCTTCGCGTGATCGGCCGGGTCGAGGACCCGCGGCTGGCGGCGCTGGTCGCGGACGGCGCGGTGGCGGGGCTTTCCTTCGGCTACCGGGTGCGCGCGGCGCGGGCGGGACGGGTCCGCGAGCTGACCGCGCTCCAGCTGATCGAGGTGAGCCTGGTGGCCGAGCCGATGCAGCCGCTCGCCCGCGTGCACGCGGTCGCCTGAGTTTTTTTCCATTTTTCTGGCGTGGAGACGATCATGGACAATCTGGAGACGAGTTTCGAACAGGCGACGCTGCCGCCGGTGCGGCCGATGCTGGCGGGTGGGCGCCCGGCGGCGAGCGCGGCGTTCGACGGCTATTTGCGCGGCGGGGTCGAGACCAAGGCGCTGTCCGGCGCCAGCGGCGCCGAGGGCGGCTTTGCGGTGCCGCGCGAGATCGATGCGCAGATCGACGTGACGCTGCAGGCGATCTCGCCCATTCGCGCGATCGCCAATGTGGTGAAGGTGGGAACGAGCGGCTACCGCAAGCTGGTGGCGAGCAGCGGTTTCGACAGCGGCTGGGCGTCCGAGACCGCCGCGCGGCCGATCACCGCGACGCCGAGCTTCAACGAAGTCGCGCCGCCGTTTGGCGAACTCTACGCCAATCCGGCGGCGAGCCAGGCGATGCTCGACGATGCGCTGTTCGACGTGGAGGCCTGGCTGGCCGGCGAGATCGCCCGCGAATTCGCGCAGTCCGAAGGCACGGCGTTCGTGAACGGCACGGGCGTGAATCAGCCCAAGGGCTTCCTCGCCGCACCCACCTCGACCGCGGCGGACGCGACGCGCGCCTTCGGCACGTTGCAATATCTGGCAAGCGGTGCGGCGGGCGCCTTTGCGGCCAATCCGGACGAGAAACTGATCGACCTGGTGCAGGCGCTGCGCGCGCCGTACCGCCAGGGGGCGAGCTGGGTGATGAATTCGGCGACGCTCGCCAAGATCCGCAAGTTCAAGACCAGTCAGGGCGAGATGCTGTGGCAGCCGGGGCTTTCGGCCAGCCAGCCGGCGACGTTGCTCGGCTATCCGGTGGTCGAGGCCGAGGACATGCCGGACATCGCCGCGAACAGCCTGTCGATCGCCTTCGGCAATTTCCAGGCGGGCTATCTGATCGCCGAGCGCGGCGAGACCCAGATCCTGCGCGATCCCTACTCCAACAAGCCCTTCGTCCATTTCTACGCGACCAAGCGGGTGGGCGGCATGGTGAGCAATTCGGAGGCGATCAAGCTCTTGAAGTTCGCCGCCAACTGAGCCGGGGCCGGGCGCGGCGCCGGGGGGTGCCGCGCCCCACAGAGATGGGGAGAACGACGATGGACGCACCGCCCTTTCCGGCGGCGGCGATCGCGGGCGCATGCGCGGCGGTGAAGGCCTATCTGCGGATCGAGGGAAGCGCGGGCGACGCCGCGCTGACCCAGGCGGTGCAGAGCGCGCTGACGCTGGGCGAGGCCTTCACCGGCACCGCCTGGATCGCCCGAGACTGGCAGGCCTGGCTGACGCGATCGCCCGACTGGCAGCGGCTGCCGATGGCGCCGGTGACCGCGATCGGCGCGGTCGAGGCCGTGGATGCGGGCGGTGCGGCGAGCCCGCTGCCGGCCGCCGCCTATGCGATCGATCTGGATGCGCGCGGCGAAGGCTGGGTGCGGCTGGCGCCCGGCGGGCCCCAGCGCGTGCGCGTGACCTTCGCGGCGGGGACGGCGCCGGGCTGGGAACAGCTGCCGTCGCCGCTGGCGCAGGGCGTGGTGCTGCTCGCCGCGCACCTAATCGAGGGGCGTGCGGACCCGGGCGCCCCGCCGGCGGCGGTGGTCGCTTTCTGGCGGCCCTGGCGGCGGCTGCAGCTGATGGCGGGAGTGCGGCGATCATGCTGGAGCAGCTGAACGCACGCGCCGATGCGATCGGCGGGCGCGCGGCAGGCGACACCGCCGCGCGGCTCGCCGAGCGGGTGCGCGACGGGGTGCCCGGCATCTCCGTGTCGGCGGACGGGGACAGGGTCATCCTGTCCGGGCGGGGGCTGTGGCGGCGCTGGCTCGCCGATCCGGCGCTTCGCTGGCTGGGAGGGCTGCTGCGATGAACCCGCACGATGCGATCAGCGGCGCGGTGCGCGCCGCGCTGGCCGGGCGGGCGGCGCTCGTGGCGCAGGTGAACGGCATCTTCGATGCACCGCCTGCGCGCACCCCGCGGCCCTATCTGCTGGTCGAGGACCCGGTGCTGACCGACTGGAGCACCAAGGACCAGGACGGCCGCGAGGTGCGGATCGCGGTGCTGGTGCGGGATCTGGGCACGGCACGCGCGCGGGCGCGGGGGCTGGCGGATCTCGTCGAGGCGGCGGTCGCGGCGATGCCCGCGGACCTCGGCGGCGGCTGGCGGGTGGCGAGCTGCGGGCTCGTTCGAAGCCGGCTGGTCGCGGAGGACGCGACCGACCTGACCGCCGTGGTGGAGCACCGCGTGCGGATGCTGCGCGACATCAATCCATAAGGAGACGGAACATGGCGGCAGAGAAGGGCAGTGCCTTTCTGCTCAAGGTGGGCAATGGCGCGGTGCCGGTGGTATATGCCACGGTGGCGGGGCTGCGGACCACGCAGCTTTCGGTGAACGGCGAGGCGGTGGCGATCACCAGCAAGGATTCGGGCGGCTGGCGCGAGCTGCTGTCCGGCGCCGGCGTGCGATCGGTGAGCGTTTCCGCCGCGGGCGTGTTCACCGGATCGGCGGCGGAGGTGCGGGTGAAGGCCAATGCGCTGGCCGGCACGCTCGACGACTATCGGCTGAGCTTCGAGAGCGGCGAGACGATGACCGGCAGGTTCCTCGTCACCCGGCTCGACTATGCCGGGGATTTCAACGGCGAGCGCAGCTACACGCTGAGCCTGGAAAGCTCCGGCCCTGTGGTGAGCGCATGACCGGCGCGGCCAATCCGGTGCGCGGCGAGGCCGAACTGCGGGTGGCCGGCGTCGCGCTGGTGCTGCGGCCCAGCTTCGAGGCGCTGGTCGCCGCCGAGGCCGAGCTGGGGCCGTTGTTCGCGCTGGTCGAGCGCGCGGCGGCCGGGCGGCTGGGGCTGGGCGAGATGGTCGCCTTGTTCTGGCATTGCCTGAAGACGCCGCCCGAGGGGCTGACCCGCGAGGCCTTTGCCGAGGGCGTGGCGCAGGCCGGGCTGGCCGCCGCCACGCCGGTGCTGAAGGCGCTGCTCGGCCAGATACTGGCGGGGCGGTGATGCGCTTCGCCGATGCCGCGCGGCGGCTGGCGGGGCTGGCGGGCCTGGCCTTTGGCTGGAGCCCCGAGCGGTTCTGGCGCGCGACCCCGGCCGAACTGGCGGCGCTGGTGACGGCGGCGGCGGGCGAGGCGGGCGAACCGCCCACGCCCGACCTGATCGCACGCTTGCAGGAGCAATTCCCCGATGGATGAGGAAATCGAACGGCTGGTGGTGTCGGTGCGCGCCGACACCACCGGCTTCGCGCGCGACGTGGAGGCGATGCGCGGCAGCCTGGAAGGCCCGCTGGCCGGCGGTGTCGATCGCGCCGGGCGCTCGATCGAGGCGACGCTGCTGCGCGCCGCAAGGACGGGCAGGATGGGCTTCGACGATCTCGCCACGGTCGCGCTCAAGGTGATGGAGGAGATCGCGCAGGCGGCCACCGGCATCGCCATCCCTTCCTTGGGCGGTGGCGGCGGCGTGGGGCGTGGGCTGGCCTCGCTGCTCGGCGGGCTGCTGGGCCTGCCGGGGCGGGCGACCGGCGGGCCGGTGAGCCCGGGGCGGCCCTATCTGGTCGGCGAGCGCGGCCCCGAGCTGTTCGTGCCGACCAGCGCCGGGCAGGTTGCGGTGCCGGCGCAGGGCGGCGCGCGCGACGTGCGGGTGGCGATCACCGTCAACGCAGCCGCCGGCACCGCCCCCCAGGCGCTGGCGCAATCCAGCCGGCAGGTGGCCCGCGCGGTGCGCGCGGCGCTGGCGGGGCTGGACTGATGGGCTGGTGGCTCGCCGACGCGCGGCGCGACCAGGCCGAAGGCGTTCTCTCCCGTTTCGATCCCCTCTACTGGACGGTCGATTTCCCGCGGCCGATGATGGCGAGCGTGGTGACCACCGCGCCCGATGCGCTGCGGGTGGACCTGGTCTTCCAGCGGCGCGGCGACCTCGCCGGGCTGATCTGGGAGGCGGAGGACCGCTGGGACCATCCGCTGCTCGCCTATGCGACCGATCGCGATTTCCGCGGCTGCCGGCTGCGGTTCCGCTGGCGGTCCGCAGGGGTGATGCCGCTCGACGCGGTCAACGGTCCCGTCCTGACGATCGAGGGGCGCGACGAAAGCGGGGCGGCGCGCGCCTGGTATGTGCGGCTGTGGAACTATGCGCAGGGCACCCCCCTGGATGCGGCGGTGGCGATCGACTTCGCCACCGTGGAGGGCGGGTTCCTGCTGCCGTCCGAAGCGGACCCCGTATGGGCGGGCGATATCGACCGGATGTTCGTGTCGCTGGTGCCGCCGGGCTATGTCGCGGACGACGAGACCGCGCTGTCTGCCCCCGCCGAAGCCTGGGTCGAACTGACCGATATCGCGTGCGAGGGCCCCGGATCGGTGCTGGCGATCGGCGAAGTGGTGGTGCCCGAACATGGGCTGTCGATCGCGACCGGCTATGACGACGCCTATAACCAGGCGCCGGCGCGGTTGCTGCGCAACATGCTGCAGCTCGGCTATCGCGGCGACATCCTCCATTATGTGGGGATGAGCCATTATCTGCGGCTCGAGGGCCTGTACGGCGGCTTCTATGTGAGCCTGGCCGGGGGCGCGCTCAACCGGGCGTGCGCGGCATGGCATGCGGATTTCGCGGCACGCGCAAAGGCGCTCGGCTATGGCGTGATCTGGTCGCTCAGCTACGAACTGCTCGACCAGCATGTGTGGGGCGACTGGAAGCAGCGCGCGGCCGATGGCAGCCCGGCGCTGACCGGTTGGAGCCCGCCTTCGACGCTGCTGTCGCCCGCGCATGGCGGGGCGATGGCCTATCTGCGCGCGGTGGCACTGGCGTTTATCGGCATCGCGCAGGCGGCGGGACTGCCGGTGCAGTTCCAGATCGGCGAGCCCTGGTGGTGGGTGATGGCCGATGGCCGGCTGTGCATCCACGACGCGGCGGCGCAGGCGGCGCTGGGCAACCCGGCGCCGCAGAACCTGCGCGGGCCGGTGAACCCGGGGGTGCTGGACGCGGCGGGGGCGCTGCTCGCGGCCTCGACGCTGGCCCTGCGCGATGCGGTGAAGGCGGCGGCGCCGGACGCCCGCGTGCTGCTGCTCGCCTATCTGCCGACCGTGCTCGATCCGGCGATGCCCGAACTGAAGCGCGCCAACCTGCCGACAGGCTGGGCGGCGCCGGCCTTCGATGTGCTGCAGCTGGAGGATTATGACTGGGCGGCCACGGGCAATGCCGCCGCGTCTGAAAAGGCGCTGGCGGCGGCGACCGCGCGGCTCGGCTATCCGGTGCCGCAGCAGCATTATCTCGCCGGCTTCGTGCTGCGCGCCGAGGACAAGGCGCAGTGGCAGGCGATCGCTGAGGCGGCGGCACGCGGCCGCGCCCGCGGCGTCGCGGCGACCTTCATATGGGCGCTGCCGCAGGTGGCGCGCGACGGCTTCACCCATTTCGACCAGGAGGCGGAGATGCCCCCCTTCGACGACGTGCTGTTCCCGATCGCGCTGGGCCGCGAGGCGGAGGTGGCGCCCGAGCTTTCCACCGCGATCGTGACGAGCGCGGGCGGTGCCGAGCGGCGCAACGCCGCCTGGGCCGAGGCGCGGACGCATTATGATGTTGGCCCCGGCGTGCGTTCCGAGGCGGATATCGCCGCGCTGCTCGGCTTCTTCCGGGCGCGGATGGGGCCGGCACGCGGCTTCCGGTTGCGGGATCCGTTCGATTTCGACGCGAAGGACGCGCCGATCGGCATCGGCGACGGCACCAATGCGCGCTTCCAGCTGGCCAAGACCTATGGCGACAGCGTGCGGCGGATCACCCGGCCGGTGGCGGGGACGGTCTCGCTCAAGCTGAACGGGGCGGCGACGGCTGCCTTCACGCTGGGCGCGGGCGGCGTGGTGACGCTCGACGTGCCGCCGGCGGCGGGGGTGCAGGTGACCGCCTCGTTCCTGTTCGACGTGCCGGTGCGCTTCGCCGAGGACCGGCTGCGGGTGAGCCGCGCGACGTTCCTTGCCGGGGCGGCCGCCTCGGTGCCGCTGGTGGAGATTCGCGAATGAGCTGGCTGGAGGGCATGCTCACCACCGTCACGCTTTGCTGGCGGATCGAGCGGCGCGACGGGGTGACCCTCGGGCTGACCGCGCACGACCGCGACCTGCTGATCGACGGGCTGCTCTACCGCGCCGCGCCGGGGATGACGCCGAGCGCGGTCGAGCGCAGCGCCTCGCTGGAGGCGGACAGCATGGACGTGCACGGCGTGCTGGCGAGCGATGCCATCGCCGAGATCGACCTGCTGGCCGGGCGGTGGGACGGGGCGCGGGTGTCGCTGTTCGCCACCGACTGGACGGCGCCCGGCGCGCGGGTGCCGCTGGGCGAGGGAACGATCGGCGCGATCGAGACGCAGGACGGGGCGATCACGGCGGAGCTGCGCGGCCGCACCGCCGCCTTCGATGCGCCGGTGGCGGAGGCGACCTCGCCCGATTGCCGGGCGCAGCTGGGCGACGCGCGGTGCCGGGTGGCGATGGCCGGGCGGCGGCGGTTCGCGCGGGTGCTCGCGGTGGACGACGCGGAGGTGCGGCTGGATCGCGCCGAGCCGATCGCCAATGCCTATGGCGGCGGCCGGCTGCGCTGGTTCGGCGGGGCGAACAGCGGGCTGGAGGATGCGATCGCGGTCTCCGACGGGGATCGGGTGACGCTGCGGCGGCCGCCGCGCTTCGACGGCGTGGGTGCGCTGGTCGAGCTGATCGAGGGCTGTGACGGCCGGTTCGAGACCTGTGTGGACCGGTTCGGCAATGCCGCCAATTTCCGCGGCGAGCCCTATCTGCCGGGCACCGACCTGCTCACCCGGTATCCGGGCGCATGAGCGGGGCGGCGGTGCTTGCGGCGGCGCGGGGCGCGATCGGCGCGCGGTTCCGGCCGCAGGGGCGGGATCCGGCGACGGGGCTCGATTGCGTCGGGCTGGCGGCGCTCGCGCTCGGGCGGGCGGCGCCGCGCGGCTATCGGCTGCGCAGCGACGACGTCGGCCATGCGGTGGCCGCGCTGGAGGCGGCAGGGCTCGTCCCCGCGGCGGAACCGCGGGCGGGGGACCTCCTCTTGTGTCGCAGTGGTCCGGGACAGCTGCATCTGGCGATCCGTAGCGAGGACGGAATCGTCCATGCCGACGCGATGGCGCGGCGCGTGGTCGAGCGGCCGGGGCCGGTGCCCTGGCCGGTGCTCGGCTGCTTTCGCCTGAGGGAGGACAACTGATGGCAACGATGGTGCTCACCGTGGCCGGCGGGCTGGTCGGCGGTCCGTTCGGGGCGCAGCTGGGCGGCATGATCGGCGGCGCGATCGATCGCCAGCTGCTGTTCAAGCCGGCGGCGCGCGAAGGGCCGCGGCTCGCCGACCTGCGGGTGCAGACCTCCAGCTACGGCACAACGATTCCGAAGCTGTTCGGCACGATCCGGGTGGCGGGCTGCGTGATCTGGGCGACCGACCTGATCGAGCACCGCGCGTCCCAGAGCGGCGGCAAGGGCCAGGCCTCCACCAACATTTATAGTTACACGGCCTCGTTCGCGGTCGCGCTGTCGTCGCGCCCGGTCCTGGGGGTCGGGCGGATCTGGGCGGACGGGCAGCTGCTGCGCGGGGCGGCGGGCGACTTCAAGGTGCGTACCGGGTTCCGGCTCCACCGCGGCGGGGAGGACCAGTCGGTCGATCCGCTGATCGCGTCGATCGAGGGCATCGGTCGGGCACCGGCGCATCGCGGCCTTGCCTATGCGGTGTTCGAGGATCTCGAGCTGGCAAGCTTCGGCAACCGGATCCCCCAGCTCAGCTTCGAGGTGATCGCCGATGCCGGGCCGGTCGCGATCGGGGCCATCGCGGCGGCACTGGTGCCGCTGTCGGCGGAGGCGGTGGCGCCGCCGGTCGCGGGCTTTTCGGCCAGCGACACGGTGCAGGGGACGCTGGACGCGCTGTGTACCGCCGCCGGGGCGTGGTTGCACGATGACGGCGGGCCGCTCGCGCTGCTGGCGGGTACCGGTACGGCCGTCGCGCTGCCCGATGGCGGCGCGCGGGAGGTGGGTGGACAGGGCGCCCGCGGGCGGCGCGTCATCGCCGCGCCGGACACCGCGCCGCGTCGCCTGAGCATCGGCTATTATGATCCGGCGCGCGACTATCAGGCCGGGGTGCAGCAGGCGCGCCGGCCGGGCGGCGGGGTTCGCGAGACGCGGATCGACCTGCCGGCGGGGCTCG
>NZ_AGFU01000043.1 GCF_000226955.1 Sphingomonas elodea ATCC 31461
CGGCATTTCGCTGGGCGGCCATTTCGCCCCCCGCGCGGTCGCCTGTGAGCCGCGCTTCGCCTCGGGCGCCTGCTGGGGTGCCAACCACAACAGGGCCGAAGTGCAGCAGAAGCGCCTGAAACGCGAGGGCGAGAACCCGGTGCCGCATTATTGGGCGCACGTCATGTGGGCGTTCGGCGCCAGGGACATGGACGATTTCTTCGCCAAGGCCGAGGCGATGAACCTCAACGGCCATATGGACGGCGTGAAGGTGCCGTTCCTCGTCACTCATGGTGCGAACGACCGGCAGATCAGCGTGCAATATGCCCATGATTGCTACGAGCAACTGGTCAACAGTCCGAAGCGCGAACTGAAGATCTTCACCGCGCGTGAAGGCGGGGTCGAGCATGTCGGCGCCGACAACATGGCGTACGGCCGCGACTACATCGCCGACTGGTTCGCCGAAACCCTCAGCGGCCACACCGCCTGACTTCCCGGAGACCACCCATGGCCCGCCGCTTCATCGACCTGTCCATCACCCTGGAGAACGAGGTGATCACCGATCCGCCGTTCCTGCGGCCAAAGATCACCTACCAGACCCACGCCGAGACGGTGGGCGAGCTCGGCCATTTCTTCCTCGGCGTGACGCAGGACCAGACGCCCGACGGCGCCGGCTTCGCCGCGGCCGAGTGGGTGACGCTCACCACGCACAACGGCACCCATCTCGACGCGCCCTGGCATTTTCACCCGACGATGGACGGCGGCAAGCGCGCGATCACCATCGACTAAGTGCCGCTCGAATGGTGCTTCCAGCGCGGCGTGAAGCTCGATTTCCGCCATTTCCCCGATGGCTATGTCGTCACCGCGGCGGACGTCGAGGCGGAGCTGGCGCGGATCGGGCATGACCTCCAGCCGCTCGACATCGTGCTGGTCAACACCGCCGCCGGCATGGCGGTAGGCAACCCGAACTTCGTCAATATCGGCTGCGGCATGGGCTATGAAGCCACCATGTACCTCACCGAGCGCGGCGTGCGGGTGACCGGCACCGATGCGTGGAGCTGGGACGCGCCCTTCGCCTACACCGCGGAAAAGGTGAAGGAAACCGGCGATACCTCGCTGATCTGGGAAGGCCACAAGGCCGGCCGCGACATCGGCTATTGCCACCTCGAGAAGCTGCACAACCTCGAGGCGCTGCCGCCGCACGGCTTCACCGTCAGCTGCTTCCCGCACAAGATCAAGGGCGCCTCGGCCGGCTGGACCCGCGCCGTCGCGATCCTCGACGACTGAGACGATGCAATACGGGGGTGCCGACCCTCGGGTGTCCCCATGGGGGTGCCCAACTTCGGCGACGAGGGCCGTAGCGAGGCGCATCAGAACGATCGCCCGGCCGGTGAACCAATAACCACCAAGGGTGGGGGAGGAGAGAAAATGAAGGTATACGAGATCCTGCTGGCGACGACCGTGTTGGCTGGCATGACCCCGATCGCTGCGCTGGCCCAGACCGGTACGCAGCAGGCCGAAACGACGGCAGCGCAGGACGACAGCACCGTCGGCGAGATCATTGTCACCGCGCAACGTCGCAGCGAGAATGTCCTCAAGGTACCGCTCAGTGTCACCGTCGTGGGTGCCGAGGAATTGCTCCAGCGCGGTGCCAACGACCTGACGGCGGTAACCAAGCTCGCCCCCAGCCTCCAGGTGGCGCAGGACAACACCTTCGCGGTGCGCGGCGTCGGCACCGGCACCTTCGCCACCACCGTGGAAGCGAGCGTGTCGCAGGTCCTCGACGACGTGGTGATCGGCAACAAGGAATTCGCCGCCAACGCCTTTTACGACGTCGCCCGCGTTGAGGTGCTGAACGGGCCGCAGGGGCTGCTGTTCGGCAAGAACGCCTCGGCCGGCCTCGTCAACATCACCACCAACAAGCCGGTGCTCGGCGTGACCAGCGTTTCCGGCGACGTCGAAGCGGTGCAGCGCGATCGTCCGGTGAAGAACGGCCAGGGTATCCAGGTCCGTTCGACCGTGAACCTGCCGATCGGTGCCAACAGCGCGCTGCGCCTGAACGCGGTCTATAGCGGGCAGGACTCGGTTACCTATCCGACGGTCAACAGCGCCGTGCGCAACGATTTCGGCCTGCGCAACCTCGGCCTTCGCGGCAAGTTTCTGTACGAGCCGACCGACGCGCTCTCCCTTTATGTGATCGGCGATTACAACAAGCAGCGCGGCATTTCCGGGCGGTACGACATCACCTTCCGGCAGTTTGGCGCCGGCAGCGCCTATACGGGCAGGGGGCTCCCGGCTGGTCCCGATAATCTTCGCTACAGCTCTGACGCGCCCGGCTATCGAGATTCCGATACCGGTGGCCTGCAGGCGAACATCAACTATTCGCTGTCGAACGGGATGGAGCTGTCCAGCATCACCGCGTGGAAGCACGTGACGCTCTCGTTCCAGTTCGACTCGGACAACACACCGATCAACTTCTTCAACACCAACTCCAGTCGGCAGATCTACAACCAGATCTCGCAGGAGCTGCGGCTCGCGCTGCCCGAAGGCAACAAGGTAACCGGCCAGTTCGGCCTCTATTATTATCGCTCGGTCGGCTCTGTGGTCGGCGCCCGCGGCGGCAATAACGGCTTCCCAGGCTTCCTCCTGCCGACCTTCCCCTTCTGCGTGGGCGCCACCCAGCTCGGTGCGCCGCCCGCTGCCTGCCCGGTGAGCAATGCGAGCTTCCTCGGCCAGGACTATAAGTACAACCTGAAGCAGAACAGCTATGCCGGCTTCGGCCAGCTCGGCTATCATGTCACCGATACGCTGAAGCTCAACGCGGGCGGCCGCATCACCTATGACAAGGGGTCGATCGACCTGCTGGAGAATGTCGGCAAGTATTTCGTGACGCTGGGCGTACCGAACAATCGCTCCATTGAATCGACCGACGCCACAGACTTCAGCTTCAAGATCGGTGCCGACTGGCAGGTGACGCAGTCGACCATGCTCTACGGCTTCTATGGCCAGGGCTATAAGGGGCCGGGCTTCTCCAACACCTCACCAGCGCCGGGCGCCAAGCTGGCGGTGCGGCCCGAAATCTCGCGCGGCGGCGAAATCGGCATCAAGGGCCGGCTTGCCGACGGCAAGATCACCTATTCGGCCTCGGCCTTCCACACGCGCTTCACCGACCTGCAGGTGCAGTCGTGGATCACGGCGCTGCGCACCTTCGTGCTCAGCAACGCGGCGACCGCGACCACCGAGGGTGTCGACTTCTCGGTCCAGGCCCGACCGACCACGCACATCACCTTGTCGGGCTCGGCTTCCTACGTAAACGCGAAGTTCGATAACTTCCCCGGCGCGCAATGCTATACCGGGCAGACCAGCAACGGCTGCCGCGCCGATCTGCGGTCGGATGCCGCCGGCTATGTCGGCACGTTCAACGCAGCGGGCTATCAGCTGCCGCTCTCGGCGAAGTTCACCGCCACGCTGGGCGCGGACTACAGCCAGCCGCTGACCGACAAGCTCGATGCGCAGTTCGGCATCGGCTATTATCACCGGTCGCGGCAATCCTCGGCACTCGGCACGCCGTTCTTCATCCCGACCTGGGATACGTTCGATCTGCGCCTGGGCCTGAAGAGCAAGCACTGGTCTGCCAGCCTGTTCTGCAAGAACTGCACGAACGAGATCCGGCCGATCTCGATCGGTTCCGACGGCGGCGACGCCAACCCGGTGCAGGGTCCGCCGGTGCTGACGCTCAGCCAGCGCTTCAGCTATGACTCGGTGCGCACGATCGGGCTGCGGCTCGGCTTCGACTTCTAAGCCGGGGGGAGGGGGCGGCGGCGTCGCTCCCTCACATTGAAGGAAATGCCGATGCGCACCTATCATTTTCGGTGGCCCTGGTTGCTGCCGCTGTGCTGGCCCCGCAGGCCTATGCGCAGGGTGAGCTCTCCACCACGACCGAAGCGGCGCCCGCGCAGCCCAACGCGGTTCCGCTGGCGGCTTCCTGACGCGCCGCCTCGTGGAGATGGGCGGGGGGGATCGTTCGGATTTCGCCGGCCCGATCTATCCGAACATGGGGCCGATGCAGGTGTCGGACGATGCGCCGCCGATGTTCGTCGCCGTCGCCGCGGACGATTTTCTGCTGGCGCGCGTGCACGGGCTCCCGCTCGTCGACAGCTACCGTGCCGCGAAAAAGTCGATTGAGTTTCACCTCTACGCCGATGGCGGCCACGGGTTCACAACGGGCAAGCCCGACACCACGACGGCGCACTGGCTCGACCAGTTCTTCCTGTGGCTGGATGTCATGGGTCTGACGAAATCGGCGAAGTGATGGTGAGAGATATCCACATCGCGGTCGCGGGCGATCGGCATGTGGTCGTTAGAACGTTTCAAGGAACAAGCGCATGATCAATCGTCGAAGCCTTATCACCTCTGCGCTTGCCACCGGGGCCGCAGGAGCATTGCTTCCCGGCCATGCACTGGCCGACGCCGTTGCGGAGGCTACCGGTACCCCATTTCCCGACGGGTTTCTTTGGGGCGCGGCGACGGCGGCGCATCAGGTCGAGGGGAATAACCTGAATGCCGACCTTTGGGTGATCGAGAACGTCCCGAACACGATCTTTGCCGAGCGATCGGGCGACGCGACCAACAGCTTCGATCTTTGGCCAGTCGATCTGGATCTGGTGAAGTCGATGGGTCTGAACACCTATCGCTTTAGCCTCGAATGGGCGCGGATTGAGCCGGACAAGGGACATTTCTCACGCGCGATGCTCGATCATTACAGGGCCATGATCGAGGGGTGTCGGGCGCGGGGGCTGAAGCCCGTCGTAACCTTCAACCATTTCACGACCCCGCGCTGGTTCGCCGCGCAGGGGGGGGCACAATCCGGAGTCGCCCATGCTGTTCGCGCGCTTCTGTGATCGGGCGGCGAAACACCTCGCAAGCGGGATCGCGCTGGCACTTACCCTCAACGAGCCGAACCTGGCGGGCCTGATCGGCGAGATCCTGCCGCCGCAACTGCTGGCCGGCGACCGCGCGACGCAAGAGGCGGCGGCGAAGCAACTGGGCGTTCCGAAATATTCGCCTGGCGTCGCACTCTATGTGCCCGAAGCAAAAACCTATCGCGCAAACATGATGGAGGCGCACCGCCGCGGCGTTGCCGCGATCAAGGCGGTGCGCAGCGATCTGGAGGTCGGGGTCAGCCTCGCCCTGCTCGACGATCAGGCGGCCGGCAAGAATTCAATCCGAGATCATATGCGCGAGCGCTATTATGGTGAATGGCTGCGCCTCGCCTCCGAAACCTGTGACTTCATCGGCGTCCAGAATTACGAGCGCAAGACTTGGGACGACAAAGGCCCGCTACCGCCGCCTCCATGGTGCTGGGGGGCGTGGGTGCCCATGCGCAGGAGGGCCCGCGCGCATCAGGTGCCGGGCCGGAGCGAGAGAAAGCGTGCGGACAGCCGGTTGCGCAATGGGCACGCGGCATCGAAGGGCAGCGCAAGGCCGATCTCGGCGACGGTCGCTACCTCAATCCGGTGCTGTCGGGCGACTATCCGGATCCGTCCGTGCTGAAGGACGGCGATGACTATTACCTCACCCACTCCTCGTTCGATTCCGCGCCGGGGCTGTTGATCTGGCATTCCCGGGATCTGGTGAACTGGCGCCCGCTCGCCCCTGCGCTTGCCAAGCCGCTGGGTACCGGCTTTGCCGTCGACATCGCGAAGCATGGCGGCCGCTATTACATCTACATTCCGTTCATGCGCGCGCCTTGGTCAAAGGATCTCAAGAGCTTCGCGAATATCTTCGTCATCCACGACGAGTCGATGGCGGGGCCGTGGAGCGCACTGATCGACATGGGGATCGGCGGGCTGATCGATCCCGGCCATGTCGTCGGCGAAGACGGGCATCGCTACCTGTTCTTCAACGGCGGGAAGCGCGTACGGCTGTCGCCGGACGGACTTTCGACGGCGGGGCCGGTCGAGGATGCCTATTCCGCCTGGCGCTATCCGGACGACTGGATCACCGAGGCCTATTCGCTGGAAGGGCCCAAGCTGTTCCGGCGGGGGGACTATTTCTACCTGGTGAACGCGGTGGGTGGCACCGCCGGACCCGCGACCGGGCACATGGTGGTCGCGGCGCACTCCAGGTCCATCCATGGCCCATGGGAGCGTTGTCCGCACAACCCGATCGTTCGCACCCGATCCGAGGACGAACGCTGGTGGTCACGCGGACACGCCACCTGCGTCGAGGGGCCGGGCGGGCGTTGGTTCATGGTCTATCACGGCTTCGAGAAGGGCTATCTGACGCTGGGCCGCCAGACGCTGCTCGAGCCGATCGAATGGACTGCGGACGGCTGGTTCCGCGCCGCCGGCGGCGACCTGTCGCGGCCGCTGCGCAAGCCAGGTGGGGCGGCCGTGCCGCACGGCATCGCGCGCTCCTCCGATTTTGCGGCCGCGGATATGGGACGTCTCTGGAGCCTCTATGCGAGCGCACCCGACGCGCCCGATCGGCTCCGGTTCGAGCCCGGCGCGCTAGTCCTCAAAGCGCAAGGCAAGAGCCCGCAGGGCGGATCGGTCCTGACGCAGCAGGTGGGCGACCGCGCGTTCGAGATCAGCGTGGAACTAGAGCTGCGCGGCGCAAGCGAGGGCGGTCTGTTGCTCTTCTTCAACGACCGGCTTTTCCTGGGTATGGGCGTCGATGCCAGCCGGATGGTCAGCTACCGGGGCGGCAAGGCATCCTATTGGCAGGAACCTGCGCCACCGGCACGCAAGATGCACCTGCGTATCGTCAACGATCAGCAGATCGTCACCCAATATTACAGCCTCGATGGAAAGGCTTGGACCCGCCATGAGGTGCGCAGCCAGGTCGAAGGCTATACCGCCAACACCATGGATGATCTCCTGAGCTTGCGGCCGGCCCTATTCGCTTGTGGCGATGGGGAAGTTGCGTTCCGGCAATTTCGCTACCGAGCCTTGTGATTTGTAGGGGGAACCGTCTGCAGGGAACGGTCTGGGCCGTCGCACCCGCATTTGCTGAGCGGATCGCGTGCGATACGCCTGCCGGAGATCGACAGATCCAGGGTCGAGGATCGCCTCGGCGGCGAGGACAAACTCTCCCACCGATCCGGTGATGACAGCCTGCCGGAAGGAGACGGCCGGGGCGCATTGCGCGAGGAACGCGCATGCGCTGCGTTTTCCGGGGCCGTTCAGCGTACCGCGGAACCGTCATCCCCCTGCAACGGCGGTCGCTGCCCGCCTGCCAGGGTGCGCGCCTTGTCCTGCGCGGTGAGCACCAGTTCGGCGGCGAGCAGTGCCTGGGCCTGGTTCTGCGCGACTTCGGTACGCGCGACGACGTCGGAGACGAACTGTGGGCCGAACGGCAGCGGCACGCTGCTGCAATCGATGTAGCGCGTGCCCCGGCGATCGGCGAGGAACAGGTGGTTGCCGCCCGGTCGGCCCTGAATGTCGACATATTTGCGCAGCTCGATATAGCCCTCGGTGCCGAGGAGGAAGACGCGGCCGTCGCCCCAGGTCGGCAGGCCGTCCGGCGTGTACCAGTCGACGCGGACATAGCCCGTGCCGCCATTGCCGGTCAGCATCATATCACCGAAATCCTGAAACTTCGGGTGGCTCGGCGTGGCGAAGTTGCCGACCTGCGAGGCGACGACCTGTGCTTCGGTCGAGCCGGTGTAGAACAGGAACTGGTCCGCCTGGTGGCTCCCGATATCGGTGAGGATCCCGCCATAGTTTGCCACGTCCCAGAACCAGTCGGGGCGGCTCGGCGCGCTGAGCCGATGCGGCGCGATATTGATCGTCTGCACGACGCGGCCGATCGCGCCGGCATGGACCAGTTCGCCTGCCCTGACCGCCGCGCGCACCTCAAGCCGTTCCGAATACATGATGGCGAACTTGCGCTTCGTCTCGGCGATGGTGCGGCGCACCTCCGCCAGCTGGGCGAGGCTGGTGATGCCGGGCTTGTCCGCCAGGAAATCCTTGCCCGCGCGCATCACCCGCACGCCCAGCGGCGCGCGCAGATTGGGGACCGATGCACTGGCGACGACCTGGACGCTCTTGTCGTCGAGGATCTCGGCCTCGCTACGCGCGATCTTCACGTCGCCATAGCGGGCGCGGAAGGGGGCGAGCTGCTTCGGGTCGCTGGCATGGACCGCGATGAGCGTGCCGCCGCCGCGGATCAGCGCATCGGTCATCGCATAGATGTGCGAATGATCGAGGCCGATCACGGCGAAGCGCAGCCGGTCCTTCGCGGTCGGGTCGGGTCCCTTGGGAGCCGCGCTGGCCGAGACGCCGTTGCCCTGCGCGGTCGATTGGGCACGAGCCGTGGCGGCAAGACCGGCGCCGACGAGGCCGGCGCTGGCGAGAAGGAAACGGCGGTCGATCATGTCCATGCGTTGGCTCCGTGCGGGAGAAGGGATCAGAAGGTAACGAGGTCGGTCGGCCAAGCCAGGGCTTGACCTTGGTCGATCGCCTGTTCGCCGAGCAGCGAGGCGATACTGGCATGATAGGCCTGGGCGAGAAGGCCGGGCACTTCCCGGCCGCTGCGCACCGCTTCGCCGAAGCCTTCGAACTGGAGCATCGTCTCGTCATACTCGCCCCAGCCGATCGACTCGCCGGGCGTGGTGACGGGGAGTTCGGGGAACCAGGTCGCGCCGCCGATCGGCACGGTGGTCTTGCGCCCGGCCTGCACATCGGCGCGCATGCGGGCGAGGGCGGGGACGGCGCCCGGCTGGACCTCCTGATAGATGCGACCGAGCTCGGGCTCGATCGTGCCCTTGCTGCCCTGAATCTGTTCCTCGCAGCCATAGCGGGCGTTGTTGAGCATCGAGGTGTAGATCAGCTTCCGGCCATCCGGATAATCGTAGATCAGCGCGACTTGGTCGTAGACGTCGCGGCCATCCTTCCAGAAGCAGATGCTGCCGGAGCCCATTACCCGGGTGGGCAGCCCGCCCAAAAACCAGTTGGCGACCTGGAGCTGATGCGTGGCCAGCTCGGTCATCAGCCCGGCCGAGCGATCGCGGTAGAGGCGCCAGTTGATCTCGCGCTCGGTACCGCCGGGCGGCACCTGGCGGCGCCAGCTGCGGTTGCGGTGCCAGCTGGCGCGGATCTGGGTGATCGGGCCGATCTCGCCGGCCTGGGCCCGTTTGAGCGCGTTGAGATAGGTGGGGTTGAACAATCGCTGATGGCCGATCTGCAGCACCTTGCCGCGCTTTCGGGCACGGGTGACCATCGCGCTGCAATCGGCGATCGTTCGTGCCATCGCCTTCTCGCAGAACACCGGATAGCCGGCGTCGAGCGCGTCCATTGTCTGTGGAGCATGAAGGTCGAGCGGAGTCGCGATCACCACCGCATCGATCTGCCTCGCGTCGAGCATCTTGCGATGATCGGTGAAGGTCGGCGTGTTCGCCGGCACATAGGCGCGTGCCCTGGCCAGATGCGGCTCGAACGTGTCGCACAGCGCGGCGACCGCGCAATTGCGCGTCTTGTTGAGATTCTGGATCAGGGTGCGACCGCGGTCGCCGGTGCCGATCACGCCGATGCGGACGCGCGGGCCCTTGACCACATCGTCGGCCGCCATCGCGGCCCATGGGGCGGCAGCGCTCATGCCCGCACCGGCGGACGCGAGCAGTATGCGGTCGAGGAAGCTGCGGCGGGAAAGCGCGAAGGCATCGTCGGTCATGCGGAGATTTCCATCGGTCGTGCGGCGCCGACAGGCGCGGCATGGGAAAAGCGGAAATGTCGGTCGGGCGCTGCGGCGCAGAGGCGATCTGCCGATGCCGCATCGGCGACGAGCAGTGCCGTGCTCCAAGCCTCTGCCTCGGCGCCGGTCGCCGCGACAGCGACCGCCGTCGCCGGAGCGGAGACGTGGGTCCCATCCGATGGCCGGACCATCGCGGCGCGGCCGGGCTTGCGGGCGCCCGCTCCCGCGGTCGAGGAGACGGAGACGGACGCATCGGTCAGGCCGAGTTCGACGAGCCACGCGCCCGGCACATCGGGATGCGGAATGGCGAGAGGCCAGTCGCCGCCCAGCGGATGCGGGCCGATCACCGCGATGGAACTCTCGCCGGCCGACAGCAATGCCGAGGAGACTCCCGACGCACGGAGTGCCTGCACGGCGCGGTCGAGCGCGAACCCCTTGCCGAAGCCGCCAAAGTCCAGCGTCAGCGGGCGCTCGGCAACGATGCGGCGCGCGGCGGGGTCGATGGCGAGCGCGGACCAGGCGCCCAGGCTCGGGTCGAACCGGCCGCCGGTCGCGCGCCAAAGCGTATCGACGGCCAGCACCGCTTCGAACAGCAGCTCGTCGTCGATCGCCGCGTTGCCCGCCAGCGACAGGATCCGGTTCAATGCCGTCGTAGGGGACGGGCGGTGGATCGTCAGCGTGTCTTCCGCCGAGCGGATCGCAACCTCCGCGGCGGCAAGCGCGGCGGGATCGTCGCGGCCGAACAGGTGCAGTTCGATCCGCGTACCCATGGCGGCGAACCGCGTCACGCTCGCCTCCATGCCCATCCTGTCAGCCGCGAACTTCCCAGCCCGGTTCATAGTCAACCGTCCAGAGCTTGAGGGCTGCCGCCTCCCTGGGCTTGCCGGTCGCCGGATCGACGGTGATCGCGCCGCCAGTGCGATAGGCGATGTTACCGAGATGGCAGAGCGTGGTGCTGATATGGCCTTCCGCGATCGGCGAGTGCAATGCCGGTTCGGTACCGCGGATCACGCCCAGGAAGTTGGCGGCGTGGAATATGTCGAGCGCACCTTCACCGACGGTGCCGGTGGTCTCCGACTCCGCCGCCGCCTTCACCTCGCGCACCTTCTTGCCGGCGAGGTCGTAGAGCTCGAAGCCGTTGCGATCGACGATCGCCGATCCCTTGGTGCCGAGCAGCAGCGTGCCGCGGCCGCGGCCGTAGCGCAGCATGCCGTTGCAGCTCTCGCCGTCCCATCGGATCGTTCGGCCGTCGCCGAAGCCGAGATCCAGCGCCAGCGAGTCGTACATCTCCCAATCGTCGCCGCGATAGAATCGCCGGTCGCCGCGGGCGGTAACGGTGGTGGGATAGGTCACCCCCATCAGCCAGCGGGCGACATCGAGCTCATGCATCGCGTTGTTGCAGGTCTCGCCGGTGCCGTACCTCCAGAACCAGTGCCAGTTATAGTGGACGAGGTTCGAGCGGTACGGCCCGCGCGGCCGCGGCCCCTGCCACATGTTCCAGTCAAGATTGGCGGGCGGCTGTACGATCTCGCCCTTGCCGATCGACTTGCGGTTGTTCGCGTACCAGGTCTGCGCCTCGTACACGTCGCCCAGTTCGCCGGCTCGGATCAGGTCGAGCAGCTGGCGCGTCTCCAGCGACGAGCGCTGCTGGTTGCCGACCTGGAGGACGCGGCCGGTGCGCCTCTGCGCGGCGATCAGCGCCTCCCCCTCGGCCGGGGCGATGCCGATCGGCTTTTCGATATAGACGTTGTGGCCCGCATTCATCGCGTCGATCGCCACCTTGGCGTGCCAGTGATCGGGGGTAGCGACGGTGATGACATCGACCGCCTTGCTGTCGAGCAGCCGGCGGTAATCCCCGGTCGTCTCGACCTTGCTGCCCCAGCGCTGGGCGAACTCGCCGGCACGCTTGGCGAGGACCGCGGAGTCCACATCCGCGAAGTGGGTGACCTGGACATTGGGCTGCTTGGCAAAGGCACTCATATGCGCCTGGCCGCGCCCGTTGACGCCGACGATGCCGACGCGGATGCGGTCGTTCGCACCCAGGATGCGTGCATAGCTGCTGGCGCTGAGCGCCATCGCCCCGGTGGCGACGGCGCCCTTCATCATCGTTCGACGGTCGACCATGGCAGTGCTTCCCCTCAGCTTTTTTATGATCGTAATCGGAATGGTACGCCGGGCGTTCCTCAGAAACGGCGGAGCTTGATCGAGCGGAAGTCCACCCGGTCCCCGTGATCCTGCAGCAGAATCGCGCCCTCGGCGGTGGTGCCGAAGCCGGTGACCTTGGCAAACTTGCTCTCGGCGATCGTCGCCTTCAGCGCATCCGAACCGCGCTCATATTCGACGACCTTGAAGCCGTTCAGCCAATGCTCGACATGGTTGCCGCGGACGAGGATCGTCGCCCGGTTCCACTCGCCCGGCGGGTTGCCGCGCTTGCCGGGGCTGGACGGGTCGGAAAGGTTGCGCGCCGGGATCAGGTCGTACAGCGAAGCGAGCGTGCGGTTGCCGTCGCGGCCCATCTTCGCATCGGGGTGCCGCGCGTCGTCGAGCAGCTGATATTCAAAGCCGACATTGGAAACGCCGCCATTCTGCAGCGGCGGCAAGAGGTATTTGATGCCGCTATTGGCGCCCTCGCTCAGCCGGAAATCGATCGACAGCTCGAAATTGCGAACCGTGCCCGCCGTGGCGATGTCGCCGCCGCCGCCATTCTTCTCCACCGTCAACACGCCGTCGGCTATCGTCCAGCCCTTGACCGGGAAGCCGCCGCCCTTGGCGGACCGCCAACCCCTTGGCGTGCGGCCGTCCCACAGGAGCGTCCACCCGGCGCGGCGCTCTGCCGCGGTCAGCTGGTCGGGCTGCCACCCCTGTTGCTCCAGCGTCGTCTCGGGCAGGGCATGGCGCGCGGGCGAGTCGGTGAGGATACGCAGGCCCTTGAACCGTACCTCGGGCCCCTTGGCCGCGACCGCGTCGGGCAGGGCATGGACCTGGAAGGCGAGAAAGCCGCGCGCGTCGGTATTGTCGACGATGTCGGCCGCAGGCACGCCGTTGAGGAAGGTGCGGATGCGATGGCCGATCGCCTCCACCCGGTAATGATTCCATTCGCCGGGGCGGAAGGCCTTGCGCGCCGCCTCGTTGCGGCCGAGCGTGTAGAGCCATTGGCGCCGCTGCTCGTCATAGATGCCGGCGCTCCAGGCGCGGGGCGACGGGTCGATCTCCGCCTGATAGCCGAACACCACGCCGTTCCGGTAGTCGGGACGGCTCTGGCCGCGGATCATCATCCCGGAATTGAGCGCAGGGTCGGTCTTGGCATCGAACTCGACGATGAAATCGCCGTAGAGCTGGTCCGACACGAGCCAGCTATTGCCCTTGCCGATCACCGCGCGGCCGACCAGTTCGTCTCCGACCATCTCGTAGGTGGCGTTGCCGCCGGTACGATGCCATCCGGCCAGGCCGGGCTTCGGCATCAGGTCGCGCCAGGGCGCGGTGGCCTGACGCGCCTGTGGCGGCGACGCCGGGGGGAGGGCAAGCGCTGCCGAAGACAGCGCAGTCAACGCCAATACCGTGAGCCTGCGAGCCACAATCTCTCCCCTCATCCTATAGTCGGGCATCGTCAACAGCCAAAAGCTTGCGGCGACAGCCTCTTAAGCACCAGACGTAAAACGTGGTCGGGCCACTTGCAAGAGCCATGTCTGGCAGGATAACCGATTCAAATCACAGTCTGCTGAAATTGGTAAGGCATAGTTGCCAGACCGAAATTGGCCTGTTACGCATTGTTGCAGTCGACCACCGAAACACGGGGCGACACCACCGCGCACGGTGAAACGTAACCACCAGTGCGCGCGAAATGGGAGAGGGGATGTGGGCACCTATCGTCGCCACAAATGCGCTTTGTTCGTATCGTCGAGCGCACTCGCAGCACTGATCGCTACTTCCGCCGCGGCGCAGACCGCGCAGGAGCCACCGTCCGCCGCGCAAGGGAGCGACGACGGGCAGCAGGCAACCGAGATCATCGTCACCGGATTCCGCGCCTCGCTGAACAGCGCGCTGAACCAGAAGCGATCCGAAACCGCCGCGATCGACAGCATCGTCGCGGAAGACATCGGCAAGTTCCCGGATTCGAACCTTGCCGAGTCGATGCAGCGCATCCCCGGCGTGGCGCTGTCGCGCGGCGACGGCGGCGAGGGACGCAACATCTCGGTCCGCGGCTTGGGCGCGCAGTTCACCCGGGTGCGCATCAACGGGATGGAAGGCGTGTCGCAGGTCAGCGGCAGCGACATTCGCGGCGGCGTCGCGACCGGCCGCTCGTTCGACTTCGTGACCTTCCCGACCGAAATCTTTTCCGCACTCACCGTCCGCAAGACCACCTCGGCCGATGTCGAGGAAGGGTCGCTCGGCGCAACCGTCGACCTGAACGCACCCAAGCCGTTCGACCAGAAGAAGGATTTCGTCTTCTCCGCCACCGCGCGCGGGATCTACAACGACATCCGCAAGGAGGCCGATCCGCGCCTCTCCGCGCTCGTTTCGAAGAAGTTCGGCGGCACCTTCGGCGTGCTCGGCAGCATCGCCTATTCGAAGCGGCACATCGACGAATATGCCTATTCGGCCGCGGATGTCGTGCCGACGACCGTCTACGGCCTCGCCCAGCCGGCGGGTTCGGCCAATGCCGGCGTGATCTTCCCCTTCTGCACGCCCGTCGGCTATCTCTACAAGGGTGCGCCCGTGAACAGCCCGGTCCCCGGCTATACCCAGCCGAGCGGCGCATCGATCGGCGCGGACGCGAACAACTGCAGCACCAACAATCCGCGCACCGGCACCCAGGCCGCCTATGACTATATCATGAGCCGCACGGGCGTGAACGGGAAGCCCGGCGGCGGCGTCTATCTTCCGCGCCTGCCACGCCCGGTGAAGGGCAGCCAGAATCAGGAGCGCCTCGCCGGATCGCTGACGCTGCAATGGCAGCCGGACGAGAATACCGACATCTCGGTCGACGGGCTGTATTCGCGCTTCAAGGTCAAGCGGCTCGATACGATGATGGACGCGCGGTCGTTCGGCCGCGCCATCTCCAACAACGGCCAGCCGCTCACCTCGGTGCGCGAGATCGAGGTCGACGGCAACGGCTCGTTGATCCGTGGCTTGTTCGACGGCGTGGATCTGCGCTCGGAAATGCAGGACGAGCGCTTCACCTCCGAATACAAGCAGGCGAACCTCAACTTCAGCCATCGCTTCTCGGACAATCTCCGGCTGTTCGGCCTGGCCGGCATCAACCAGTCGCAGCTCGACGTGAACCGCCTGCAGGTGGCGATCGACTCGAACGACACGCGCAACTGGTCGATCGATTTCCGCAACAATCCCAATATCCCGAAGATCGGCTACGGGATCGACACCACCCAGGCCGCGCTGTTCCAGTACGGGCCGCCGCTCGCCAATGGCGACCAGCGCGGGCAGCTGTCGAATTTCATTCGCCGCAACACGATCCTCAGCAAGACCTTCGAGCTCAATGCCGACTGGAAGGTGACGCCGGGCTTCACGATCCAGGCGGGCGGCCAGTACCGCACCAACAAGTACACGGCGCGTGAACGCCAGCTCGCCACCAACACCCCGCTGGCGCTGCCCGCGGGCACGTCGATTGCCGATTTCAGCTTCGTCACCACCGGCATCGGCAAGAATCTCGGCGGCCAGCTGCAGGATTTCGTCTCGATCGATCCGGACAAGTTCCGCCGGGTCACCGGGCTGAACGATTATGTCTATTGCAGCATCGAATGCGCCAAGGGCACCTATGGCGGCGTCTCCGAGAAATACAGCTCCGGCTATTTGATGGCCAAGTTCGACACCCAGAACGTCCTGCCGTTCGCGCTGCGCGGCGACGCCGGTGTCCGCTACGTCCGCACCAGCCTCGAGACATATGGGCCGATCACCACCGCGGCGCCCGCGGGATCGCTCTATCCGTCCCGCTTCGTCATCTCCACCGTCAACCGGTCCTATGAGGACTGGCTGCCGTCGATGAACCTAGCGCTGGACATCACGCCAAGCCTGATCGCCCGCTTCTCGGCGGCGCGGGTGATATCGCGGCCGGCCTATGGCCAGCTGATCCCGGCCGGGTCGGCAAACCTGGTGATCCAGACCGCGTCGTTCAGCAACCCGTTCCTCGATCCGATCCGCGCCAACACTCTGGACGCGGGGCTGGAATGGTATTTCCGGCCCGGTTCGCTGCTCTCGGTTGCCTATTTCCACAAGAATATCGAGACCTACATCCAGACGACGAGCACCAGCCTTGCCTTCCAGGACATCGGCCTGCCGCTGTCGCTGCTCAACGGCACCCAGCTGCGGCCGACGGACCAGTTCACCGTCCAGCGTAGCAACAATACGCCGGGCGGTCCGCTCAGCGGCGTCGAGGTGAACGTACAGCTGCCCTTCACCTTCCTGCCGGGGTTCCTCAAGAATTTCGGCGCGCTGGGCAACTTCACGCGAGTCCGCTCGAACATCCGCTACATCATCTCGCCGACGCTCTCGCGCACCGCGCCGCTGGTCGGGCTTTCGCCCGAGACGGCGAGCGGAACGCTCTATTACGAGGACAGCAAGTTCAGCATCCGCTCCACGGTTAATTACCGCTCGTCCTTCCTGACGGCAGTGCCCAGCGGATCGGTCGACGCGGACTCCACTGCCAATGCGCGGTCGGTCTTCGTGGACGCATCGGCCTCGTACAACCTCAGCGATCACATCAAGCTGATCGCGGAGGTGCAGAACATCACCAACGAGACGAACCGCCTCACCGTGGACACGGTGCGCAAGGATCCGCTCTACACCGCCTATTTCGGGCGGACCTATGCGCTGGCGGTCAACTTCGTCTTCTGAGCCCTCCTGCCTGCCCCGGCCGGTTAACGACCGGCCGGGGCTTCTTGCCGGAACTTTTGCGCGATGCAGAAGCTCTAGCTAAGGGCAGCGCCGCGAGGATGCGCGGCGGCTGGCTGGAGCGGGCGTGGACGAGGACGACGAGGCAAGGGCTGGCAGACGGGCAGGGCGGGCACGGCGTTGGCGCCGTCTCGTACCGGCACTGTTGGTCCTGCTGGCGGTCGTGCTCGCCACCACCTGGCTGCAGCGGCGCACGATCGCGCGCAGCTTTGTCGATCGCGAACTGGCACGGCGCGGTGTGCCCGCGCGGTATACGATCGACCAGCTCTCCCCATGGCGGCAGCGCCTGACCAATGTCGTCCTCGGCGACCCGCGCGATCCCGATCTGGTGGCGGACTGGATCGAGCTACGCACGGCCCTCACGCCGTGGCGCGCCGACCTGCTTGTCGCCAGGGCGGGGAGGGTGCGGATCAAGGGGCGCCTCAGCCACGGCACGCTTTCGCTGGGATCGCTCGACCGGCTGATGCCGCCGCCTTCGGGCAAGCCCTTCGTCTTGCCGCGGCTCAGCGTCGACGTCGACGATGCGCGGTTCAGGCTGGAAAGCGGCTTCGGGCCGCTGACGCTTGCGCTGCGCGGACGCGGCCTGCTGAGCGACGGATTTACCGGTCTGATGCGCGTTGACGCACCCCGGCTGCGCGCCACCGGTTGTGTGCTGGACGGTGTGACCGCCGCCCTCCAGCTGCATATCCGCAAGGGCGCGCCGAGTCTTGCCGGACCCTTGGCCGCGGGACAGGTTTCCTGCACTGCGATGCGCGCCGCCTATCCTCGCGCCGAGCTGCGAGTGGATCTGGACCCTGGCTTCGCACGGTGGAAGGGCGCTGCCCGCGTCGCGCTGCAGAGGCTCGCCGCCCCCTGGGGGAGCGTGGCGCATGGCACCGGCACCATCGATTTCGCCGGCGACCGCTTGCGTACGGCCGGCAAGATGGCGCTCCAGGCGGGGGCGATCGTTGCTTCGCCGGTACGGGCTGCTTCGGCGTCGGTGTCGGGAAGCTATGTCCTCGGCCAAGCGACCGGGTTTGCCGGGACGCTGGCGCTGCGCGATGCGGCGCTGGCGGAGTCTCTCCTCGCGCGGGTGACGCGCTACCGCGGTGCCGGTGCCGGCACGCCGCTGGCACCTCTGGCCCCGCGGCTGACCGAAGCGCTGGAGCGGGCGGGACGGCGGTTCGACGCCGATGCTGCGTTCGACATCCTTGCCGGGCCTAAGGGAACGACCCTCCGTCTGAACAAGGCCCATCTGGCAGCCCGCTCCGGCGCCCGGCTGGGCTTCGACGGCGGCCAGGGTGCGGTGCTGGACCTCCCCTCTGGCGCGATCGCGCTGGCCGGCGAGCTGACGATGCAGGGCGGCGGGCTACCGGACGCAGCGCTGCGGCTCTCGCAGGAGGCCGGCGACGACATGCTCCGCGGGACGGGCGAGATGCGGCCCTATGCCGCCGGCGGTGCGAGCCTCGGCCTCGCCCGGCTGGACGTCCGCATCCGCGGGAGGACGGGCGCGATCCAGACGGTGGCTGCGCTGTCGGGGCCGCTGGGCAGCGGGCGTATCGACGGGCTTTCGATGCCGATCGCGGCGCGCTGGGACGGCAGCGACATCGCGGTCAATCCGGGCTGTGAGACGCTGGCCTTCGCTCGCCTGGCGGTGGCCGGCATGGTGCTGAACCGGCAGCAGCTCCAGCTCTGCCCGCTCGGGGCCGCGATGCTCCGGCTGCGGGGGCGGACGCTCGACGGCGGCATCCGTGCGCCGTCGCTGGCGCTGGCGGGGACGATGGGCGGCAACCCGCTCAGCCTAGCCGCCACCGGCCTTCGCCTCGACTGGCGCGCACGCGCGTTCGACCTGGCCGACGTCGTCGTCCGCATGGGTGCGGAGCGCCCGACCCGGCTCGACATCGCGCGGCTGAACGGGACCTTCGGGGCGACCATGGCGGGCAGCTTCGAGGGGCTTGGCGGGCAGATCGGCGCGGTGCCGCTGGTCGTCTCGCAGGGCAAGGGCCGTTGGCAGGTGGCGGAGGGCGACCTGTCGCTGCTGGGCAGCTTCCGCCTCGCCGATGCCGAACCCATGCCCCGCTTCGAGCCCCTCGTCGCACCGGAAGGCCGTCTGCGCCTTCATGACGGGAAGATCGAGGTGCAGGCCGATCTTGTCGGCACCAAGCGTCCGGTGCCGGTCGCCAAGGTGACGATCACCCACGATCTGGGCACCGGCGGGGGGCAGGCGCTGCTCGACGTGCCCGGCATCCGCTTCCAGGTGAACGGCCTCCAGCCCAGCGACCTGACGCCGCTCACCTTCGGCATCATCGCCGATGTCGACGGGCTGGTTGCCGGATCCGGCCGGATCGCCTGGTCGGGCGAGACGGTGACCAGCACCGGCCGCTTCTCCGCGACCAACCTGGCGCTGGCGGCGGCGTTCGGTCCGGTGCAGGGACTGACCACCACGCTCGACTTCGCCGATCTGCTGAACGTCCGTTCCGCGCCTGGGCAGCTGGCCGAGGTCGCCGAGATCAATCCCGGCGTGCCCGTGCGCAACGGGACGTTCCGCTACCAGCTGCTCGACAGCCGCCGCGTGCGGGTGGAAGGCGCACGCTGGCCTTTCGCAGGCGGCGAGCTCGTCCTGGATCCGACGACGCTCGACTTCAACGAGGCCGGACAGCGCCGGATGACCTTCCAGGTGAAGGGCGTGGACGCCGCCCTGTTCCTCAAGGAAATGGCATTCGACAATCTCGACGCCACCGGCACCTTCGACGGTACGCTGCCGATGATCTTCGACGAGACGGGCGGCCGGATCGAGGGCGGGGAGCTTCGCGCCCGCGCGGGCGGCCATATCGCCTATGTCGGCGAAGTCTCGCGCGAGAATCTCGGTACCTGGGGCAATATGGCGTTCCAGGCGCTCAAGTCGCTCGACTACAAGAACCTCGCCATCCGCATGAACGGCCCGCTGGCCGGCGAGATGATCACCGACATCAGCTTCTCCGGCCTCAGCCAGGGCGCCGGGACCAAATCCAACTTCCTGATCCGCCGGCTGGCGCGGCTGCCGCTCCAGTTCAATGTCCGGATCAACGCGCCGTTCCGCCAGCTGCTCGACTCTGTGCAGTCCTGGTACGATCCGCGTCGCCTGATCGAGCGCAACCTGCCCGCATTGATCGAGGAGCAGAAACGTGCAGAGGAAGCGGGCAAGCCCACCGTTCAGCCGCGCGAAAGCGCGCCCCGTCCATGAAAGACACTGCTATGAGCTTGGAAGCATGAAACAGCGTTTGGCGGTCCGGCTCGCGGCCTGCGGGGTCGCCCCGTTGGTGCTGCTCGGCGGCTGCGTCACGGTGAATGCGCCGGACAAGCCGATCGTCATCAACCTCAACATATCGATCACCCAGGAAGTGGTGTATCGCCTGGACAACAAGGCGAAGGCCATCATCCAGGACAATCCGGGGATTTTCTGATGCGTACCCTGCTATCCACCATCGCCATGGCAGCCGCGATCGCGAGCGGGATGATCGCGCCGGCCTTTGCGCAGCGCGACCCCGCCTATCAGGCCGCGCGCGAGCAGGGCCTTATCGGCGAACAGCCGGACGGCTATCTCGGCATCGTCGGATCGGCCACCCCGGCCTTGCAGGCCATCGTCAACAACATCAACATCCAGCGCAAGCGCCAGTACACGCAGCAGGCGGCGGCCAGCTCTACCGTGGAGCAGATGGCGTTCGTCACCGGCTGCAACCTCATTCTGCGCACCGCGGCGGGCGAGAAGTATCGCGCGCCCGACGGCCGCTGGCTCACCCGCGGCAGCGACGCGCCGGTGCGGGATCCGCGCTGCCTCTGAGGCACCGTAGCCGCGCAGCCGGTCGCGCCGCGTGCCCTTCGCGGCGAGGCTGCGGGCGGGGGCCCGCCGCCCCGGCGGTCAGAAGGTGAAACCGCCCGGCTTGTAGCCGCGCGATGCGAAGGCATAGAGCAGATTGTTGCGGTCCACCGTCCAGTTGATCGCCGCCTTGCCGGTGACGCGCCCGTCCTCATGACGCCCGGACAGGTCGGAGACCTGCAGGCCCGCCACCGGGAAGTCGGGATGCTGGTACCGATGCTGACCGTGCCGACGCCGGTCGCCTTGCTGGCCAGGGCGACGACGCCGACCGTGGTACGGATATTGTGGGGCGTGATGTCGGTCGGGAAACGGGCCTGGGTCTGGCGGATGCGGACCTTGATCTCGTTGCGCTGGAAATAGCCGCCGATGTTGCGATCGTTGATCTGCACCCTGAGCAGCGCGCGGAAGGTGCCCGGTTGCCAGAGCATATCGAAGCGGTCGCCCTTTTCGTAGAGCGTGCCCGCCCTCGTGGATCACGACGACTCGATCGACGGTCGATGTCGGGGGAAGTGCGTCCCGTTCGGCTGGGACGATGCTGCAGCGGGCAGGTGCTACCGGATGACAGGTGGGCCACCGGAGATGCCGCAGGCGGATCGGCCAACGCAGTCGCGGGGCCCCGGCGACGATCGCCAGGGGCCGGGCGGGCGTCAGTGCCTTGCCATCGGCACCTTGGCCAAGTCGGCGTCGATCGCCTTGAGCGTGGCGTCGGTCAGCAGGGCGGGGAAATAGGTTTGCACGCCGACCAGCGTCTGGCCGCGCGCCATGTCGATCTGCGGGCTGGCGACCATCGCCGGCAGGTACCGGGCGAGCACCGCCTTCGCGGCAGGATCGTCGAGCATCGCGCCGATCGGGGTGGTCAGGCTGTTGTACCTGCCCGATGCCAAAGCGGCGGCGGTGCGCGCCTGGAGGTCGTCGATCTCGGCACCCCAGGGATCGCGCCCGGGCACGGCCTTGCCGCTGGCCGCGAAGTCGAGGATCTCGTCGCTTGCCTTGGCGTAGCGTGGCCAGACCGGAAGGTCGCCGCCATTGGGATTTCCCGACCTGGCGAAGTTGACGAGATAGGCGCTGATGGTCTTGCCCATCTGCTCGTCCCTGGGCGTGGTGGCGGCGCCGTACTTGATCCGGGCGTTGTCGAAAAAGAACGGAATGTCGGTTGCGTGGCCGGCGCCCGGCTTGCCCACCGAATCGGCGACATAGGAGAAGCGGTACGCCCATACGGGTACCTTCTGTGCCGCAATCGTTGCGCTGGCATCGCGTGCACCTGCGATCATGAAGCCGCTCTTGCCTCCCATGTCGGCGCTGGTGGCTCCGATCAGCATCGGTACATGCGCGAACGCCCCGCTGGCATAGGCCTTTTCCTGATCGACCAGCAGCTTGCCGTCGAGCATCGGGCCGCCATAGGTGCGAGGGCCGGGCTTGGGCTGGAACAGCTCGACCATGCTGAGGCCGTCGGTCACCTGCTCGGCGGAAAGGGCGCGCAGCTTGGCGAGTGCGTCGGGCGCTGCGGGATCGATGCCGTGGGCGCGGGCGAGGTTCTCGCCGATCGTCTCGGCATCGCGGAGGGTGGCGTTGCCCGCCGTCTGGCCGTTGCCGCCGGACATCACCACCGCCTTGTGAAACAGCCCCTTGGCCAGCGGCGAGGTGACCAGCGTGTGGACCGACATGCCGCCTGCGCTCTCGCCGATGATGGTGACGTTGGCCGGATCGCCGCCGAACGCGGCGATGTTCTCCCGCACCCAGCGGAGCGCGGCGATCTGGTCCATGAAGTTGTAGTTGCCGACCAGCCCGCCATCCGCGTCTTCGCGGCTGAGTTGCGGCAGGGCGAAGCTGCCGAAGCGGCCGACCCGGTAGTTGAAGCTGACGAACAGCACGCCCTGCTTCGCCAGGTTGGTGCCGGCATAGGTGGGGGGAGAGGCACCGCGGTTCACGAATCCGCCGCCGTAGATCCATACCATCACCGGCAGCCTGGCGGCCGGGGCGGCCGCGGCGGGCCTCCACACGTTGAGATACAGGCAGTCCTCCGCCGGCGTGGTGCCCAACGGTGCGGCGTCGCTGGGGAAGGGCGTCTACATGCAGTCGTGACTATACTGGAGGGCCGGGCGGATGCCCTGCCAGTCCGCCGCCGGCTGCGGCGCCTGCCAGCGCAAGGGCCCGACCGTCGGCGCGGCGAAGGGAATGCCTTTCCAGCTTGCGACGCCGTCTTCGATCGCGCCCTGCACCTGCCCGCTCCGGGTCGCGACGACGGGCGCGTTCGTCTGCGCCATCGCCCTCGGGGCGAGTGCGCATGCCGCAACGCCGCAGACCAGTGCTGCCGCCCATGCCTTCATGCTCGCATCTCCTGCATTCCTTTTGGTGAGAGGCTCTTGCGCATCCGGAAATCGTCACGCGATCGAAGAAAACGCCGCGTTCGACGGGTCTTGCGTGTGGAAGCTACCGTTGGTGTGGAGGAGCGCAAGCCGCAAATCGCGGCCGGCCGCCTTCGGGATTATCGGCAGGGGAGCCTTCGGATCAGGCCGGCCCGGCTGTGCTGGGCGATGGCTAGTTTCCGGCGTGCCGCCGCAACCCCTCGCGCAGCCAGACGAGGCCGCGATCGGTTGCGCGGGCACGGTTGAACTGGATCATCTCGCGCATGCGCGGCAGCGGGAAGGGCGGGGGCGCCATCGCCAGGGGGAGCTTGCCGATGAACAGCCGCGCCAGCCGGGCATGGACCAGGGCGATGCGATGGGTGTCCGGCAGCAGCCAGGGCACCAGCGTGAAGGAGCTGACCGTCACCTCGATCCGCCGGGTATCGCCGCGGGCACGGACGAACTGCTCGGCAAAGGCCGGGGTGTTGGACAGTTCCACCACGACATGGCCGGCCGCATCATAGTCCTCCTGGGTGATCGGCTTGGCGAACAGCGGATTCTCCGACCAGCCGAGCACCACATGCTCTTCCTCGAACAGCAGCTCGGTGGGATGGCCCTGGCCCTGGAACTGCTCGGGCGAGATGATGCAATCGACCTGGCCGCGCTCCATCTGCTCGGTGATGCCGGGATGCGGGGGAATGACCGAGCAGCGTATGCCCGGTGCCTGCTGGGCGAGCTCTGCCAGCAGCGGCTGCACGGCGATGGTTGTCACATAGTCCGACGCGGCGATCCGGAAATGGCGGCGCGAGGTCTGCGGATCGAACAGGGTCGAGCTGGAAATGAGCGCCTGGGCGTTGCCCACGATTTCCGCAACCCGCGGCGCCAGCTCCTCGGCGTGCGGGCTGGGCACCATCTGCTTGCCGTTGGCGACCAGCAGCGGATCGTTGAACGATTCCCGCAGCCGCCGGAGTGCCGCACTCATCGCCGGCTGGGTGAGGTGCAGCCGCTCCGCCGCCCGGGTGACGCTGCGCTCCTCCATCAGCGTGTGGAAGGCGACCAAAAGGTTCAGGTCGAAGCGATCAAGACGCATGCATAAACCTCATGACTGCATTTCGATAAAATATAACAATTTTGATTGATGTCAAAACCGCCGCATCTTGGCGCGCAGCGGACGGGAAAGATCCGCGCAATAAGGAGAATGAGGATGGCCAAGGCATGGAGGCGGACGAGTTCGATTCTGGCGCTGAGCATCGCGGGTATCGCGGCGCAGGCGCACGCGCAGACCGGTGCGCCCGGCGCTGAAACCGCCCCCGACCAGCAGGGGCTGGAGGAAATCATCGTCACCGCGCAGCGCAAGACGGAAAATCTGCAGCGCGCCGGCATTCCGGTTGCGGTCGTCACCGGCGACCAGCTGGTCAGCCGCGGCCTCACCAGCTCGAACGAACTCGGTAATTCGGTGCCGTCGCTCAGCGCCCAGCCGCAGGGCGGCGCCAACACCGTCTTCTTCCTGCGCGGCGTCGGCAACTTCACGGTCAACGGCTACAGCGACCCCGCCGTCGCGTTCAACTATGACGGCGTCTATCTGGGGCGTGCGACCTCCACCTCGGGCATCTTCTACGATCTCGAGCGGGTGGAGGTGCTGAAGGGCCCGCAAGGCACGCTGTACGGCCGCAACGCCACCGCCGGCGCGATCAACGTGCTGCCCACCCGGCCGAAGCTGGGCGAGAACAGCGGCTTCGTCACCGCGAGTTACGGCAATTACGATGCGTTGAACGTGCAGGGCGCGGTCAACATCGCGATGGGCGAGCATGGCGCCATGCGGGTCGCCGGCAACATCCTCCGCCGCGACGGCTACCAGACCGACGGCACCAGCGACGAGAAGACCCAGGCGCTGCGCGTCCAGTTCCTGAGCGAACTGACGCCCGACCTGACCGTCCGCCTCGGCGGCGACTTCTCCCATAGCGGCGGCAAGGGTCCCGGATCCACCTATGCCGGGCGGGTGGTGTACAACGGCGTCTCGAACCTGTTCGTGCCGTCGGGGCTCAGCGAGAATAGCGGCCTGTTCTCGCCCGAGGCGCAGGCCTATCGCCAGACCTTGTTCAGCGGACTGTCCGGCCGGACGCTCCTCCCGCTCGACGTGCAGCCCTATCTCGACAACAACTATTACGGCACCAATGCCGAGATCACGCTGCACACGGGCGCCGGCACGCTGACGGTGCTGCCCGCCTGGCGCTATGCGAAGCTCGACAACCGCTTCGCCGTGCCCGCATTCTACGGAAACGTCGCCGAGACCGACGAGCAGAAGAGCCTGGAAGTGCGTTTCGCCGGCAACCGCGTCGGCATTTTCGATTACATGCTGGGCGCCTATTATTTCGACGAGTCCGTCGCGGCGACCTATCTCTTCGCGCAGCAGGCGCTCAACGCCTATCAGCGCTTCACCTCAGGCACGAAATCCTATGCCGGGTTCGGCCGCCTGACTGCCAATCTGGGCGACCGGCTGCGGCTGATCGGCGGCCTGCGCTACACCAAGGACGACAAGGACTTCGCCGGCCGTGCCGATGTGTTCCTGGTGCGCTGCACGGTGATCGCGCAGGGGCGGCCAAGCTGCCCCACCGCGCCGCTCCTGCCGTCCACCGGCCGCTATCAGGACCTGCCCGCCGTCTTCCCGACCGTGCCGGACAACCAAGCCCGGCCGATCGGTACCACCGGCGCGCTGCTGATCCACGCGGTCACGCCGGTGAACACCACGCTGTCGAACGACCGCGTCACCTACCATCTGGGCGCCGAGTTCGACGTGGGGCCGCACTCGCTGCTCTACGCCAATTTCGAGACCGGCTATCGCTCGGGCGGCTTCGCGCTTTCGGCCGGCTACGAGACGTTCCAGCCGGAATTCATCGATGCCTACACCATCGGCATGAAGAACCGCTTCTTCGACAACCGGCTGCAGCTGAACCTCGAAGCGTTCCTGTGGAAGTATCGCAACCAGCAGGTGAACCACACCGGCATCGATCGCAACGGCAACCAGGGCCAGTTCACCGAGAATGTCGGCAGGTCGACCAACAAGGGTGTCGAGGTCGACGCGCAGTTCCTCGCGACCCAGACGACGCTGCTCAGCGTCAACGTCCAGTATCTCGATGCGAAGTACGACGACTTCCTCTATCGTGAGCCGATCGGCGCCACTCCGCCGATCACCGGCTGCCCCTATCGTCCGAGCGCGACGGCCGGGCTGTACGACATCGATTGCTCGGGTCGCACCGCCTTCCAATCGCCCAAATGGACGATGAACCTGGGCGGGCAGCAGACCGTGCCGCTGGGGGACTACAAGGCCGTGCTGTCGGCCGACACCCAGTATCGCTCCAGTCGCGTCGTCGGTTTCGAGTACATGCCCAACCAGCTGGTCGGCTCGACCTGGGTGAGCAACGCGCAGCTGGCCTTCGGCGCTGCCGACGATCGCTGGTCGATCGCCGCCTTCGTCCGCAACATCGAGAACGAACGCTATCAGGCCAGTGCCCAGATCTACGGGGCCGGCTCGGCCGCCCTCGCGGTCTATTCCCCGCCGCGCACCTACGGCGTGCGCGTTTCGTCGAAATTCTGAGGAAGTCCGGATGCAGTCTCTCAAGATCCTCGTCATCGGCGGCGGTATCGGCGGCCTCACCGCCGCCATCGCCCTTCGGCAGAAGGGCTTTTCGGTCGAAGTGATCGAGCGCGACCCCGACTGGTCGGTCTATGGTGTGGGGATCATCCAGCAGGCCAATGTGCTGCGGGCGATGAAGACGCTCGATCTGCTCGATGCCTATCTGGATGCGGGCGTCGGCTTCGACGCGGTGGAGATCTTCCGGCCGGACGGGGTGAAGGTCGCGCGGGTGCCGTCGCCCCGCCTTATCGAAGGCTATCCGGCCAATGTCGGCATCGGCCGCCCGGCGCTGCACAAGGTGATCGGCGACCGGACCATCGCGCTCGGCGCCGAGGTGCGACTGGGCATCACCGCCGAGACGATCGTCGACGATGGCGAGCAGGTTGCGGTGACCTTTTCGGACGGCAGCCGGGGCATCTACGATCTCGTGATCGGCGCCGACGGTGTCTATTCGCAGACGCGGACGACACTGTTCCCGGATGCCGAGCGGCCGGAGTTCACCGGGCAGGCGGTGTGGCGCTACAATTTCCCGCGCTTCCCCGAGCTCGATGCGCTGCAGGTGTATAATGGCCCGACCGGCGTGGGCTTCGTGCCGATCAGCGAGGCCTTGATGTACATGTATGTCACCACGCCGGAGCCGGACAATCCGCGCTATCCACGCGAGGGGCTGGCCGCGGCGATGCGGGGCAAGCTTGCCGCGTGCGCGCCGGCGATCCGCGCCCTGGCCGAGCAGATCACCGACGATGATGGCGTCGTCTATCGCCCGTTGGAAGGGATGCTGATGGAGGGGCCCTGGCATCGGGGCCGCGTCGTGCTGCTCGGCGACGCGGTGCACGCCACCACCCCGCATCTCGGCCAGGGCGCCGGCATGGCGATCGAGGACAGCATCGTCCTCGCCGAGGAACTCGCGCTTGGCGACAGCGTGGAGCAGGCCTTCACCGCCTATCGCGCCCGCCGCTTCGATCGCTGTGCCTATATCGTCCGCCAGAGCCTCGCCATCTGCCACGGCCAGCTCGGCAAGGGCCCCCCGGTCGATAACGCCCAGGCGACCGCCGAGATGTTCGCCGTCACCGCCCGACCCATCTGACCCCATCTGACCGCAGGAAAGACGATCATGCCCCGTGTCACCGAGATCCGCTATGTCGGCTACGCCGTCACCGACTTCGACGCCGAGAGGAAGTATTACGAGGAGATCTGGGGCCTGGAGCCCGTGGCGAGCGACGACGGCATGGCGTGGTTCAAGGCGCAGGGGCATGACGAGCACCACGTCGTCCGCCTTCGCCCGGCCGAGGAGAACCGCGTCGACGTGATCGCGCTGGCTGCAGACAGCCGCGCCGATGTCGACGCGCTGCACGCCAAGGTGGCGGCCGCCGGCTGCAAGATCGTGCGCGCGCCCGCCGAACTGACCACCCCGGGCGGCGGCTATGGATTCCGCTTCTTCTCGCCCGACGGGATGCAGTTCGAAGTGTCCAGCGACGTCGCCCGCGGCCAGCGTCGCGAGATCGCCCGCTGGGACGGCGTGCCGGTGAAGATCAGCCATATCGTGCTGCACTCGCCGGACCACCAGGCGGCGGTAAAATTCTTCACCGACGTGCTCGGCTTCAAGGTGAGCGACTGGCTGGGCGACTTCATGTGCTTCCTGCGCTGCAATTCGGCGCATCACCGGATCGCGTTGCTGCCGGGGCCGGCCTGCCTCAACCATGTCGCCTATGACATGGAAGGGATCGACGGCATGATGCGCGGGGCGCACCGGCTGAAGCAGCACGGCATCAACATCGGCTGGGGACCGGGCCGGCACACGGCGGGCAACAACACCTTCAGCTATTTCGTGACGCCCAGCGGCTTCGTGACCGAATATACCTCGGAGCTGGAAGAGGTGGATTTCGAGGCCCATCAGCATCAGGTCTACACGCCCGCCCCGCTGATCATGGACCAGTGGGGAATCGGCACCGGCGGCCCGCAGACGCTGCCGCACCCGGCGCCGAACCCCGGCCTCTTCGTGGCGGTGGAGGCCTGATCGATGGCGTTGTTCGAATATTTCCCGAATTACATCTGGAACCTGTCGGTCGCGATCGCGATGGAGAGCGGCGGGCAGATCGGCGAGCTGGTCGACATGTGCCAGCCGATCAAGGACGCGGCCGCGTCCGGCGCCGATGCCGGCACGCCGCAGTTCATGGCGCAGTGGGTCGCGATGGCCGACAAGTTGATCGACCTCGCCGCCGAGGACGAGGCCCGCGGCCGTGCCTTCTCCGCTTCCACCAAGCTGGAGCGCGCCGCGCTCTACCTGTTCACCGGCGAGCGGATGCAGGGCCATGGCCATCCCGGCCGCAAGGAAACCTATGCCAAGGCGCGCGCGACGTTCGATCGGTCCACGGTGTTGGGCAAGATCAACCGCGAGCGGGTGGAGATCCCGCTCGAAACCGGCACCATGCCGGCGCTCTACACCCGTGCGCCGGGCGAGGGGCCCAAGCCGGTGGTGGTCTATTGCAACGGCCTCGATAGCTGCAAGGAACTGCTTTACTGGTCGCGCCTGCCCGAGGCGCTGGCCCGGCGCGGCGTCTCCTCCCTCTG
>NZ_AGFU01000042.1 GCF_000226955.1 Sphingomonas elodea ATCC 31461
CAGCTATTTCCTGCTGCCCAAGAGCAGCGCGCTGTGGAAGGCATCCGCCGAAGGGGCGACGACCAGCGCCTTCGCCTGATCGTGCATTAAATCAATAGAATAAGTTTATTCTTGTGCCCGCCACTCCCGCAGGGCACAGGCGCGACGGGCCGCCTGTGTGGAGAGGCGGAGGACCGGCGACGTGCCGGCGCGATAGGAGGATGTTCGGTGGCGATCGAAGCTGAAATCTGTGCTGTGCGCTTCGGGGGGCGCCGCTGATGTACGCCCTACCGGTGGCCGGCATCGAACTCGGCGGCACCAAGTGCGTGCTGACCCTGGCGCACGGCCCGGACACGATCCTCGCCCAGGAAACCGTCCCTACCGAGGCGCCCGAGGATACGCTGTCGGCGCTGGCGGCGGTGCTCGCGCGCTGGTGGGCGGACACAGGCTTCGCCGCGCTCGGCATCGCCAGTTTCGGACCGGTGTGCCTCGACCCCGCAAAGGCGCAGTTCGGCCATATCCTCACCACCTCCAAGCCGGGCTGGAGCGGCACCGATGTCGCGCGCCGGCTTGTTGCGCCCTATGCCGTGCCCATGGCGTTCGACACCGATGTGAACGGCGCCGCGCTGGCCGAGATGCGCTGGGGCGCGGGGCAGGGGCTCCGTGACTTCGCCTATGTCACGGTCGGCACCGGCGTCGGCGTGGGACTGGTCGTGAACGGCCTGCCGACCCGCGGCATCGGGCACTGCGAGATGGGCCATATCCGCGTGCCGCGCCTGCCCGGAGACACTGCGCCGAGCGGCTGCCCCTTCCACGACGACTGCATCGAGGGTCTCGCCTCGGGCACCGGCATCCGTGCAGCACTCGGCGACCAGCCCGTCGCCAGTGTCGGCCCCGAGCATCCGGTATGGGACCGCGTCGCCTCCGCGGTCGCCCTGCTCTGCCACACGATGGTCGCGACGACCGGGCCGCAGCGCATCGCGATCGGCGGCGGCGTCCTCCAGCGCCAGCCGCATCTGCTCGCCCGGATCGACCCGCTGCTGCGTGCCAGCATCGCGGGCTATCTCGAGGTCCCGCAGGCACCCTATGTCGTCGCGCCGGCTCTCGGCGACCAGGCGGGCCCGCTGGGGCCGATCGCGATGGCGCTGCAGGCGCTTGCCGCCGGGGCAGCGTGAAAGTCGCTTGAAGCCGCATAGATGGCGCGCATAGGGCGCCGGACGGGGCCATGGACTTGGATGCCGGTCGTGCGGTATCGCTACCAGAAGAATCTAGGGGAGAGAGACATGCCTGCCAGCCTCAAGCTGCTATTGGCCACCACCATCCTGGCCGCCACGCCCGCGATTGCGCAGCAGGCCCCGACAGCGTTGTCGTCGATCGCGCATCCGGAGAAGTGGCCCGCCGCGAAAAGCCAGGGCCTGATCGACCCCGCCACCGAGAAGTTCGTTTCCGACTTGATGGCGAAGATGACGCTGGAGGAGAAGGTCGGCCAGATGATCCAGGCCGATATCGGCAGCATCACGCCCGAGGATCTGGCGATCTATCCGCTCGGCTCGATCCTCGCGGGCGGCAGCTCGCCGCCGATCGGCGCGCCCGATCGCAGCCCCCGCGGGCCGTGGCTGGCGACGGCGCAGGCCTTCCAGAAGGCGGCGCTCGCCCGCAAGGTGGGCCATACCCCGATCCCGATCATGTTCGGCATCGACGCGGTGCACGGCAACAACAACGTCATCGGCGCGACGCTCTTCCCGCACAATGTCGGTCTCGGCGCGATGCGCGATCCGGCGCTGATGGAAAAGATCGGCCGCGCCACCGCCGAGGAAACCGCATCGGTCGGGATCGACTGGGCGTTCGGGCCGACGCTCGCCGTGCCGCAGGACGAGCGCTGGGGCCGTGCCTATGAGGGCTATTCGGAAGAGCCGGAGGTCGTGCGCAGCTATGCCGGCGCGATGATCCGCGGGTTGCAGGGCGCCCCGGGGACCAAGGACCGGCTGCAAAAGGGCTATGTCGCCGCCTCGGCCAAGCACTTCCTCGGCGACGGCGGCACCTTCGGCGGCCAGGACCAGGGCGATACCCGCGTCTCCGAAGAAGAGCTGATCCGCATCCACAATGCCGGCTATCCGGGCGCGATCAACGCCGGCACGATGACCGTGATGGCCTCGTTCAGCAGCTGGAACGGCACCAAGATGCACGGCAACACGTCGCTGCTCACCGATGTGCTGAAGCGCAAGATGGGCTTTGACGGGTTCATCGTCGGCGACTGGAACGGCCATGCGCAGGTGCCGGGTTGCACCCCCACCGATTGCGCCGCGACGTTCAATGCCGGGCTCGACATGGCGATGGCGCCGGACAGCTGGAAGGGCCTGTACGAATCGACCATCGCGCATGCCAAGGCCGGAACGATCCCGATGGCGCGGATCGACGACGCCGTGCGTCGCATCCTGCGCGTGAAGGTGCAAATGGGGCTGTTCAACGCCGCGCGGCCCTATGAGAGCAAGCCCGAGCTGATCGGCGCCCCCGCCCACCGCGCGATCGCCCGCGAGGCGGTGGCGAAGTCGCTGGTGCTGCTCAAGAACAGCGGCGTGCTGCCGGTGAAGGCGAGCGCCAATGTGCTCGTCGCGGGGCCGGGCGCGGATTCGATGGCGCAGCAGTCGGGCGGCTGGACGCTCAGCTGGCAGGGCGACGGCAACCCGAACAGCATGTTCCCGAACGGCGAGACGATCTTCGCCGGCATCCAGGCGGCGGTGAAGGCCGGCGGCGGCAGCGCGACGCTTTCGGCGGACGGCAGCTTCACGACCAAGCCCGACGTGGCGATCGTCGTGTTCGGCGAGGAGCCCTATGCCGAGATGCGCGGCGACGTGCGCACGCTGGAGTTCCAGCCGGGCGACAAGCAGGCGCTGGCGCTGCTCAAGAAGCTCAAGGCGGCGGGCGTGCCGGTGGTCTCGGTATTTCTCTCCGGGCGCCCGCTCTGGGTGAATCCCGAGCTCAACGCCTCCGACGCGTTCGTCGCCGCCTGGCTTCCGGGTAGCGAGGGCGCGGGCGTGGCCGACGTGCTGATCGGTGACAAGGCGGGCAAGCCGCGTCGCGACTTCACCGGCACGCTGTCGTTCAGCTGGCCCAAGACCGCCGGCCAGTTCACCCTCAACCGCGGCGAGCCGGGCTACGACCCGCTTTTCGCCTTCGGCTACGGCCTCAGCTACGCCAAGCCGGGCACGGTCGGTGCGCTCAGCGAAGTTTCGGGCGTGGATGCGTCGCTGGCCAATATCAGCACCTTCTTCGCCAAGGGCGTGACGCCTGCGCCCTTCTCCTTCGCGAGCGATAGCAAGATTACCCGCAAGACCATCGACGGCCCGGCGACGCAGGAAGGCGCGCAGCAGCTGACCTGGCCCACCGGCCCGGCGACGCTGCGCATCGGCGGCGGCGACCTCGATCTCAGCCGCGAGACCAATGGCGACCTGTCGCTGCGCCTCGTCTATCGCGTCGACGCGGCCCCGACCGGTCCGGTGAAGCTGTCGATGGAAGGCGGCAAGAACACCGGAACGATCGACGCGACCAGCCTGTTCACCGGGAAGAGCGGCTGGCAGACGGTGAACATCTTGCTGAAATGCTACCAGAAGAACGGGGTCGACGTGACCAAGGTGAACGCGCCGGTGGTGCTGCAGGCGAGCGGGCCGTTCACCCTGTCGCTGGCCGAGGCGAAGATCGTCTCGGATCCCGCCAACTCGGTCTGCCCGGGCCAATGAGCGGTATCGACGTCGTCGAGATCGCGCGCGGGTCCTTCCGCGCGCAGTTCCTGACGCTCGGTGCGACGCTGCACCGGCTGGACGTGCCCGACCGGCACGGCCAGCCGGACAATGTCGTGCTCGGCTATGCCGATCTCGAAGACTATCGCCGCCAGCCCCCGCGCTATTACGGCGCGGTGGCGGGCCGCTACGCCAACCGCATCGCGGGGGGGCGCTTTGTGCTCGACGGCGAGACGTTCCAGCTGACCACCAACGAAGGCGGCAACAGCCTCCATTCGGGGCCGGACGGGTTCGACCAGCAGCGCTGGACGGTGGAGGCACGGAGCGCGCATGCCGTCATCTTCCGGCTGGACACGCCGCACGGCTGGAACGGCTTTCCCGGCGACCTCACGGCGCGGGTGGAATATGCGCTGGAGGACGATGGCCTGGCGGTGCGCTTCACCGCCACCGCCGATCGCGCGACGATCGTCAACATGACGCAGCACGCCTATTTCAACCTGGCCGGTGAGGCGAGCGGCGCGACGATCCTCGACCACGTCCTGCAGATACCGGCGAGCGCGATCACGCCGGTGGACGACGCGCTGATCCCGACCGGCGAGCTGGCGCCGGTGGACACCACGCCGTTCGACTTTCGCACCCCCAAGCCGATCGGCCGCGACATCGACGCCAAGGATGCGCAGCTCGCGCTGGGGCAGGGCTACGACCATAACTTCGTGCTCGACGGCCCGTCCGGGTTCGAGCGCCGGATCGCGACGCTGTTCGATCCGGGGTCAGGCCGCGTGCTCGACGTCCACTCCACCGAGCCGGGGGTGCAGGTCTATTCCGGCAACTATCTCGCCGACGGTGCGCCGGGCACCGGCGGGGGCGTGTACCCGAGGCGTGGCGGGCTGTGCCTGGAGCCGCAGAAGTTTCCGGACAGCCCCAACCAGCCCGGCTTTCCGAGCGCGCGTTTGGAGGCAGGGGAGACCTACCGGCACAGCATGGCGTTCCGGTTCCGCACGGCCGCGGATTCGGGCGAGGCGTTCGGATAAAGCATGCAAGCCCCTCCTCCTCGGAGGAGGGGTTGGGGTGGAGGGATTCCAGAACCGCTGTTGGTCTCGGTGAGACACGGCCCCACCCCAACCCCTCCCCTGAAGGGGAGGGGCTAAAGATTGTTTGCCCGCTCCATCCCCGATACATGCCGGCCATGGCAAAAGCGGATCGCCTCGAACGGCTCGACACCCGACGCATCGAACTCGAGGCCGAGTATCGCGCTGCACTGATCGCGGCGTTGGAGCGCACCGCGGCGGGCAAATGGGGCCTGTTCGATCACCAGCGCGATCGCCACGCCCGCGCGGCGGTGCGCCCGACGCTCGATCATCTCACCGAGCTGGCGGAAGAGATCGATGCCGCGCGCGACCGGCTGCAGCTGGAGCCGTTCGCGCTGCATGCAGAGTTCCTCGCCGCACGCGGCCCGGTGGGGCCATCGGCTGTCGGCGAGCCCAAACAGGCCCAGGCCTGGCTGGCGCGGCTGGCCGCGGACGCATCCCCGGCGGAATGAGAGGGGCGGGCGGGGTCAGTCCACCGGTTCGGGCGTGCGTTCGGCGCGGGCCCGAGCTTCCGCTTCCTTCTTCTTCCTGCCCTGATCGTAATGCCACTTGATGGCGAAGAACATGCCGGTGCCGAACACGGCGACCTTGAACGTGCCCAGCACAATCGGAACCCAAATCATCTGTGTACCCTGACATTGTCTGTCGCGAAGGGCATCCACCGCCTCGGTGGTCTCCGGATGCCCGCGCAGATAGGGGGCACGGGCGCGCGCAGCCATTGGACGTATTGTCACACCGGGCGCAGCTTGGCGCGCCGACAGACGCTAGTCCGCATCTCCGCCGTCCGAACCGCTGCGCTGCGAATAGGTGATCCGAATCCGCACCCAGCTGCCGATCAGCAGCCGGCTGTTCACCCGCGGCGCCTTCACCCGGAACTGGAACGCCGCCTGGCGGACCGCGCCCGCATAGCCCGAGCCGCGCGGATATTCCCCCAGCTCCTGGCAATCGGTCACCTGATAGCGTTCGATGGTACGGCAGGCGACCTCGCCCCAGCCTTCGCGGCCCAGCGCACGCTGCGGCAGATAGGGCTGGAGCTGCGCATTGGTCGGGCGGCGATACCAGTCGGCAGCGTAGAGCGTCTCGCCATGCGGGCCGGTGCCGGCACGCGGCGTATCATCCGCGCCGCTGCCGCCGCCGGCATCGGCCGTCTGGGTATTGCCCTGGTCGCCGGATTGCGCGGCGGGCGCCTTGGCGATGTCCGACGCCGCATAGTCGCGCCGGCTCATCACGATGAAGCTGGGCGGTCCGCTGGAGACCGGCGGGGTGACCGGGGGCGGCGGGAGCGCGGCGGTGGGGGGCGTGGGCTGTTCGGCCTCGGCCTTCTCGCCGGCACGCTTGCGGGCCTTTTCGGGCGCCTTGGCCGCATCCTTCTCCGCCGGCGCCTTGTCGCCTTCGGAGGCTTCGATGCCGAACACCACCGTCTTCGGCTTTTCCTTGGGGGTGACGCGCGGCGCCATCCACAAAAGCATCAGCGCGATCAGCAGCTCGATGGCGAGCGCCAGCAGGATCGCGGCGGTCCGCCCGCGCAGCGAGACGCGCAACCGGCGCACGGGCGAGGCGGAGGTGGTGGACAACATGGCGCGCGGGACACTCAGGACAAGGCAACGCCGGGGGGTCGAGCTCCGCCCCGGCGGTGGCTATACGCCGTGGGCGAGGCGGCGGGATTGCGGCAAAACCGTGTCGGCATTCCGCATTCCCGCCGCAATGTGTATCGCCCCCTGCAACAATCAGTCGCGCAGCAGCTCGTTGATGCCGGTCTTGCTGCGGGTCTGGGCGTCGACCGTCTTGACGATGACGGCGCAGTAGAGGCCGGGCTTGCCGTCTTCCGCGGGCAGCGTGCCGGGGACGACCACCGCATAGGGCGGTACTTCGCCGCGATAGACCTGGCCGGTCGCGCGATCGACGATCTTGGTCGAGGCGCCGAGATACACGCCCATCGAGAGCACCGCGCCCTCGCCGACGCGCACGCCCTCGGCCACTTCCGAACGCGCGCCGATGAACGCGCCGTCGCCGATGATCACCGGATCGGCCTGCAGCGGCTCCAGCACGCCGCCGATGCCGACGCCGCCCGAGAGGTGGACGTTCTTGCCGATCTGCGCGCAGCTGCCGACGGTGGTCCAGGTATCGACCATCGTGCCTTCGCCGACATAGGCGCCGATATTGACGAAGCTGGGCATCAGCACCGCACCCTTGGCGATGTGCGCGCCGTGGCGGACGATGCTGCCCGGCACCGCGCGGAAGCCGGCGGCGCGGAAGGCGGCCTCGTCCCAGCCGGTGAACTTCGAGGGCACCTTGTCGAACCAGGCGGTGCCCTCCGGCCCCGGCATGACGACATTGTCGTTGAGGCGGAAGCTAAGCAGCACCGCCTTCTTCAGCCACTGGTTCACCTGCCAGCCGCCGCCTTCGATCGGCTCGGCGACGCGGGCCTCGCCGCGATCGAGCAGGTTCAGCGCTTCGGCGACGGCTTCGCGCACGGCGCCTTCGGTCGCGAAGCTAAGGTTCGCGCGGTCTTCCCAGGCGGCGTCGATCGTCGCGGCGAGATCGGTCATGTCAGCTCTCCAAGATGCTGTGGAGCCAGGCTCCGAGATCGGTGATGGTGTAGTCGATGAAGCTGCGGTCGGCGTCGGGCGCCTGTTCGGAGCCGTTGTCGATCCACACGGTGGTCATGCCGATCGCCTTGGCCGGCCCCAGGTTGCGCGCCATGTCCTCGACGAACAGCGATTCGCGCGGGTCGAGGGCATAGGCGTCGCACAGGCCCCGATACGCCGCGGGCTCGGGCTTGGGGCGGTAGCTGGTGGCATGAATGTCGTGGATCGCCTCGAAGGTGTCGCCAAGGCCCAGCCGGTCGAGCACCTTCTGCGCATAGGGCGCGTCGCCGTTGGTGAAGATCAGCTTGCGCCCAGGAAGCCGGGCCAGCGCCTCGACCAACGCCTCGTTCGCTTCCAGCACGCGCATGTCGACGTCGTGGACATAGTCCAGATAGTCGTGCGGATCGGTGCCATGCTCCTGGATCAGGCCGTACAGCGTGGCGCCGTGGGCGTGGAAATAGGCCTTCTGCACCTTGTGCGCCTCTTCGGCCGAGCAGTGCAGCAGGCGCTGGACATACTCCCCGATCCGCGCGTCGATCATCGCGAACAGGTTCGCGCTCGCGGGATAGAGCGTATTGTCCAGATCAAAGATCCAGTTGCGGATATGCGAAAGCTGGGCGAGCATCGCCGGGGCCTGTAGGTGGTGCCCCACGCCACCGCAAGCGGGGAGCGATGCGGACGGGCGCGATCGGCGGATCGTGAAGTAGTAAACCCTAAGGAAACCAGTGGGGGGCTACAGCGTGACCTCCGGGATTCGGGGACAGCTATGCGGGTTGCGTTGAGCATGCGGTGGATGCAGTCGGCTGCCATTGGCGGCCTCGTTGCGCTGGGCGCGTGCAGCGGCGGGGGCGGCGGTGGCGGGGTTGCGACCACGCCTGCACCGGCGCCTGCCCCCGTTCCGACGCCGACGCCGTCGCCCACGCCGACACCGTCGCCCACCCCTGCGCCGACTCCCACGCCGACTCCGGCTCCCACGCCCACGCCTTCCCCGACGCCGTCTCCCACGCCCTCTCCGACGCCGACCCCGACACCAACACCAACACCAACACCAACACCGACCCCGACATCGGCTCCGGCACCCACGCCAACGCCCACGCCCACCATCAACTATGATACGGCGGAATATCGGGCGACGGCCGGGGCCGTATCGATGAACGCGCTGGTCGCCTATCGGACGGGCGCGATCGGGACCGGCATCAAGGTCGGCGTGATCGATTCAGGGATCGACCTGCAGAGCGCCGAGTTCGGCGACTGTTCGGGCGGGCTCGGGGTCGGCACCTGCCGCATCCTCGCCAGCTCCAGCGACCCTTCGGGCAACGGCTCGATCGACGATGTCGGCGGACACGGCACCGCGGTGGCGTTCACCATCGCCGGGCGGCGCAACGGATCGGGTACCCACGGCGTGGCGTTCGATGCGCAGCTGGTGGTCGAGCGGGCCGATCAGCCGGGAAGCTGCAACGGCACCGATACCAGTAGCTGCAAATTCTCGGACAGCACGATCGCGCTGGGGCTGGATCGCGCCCGCCAGGCGGGGGCGCGGGTGGTCAACATCTCGCTCGGCGGGGACTCCTCCTCCAGCACGCTGGCCGCGGCCATCGACCGGGCGACCGCCGCCGGGGTGATCGTGGTGATCGCCGCGGGCAATGACGGCGCGGCCAATCCCGATGCCTTCACCAATCCGGCGACCAATGCGGCGATCGCCCGCGGGCTGGTGATCATCGCCGGCTCGGTGGGCGCCGGCGACATGATCTCCAGCTTCTCGAACCGGGCGGGCACCTCGGCCGGCGTCTATCTCTCCGCGGTGGGCGAGGGGGTCCGCGCGCCGGATGCGAACAACACGCCGTTCGTCTGGTCGGGCACGTCCTTCTCGGCACCGCAGATCGCCGGCGCGATCGCGCTGCTCGCCCAGGCCTTTCCCAACCTCACTTCCCGGCAGATCGTCGACCTGCTCTACGCCACCGCGCGCGATGCGGGCGATCCCGGGACCGACGCGGTCTATGGCCGCGGCATCCTGGACCTGACCCGCGCCTTCCAGCCGGTCGGCACCACCTCGGTTGCGGGCACCAGCGCGGTGGTTTCCACCGGCATCAACGGCACGCTTTCCGCCGCAATGGGCGATGCGACGCAGGGCCCGCTGGGCATGGCGGTGCTCGATTCCTTCGGCCGCGCCTTTTCGACCACGCTGAACAACAGCTTCCAGCGCCAGGGCGTGTCGCGCAACCTGCCGGCGCTGATGGCGGCGCGCGACCGCAGCTTCTCGGTGGGTGGAGACCAGGTCCGCGTGGCGGTGACGCTGGTGCCGACGGTGGATTCGGTGCGGATCGAGCGGCTCGGCATTTCCAGCCGCGACGCCGGCGTGGCGCGGATGCTGGCAAGCACGGTCAGCGGCCGGCTGGGCGCGCGGGTGCAGTTCGCCTTCGGTGCCTCGCAAGGGGGCGACGCGCTCACCGCGCAGCTGGCCGGGCGCGACGATCCCGCCTTCCTGATCGCGCACGATCCGCTGGGCGGGCCGGGGTTCGATGTCGATGTCGGCGGCTCGGCCGCGCTTCGTCGCACCTTCGGCGGCTGGGGCGTGACCCTTGCCAGCGAAGCCGGCGACGTGCTCAGCCGCTACGACGGCGAGGTGGCGGCGCTGCAGACGCGGTGGCAGCGCTTCGGCTATGGCCGAACCACCGTTGCGCTCGATCGGCGGCTGGGCGGTGTCCGTGCCAGCCTGGCGCTCACCCGCATGGCGGAAAGCAACACCGTGCTGGGTGCGCGGTTCGGCGCCGGCCTGGGCGCGGCGCGGGCGGACAGCCTGTTCACCGATCTCGCGCTGCGCTGGCGCCTGGGGGAGGGGTGGACGCTCGGCGGCGCGCTGCGCAAGGGCTGGACCCATGCCCGGCTGCGCGAAGGCATCCAGGGCGCGGGTCTGCTGCGGACCAATGCCTGGGCGGCCGATCTCGGCAAGGACGGGCTGTTCGGCGCCGATTCGATCGGGCTGCGCATCGCCCAGCCGCTGCGGGTCGCGCAGGGCGGCATCGGCCTGATCCTGCCGCAGGGCTGGGACTATGACACGCTCCGCGTCACCAGCTGGTCGCAGCAGCGGATCAACCTCGCCCCGGTCGGCCGCGAGATCGACTATGAACTCCGCTACCGCTGGAGCTTCCTCGACGGCGATGTGAGCAGCAACCTGTTCCTGCGCCGGCAGCCGGGGAACATCGCGGCGATGCCGAGCGACGTCGGTGGCGCGGTGCGGCTGAGCTGGGGCTTCTGACGGCGCTTTCCTCGGGCGGGACTGCCGGGTATCGCCGACCTGCCTTGAGGAGAGACGCCATGATCGACATCGCAAGCGCGCGGCTGACCGCCGCGATCCATCCGCTCGGCGCCGAGCTGTCGTCCCTGCGCGATTCCGCCGGGCGCGAGTTGATGACCGACGCCGATCCCGCCTTCTGGACGGGCCATGCGCCGCTGCTGTTCCCGATCGTCGGGCGGCTGGCGGGCGATCGCTACCGGCTCGACGGCCGCGAGTACAGCCTGCCGCAGCACGGCTTTGCGCGCAGAAGGGATTTCACGCTGGTCGAGCAGGCGGCCGACCGCGCGACCTTCCGGCTGGAGGACGATGACCAGACGCGCGCCGTCTATCCCTTCGCGTTCCGGCTCGATGCCACCTATCGGCTGGAAGACACCACGCTATGGATCGAGATCGCGGTGACCAACCGCGACAGCCGTGACATGCCCGCCAGCTTCGGCTTCCACCCGGCCTTTGCCTGGCCGCTGCCCTATGGCCGCCCGCGCGCCGCGCACCGCATCCTGTTCGACGCCCCCGAATTTTCGAGCCTTCGCTACATCGGCGAAGGCGGCATCGCGGCGGACCGCCGCACCAGCCCCGTCGAGGGGCGAACGCTGCCGCTCTGCGACGACCTGTTCACCGCCGACGCGCTGATCTGGGACCAGCTGGCCAGCCGGGGCCTGCTGTACGGCGCGGAGGATGGCCCGCAGCTGCGCATCCGCTTCTCCGATACCGGCCTGCTCGGCATCTGGACCAAGCCGGGCGCGCGCTATGTCTGCGTCGAGCCCTGGTGGGGCATCGCCGATCCGGCGGGCTTCACCGGCGAGATCTGGGACAAGCCCGGCATCCAGCGGCTCGCCCCCGGCGAGACGCGGCACTTCGGCATGGACGTGACGCTGCTCGACTGAGGGACAGCACGGCGCACTCGCTGCTGGATAAAGAACCCGTCACCGACTAAGGCGTGGCGATTCTCCCTCCCGTTCGAAGTACCCGCATGTCCCCCTCCGATCGTCGTACGTTCGCCATCATTTCCCACCCGGACGCGGGCAAGACCACGCTCACCGAAAAGCTGCTGCTGTTCGGCGGCGCGATCCACCTTGCCGGCGAAGTGAAGGCGCGCGGGGCGGCGCGGCGTGCGCGCTCGGACTGGATGAAGATCGAGCAGCAGCGCGGCATCTCGGTCACCAGTTCGGTGATGACCTTCGAGCGCGACGGCATCACCTTCAACCTGCTCGACACGCCGGGCCACGAGGACTTTTCGGAAGATACCTACCGCACGCTGACCGCGGTGGACTCGGCGGTGATGGTGATCGACGTCGCCAAGGGCATCGAGAGCCAGACGCGCAAGCTGTTCGAGGTCTGCCGGCTGCGCAACGTGCCGATCATCACCTTCGTCAACAAGGTGGACCGCGAGGGCCGCGAGGTGTTCGCGACGCTGGACGAGGTGGCGGAGTTGCTGCAGCTCGACGTGGTGCCGATGACCTGGCCGGTGGGCATGGGCGGCACCTTCGAGGGCATCTACGATCTCGCCACAAAGCGTCTCCTTCTTCCGGAGGGCGACAGCCGCGAGTTCCACGGTAAGGTGATCCAGACCAGCGGCATCGACGATCCGCAGCTCGATGCGATCGTCTCGCCCGCCAATCTCGCCAAGCTGCGCGAGGATGTCGAGCTGGCGCAGGCCGGCTATGCCGAGTTCGATGGCGAGGCCTACCGGAACGGCGACATGACGCCGGTCTATTTCGGCTCGGCGCTGAAGGAGTTCGGCGTGGATTCGCTGATCGCCGCGATCGCGGAGTTCGCGCCGCCGCCGCACGCGCTGCCGGCCGAGCCCGCGCCGGTCGAGCCGACCCGTGACGAGGTGACCGGCTTCGTGTTCAAGGTCCAGGCCAACATGGACCCCAACCACCGCGACCGCATCGCGTTCATGCGGCTGGTCTCGGGCACGTTCAAGCGCGGCATGAAGCTGACGCCGACGGGGCATGGCAAGCCGATCGCGATCCACTCGCCGATCCTGTTCTTCGCCCGCGAGCGCGAACTGGCCGACGAGGCGTTCCCTGGCGACATCATCGGCATCCCCAACCACGGCACGCTGCGGGTGGGGGATACGCTGTCCGAGCGCGCGGGGGTGCGCTTCACCGGGCTGCCCAACTTCGCACCGGAAATCCTGCGCCGCGTGGCGCTCAAGGACCCGACCAAGACCAAGCAGCTGCGCAAGGCGCTCGACGACCTTTCCGAAGAGGGCGTGATCCAGGTCTTCTATCCGGAGATCGGATCGAACTGGATCATCGGCGTGGTCGGCCAGCTGCAGCTGGACGTGCTGCTCAGCCGGCTCGATGCGGAATACAAGGTCGGCGCGGTGCTCGAGCCTTCGCCCTACGACACCGCGCGCTGGATCTCGGCCGAGGACCCGGCCGCGCTCAAGGAGTTCATGGATCTCAATCGCGGCGCGCTGGCCAAGGATCGCGACGGCAACCCCGTCTTCCTGGCTAAGTCGGCCTGGGAAGTCGGCTATATCGCCGAGCGCTACAACAAGGTGACCTTCGCAGCGACCCGCGAGCGGTAATCAGGCGGCGACGCGCTGGGGTTCCCGGCCGCGTTCGCCCAGGCCGCTGGCGATCCAGTCGCGGATGCGCTCGGCGCGGCCGCGATCGGCTTCGAACTTGGCGAGCAGTTCCTCGGCACCCTCGGTGGGGCTGCCGGCGGCGCGCATCATGGCGAGGACTTCCTGCTGGGCGGCAATGTGGCGCTCGGCGAGCACCACATTCTTCTCGGCTTTGACGAGGTCGGTCGGGGTATAGCTCATGTGGTTATTATAGAGGTAACCACGTTGGTGCGGGAATCGGCTGGTCAGTCGACCCAGTCCCGTGCCAGCCGCCGGCTCGCCAGCGCCATCAGGATGCCGGCGACAAGATACAGGCCCAGCCCCGCTGCGATGGCATAGCGCAGGCCGTCCGCCGCCCCATACGCAGGGGTCAGCTGCTTGGAGAGCAGGCCGATCACCCAGCTGCCGAGGCCGAGGCCGATCAGGTTGTTGATCAGCAGGAACGAGGCCGAGGCGGTGGCGCGCATCTGCGGTGGCACCAGGTGCTGGACGGCGGTGAGCACCGGCCCCAGCCATACATAGACCAGCGCCTGCGGCACCACGAACAGCAGGAACGCCGCCTGCCAGCTGTGCGCGAGCACGCCCGCGACGAACAGTGGCAGGCCCAGCACATAGCAGATCGCGGGCGCCAGCGCGTACCACTTCCGGTCGCGGCCGCCGAGCCGGTCGCCCAGCCAGCCGCCGAGCAGGATGCCGGCCACGCCGCCGGTGAGCGCCAGCCCGCCGAAGAACTGGCCGACCTGCGCCAGGTCGAGCTGGAAGCTGCGCAGGATCAGGCTCGGCAGCCAGAAGGCCACGCCATAGCCGCACATCGATCCCGCCGCCGCGCCGAAGGCGAGCAGCCAGAAGCTCGGCTTGGCGGCCAGGATCGCGAAGACGCGATGGAGCGGGATGGCATCCTTTGCCGGCACGGCGCGCGGCGGATCGCGGACGATCCACTTGAACGGCAGCGCGATGGCCAGCCCGAGCAGCCCCACCACGAGGAAGGCGGTGCGCCATTCCACCGTCTGCGCGATATAGCCGCCGAGCAGCGCGCCGCCGGCCGAGCCGAGCGGGATGCCCAGCGAATAGATCGACAGCGCCCGCGACCGGCGCTCGGCCGGCCAGGCATCGGCGATCAGCGCATAGCTCGGCGCGACGCCGCCCGCCTCGCCGACGCCGACGCCCAGGCGGTACAGGAACATGGTGGTAAAGGTCTGCGCGGTGCCGCACAGCGCGGTGAAGGCGCTCCACACGCCCAGCGACACCGCGATCACCCAGCTGCGGCTGGTGCGGTCCGCCAGCATCGCCAGCGGGATGGCGAGCGTGGAATAGAGCAAAGCGAAGGCGAAGCCGCCCAGCATGCCCAGCTGCCCGTCGTCGAGCCCCAGATCCGCCTTCACCGGCTGCGCCAGGATCGAGAGGATCTGCCGGTCGAGGAAGTTGAAGATATAGACCAGTAGCAGCATCGCGAGGACGAGGCCGCGTGGCGCGGCGGGACGGGTGGGGCTCGGCTGCACGGTCACTCCTCGGCCGGATGGGGTTGGAACAGGGTGCGCCCCTTCCCGCGTCGAGGGAAGGGGTGCGCCGCCTTAGAACTTCACCGTGCCGGTCACGAACACCTGGCGCGGATTGCCGTAATAGCCGGTAAGCACGCCTTCCGTCCCCAGCGTGGGCACATAATTGCCCGCGGCGTTGCGCAGGAAGTCGCCGGTATCGGGGTTCTGCGCGAGGAAGTTGTAACCCGAGACGATGTAGCGCTTGTCGAACAGGTTGCGGCCATGGACGCCGATCGAGAGCCTCTTGTTGATGTCCCAGTTCAGGTTCGCGTCGAACAGGGTGAAGCCCGGCTGGTCGAGCATCGGCGTGCGCAGCTCGAACTGCTGCGAGGCGCTGCGGTAGGAGGCGGTGAAGCTCGCCGCCACCTGGCCTTCGCTGCCCACCGGCACCGAATAGCCGATCGTGCCGCTCGCGGTCCAATCGGGGGTGTTCTGGATGCGGCGGCGGCTGGCCACGTCGATGCCGCGCGAATCGATGAAGCGCTTATAGGCAGCGTCGAGATAGCCGACCGACCAGTTCAGGTTCAGCGTGCCGCCCGGCGCGCCCAGATCGCGCGCGGCGATCAGGTTGCCCTCGAACTCCACGCCGCGCATCCGCGCCTTGCCGGCGTTGGTGGTGATGCCGATGAAGCTCTGCTGGCCGTTGATCGTCGTGCCGATCGAGCCGGGCACCTGCACATCGGTATAATCGGCATGGAAGGCGGCCAGCGCGAAGCTCAGCCGGCGATCGAACAGCGACGCCTTGTAGCCGACTTCGTAGCTGGTGACGGTCTCGGGATCGAACGACATGAAATCATAGACCTGGGCCGGCGTGCAGGGCGTGCCGGTGGGCGTGCGGCAGGCGCTGGTCTGGCCGCGCGGATCGAAGCCGCCGCCCTTGAAGCCGTCTGCCCAGCTTGCATAAAGCGTATGGTCGCTGCTCGGCTTGAAGCTGATCGACGCGCGCGGGGTGAATTTCTTGAAATCGGCGCTGCCGCGGAAATCGGAGGTGGTGGCGAACAGCGCGCCGGTGCCGCCGAAGAAGGGCGAGCCGCCGCCAAGATAGGTCTGGCGCAGCACGCGCGACTGGCGCTGGTCCCAGGTATAGCGGCCGCCGGCCGAGACGCTGAGCATCGGCGTGACGTCGTAGGTGAAATCGCCGAACACCGCGACGGTGTCGGTGTTCACGTCGCCGAAGGTCAGCGCGGTCACGCCGCCCGGCAGGCGCACGTCGAACACCGTCTTCGCCGTTGCATCGAGATAGTAGATGCCGAGCAGGCCGGAGAAGCCGCCGGTATTCACCAGCAGCTGCGTTTCCTGGCTGAACTGCTTGTTGTTGTAGAAGGCCGGCACGTCGACCTGCACCGCGGGCAGGGCGTCGAAGTCGATCGGGGTCGCGCTGTCGTCCTTGCGATAGGCGGTGATCGAGCGGAAGGTCAGCCAGTCGGCGGCGTGCAGCTCGGCCAGGCCGGTGACGCCCCAGGCCTTCACGTCCTGGCGGGGGCTGACGAGGCCGCCCTGCGAATCGAACTTGTCGGTGAGCACCGGGGTGCCGCTGACGATGCCGGGGATCAGCCGGTGGCCGCCGCGCGGGTTGCTCTTGTCATGGGTATAGTCACCCGAGACGCGGAAGAAGGCGCTGCTGCTGGGAGCATATTCCACCGTGCCGCGCGCGGCCCACAGGTCCTTGTTGTAATTGTCCTCGCCCGTGGTGAGGTTGGTGCCGAAGCCGCCCCGGCTCAGCCTTGCGCCCGCGGCGCTGACCTTCAGCCCGGTATCGCCGAGCGGCGCGCTGGCGCTCACCACCAGATCGGCCTGGTTGTACGTGCCATAGGTGCCGCGCACCTGCAGCTGCGGGTCGGCGCCGATCCGCTTGGTCACGTATTTCACCGCGCCGCCGATCGTGTTGCGGCCGTAGAGCGTGCCCTGCGGTCCGCGCAGCACCTCGATCCGCTCGACGTCGTAGATGTCGAGCACCGCGGCCTGCGGCCGGTTCAGGTACACATCGTCGAGATAGAGGCCCACGCCTGCCTCAAAACCTGCGACCGGATCCTGCTGGCCGACGCCGCGGATGAAGGCGGACAGCGTGTTGTTGGTGCCGCGTGATACCTCCAGCGAGACGTTCGGCGCCGATTGCGCAATGTCGGTGATGTCGAGCGCGCCCTGGGCGTTCAGCTGCGCGCCGCTGATCGCGGTGACCGCGATCGGCACGTCGAGCAGGCTTTCCTCGCGGCGGCGGGCCGTGACGATGATCTCTTCGCTCGGCGCCGACGTCTGGGCGGTCTGGCCGGCGCTCTCGCTGTCCTGCGCAAAGGCCGGCGTGGCGGCGAGCAGCGCGGCGCTCGCGAGCAGGGCGATACGAACGGAATCGTGCCGTGACATGGTAATCCTCCCCTGGTGCAACCCGTCGTCAACGCGGGTTGTAAGCCGTTGGCGGACGTTATACTGAAACCTGAACCGGGTTTCAACTTGGGATTGGAAGGGGAGGCGGAGCATGGCGGGCGAGCGTGGCATTTCAGCCACTTCGGTGTCGGAAGGCCGCGAGCTGGCAAGCGACGCCAAGGTGCCGCGCACCGAACGCGGCCGGCGCACGCTGCGCGCGATCCTGGACGCGGCGGCTGCCGAGTTCGGCGAGAAGGGCTTCCACGAAGGCTCGATCAGCGGGATCACCCGGCGCGCGGGTGTGGCGCTCGGCAGCTTCTACACCTATTTCGATTCGAAGGACGCGGTGTTCCGCGCGCTGGTCCGCGACATGAGCGAGCAGGTGCGCGAGCATGTCGGCCCGGCGCTGCGCGGCGCGCGCGACCAGATCGATGCCGAGCGTGCGGCACTGCTCGCCTTCATCCGCTTCGCCCGCGCCCATAAGGAAATCTACCGCATCGTCGACGAGGCCGAGTTCGTCGATCCGGCCAGCTTTCGGCACCATTATGCGAGCACCGCCGAACGCATCGCCGCCCGCCTGCGCGCCGCCGCCGAGCGGGGCGAGGTGCGTGACGACGTGAGCGAGATCCACGCCTGGGCGATCATGGGGATGAACGTCTTCCTCGGCCTGCGCTACAGCGTGTGGGACGAGGGCACGCCGCCCGAAGCCATTGCCGACGTGGTGGCGCAGCTCCTCGCGCGCGGGATCGGCACCGATCGCTGAGCGGCTTGCGTCGTTGCACCGAGGCATTGTTGTGTCTTATGTGGATAACACACGTCTTTCCGGTCGCCTGCCCTTCCTGCTGGCAAGCCTCGGCCTGCTGTTCGGCGCGGCCGTTCACCTGTTTGCCTATCGCGCCGGCCCGGCCGGGATGGCCTGGCTGGGTGCGCCGCCGTCGGTCGTCACGTCGCGCGCGGCGGGAAGCTGGCCGGCGCTGATCGGCACCCTGATCCCGGTGGCCGCGCTGGCCGGACTCGCCATCCTTTGCTGGATACCGGCGAGAACCCGCGTGCGCCGCATCGCGCTCGGCGCACTCGCGTTCCTGTTCGTCCTTCGCGGGCTGCTGGTGCTGCCCTATTGGGCGGGACTGCGCGACCTCCGCACCCCCTTTGGCCACTTCGTGCTTCTGGGGGATGCGTTTGTGCCGGGATCGCTCGTCGTGCTGGCGATCGGGCTGATGGTGGCGGGCGGGTTGCTCGGCACCCGTCCGCCCGACCTCACTTCTTCGCGAGCAGATCCTTCAGGCCGGCCAACGCGTTGACCGGCATGGCCTCGTCCTCGCTTTTCACGCCGGCCTCGCGCAGCACCTCGGCGGCGCGCGGGCTGCGCGGATAGGGATCGAGCTCCAGCGCCATCGTCTCGGCGGCTGCCTCGCCCAGGTCGATCGTGCCGCCGCTGTAGAAGACGGTGTCGCATTCGTCCTCGGTCAGCTCCACCTCGTCTTCGCCGGTCGTCGTCGGTTCAGGCACGAATCGGATCGCGAAATCCTGTTCCACCTTGGCCGGCAGCGGATCGCCGGTGACGACGCAGGCTTGCGTCAGCCGGGCGGAGAGGTGGCCGCGTGCGACCACGCCCTGCGCGTCGCGGCGCAGGTGGTAGGCCGCGTCGAGCGATTCGATCGTCTTCAGCCCGAAGCGGCGGCTGAGCGCGGCGCGCTCGCCCTCGTCGGCGGTAATGCGGACGTCACTCTCCCCGGCGCCGATCTGGTCGAGCCGGTGCGGGCGGGAAAATTCGGGGGTAGTCATTCTGGAAGCTCTCCTGCGACAACACGCGCGAGCGGCATCGCCGCCAGCGCATCGCGAAAGGCACGAAGGCGCGCCTCGACATGGGTGAGGGCGCCGGGCGCGGGGGCCTCGCCGCGATAGAGGTTGCGGACCAGCGCGGGGGCAAGGTCGCCCTCCGCCAGCCCGCTGCGATAGGCGCCCAGCCGGCCGCCCAGCATGCCCATCATCCGGCCGACATGCTTGCCGACGATGATGTCGCCGATGCCGATCTCGCGCAGCTGGCCGTCCATGTCGTCGATGAAGCATTCGGCGACGGCGGTGCTGGTGGGGATGCCGGCGGGCTCCGCCTCCAGCCGCAGCAGCACCATGCAAAGCACCGCGGCGATCATGTCGAACCGGCCGTCGACCGTATCGGGCACCGCGCCATCGGTATACCAGTGCGGGGCGCGCCCGCGCGCGACCACGCTGGCATAGAGCTGCGGGGCCGTGCCGCGGTCGGGCCGCCCGAAGAGCCGCTGGAGCATTCGCATCGCCGTTGTTCGCGCCTTCCTTGGGTGCGACCTTGTTTGGCCGCATTTTGCCGCATATTGAGGCCTTCGGCCCGCGATGCAATCCGCGGTCCCATGTGTTTGCCTGGAGAACCTGATGTCGCTTCCCGTTCGCACGCTCGGCACCGCCGCGTTGTTGGTCGTGCTCGGCACCACCGCCTGCACGCCGGCGCGGACGCATCAGGGCTATGTCGTTGACCATGATCTGGTCGGATCGGTGCAGCCGGGGATCGACAACCGCGATTCGGTCCTGCAGACCCTCGGTCACCCGAGCTTCACCAGCCAGTTCAACGAAGGCGAGTGGTTCTACGTCTCGCGCGACAGCAGCAACTTCTCCTTCCGCAACCCCAAGGTGAAGACGCAGACGACCCTGCGCGTCCGCTTCGATCAGGCGGGCAACGTCACCGCGATCGACGAGACCGGCGCGGAACTGGTCGCCTCGATCAGCCCCTATGGCAAGACCACGCCGACGCTGGGCCGGCGCCGCAGCTTCTTCTCGGATCTGTTCGGGAACATCGGCACGGTGGGCGCGCCGGGTGCGGGCGGCGCCCCGGGCGGCGGCGGCGGCCAGTAAGGCGATGCTTTCGCAAGGCTGACAGTCGCGTTCGCGCATCGTTCAGCGGCATTTCTGCATCGTGCTCGGCAAGCCGGTCCCAAGGCCGGCAGCCACTCAGGATGGAGAAAGCCGATGAAGAAGCTCGTACCCTTCGCATTGCTGACTGCGATGGCGGCCCCTGTGCTGCTGGTGCCCGCACCCGTGTTCGCCCAATCAAGGGCGGAGCTTCGCGACGACCGCCGCGAAATTCGCGAAGAAGCGCGTGAGCTGCGCCGCGCGGAACGCTCGGGCGACCCGCGCCGCATCCACGAAGAGCGCCGGGATCTGCGGGATGCCCACCGCGAATATCGCGACGATCTGCGGGATCGTGACCGGCGCTGGGCGGAGGATGACTGGCGGTCTTGGCGTGACCGCAATCGTGGCCTCTATGCGCGCGGCGAATGGCGGGCACCGTTCCGCTATTATCGTTTCCAGCCCGGCGCGCGGATCGGCAGCGTTTATTACGGCCCGCGCTACCTGATCGGCGATCCGTGGCGCTACCATCTGCCGCAGCCGGGCTTCCGCCGCGCCTGGGTGCGCCATTACAACGACGTGCTGCTGGTCGACACGCGACGCGGGACCGTGATCCGCGTCCTGCCCGGCTTCTACTGGTAAGCCACAAAGATACGGCCGCACAATACGAAATCGTGCGGCCGTTTCAAGGATACGGGTGTCCAAGGGTATTACGGAAAGACAAACGCGCCTTGCCGATACCGGTTCCTCGTGAACCAATTAATCCGAAACGGATGAATATTACCTGTCATATCGGATCGTCCGATCGACACCCCGGTGCGCTATGTTTATCTTCAAACCTGTATTGATAAACAGAACTCGATTCGAGATAGTAACAATATCCGAGTCGGATGCATCGCATGGGGGTGTCGATGTTCCTCTATATGATCGATATCGTTCATCGTGAGCTGCTCGTCGTCTCGGTACTTTTCCTATTCGTCGGAGGTGTCGACGACATACTGGTCGATCTCCTTTATCTATACTATCGACTGACCCGGCGCGGCGGAGATCGGGCAGAGGCCGGCGCCGTGACGACCGGGCAGTCGGCATCGCGGTTCGCGATCTTCGTGCCGGCCTGGGATGAATCCGCGGTGATCGCGCCGATGCTCCGGGCGATGCTGGCGCGGTGGGGCGCGGGGCCCTACCGTATCTATGTCGGCACCTATCCCAACGATCCGGACACGATTGCTGCCGTGGCCGGGATCGCTGCCGAAGATCGGCGCGTCCGCCTCGTCGTCGGGCCGCGTCCCGGACCCACGACCAAGGCAGATTGCCTGAACGCCCTGTGGCGGGCGCTCGCCCGGGACGAGGCCGTGGAAGCAGCCGCACCGCCGTTCACGGCGATCGTGCTGCACGACGCCGAGGATGTGGTGCATCCGCAGGAACTGGCCGTCTATGCCGGATGGATCGAACACCACGCGGCGGTGCAGCTGCCGGTCGCGCCGCTTCGGCAACCGGGCTCGCCGCTGGTTTCGGGCCATTATCTCGACGAATTCGCCCAGTCGCACGGCGTAACGCTGCTGGTCCGGCAGATGCTGGGGGCAAGCCTGCCGCTGGCGGGGGTGGGCTGTGCCATCCGGTGCGACGTGCTGCGGCGGATCGCCGCGCATCGCGGCCAGCCGTTCGATGCCACCAGCCTGACCGAGGATTACGAGCTGGGCCTGAGCCTGCGCGAAATGGGCGAACGCTGCGCCTTTGTCCGCGTGGCGGAGGCGCCCGGCGGCGGGCCGGTCGCGGTGCGCGCCTATTTTCCGGGCACGGTCGCCACCGCGGTGCGGCAGAAGGCGCGCTGGATGACCGGCATTGCGCTCGCCGGCTGGGACCGGATGGGCTGGGGTGCCCGCTGGGATCTGGGCGACCACTGGATGCGGATGCGCGACCGGCGGGTGACGCTGGCGATGCCGGTGCTCGCCATCGCCTATGCGGCGCTGCTGTTCTGGGGGCTGTCGCTGCTGCTCCATGCCTGGACCGGCACGTCACCGCCTGCCTTCGAGCCCTGGCTTGCAGCGGGACTCGGCATCAATCTGGCACTGCTCGGCTGGCGGCTGCTGGTACGGGTGGCCGTCGTCAGCCGGATTCATGGCGCGGGCGAGGGCCTGTGGGCGGCGCCGCGCATGCTGGTCGCCAACTATATCGGCCTTCTCGCGGCGCGGCGGGCGCTCGTCCTCTATGTCCGACTGCTGCTGGGCGGCACGCTGCGCTGGGACAAGACGGCGCATCAATTCCCGCTGTCCTTCGCCGCCGGCACGCCTGCCGGATGAGCACCCGCCACGGACGCGGCCGGCCCCTGCGGTTCGTCGGCGCGGTGGCGGTAGGATGGCTGGGGCTGCGCACCGCGATGCTGTGGCCTGCTGCGGGGGAGCTGCCGCTCGTCGCCGCGGTCCCGGGAAGTCCGCGGCCGGTATTCGACAGGCAGCGCGAGCGGATTCCGTTCCCCGGGTCCTATCGGGCAAGCGCCCATGTCCGCACGCCGGGCGGACCGGGGATATCGGCCGCGCCCGCCGGCGCACCGGCAGCGCGGAAGGGCGCGGCCATGCTGCTCTCCGCGAACGTCGCGAGACGCGTCTCGGCGCCAGTGGTCGCGGTACCGGCGATCCTGCCCTCGGCATTCCCGCTACCGTTACCGCTCCCGCCCGAACCACAGCGAACGCAGACCCGGGCGGCAGGATTCCCCGGTACCCCGATCCCGACCGTCACCCCGCCGCCGCGTCGCTTCCAGCTGAGCAGCTGGCTGGTGCTGCGTCCGGGCATGGGCATCGGCGCGGCGCCCGGTGCGGGCCAGCTGGGGGGCAGCCAATATGGCGTGCGGCTGGTCCATGGGCTGGACATCCACCGGCACCTCGGCGCCTATGCCCGGCTCGCCGGGCCGCTGCGTGGTCGGGGTGCGGAGGCGGCGTTCGGGATCGAGTGGCAGCCCGGAGATGTGCCGGTGCGCCTTACCGTCGAGCATCGCCTCGGGCTGGACGGTGCAGCTGGTGGCCCGGCGCTCGGCCTGGTGGCGGGGATCGACCGGCGGATGGCGCCGGGCCTTCGGCTGGAAGCCTATGGCCAGGCCGGCGCGGTGCGGCGGAGCACCACAGAACCCTATGCCGACGGCGCGCTGCGGCTCACCCGGGAGGTGATGGCTGGCGACAAGGTTGCGCTGGCCCTGGGCGCGGGGGCCTGGGGCGCCGCGCAGCGCGAGGCGCAGCGGCTCGACGTCGGGCCGACCGCCATCGCCACCCTGCCGATCGGCGGCACGCAGGTGCGAGTCGCGCTCGACTGGCGGCAGCGCATCGCCGGCCGCGCCCGGCCCGGTTCGGGCGTGGCGCTCACCCTGGGCAGCGACTTCTGAAGCCATTCCCGCGCCCACCGCACCTTCGCCCTTTCGCATGCCCGCCGAAACGGGCTAGGTCTCGCACAGCATGGACCTGTATCTCCCCATCGCCAATCTATCGGTCAACGCGCTCGTGATCGTGGCGCTGGGGCTGGGCGTGGGCCTGCTCTCGGGCATGTTCGGGGTGGGCGGCGGGTTCCTCACCACCCCGCTGCTGATCTTCTACGGAATCCCCCCGACCGTCGCCGCCGCGTCCGCCGCCAGCCAGGTGACCGGCGCCAGCGTCTCCGGCGTGTTCGCGCATTTCCGCCGCAAGGGCGTGGACGTGCAGATGGGTGCGGTTCTCGTCACCGGCGGCATTCTCGGCAGCCTGCTCGGCGCCTGGCTGTTCAAGCTCCTCCAGGCGAGCGGCCAGATCGATGTGGTGATCGGCGTGCTCTATGTCGTGCTGCTCGGCTCGATCGGCGGGCTGATGGCGAAGGAGTCGGTCGGCGCGATCCGGGTGTCGCGCGGGGCCAGTCCGCCCCGGCCGCGCAAGCGGCGGCACCATCCGCTGGTCGCGTCGCTGCCGTTCCGCTGGCGCTTCTACGCCTCGGGGCTCTACATCTCGCCGCTGGCGCCGCTGCTGCTCGGCGTGTTCGTGGGCGTGCTGACGATGCTGCTGGGCGTGGGCGGCGGATTCATTCTGGTGCCGGCGATGCTCTACATCCTCGGCATGGGGACGCAGACGGTGGTCGGCACCTCGCTGTTCCAGACGCTGTTCACCACGGCGGTGGCGACGATGGTCCATGCGACGACCACCAAGGCGGTCGACATCGTGCTCGCGATCCTGCTGCTGCTGGGCTCGGTGATCGGCGCGCAGCTCGGTGCGCGCTTCGCCGCCAGGGCCAAGCCCGAATATCTGCGCCTGCTCCTTGCGCTGATCGTGCTTGCCGTCGCCACGCGGATGCTGCTCGGCCTCGCGTGGCGGCCCGACGAGATCTACTCGGTGGGCGTCGCGTGAAACGGGCCTGGGCGCTGGCGCTGGCCGCCCCCTTGGTCATGGGGCAGGCCAAGCCCGAGCTGGTGCCCGACGTCTCCCAGCGCGATATCGAGATCGCCTACAGCTTCACGGGCGCCGAGCTGCTGTTGTTCGGCGCCATCCTCTATCCCGGCGGGCGGGCGCCGGGCCAGGACGAGCGCCCCGCCGACATCGTCGTCGTTATCAAAGGGCCGACCGAATCGGTGGTCGTCCGCGAGAAGTCGAAGGTCGCCGGTATCTGGGTGAACGCAGCCCAGATGCGCTATCGCTCGGCGCCCAGCTTTTACGCGATGGCCTCGTCACGCCCGATCCGCCAGCTGGTCGACGAGCGGACCCGGGCGATCTACGAACTGGGGCTGGACAGCCTGCAGCTTTCGCCCGCCTCGGGCGCGGCACCGGCGGTTCAGCAGCGGTTCGACCGCGGGCTGGTCGATCTCAAGCGCCGGACCGGGTTGTTCTACGAGGCGCCGGGCGCGGTGGAGATCACCGGCGGCGTGCTCTACCGCGCACGCCTGCGCATTCCGGCCCGCGTGCCGGTGGGACGCTTCACCGCCGAGACCTTCCTGATCCGCGACGGCCGGGTGCTGGCGGCGGCGGTACGGCCGATCGCGATCCGCAAGTCCGGCTTCGAGCGCTTCGTGGCGACCAGCGCCGATCAGCATGCCATTGCCTATGGGCTGATCGCGGTGGGCGTATCCTTCCTGTTCGGCTGGGGTGCGGGCGCGCTCTGGCGTCGATTCTGAGCTGCCTGCACACGCGGTCTTAACGCCTTCCTGCGCATGCTCTTTCCCGCCTTTTTGGGGGATGCACGATGGAAGGCCAGTTTCGCGTCGGTGGGTTCGAGCAGGAGGGGGAAGGCGCGGGTACGCCGATCGGCCGGGCGCCGGCCGGGCCGCAGGCGATCGGCGCGGTGTTCGAGATCGCCGGCGCATTCAGCCAGGTGCTGCTCGACCTCGGCGAACTGGATGCGCTTGCCGCGAGCAGCGATGCCGCGCTGGCCAATGCCGGGCAGGTAGGTTCACAGGTCAAGATCCGTGTCGCCAGTGCCTGGTTGATCGCCAGCATCCGCACCGCGCGGCTCGACCCGTCCGGCAAGCGCGTCGCCGCCGCGATCGACTTTCTCGGCGAAGGCGACGAGGAGAAGCTGACGGGCAAGCTCTACCGCTTCAGCCGCGGCGTGACCCGCTATCCCACGCCCGGTGCCGAGGTTTTTCCGGTAACCACCGCCGATCTTCGCCAGATCTACGCCGCCGAGGATCGCGCCCATATCGAGGTCGGCACCGTCTACCCGACCAGGGATATTCGCGCGGCGCTGTATGTGGACGCGCTGCTCGGCAAGCATTTCGCGCTGCTGGGCTCGACCGGCACCGGCAAGTCGACTTCCGCCGCGCTGATCCTCCATCGGATCTGCCAGTTGGCCCCGCACGGCCATGTGGTGATGATCGATCCGCACGGCGAATATGGCCGCGCCTTCCAGCACAATGGCGCGCTGTTCGACGTGTCGAACCTGCAGCTGCCCTATTGGCTGATGAACTTCGAGGAACATTGCGAGGTGTTCCTGACCAGTGCCGGGCCTGAGCGGCAGGTGGATGCCGACATTCTCGCCAAGTGCCTGCTCGCCGCGCGTGCCAAGAACCGGATCGGGCAGGAGATCGGCAAGCTCACCGTCGACGCGCCGGTACCCTATCTGCTGTCGGACCTCACCAACGCGCTGACGCTCGACATGGGGAAGATGGACAAGGCGACCGACACGGCGCCCTATCTCCGCCTCAAGAGCAAGATCGACGAGGTGAAGAGCGACCCGCGCTATGCCTTCATGTTCTCGGGCATGCTGGTGGCGGATACCATGGCGGCGTTCCTCGCCCGCATTTTCCGCCTGCCGGGCGGCGGCAAGCCGATCTCGATCATCGACGTGTCGGGCGTGCCCAACGAGATCACCAGCGTCGTCGTCGCGGTGTTGAGCCGCATGGTGTTCGACTATGCGATCTGGTCGCGCGGCGAGGCGAAGCGGCCGGTGCTGCTCGTCTGCGAGGAGGCGCATCGCTATGTGCCCAGCGAGCGCAATGCCGACGGCTCGTCGGTGGGGCGGATCCTGAGCCGGATCGCCAAGGAAGGGCGCAAATACGGCGTATCGCTGGGGCTGATCACCCAGCGGCCTTCGGATCTGGCGGAGGGCGTGCTCTCCCAGTGCGGCACCATCCTGTCGATGCGGCTCAACAACGAACGCGACCAGGCGTTCGTCCGCGCGGCGATGCCGGAAGGCGCGCGGGGCTTTCTCGACGCGATCCCGGCGCTGCGCAACCGCGAATGCATCGTCGTGGGCGAGGGCGTGGCGACCCCGGTGCGGCTGCTGTTCGACGACCTCGATCCGGACAAGCGCCCGGCCTCGGACGATCCGCTATTCTCGGAGCTGTGGCGCGAGGCCGGCGGCGAGGAGGCGATGCTGGGAAGGACGATCCGCCGCTGGCGCGCGCAGGGGCGGTAGGGCTTACTCCGCTGCGTCCTTCTGCACGCCGTGGCCGACGGGCACTGCCATCAGGCCATGCAGCTTCGCCCGGAAGGCGCCCAGCGCACCGCCGGTCAGGCGCCGCACCGATGTGAACGACACCGCGCGCGGGTTGACCGCCTGGCCGTTGCGGGTCGTCTCGAAATGGAGGTGCGGGCCGGTCGACAGACCGGAATTGCCGCTGCGGCCGATCTGCTGGCCCTTGCGCACCGACTGTCCGGGACGGACCATGACTTTACTCAGATGCGCATAGCCGGTGCCGAAGCCGCCGCCATGATCAATCCGCACCAGATTGCCATAGCCGGCCGATCCGCCCGCCACGCGTACCACCCCGTCGACCGCGGCATACACAGGCGAACCATAGGGGGCGGCGATGTCGATGCCCTTGTGCATCCGGTTGAAGCCGAGAATCGGATGCATCCGCATGCCGAAGGCGGAGGAGAATCGGCCGTTGACCGGCATGGTCATCATGCCGGTCTTGCCGCCGGTGCCGCTGGCGTCGAACCATTCGGTCTTGCCGTCGCTCTCCCATGGGGCAAGCTGCACGCCGTTGGCGCAGCCGGTGACGCCGGCATACATCAGCTGGCCGTACTGGACCTCACCGGTCGCGGCGCGCGCCTGGCCGAGGATCAGGTCGAACTTGCAAGCCGATCCCAGCTTCGACACCGAGACGCGGGTGCTGAGCGTGCGCAGGAACGTCTCCACCGCCTTGGCCGGCGCGCCGGCGGCGCGGGCCGAGCGATAGAGGCTCGACCCGATCAGGCCCTGGACGCGCAGCGGCGTGCGGTCGATCGCGATCGGGATGGATTTGATCGCCAGCGCAGCCCCGGTGCGGGCAATCTCGATCCGGCGATCAAAGGCGGCGCGGAAGGCGAGCTTTTCGAGCGGACGCGGCTGCGACGTGTCGACGCGGCGGCCCAGCGTCATCTCCAGCACCGTATTGCGCTGGATCTGGCCGAGCGGCATCGCGCCCGATACGAGGCTGGCGACGATCCCGGCATCCGCCTCCCCCACGCCCGAGCGCTGCAGCACGCTGCGCAGCATCGTGCCGCTGCCGAGGCGCGCTTCATGCTCGATGATCGGGCGTTCCGGCGTGTCGGTGAGCGGCCGGACCAGCTTCGAGCTTGCGACATGGACGCCGGTACCCGAACCCTTGGCGATCGGCGCGATGGCCTGGGCCTGTTGCGCCTGCTCGGCCTCGCCGGTCAGTGGCGCGGGCGTCATGCCGGTGATCGGCCGATCGAAACCGGGGGAGAGCATCCAGGTCGCGGCGCACAGCGCCGCACAGGTCGCCGCACCGCGAAACCAGGTGGGGGAACCGATATCGGCGCCAAGATCGGGTACCAGATCGAGGGTCGCGAGCCGTTTGCCGATCCGCGCCGGCACCACCGCGGGGATCGCGCGCGCCAGGCCGCCGCCGCCACCGGCCAGGCCCGAGCCATGATCGTCGCGAAAGAACAAGCCGTGCTGCCCCTAAGACGGTTCTACGCGCCGCAGAAGAGACGCGTCCATCGTCTCACTCTGGAATCATGCCCTTAAAGTCAAATTAAGTTTGGAACCCGGGAACGCCGCACGCGGTGACCCGTGCGGAAGGCGCGGCGAAGGGACCGAACCGGCCGCAACCGTCCCCGCTTTGCAGAAAAGCGGTGCAAGGGAGTTGCCTAACGCCGCCCGGGCGACGATCTTGAAAGCAACATGAGCCAGTTCGCCCGTTCGCCCGTCACGGCAGTGCTGGGGCCCACCAATACCGGCAAGACCCACCTCGCCGTCGAGCGGATGTGCGGCCATGCCAGCGGCATGATCGGCTTCCCGCTGCGGCTGCTGGCGCGCGAGGTGTATGACCGCGTCGTGCGGATGAAGGGCCCGGCCGAAGTCGCGCTGATCACCGGCGAGGAAAAGATCCTGCCGCCCAAGGCGCGCTGGTTCTGCTGCACGGCGGAGAGCATGCCGCTGGAGCGCGAGACTGCGTTCGTCGCGCTCGACGAGGCGCAACTCGGCGCCGATCCGGAGCGCGGCCATGTCTTCACCGATCGGCTGCTGCGCGCCCGCGGCCGCGAGGAGACCATGCTCCTCGGCTCGGACAGCCTGCGGCCGATGCTCAAGGCGCTGGTGCCGGAGGCGGAGGTGGTCGGCCGCCCGCGTTTCTCGACGCTCAGCTATGCCGGGGCCAAGAAACTCTCGCGCCTGCCGCGCCGCTCTGCGATCGTCGCCTTCTCGGCCGAGGAAGTCTATGCGGTCGCCGAGGCATTACGGCGCCTGCGCGGCGGGGCGGCGGTGGTGATGGGCGCGCTGTCTCCGCGCACCCGCAACGCCCAGGTGGCCATGTTCCAGGCGGGCGAGGTCGACTATCTCGTCGCCACCGATGCGATCGGCATGGGGCTCAACATGGACGTTCACCATGTCGCCTTCGCCTCGCTCCACAAGTTCGACGGGCGCCGCCAGCGCCGGCTGACCATCGCCGAGATGGCCCAGATCGCGGGCCGCGCCGGGCGCCACCAGAAGGATGGCACCTTCGGCGCGCTGCACGCGGAAGGGCCGAGTGCGTTCACGCCGGAGGAGGTGCTGGCGATCGAGGGGCATCAGGTGCCCCGGCTCGAGCATCTCTACTGGCGCGAAGGCCAGCCGGATTTCGACAGCATCGACGCGCTCATCGCCAGCCTGGAGCGCAAGCCCGAGGCCGAGGTGCTGCGCGCCGCACCGCAGGCGACCGACCTCGCCGTGCTCAAGCGACTGTCCGAAGAATGCTGGGTCCGGGATCGGGTGCGGCATCCCCGGATGGTCGCGCGGCTCTGGGCGGCGTGCGGGCTGCCCGATTTCCGCAAGCTCGGCGTCGATCCGCATGCGCGGTTCGTAGGAAGGCTGTTCGGGCATCTCTCCGAAGGGCGCGGGCATGTGCCGCACCAATGGTTCGCCGACGAGATCCAGCGGCTGGACAATATGGGCGGTGATGTCGAGACGCTCGCCGGGCGGATCGCCGCGGCGCGCAGCTGGGCCTATATCGCCCACCGCGCCGACTGGCTGGAAGAGCCCACCCATTGGGCCGAGCGGACGCGGGCGATCGAGGAAAAACTGTCCGACGCGCTCCATGCCAGCCTCACCCAGCGCTTCGTCGACAAGCGGACCACGGTGCTGCTGCGCCAGATCGGCGCCGATGCCTCCACCCTGCCGGTGACGATCGGCCCCGAGGGCGAGGTGAGCGTGGAAGAGCACCCGCTCGGCACGCTCGAAGGCTTCCGCTTCAAGGTCGCGGCCGAGGCGCGGGCGGGGGACAAGCGCATGCTGCTTGCCGCCGCGGAGAAGCGATTGGCCGGGGAGTATCGCCGCCGCGGGTCGGCGCTGGCCGAAGCGCCGGATGCGGAGCTGGCGCAGGTCGGCACCGCGCTTCGCTGGCGCGGGCACGACGTGGCGCTGCTCAAGGCCGGCGCGAACCTGGTGCGGCCGCGCGTGCAGCTGGATCGCGCGCTCGACGTGCTCGATCCGCAGGCCAAGGCTGCCGTGCAGGCGCGGCTGGAACGCTGGTTCGCCGAGCGGGTGGCGGGCGACCTGCCGGTGCTCGCCAAGCTGGATGCGATCACGCGCGAGGCGGCTGCCGGCGCACCCCTTCGCGCGCTGGCGAACGCGCTGCTGGAGCAGGGCGGATTGCTGCCGCGCCGTGCGGCCGGTGCGATGCTCGAGGCGCTGGACGGTCCCGCCCGGCACCGGCTGCGCACCATCGGCATGACGATCGGCACGCTGGACGTGTTCGCGCCCGCGCTGCTCAAGCCGCGTGCGGCCGCGCGGCGTCGTGCGCTGATGGGGCTCGAAAGCGGACCGCCGGACGCTGCCGTGGTCCTGCCGCGCGATGCCGACGGCGCCGATCTCCTCCACGGCTTCCGCCCCTTCGGCGCGCAGGCGGTGCGGGTCGATCTGGTCGAGCGGATCGCCCGCGCGGCGCACGAGGCACGGCAGGGCCGCAAGCCCTTCGCGCCTGACCCGGCGCTCGCCACCTCGATCGGGCTCAAGCCCGAGACGATCGCGCGGCTGATGGCACAGCTCGGCTTCCGCACCGCGCGCGGCGACGCCGATGGCGTGCAGCGCTGGATCTGGCAGGGGCTGACGCCGCTCGCCAAGCCCAAGCCGGTGACGGTGCCGGGCAACGCCTTCGCGGCGCTGGCTGCGCTCCGCAATGGCTGAGCCGTCTGGCCACGGGCCGGCGATGCGGCTCGATCGCTTTCTCTGGTACGCGCGGATCGTGAAGACGCGCAGCGCGGCGCAGGCGCTGTGCGAAAAGGGGCTGCTGCGCATCGACGGCCGACGGGTGGAGCGTTCCTCGGCCTCGGTGCGCGTCGGCGCGATCCTGGCCTTTCCGATCCAGGGCAAGGTACGCGTGCTGCGCGTCGAGGCGCTGCCGATCCGGCGGGGGCCCCCGGGCGAGGCGCGGGCCTGCTACGAGGATCTCGTCACCGATCGCGGCGTTCAGGACATGTCCGGCGATTGACGTGAGGCCCGCCCGCGCATAGCAGGACCCCCGCATTGATCGTTCGCAACCAAGGACCGTTTTCCCAATGACCTATGTCGTCACCGACGCATGCATCCGGTGCAAGTACATGGACTGTGTCGAGGTCTGTCCGGTCGACTGTTTCTATGAGGGCGAGAACATGCTCGTCATCAACCCGAACGAATGCATCGATTGCGGCGTGTGCGAGCCGGAATGCCCGGCCGAGGCGATCCTGCCCGATACCGAGAACGGCCTCGAAAAGTGGCTCGAGCTCAACCGCACCTATTCGGAGCAGTGGCCCAACATCACCACCAAGGGCGAGGCGCCGGCCGACGCCGATGCGATGAAGGCCGAGACCGACAAGTTCGACAAGTATTTCTCGCCGAACCCCGGTTCGGGCGACTGATCGGCCCGGCGGCATAGCCCGCCTCCAAGAGCCCGATTTGGGGCACGGCGCATGGATTTCTGCGCCGTGTGCATGACCTTTCACTGGTAATTTTATTACGAGCGTGTTAAATAGCACACGACGAAGGCAAAGACTCGCCTTCGCCCGGAGACGCTAGCGTATGCCCCGTGTTCCCTCGTCCGCCGCGCCCAGCGCGCTTGGGCGGGATCCGCAATCCAACCGGGGCCGGTAATTCACGAAAGGTTCCTCGCACATGGCTGCCAAGGCGCTGTCCTTCGATGTCGGCGATTATGTCGTTTACCCCAAGCACGGCGTGGGCCGTGTGATCGAGCTGCAGAAGCAGGAAATTGCTGGAATGCAGCTCGAGCTTTACGTCCTGCGTTTCGAAAAAGAGAAGATGACGCTCCGCGTGCCGACCAACAAGGCCGAGAGCGTGGGCATGCGCAAGCTTTCCAGCGACAAGACGCTCAAGGAAGCGCTCGATACGCTGAAGGGCAAGCCTAAGGTGAAGCGCACCATGTGGTCGCGTCGCGCCCAGGAATATGAAGCGAAGATCAACTCGGGCGACCTGGTGTCGATCGCCGAGGTGGTCCGCGACCTGTTCCGCGCCGACGACCAGCCCGAGCAGAGCTATTCCGAGCGCCAGATCTTCGAAGGCGCGGCCAGCCGCCTCGCCCGCGAACTGGCGGCGATGGAAGAGATCGACGAGCCGGCAGCGCTGGAAAAGATCCTGGATATCCTGCGCAAGGCCGCGGCGATCCACAACAAGGACAAGGTTCCCGCCTGAGGCGCGGACTCCGGGTCGGACGCAAAGGGGGGCGGAACCATCGGTTCGCGCCCCCTTTTCGTTGCGGCCCGATCGTGTATTATGCATGCAATACACGATCGGGAGATCCGCCATGCGTCCGTTGCTCGTCCTCGCCCTGCTGCCCCTCGCCACCGCCTGCCATGCCAGCTGGGACGAGGCCAAGGGTACCAAGATCGGGCCAAGCGGCACCGGCGCCAGCCGCAGCTTCGCCGCCACGGGCTTCACCGCCGTCGCGCTGAAGGGGCCGGACAATGTCGACGTGCGGACCGGGGCTGCCTTCTCGGTGCAGGCCGAGGGGGACCCGAAGCTGCTCGACGAGCTGGACATCCGCCTCGACGGCAAGACCCTCAATGTCGGCCGCAAGACGAAGGCCGGCGTGATGTGGGACAAGGGCGAGGTAGCCAAGATCCATGTCGTGATGCCGCGGCTGCGCGAGGCCGCGGTCGCGGGATCGGGTTCGATGCGGGTCGACCGGGTCGAGGGCACGTTCGACGGTGCGGTCGCCGGCTCGGGCAATCTCGACATCGCCGCGGTCGCGGCGGAAGAGGCGTCGCTGTCGATCGCCGGTTCGGGCGACATCCTGCTGGCCGGTCGCGCGAACAAGATGGAGGTCTCGATCGCGGGTTCCGGCGACCTGCGCGGCCAGCAGTTCACCGCGAGCCGTGCCGACATCTCGATCGCCGGTTCGGGCAGCGTGCGCGCCAATGTGGGTGGCCCGGCGTCGATCTCGCTGCTGGGTTCGGGCGATGTCGAACTGCGCGGCGGCGCGAAATGCGAGGTGAGCAAGGTCGGCGCGGGCGAGGCGAAGTGTTCGTAAGCGTCGGCTTTGTAATAGTTTAATGCTCGAGGCTTGGGCACTGTAATCAGTTTTTGCCCGCCCGGTGCGACATACTATCCGTGGCATCTTGATGCACCAGAATGTAGCGTTAGTGTCTCACCTGGAGGTCAGCGATGCATGATCACCGTTTGAAAGGAGCGAATGATGGTATTTTCAACCGCTGTGGGTGATCAGATTGCTGCGACGGCTGCAGTGGCACCTGCACCTGCACCTGCACCAAACGCACCATCAGCGTCGCAGGCTTCTGTCAGCGACGCGCTGGCTGCGGTCGAGCGTGCTATCCAAAGCGCGCAAAACCAGGTTGAGGCGGCGCTGGCTGCTGCGAAAAAGGCGCTTGATGAAGCGGGTACCGGGAACGCACCCCACCCCGCGACGCATGCCATGGACCAAGTGGCTGCGGCGATGGCGGCTGCCGAGAAGGCAGTACGCGAAGCGATGGGCTGAACTGACGTTCTATCAGCGTGCTACGATCTGCGTGCGAGCCCATCGTGGAAATCGGGTATGCTCGGCGCAGATCAGCTAGAAGCTGGCGATGCGCGGAGAACGGAATTTGTAGCAATGGGTCTCCGCGTGAGCGAAGCGCGTCTTCGCCTGCTCTGATCCCAATGGAACGACCTTGGGTGAGGGCAGCCATCAGGCCGCCAGCGGAAACCGCAGCAGCTTGCGTTCGGTCGCGACCAGCGCCTCCGCCCCCGGCCCCACGGCGCGCACGATCTCCGGATGCCCGGCGTCCAGCCCCCCGGTAAGCGCGCCGAAGGCGGGCAGGATCAGCTTGGTGCCCGTCGCCACGAAGCAGCGGCGCGCGACGTGGCGACCGCGTACGGTGAGCCGCAGCTTGGGGTGGAAATGGCCGGAAAGCTCGGGTCGCTGCTCGCTCGCCTCGGCCTCGTGCCGAAGCACCAGGCCGTCGACCTCCGCCTCCTCGTGGACCGTGCCGCCGCAATGCTCGACCAGCACCGAATCATGGTTGCCGGTAATCCAGTGCCAGGCGAGCCTGCCGGTCAGCGCCGTCAGCATCGCGCGGGCCTGGGCGGGCAGGCGCTCGCAGCCTTCGACGTCGTGGAAGCTGTCGCCCAGGCACCAGAGCTCCAGCGGCGCCACCCGCTCGACCAGCGCCGTCAGCGCCGAAAGCGTCGCCAGCGTGTCATAGGGCGGGAGCATCTGGCCGCCGAGCGCGAACCAGCTCGCCTTCTCGAAATGCAGGTCGGCGACGAGCAGCGCCCGTCGCGCCGGCCAGTAGAGCGCACCTTCGGGAAGCGCACGAAAATCATGGCTGGCGAACGAAAGGGGAACCATGGGCGTCCTATCCCGCTTCCGCTCGCCGCCGTCAACGGGTCTCAGGCGGCGACTGTCTCTGGCTTGGCCCGCACCGTCTCGCCCAGCGCACCGAGGATGCGCACCCAGGAGCGGATGCCCTTGTGGAAGCTCTTCAGCTCGTACTTCTCGTTGGGCGAATGAATGTTGTCGTCGGGCAGCGCGAAGCCGACCATCACGCTGTCCATCCCCAGGATCGAGCGGATCGAGTTGACCACCGGGATCGAGCCGCCGCAGCCGAGCAGCGCGGAGGTGCCCCATTCGGCATCGAGCGCGGCTTGGGTCGCGGCCAGAGGGCCGCTGTCGCTGGCCAGGCTGATCGCGAAGCTGCCAGGGCCGCGGGTGACGAACTCGGCCGAGCAATCCTCGGGCAGGCGGCTGCGGACATGGTGCTGGAACGCCTCCCACACCTGGTCCGGATCCTGGGTGCCGACCAGGCGGAAGCTCACCTTGGCATGCGCTTCGGCGGGGATCACTGTCTTGAAGCCCTCGCCGGTATAGCCGCCCCACATGCCGTTGATCTCGGCCGTCGGGCGCGACCAGACCTGTTCGAGCACGGTCTTGCCCGTCTCGCCGGCGGGGACGCGCAGGCCGATCTCGCCGAGGAAGTCGGCGGCATCGAAGCCGAGCTTGTTCCAGCTGTCCAGCACCGCCGGCTCGGTATCCGGCACGCCGTCATAAAAGCCGTCGAGCGTCACCCGGCCGTCCGCGTCCTTCATCTCGCCGAGAATGCCCGCGAGCAGCTGGAGCGGGTTGCGCGCCGCGCCGCCGTACAGGCCGGAGTGGAGGTCGCGCGAAGGCCCGCGCACCGTCACCTGGCCCGCCGCCATGCCGCGCAGGCCGATGGTGATGCCGGGCGTGTCACGGTCCCACATCAGCGTGTCGCAAATGAGCGCGAAATCGGCCTTCAGCTCCTCGGCATGGGCGTGGAGGAAGGGCTCCAGGCTGGTCGACCCCGATTCTTCCTCGCCCTCGAACAGGATGGTGACGCGGCAGGGCAGGCGGCCCTCCGTTTCCTTCCACGCGCGGCAGGCCTCGATAAAGGTGCGCAGCTGGCCCTTGTCATCCGAGGCGCCGCGCCCGACGATCGTCTTCGATCCGTCCGCACGGGTGTCGATCCAGGGATCGAACGGGTCGCGCGTCCACAGCGCGATCGGGTCCACCGGCTGCACGTCGTAATGCCCGTAGAACAGCACATGCGGGCCGTCGCCGTCATGATGGGCGACCACCATCGGATGGCCGGGCGTATCGGCGACGCGCGCCTTGAAGCCGAGGTCCGCCAGTTCGGCGGCAAGCTGCTCGGCGGCGCGGCGGCACTCGGCGGCATAGGCCGGATCGGTGGAGATGGAGGGCACGCGCATCAGTGCGGCGAGGCGCTCGATGCTGGTGTCGAGCTGGGCATCGGCGAACGCAAGGGCGGAGTCGGTCATGGGACGTCAGCTATGCCTCGCCGGTCCGCGCTGCAACCCCGGCAGAGGGGATGTCGGGGGGGGGCGGGGCTTGCCCCTCCTCCGGCGCTCTGAAATAGTTGCCGCCGGGGAAGGGACCGCGTGACAACCATAGAAACGGCCAGGCGCGCGCGGTACGGCGCGTTCATCAGCTACAACCATGCGGATCGCGCCCGAGCGCGCTGGCTGCACCGCGCATTGGAGCGCTATCGCATCCCCGCCCGGCTGGTCGGGCGACCGGCGAGCTTCGGGCCGGTGCCGAGGCGGCTGGGCCGGATCTTTCGCGACATCGACGAGCTGCCGGCTGCCAGCGACCTGAGCGCTGAGGTGTGCGCCGCGCTGGCCGAATCGGCCTGCCTGATCGTCGTCTGCACGCCTGCCGCCGCCGCGTCCCAATGGGTCGCGCGCGAGATCGCGCTGTTTCGCGAGCTCCATCCCGATCGCCCGGTGCTTGCCGCGCTGTTCGACGGTGATCCCGTGGAGGCGATGCCGGCGACGCTGCTCCACGGCGCCGACGGCGTGGGGCCGGAGCCGCTCGCGGCAGACTTCCGCGAAGGGCGCGACGGGCGGCGGCTGGCGCTTCTGAAGCTGGTGGCGGGCGCCGTCGGCGTGTCGCTCGATGCGCTGGTTCAGCGCGACGCCCAGGCGCGGGTGCGTCGCGTGACTAAGGTCACGCTCGCGGCGGCGGTGCTGCTGTTAGCCATGGCGGCACTGACGATCCTGGCCGTGCGGGCCCGCGGGGAAGCGGAACTGCGACGGTCCCAGGCCGAGGGGCTGGTGGAATTCATGCTGACCGATCTGCGAGGGCGGCTGAAGGAAGTCGGCAGGCTGGACGTGCTGCGCGCGGCGAACGAGCGGGCACTCGCTTATTATGGGGAGCAAACGCTGCAGGACCTGCCGCCCGACATGCTCGCGAGAAGGGCGCGCGCGCTGATGACGATGGGCGAGGATGCGCTCGAGGCGAAGGACAGCGCCCGCGCCCGGGCCGCCTTTGTCGAGGCCAACCGGGTCACCGGCAGCCTGGTCCAGCGCGAGCCCAAGGCCTATGATATCGTCTTCGCGCACGCGCAGAGCGAATTCTATCTGGGCCTGCTGCATTTCGAGGCCGACGACTTTGCCCGCGCGGAGCCGCATTTCGAGGCCTATGCCGCGCTTGCCCGTCAGCTGATGGCGCTCAATCCCGCCGACCCCCGCAGCGCGGAGGAAATCGCCTATTCGAGCGGCAATCTCTGCTCGCTGCGGATGAAGCAGCATTCGGTGCGCTGGATGGTCGCGCTGTGCCGCGATGCGCTGCGTGCCAGCGAGGCGCTGGCGAAGCGCCAGCCCGATGCGGACCAGCGCTGGCGCGACGTCGCCAATCGTCAGGGTTGGCTGGCCGACGCCGAACGGGAGTCGGGCAATCCGGGCGAAGCGCTGCGTCTGCGCCGGGAACAGGTGGCGCTGATCGGCCGGCTCGTCGACCACGATCCTCGCAACGCGCGCAACCGACGCCTGCTGATCTGGGCGGAGCGTGCGCTCGCCAAGGCCGAGCAGCGGGCGGGCAACGGCGCGGCCGGCGCGGCACGGATGCGCCGCGCGGTGGCCGAGCTGCGAGCAATGACTGCCTTGGATACAGAAAATCAAGAACTGGCAACTAAATTGAGGGAGATGCAGACCGAGCTTGCCAATATGGAAAGGGGAAAAGAATGATCGGCCAATATCCGCTATCGGTATACCCGCCTTCTAGCATACAACTTGTCAAGCGTTTCCAGATATATGCCAGCGGATCCGGGGGTGATCCGATGCAGAGTCTGCAGTTTCATATCATTGGGTATGAAGAAGTGGACCGTATCGGCAATGGCAAGCCGGTGACTGTCGATGATGACTTCACGAAGATCGTCCGGGATTTCGTGATGGCGCCTGCCAATGTCGACGGACCCGCGCCGACGCCCGACAATCCGAAGCCCGGCGTCGTCCCGACGCAGCTCGACTTTGTGGTGCGTCAGCCGTGCTGCGTGATCCTGAAGCTGATCGGCGACTACTGGGAATACACGCCCAACAGCCTCTATGTGAGTACCAAGCACGAATATCCCGACGGTAAATATCGTCGTGCGTTCCCGGTCCTCGACAACAAGGGACGGATTGCGGCCGTCGGCTTCTTCGTGGAGTATGTAACCCCGCCGCAGGATCGGCGCACATGCGACGGCCTCAATCTCTATGTCGATTTCGTGCACGACACTTATCGGCTGCCGCTGATCATCGATCCCGATGTCGAGAATCGCGGCGACGGCGGCTGATCGCGGTCGTGCTGCATGCTGTAAGGGGGGGGGTGGATGAGGGCGAACCGGGTCGGATGACGTCAAGCGTGCTTGCGATAACCGCCCAGGCGCGTGCCGGTGCGCTCGATCGTGCCTGGCAGATGTTCCGCGATGCGGGGTTCGACCGTGTCGCGGACGATCCCGCCGTGCTCAGCCTCAAGGGGCGACTGCTCAAGGACGAAGCGTTGCAGCTCACCGGCGCGGCGCGGCGGGAGCATGCCCGTGCCGCCGCGGCCGCCTATGCCGCGGCCGCCCAGCTGGCGCCCGCCCCCTATCCGCTGATCAACGCCGCCACGCTGGCGCTGATCGCCGGCGACCTGCCCGGCAGCCGGAGCCTTGCCGCCGATGTGCAGGAGCTGCTGCAGGCCGGCGTGCCGGACGAGACGCCCTATTGGCTGGCGGCGACCGAGGCGGAAGCGCTGCTGCTGGCGAACGACGTAGCCGGGGCCGAAGCCGCACTCGGGCGGGCGATCGCGGCCGCTCCCCGCGCCTGGGAAGACCATGCCTCGACGCTGCGCCAGTTCGGGGTGATCCTCGCGGAGCAGCGCGCGCCGGCCGACTGGCTCGACGCCTATCGCCCGCCGCGCAGCCTCCATTTCGCCGGTCATATGCGGCTGCCCGAGGATGGCGGCGTGCTTGCCGGGTCGATCGACGCGCTGCTCGAACGCGAGCAGGTCGGCTTCGGCTATGGCGCGCTCGCCGCCGGGGCGGATCTGCTGATCGCCGAGCGGCTGATCGCGCGCGGCGCGGAACTCCACGTCGTGCTCCCGGGCGACGTCGCCGCCTTTGTCGAGCGTTCGGTGCGGCCGCACGGCGCTGCCTGGGTCGCGCGGTTCGAGGCCGCACTGGCCGAGGCGGCGAGCGTGCAGGAAATGGGCGAGGCGAGCAGTGCCGCGTTCATGCCCTCGGTGCGGCTCGCCGATCTCGTCGCGATGGGGCGGGCGACGATGCAGGCCGGGCTTCTCCAGTCGGAGGCGGTGCAGCTGCTGCTCGGCCCCGGCTCGACCGAGGATGGCGGGCAGAGCGCGCATGCCGGCGGGCTATGGCAGCAGGCCGGACGACGCCAGCATCTGGTGCCGTTGCACCTGCCGACCCCGGCGCAGCCGGCCGAACCCAGCCCGATCCAGATCGTCGCGGTGATCGCGGTGGACCTGCTTGCCGGCGACGGCGAGGGGTTCGCCGCACTCGATCGGGACGTGGCGGACCGGCTGCCGGCGCTCCACCGCGCGCTCGAGGACACGCCGCCGATGGTGGTGCGCTGGTCGGCGCGGCGTCTTCTGCTCGGTTTTTCCGGCACCGTCGCCGCCTGGGCGGCGGCGCGGGCCATCGCCGCCGCGCTCGCGAGCACGGGGCCCTTGCGACTGGCGCTGCATGTCGGGCTCGCCACGCCGGTCAACGATCCGATAACCGCAGCGCCGGTGCTGCTGGGCGACGCCTTCGACCTCGTCGAGCGGATCCTCGGCGTCACCGCGGCAGGGGCCATCTTCGCCAGTGAGGCTTTCGCCGCCAGCCTCGCCGCGTGCGAGACGGATCCGGGGCGTGCCGAGCTGGTGGGGGAGATGGCGCTGACCGGCCAGGCGCCGATCGCGCTCTATGCGCTGAAGCCGCGGCTCACACGATAAGCGCCTCGAGGCGGGCAGGGGCGACGATCTCCAGCCCGTCTTCGTGGCGACAGACGATGCCGCGCCGTTCCAGCGCGGAGACGGCGCGGGATACGGTCTCGCGCGCCGTCTGCACCCGCAGCGCGAGGTCCGACAGCACCGGCGAGGGGCGGATCCAGCGCCCGTCGCCCGCCCGTGCCATCCGCAGCAGTTCGGCATGGACGCGCCCGGTGGCGGACAAGGTGAGCCGGGCGGAGACGAGCTGGGTCAGCGCGCCGAACTGCCGCACCATCGCCCGTGCGAGCACCACCCCGATACGGGCATGGCGCTCGGCAAGTGCATAAAAGTCGGCGGTGGCGAAGCTGGCGATGAGGGTGGGTGCGATGGCGAGGATCTCGGCCGCCTGCTCGCGCCCCGGATCGACGCCGCCGAAGATGTCGCCGGGGCGGTATTCGCCGACCTGCAGCACCCGACCGTCCAGGGTGACCATCGCGGCCCGCGCCGCGCCGTCCAGCAGCACCATCACGCGCCCGCAAACGGCGCCCTGATGGATCAGCGTGGTACCCGACCCGTGGCGCCGAGTAGACGCCGCGGCGACCAGATCGCCCGCGACCGCCTCGCTGCACGCGAAGAGCCGGGCGAAACGGTCCGCCAGATCGATGTCGTTCGCTGCCCCCACGGCCTGGATGGTCACTGTCCCGCCTTTGTCGCCACCATGTGGACTGGGGGCCAGCGTGGCAAGTCCGATCCGGATATGCGACAACGAATTCGGATGTTTTTGCCGTGCCGGGTTCAGGCCGGCTGCAGATCGAGGGCGAACACGGCGCCACCGCCTTCCGCATTCGCGGCGTGAATGGAAACCTGCATCGCGCCGGCAAAGCCCTTGGCGATGGCCAGTCCCAGGCCGCTGCCGCCGGTCCGGTCGCCGCCGGTGCCGCGTGCGAAGGTTTCGAAGATGCTGGACTCCTCGCCCGGTGGCAGGCCGGGGCCATGGTCGCGCACGGCGAGCTGCACGCCATCGGGCCGACGCGTGCCGATGATCTCGATCTCGCCCGCGCCGCCATGGACCGCGGCGTTGGACAAAAGGTTGAGCAGGATGTGGTGCAGCAGCCGTGGATCTGCGCGTACCAGCGGCAGGTCCGGCGGCACGCGCAGCACCAGCGCCCGTCCCTCCAGCACGTCGCGCAGATCGTGCACGGCAGCCGCAGCGGCGTCGGTCAGGTCGATCGGCTCGAGGCTCAGCGCTATCGCGCCCGCATCGATGCGGACCATGTCGATCAGATTGTCGAGGAAGCGCCGCAGCCGGGCGACTTCGGCTCGGGCGATGCCGGTGGCGGCCTCTTCCGGGTGCGCGGCGGCGAGCGCGTCCACCGCGGCGGCGACCGAGGTGAGCGGGGTGCGCAGGTCATGGCCGATCGAGGAGAGCAACGCGGCGCGCAGCCGGTCGCGTTCGCGCAGGATCGACACCTCGCGCACATCCTGTTCCAGCCGCAGCCGTTCGTGCGCTAGCGCCGCCTGGCCGAGCAGGGTGGAAAGCAGCAGCGCGCGGTCTGCGGTGATCGGCTCGCGGCCGTCTGGGGCGGCAAGCCCGATTACCGCCAGCACGCCCATGCTGGTGCGCAAGGGGTGGAACTGCCAGTCGGCAGCGATTAGCGTTCCGGTGCCGACACCACCCGCCTCGCCGCTGCTCCACGCCCAATCGGCGGCAGCGTGGTCGACCGCGCCGAGCGGCGGGGCGTCCTCCGGACAGCTGGCAATCCGTTCGAGCACCCCGTCGCGGCGGGTGAGCAGGACGACCGAAAGGTCGAGCATCCGCGCGACCTCCTCGCACACGACGCGGCTGGTCGTCTCCGGATCCGAGGCACGGGCGAGCGCCTGGCCGAAGGCCGCGACGGCGGCATTCTCCTGCGCGCTCCGGGTGCCCAGCGTCGCCCGTGTGCGTAGCCTTGCGGTGAGGTTGGCGGTGAACAGCGCGATCGCCTCCAGCACGAAGAAGGTCAGCACGCTTTGCGGGTCGCCGATCGTGAAGGTGTAGAGCGGCGGCAGGAAGAAGAAATTATAGGCCAGGCCCGCCATCGCCGCCGTCGATACGCCGGGGCCGAAGCCATAGCGAAAGGCGATCAGCACGACCGGCAGCAGGAACAGCAGATCGGTGCCGCCCGCCCCGATCAGCGGCAGCGTCAGGGTGCCGAGCGCCACCGTGAGCGCGACGGCCAGCGCGCCGGCCAGATGCTCCTGCCAGCGGCCGAGCGCGGGAAGGGGCCCGCGCTGCCGCTCCCTGGGGCGACCCTCGGCGGCGGGAAGGACATGCACGGCCAGACCCTCGACGGAGCGCAGCATCGATTCGACCACCGATCCATGGCGCAGCTCGAACCACCAGCTGCGGCGCGACCGGCCGATCACCAGCTGGGTCGCGCGCATGCCGGTCAGGTGGGTCCGCAGGCCGTCGATGACGGTCGCGGCGGGGACCGTGGCAACGGTGGCGCCAAGGCTGCTCGCCAGCTGCAGCGTGTCGGCGACGCGGCGGCGCTGCTCGGCATGGAAACGCTCGGCGCGCGGCGTTTCGATGAATACGACCTGCCAGGATGCCCGAAGCGCATCGGCCAGGCGCTTGCCCGCGCGCACCAGCCCGTCGCCGCCGGGCAGTTCGCTCACCGCCACCAGCACCCGCTCGCCGGCGGCAAAGGTACCCGGCACCGCCAGCGCATCGAGATGGTCGAGCATCGCCCGGTCGACGCTGAGCGCGGCGCGGCGCAGCGCCATCTCGCGCAGTGCCGAGAGATTGGCCTTGGAGAAGAAGTGGGCGAGCGCGCGGCTCGCCTCGGCGGGGACATAGACCTTGCCCTCCTTCAACCGGTCGATCAGCTCGTCGGGCGGCAGGTCGACCAGTTCGATCTCGGCATCGTCGAAGATCGCGTCGGGCACCGTCTCGCGCACCCGTACCCGCGTGACGCTGGCCACCACGTCGTTGAGGCTTTCGACATGCTGGACGTTGAGCGTGGTGTAGACATGGATGCCCGCATCGCGCAGCTCCTCCACGTCCTGCCAGCGCTTCGGGTGGCGGCAGCCGGGGGCGTTGGTGTGGGCGAGTTCGTCGACCAGCACCAGCGCCGGGCGGCGGGCGAGGATCGCGTCGAGATCCATTTCCTCCAGCCGGTGGCTCTGATGCTCCACCGCCTTGCGCGGCAGGACTTCGAAGGGGGTGACCAGCGCCTCGGTTTCCGCGCGGCCATGCGTCTCGACCACGCCGACCACCACGTCGCTGCCGCCGCGCAGCCGTTCGGCGCCTTCTCGAAGCATCTCGTACGTCTTGCCGACGCCCGGCGCCGCGCCGAGAAAGATCTTCAGCCGCCCGCGCGCCTCACGCTGGGCTTCGCGCAGCAGCGCATCGGGATTGGGGCGGTCGTTCATCGCCGCCCTTGGTAGTGTGCCTGCCGGTCCGACGCCACGGCCGTGCACGCGACTATATGGAATCTTAATGCCCGCGCGCCGCTTTCGCCGTCGAAGCTTAACGGCCGGCGGACCTAGATCGCGTGCCACACCGCCACCCGGCGGCATGCAACAAGGGCCAACCCCATGTCCGACATTCTCTGGCTCGCCGCGCTCGGCGGGCTTTTTCTGCTGACGCTGGCCTTCGTCCAGCTGTGCGTGAAGGCCTGAGCGATGGGCCTGCACCTGATGCTCGCCGGTGCGACCGCGCTCGCGCTGCTCGTCTATCTGGTCGCGGTGCTGCTGCGGCCCGAGCGTTTCTGAGGAGGGCCGCATGACACTCCAAGGCTGGGGCTTCATCGCCCTGTTCGTCGCCATCCTGGCGGCCGCCGCCAAGCCGATGGGCCTGTGGCTCTTCGCGCTCTACGAGGGGCGCCGCACACCGCTCCACCGCGTGTTCGGCCCGGTCGAACGCGGCATCTACCGCATCGGCGGGATCGATCCGCACGCCGAGCAGGGCTGGCGCACCTACGCGCTGCACCTCATCCTGTTCAATCTCGCGCTTGCGCTGCTCACCTATGCGGTGCTGCGCCTGCAGGCGGTGCTGCCGTGGAACCCGCGCGGGCTTGCCGGCATGAATGCCGACGGCGCGTTCAACACCGCGATCAGCTTCGCCACCAACACCAACTGGCAGGGCTATGCGGGCGAATCGACGCTCTCCAACCTGTCGCAGGCGCTGGGGCTGACGCTGCACAATTTCACGTCCGCTGCGACCGGCATCGCGATCGCCTTCGCGCTGTTCCGCGGCTTCGCCCGCAAGGAAGCGCGCGGCATCGGCAATTTCTGGGCCGATTTCACCCGCGTGACGCTGTATCTGCTGATCCCGGCCTGCATCGTCTATGCGCTGTTCCTGGTCGCCTGCGGCGTGCCGCAGACGCTGGCCAGCAGCATCGATGCGACCACGCTGGAAGGCGCGCGCCAGACGATCGTGCTGGGGCCCGTCGCCAGCCAGGAAGCGATCAAGATGCTCGGCACCAATGGCGGCGGCTTCTTCAACGCCAACTCGGCGCATCCGTTCGAGAACCCGAGCGCGCTGACCAACCTGGTGCAGATGCTGTCGATCTTCCTCGTCGGCGTCGGCCTCACCTGGACCTTCGGCAAGGCCGTGGGGAACACCCGCCAGGGCTGGGCGATCCTCGCCGCGATGGCGGTGCTGTTCCTCGGCGGCGTGGCGGTGACCTATGCGGCGGAGTCCGCCGGCAACCCGGCGCTGCATGCGATCCATGTCGCCGGTGCGAACATGGAGGGCAAGGAGACCCGCTTCGGCATCGTCGGCAGTTCGCTGTTCGCGGTCGTCACCACGGCGGCCTCGTGCGGCGCGGTCAACGCGATGCATGACAGCTTCACCGCGCTCGGCGGCCTGATCCCGCTGTTCAACATCCAGCTCGGCGAGATCGTGGTCGGCGGCGTCGGTGCGGGCATCTACGGCTTTCTCTTGTTCGCCATTCTCTCGGTGTTCGTCGCCGGGCTGATGGTGGGGCGCACGCCGGAATATGTCGGCAAGAAGATCGAGGCGCGCGAAGTGAAGCTGGCGGTGCTCGCCGTCGCCGTGCTGCCGCTCTGCATCCTGGGCGGTGCGGCACTGGCCTCGGTGCTGCCGGCGGGTTTGGCGGGCATCGCCAATAACGGCCCGCACGGCTTCTCGGAGATCCTCTACGCCTTCACCTCCGCGACCGGCAACAACGGCTCGGCCTTTGCCGGCCTCTCGGCGAACACGCCCTTTTACAACGCCATGCTGGGCATCGCGATGTGGCTCGGCCGCTTCTTCGTGATCGTGCCGGTGCTGGCGATCGCCGGCAGCCTCGCCGCCAAGAAGCATGCCGCCGGCGGCGTCGGCGCCTTCCCGACCACGGGGCCGCTGTGGGTGGGGCTGCTCGTCGGCATCATCCTGATCCTGGGCGGCCTCACCTTCCTGCCGAGCCTGGCGCTGGGGCCGATCGCCGATCACGTCACGCTGCTCCGCGGCCAGCTCTTCTGAGGACGACACGCAATGTCTGCACCCAAGTCCATCTTCGCGGCCGAGCTGATCGGCCCGGCCATCGGGGACGCGTTCCGCAAGCTTTCCCCACGCGAACTGATCCGCAACCCCATCCTGTTCACGACTGCTGTCGCGGCGCTGCTGCTCACGGTGCTGCTGGCGCTCGGCGGCGAGCCGCTGCCGGTGGGGTTCCAGGTCCAGCTGATCGTCTGGCTGTGGCTCACCGTGCTGTTCGGCACCTTTGCCGAGGCCCTGGCCGAGGGCAGGGGCCGCGCCCAGGCGGCGTCGCTGCGCGCCACCAAGTCCGAGCTTGAAGCCAAGAAGCTGACCGGCGTCGGCGAGACCTGGCGCAAGGTCGAGGCGCATCTGCTCGAGCGCGACGACCTCGTGCTGGTCGAGACCGGCGACCTGATCCCGGCGGACGGCGAAGTCGTCGAGGGCGTCGCCTCGGTCAACGAGGCCGCGATCACCGGCGAAAGCGCGCCGGTGATCCGCGAGGCGGGCGGCGACCGCTCGGCCGTCACCGCGGGCACGCGCGTCATTTCCGACAAGATCATCATCCGCGTGACCCAGGATCCCGGCAAGGGCTTCCTCGACCGGATGATCGCGCTGGTCGAGGGCGCCGAGCGGCAGAAGACTCCGAACGAGATCGCGCTGACCATCCTGCTCGTCGGCCTGACGATCATCTTCCTGATCGCGGTGGGCACGATCCCGGCCTTCGCCACCTATGCCGGCGGCGCGATCCCGGTGGCGGTGCTGGCGGCGCTGCTGATCACGCTGATCCCGACCACGATCGCCGCGTTGCTCTCCGCGATCGGCATCGCGGGCATGGACCGGCTGGTGCGCTTCAACGTGCTCGCCAAGTCGGGCCGCGCGGTGGAGGCGGCGGGTGACGTCGACGTGCTGCTGCTCGACAAGACCGGCACGATCACCATCGGCGACCGTCAGGCGAGCGCCTTCCACCCGCTGACCGGCGTGGAAGAGCGGACGCTGGCCGAGGCGGCGCTCACCGCCAGCCTTGCGGACGAGACGCCCGAGGGCCGCTCGATCGTGACGCTGGGACGCGAGAAGTTCGCGTTCGACACGAAGCTCGATGCCGATGCCGAAGTGATCCCCTTCACCGCGCAGACCCGCAGCTCGGGCGTGCGCCAGGGCGACACGGTGATCCTGAAGGGCGCGGTCGACTCCATCCTCAAGATGGATCCGGACGCCGCCGGTGCCGCCGAACTCAAGCGCATCACCGACGGCATCGCACGCGGCGGCATGACCCCGCTGGCGGTGACGCGCAACGGCCGCCTGCTCGGCGCGGTGGCACTGAAGGACGTGGTCAAGGCCGGGGTGCGCGAGCGCTTCGCCGAGCTGCGCCGGATGGGCATCCGCACGGTGATGATCACCGGCGACAATCCGCTCACCGCCGCCGCCATCGCCGCCGAGGCGGGCGTGGACGACTTCCTCGCCGAAGCCACGCCCGAGGACAAGCTCGCGCTGATCCGCCAGGAACAGCAGGGCGGCAAGCTGGTCGCGATGTGCGGCGACGGCACCAACGACGCACCCGCGCTTGCCCAGGCCGATGTCGGCGTGGCGATGAACACCGGCACCCAGGCGGCGCGCGAGGCGGGCAACATGGTCGATCTCGACAGCGATCCGACCAAGCTCATCGAGATCGTCGGCCTCGGCAAGCAGCTGCTGATGACCCGCGGGGCGCTCACCACCTTCTCGATCGCCAACGACGTCGCCAAATATTTCGCGATCATCCCGGCGATGTTCGTGGCGCTCTATCCCGGCCTAGGCGTGCTCAACGTCATGGGCCTTTCGAGCCCGACCAGCGCGATCTTGTCGGCGGTGATCTTCAACGCGATCATCATCCCGTTCCTGGTGCCGCTCGCGCTGAAGGGCGTGACCTACAAGCCGATGGGGGCCGGCCAGCTGCTCGCCCGCAACCTCGCCATCTACGGCCTGGGCGGACTCGTCGCGCCGTTCATCGGCATCAAGCTCATCGATCTGGCCGTCGCCGGCCTTCACCTCGCCTGAGGATTACCCATGTTCCGTACGCTTCTTTCGTTCGCGTCGCTCACCGTCGTCGCCGCTCCGGCCTTCGCGCAGGACAGCGTGCCTGCCGCCCCGGCGGCCGCCGGGGCGGCAGCTCCCGCGCTGTGCACCGACCGCCCGACCAAGTCGAACTTCGCCTGCACCGTGCCGCAGGGCATGGTGCAGCTGGAGACCGACATCGGCAACTGGACCCGCACCGATGCGGGCGACACCCGCGTCGACACCGTGCTCTACACCAACCCGACGCTCAAAGTCGGCCTGACCGGCTCGACCGACATCGAGGCCAGCATCGCGCCCTACGAGACCGTGCGCACCCGCACCGCGGAGGGCACCCAGACGCTGCGCGGCGTCGGCGACCTCACGCTGCGGCTCAAGCAGCGGCTCACCGATCCGGCGGGGCAGGTGCAGATCGCCGTGCTGCCCTTCGTCAAGATCCCCACGGCGAAGACGGGCATCGGCAACGGCCAGACCGAGGGCGGGGTGATTGTGCCGGTCAACATCGCGCTGCCCAAGGGCTTCACGCTCACTTTCGGCCCCGAGGGTGACATCCTCGCCGACAGTGACGGGCACGGCCACCATGCCCAGCTGGTCGGCACCGCCAATCTCGGCAAGGCGATCACGTCGAAGTTCACGCTGATCGGCGAGTTCTGGGTCGCGCGGAACTTCGATCCGGCGGCCTATGTGACGCAGACCTCCGCCGACATCGCCGCGACCTATCTGCTGCGCCCGACGCTGCAGCTCGATCTCGGCGCCAATTTCGGCCTGAACCAGGCCACCCCCGATGCCCAGGTCTATCTGGGCGTCTCCACCCGCTTCTGAGGAGGATATCGCCATGCGTTCCGATCTCGTTTCCGGCCTCCGTCCCACGCTTCTGTTCACCCTGATCTTCGCCGCGTTGCTGGGGATCGTGTATCCGCTGGTGGTGACCGGCGCCGGGCAGCTGCTGTTCCCGGCACAGGCCAATGGCTCGCTGGTGCGCGACGATGCCGGCAAGCTGCGCGGCTCGATGCTGCTGGGGCAGAGCTTCGCCGGTGACCGCTATTTCCAGGGTCGCCCCTCGGCGGCAGGCAATGGCTATGACGCGCTCGCCTCGAGCGGCTCGAACCTGGGCCCGGCCTCCAAGAAGCTGAGCGATCGGGTGACCGCCGACCAGAAACGCCTGGGTGCCGACGCCCCGGCCGACCTGCTTCAGGCATCGGGCTCGGGCCTCGACCCCGAAATCAGCCCCGAAGCCGCGCGTTTCCAGGTCGCGCGCGTCGCCAAGGCACGGGGCATTGCGCCTGACCGCGTCGCGCAGCTGGTGGAGGCGAACGTGCAGCGCCCGCTGTTCGGCATCATCGGCGAACCGCGCGTCAACGTGCTCGCGCTCAATCTCGCGCTCGACCGGCAGGGCGGCGCTCGCTAAGCCAAGCCATGGCGAGCGCAACCAAGGTCCTGATCGTCGAGGACGACAGCCATATCCGCCGGCTGCTGCGCGGGGCCCTCACCCGCGCAGACCACCAGGTGATCGAGGCGGCGACGGCGCGCGAGGCGATCGCCGCCTTCGGCATCGACAAGCCCGATGCGGTGCTGCTCGATCTCGGCCTGCCCGACCGAGACGGCATCGAACTGATCCAGCAGGCCAAGGCGGGCGGGGCGGCGGTGATCGTCGTCTCGGCGCGCACCGACACCAGCGAGAAGGTCGCAGCCCTCGATCTCGGCGCGGACGACTATTGCACCAAGCCGTTCGATACGGAGGAACTGCTCGCCCGCCTGCGCACCGCGCTCCGCCACCGGCTCGCCGGATCGGCCGAGCGCGAGCAGCTGGTGATCGGGGCGGTCGAGATCGACCTGCTCCACCGGCGGGTCCGGAAGAATGGCGAGCCGGTGCATCTCGCGCCCAAGGAATATGGCGTGCTGGCGCTGCTGGCGGCGCATCCGGATCGAGTGATCGCGCACGGGCAACTGCTTCGCGACATCTGGGGCCCGGCGCATGTCCAGCAGCTCGATTATCTCCGTATCGTGGTGCGCAACCTGCGTCAGAAGCTGGAGGCGGATCCCGGTCGCCCGCAGCTGATCGTCAACGAACCCGGCGTCGGCTACCGGCTGGTCGGCGGCTAGCAGCGTCCGTCGCAGGGAACGGCGCAGGGCTGGCGTACGCCCTCCCGCCAGTTGGCGAGGTGGGCGCCGGCGAGGCACAGGCTCCCCGCCACGGTCAGCCCGGTCTCGAACGCCGCCTGCCAGGGCAGCGCCACGCCGAGCAGCATCCAGTGGAATGCGTCCCCAGGCGCGAAGCGTGCGGCGAGCGCGGGCAGCGCTGCCAGCACCAGCGGCAGCGCCAGGCAGTGGAGCATGCACAAAGCGGAGGCGCAGATGCCGATCCGGTCCAGTCGCCTCTGCCACCGCACGCCTCCCAGTTCCGACAACCGCATGCACCGTCCTTCCCGCCGCCGAACGGCTTGTACGCTGTTCCTGAACGCCATGGAGATGATACAACATATCATTCTTTCAAGGAGGTCGGCGTGTTTCATCCCGTGCCCGCGCTGCCGCGCACCGGACCAGGGCATTCGGTTTCGGAGGTTTCTCGCTCCTGGCCCGCGATTTCCGCGGGCGGGGCGCATGTCGACGGGAGTCTCTGTCTCCCGTCCAGGGCGCTGCGCGGGCATGGCATGCGCCGCCGCTGGGGGACGGCGCGATGATCAGTGTCGCGCCGGCGCGGGCCCTTGCGTCGTCCCCCCTCGCGATCGAACGCTGCGACCCGGAGGTGTTGCAGCTGGTGACCCGCCCGGAGGTGCATCTGGTAGTCTGGCGGCGGCCGCTGCCCGCCTCGCTGGAGTGGCTGTCCCGGCTCGACTGGTCGCGGATCGACGATCTCGATTTCGTCGCCGGGGTAGACCGCCTGGAGGCGGAGATCGGCGGGGGGCTTGCCGAAGCCGGCTACCCCGCCGGTGCCCGCGGCGACGCGTTGCTCGACGAAATCGCCGGCCATGCCCGCCGCTTCGCCGCGATCCACAGCCTCGATGCGGTCACCATCCGGCTCGAGGTCATCGATACCGATGCATGCCGCAAGTTCCACGCGGATTACGTCACCGCGCGCCTGCTCGCCACGCTGGTCGGGCCTGGTACCCAGTGGATCTACGGCATCGCGCCGACGGACGCGCCCGTTCGCCAGCTGCGCACCGGCGACGTCGGCATCTTCAAGGGACGCCTGGGCGCGGACCCGCTGGCCATTCTGCATCGCTCGCCGCCGCTAACGGACACCG
>NZ_AGFU01000041.1 GCF_000226955.1 Sphingomonas elodea ATCC 31461
AGAGCCGCCATCGCGCCGACGTTGGTGTTAACGGAGAAAGCCATTAATATTTCCTTCTTGGAACTGCGCCGCATTCTGCGGCGAGGGTCGGAAACGCCGACCCGCGAGGAGGCACTTGCTGCATCCGCTCACTGGAATGGCCGAAGAGGATGAACAATTTGGAAATTTTTCATTCAAGTTTTCAATTTCATCGCGGCTTCATTTTCGAAAGCACCGACACGCCGCCGATTTAAAGTTCGATTAACCTTAAGGAATCCTGAAAGGCGTACCCATTCTACTTGGTTGGCGTCGCCCCTGCATCGCGCGGGCAGTTACGGGTAGTTCCATTCCCTGCGGCGCGGCTCCCGTCCGGGCGCCGTGGCGGGTCCTAGGTAGAAACCCCTAGGCTTCGCCGCATGCATCCCTGCGCACGCCCGCACGTTCAGCACTTCGTATACGAAATTGCGCCGCGCGGGTTCATGAGCATCGACCATCCCTCCATCGACCTTCCCCAGCTCCGTCACATCATCTCCGGCCTCCGCGAAGGCGTGATCCTGGTCGACATCGACCAGGAGATCCGCTGGGCGAACGATGCGGCGCTTCGGATGCACGGCGTCGAGACCGTCGCCGACCTCGGCGAAGACGTCGATGCCTATCGCGAGCGCTTCCAGCTGCGCTACCGCAACAACCACCGGCTCGATCGCGGCGACTATCCGCTCGACCGGGTGCTGGCAGGCGAGAGCTTCGACGAAGTGGTGGTCGAGGTGGTCCCCGCCGGCGACGAGGATGCCCGCTGGATCCACGAGGTGCGCAGCCTGGTGATCGGCGATGCCGAGGGCAGGCCCGACCTGCTCGTCCTCGTCCTGCAGGACGTGTCGCAGCGCTTCGAGGCCGAGCAGCGCTTCGAGCGCACCTTCAACGTCAATCCCGCCCCCGCGGTGATCCTGCGCCTGTCCGACCAGCGCTATGTGAAGGTCAACCAGGGCTTCCTCGACCTGACCGGCTATGCCCGCGACGAGGTGCTCGGTCGCTCGCTCTACGACATCGACGTGCTGAACGATGCCGCCGACCTCGACACCGCCAAGGAGCGCATCCGCGAGGGGCGCACCGTGCCGCAGATGCAGGCGGACCTCGAGCTTCCCGATGGCGGCCGCAAGCTGGTGATCGTCGCCGGCCAGCCGGTCGAGCTGGACGAGGAAGCGTGCATGCTCTTCTCCTTCGCCGACCTCGAGCCCCGCCGCCAGGCCGAGAACGAGCTGCGCCACAGCGAGGAGCGCTTCGTCACCACCTTCCGCCTCGCCCCCGTGGCGATGGCGATCACCACGCGCGACGATCTCGCGCTGTGCGACACCAACGACGCCTTCCACCAGCTCAGCGGCTGGTCGAGCGACGAGACGATGGGGCAGCGTATGGCAGCACTCCGCCTGTTCGAGGACGGCGGCTTTCTCAAAACCGCCTGCGCCGCGCTGGAGGAGCGCACCGACTTTCGCAGCATGGATGCGCGCGTCCGCACCAAGGAGGGCGCGATCACCGATTGCCTGGTCTCCGCCGCCGCCATCCCCCTGCGGCGCGACACCTGCATCCTGTGGGTGGTGCAGGACATCCATGCCCGCCGCCACAACGAGCTGGAACTGATCGGCGCGATCGAGGCGGTGATGCAGGATACCAACTGGTTCAGCCGCTCGGTGGTCGAGAAACTCGCCAACCTGCGCAACCCGCACGGCGCCGCCCGGCCGGTCGAGACCAGCGAGCTCACCCGCCGCGAGAAGGAAGTGCTCAGCCTGCTGTGCGAGGGCGGCGACGATGCCACCATCGCCCGCGAGATGGGCGTCTCGCGCAACACGCTCAGGAACCATGTCGCGCGGGTCTATGCCAAGATCGGGGTCAATCGCCGCGCCCAGGCGATCCTGTGGGCGCGCGAGCGCGGCTACCCGCTGCAGCGCCCGATAAAATGACGTGATCTGGTCCGGAAGCACCAGACGATTTGGTACTTCCGCATCTCTTTCTGCCCCGCTTGCCCTGCCATTTCTTCGTCATGGACGCGGGGTCTCCCCCGCGCCTCGACCAGGAGGACGAACCAATGAACGAGAACCGCATCAAGGGCGAAGCCCATGTGCTGAAGGGCTCGATCAAGGAAGCGATCGGCAAGATCACCGGCGACCGCCGCATCCAGGCCGAAGGCGCCGCCGAAAAGCTGGCGGGCAAGGCCCAGGCCGGCGCCGGCAAGGTGGTGGACGCCGTGACCAAGGCGGGCACCAAGTGACCGCCGCCACCCACGCAGGAGAACACGCCATGGCAACCGCCATCTACGACACGCGCCTGGCTGTGCGCCCGGTGCCCCGCGTCAGCTGGTCCGCGATCCTTGCGGGCGCGGTGATCGCGCTGGCCATCGAACTGATGCTCGCGCTGCTGGGTGCGGCGATCGGCTTCTCGACGATCGACCCGGCCCAGGGCAGCGGCCCCAGCGCCGGCGGCCTGGGGGTCGGCGCGCTCGCCTGGTGGACGATCAGCAGCGTGATCGCGCTGGGTCTCGGTTCCTACGGTGCCGCCCGTGTCGCCAAGCTGCAGCGCCCGTTCGACGGCGCCGCGCACGGCCTCGCCATCTGGGCGCTGACGCTGCTGCTCACCTTCTACCTGCTTACGTCTGCGATCGGCGGGCTGGTCGGCAGCGCCTTCCGCACCGTCGGCAGCGTCGCTTCGACCACCGTCGCCGGCGCCGGGGTGGTGACGCCCACGCTCGCCAAGGCGGCCGGCGTGGATGAGTCCGCAGTGGACGCGCAGCTCGCCGCCCTGCTCGACACCACGCCGAGCAACCCCAAGGACATGACCCCCGAACAGGCCCGCAAGGCGATGATCGCCGAACTGCCGGCCATGGCCAGGGGCGGCGCCGAGGGTCAGGCCGCCGAGCAGCGGATCGCACAGATCATCGCCGTGCAGGACAGCGTGAGCCAGCAGGAAGCCATGGCCCGCGTCGAAAAGGCCCGCCGCCAGTTCGTCGCGACCAAGAACGATGCGCTGCAGACCGCGAAGAACGCCGGCAGCGCCGGTGCCAGCGTCGCCGCCGGCAGTGCCCTCGCCCTGTTCCTGGTGATGCTGCTGGGTGCGGGCGCCGCGATCGGGGGCGGCATCGTCGCCGCCCGCCGCACCACCGAAACCGAATTCTGAATCCACCCAACCAAGGAGAAGACCCATGGATACCCATCGTATCGCAGGTGCCGTGAAGGAAGTCGTCGGCGGCGCCGAGCAGGGGCTCGGCAAGATCAGCGGCGATCGCGAGACCGAGGCACGCGGCGCCGCCCGCAAGGTGGAAGGCGGCCTTGAGCGCCGCTTCGGCGAGACGCTGGACCAGGTGCGCAGCGCGGTCCGCGACCACCCGCTGCTGGCACTCGCCGCCGCCGGCTCGGTCGCCCTGCTCGCCGGGGCCGCGCTGATCGGCCGTCGCGACTGAACCCACCCTCGTACCGAAAGGAAGTTTGCATGATCGCCAAGACCCTGCCCCTCGTTGCCGCACTCGGCCTGCTGACCCTCGGGGCCTGCAACACCGTGAACGGCGTCGGCAAGGATGTCCGATCGGCCGGCACCGCCCTCTCGGACGCCTCGGGCCAGAACCACAAGAAGTAACCGATCCGGCATCGCGGGCAGCCTCGCCCGCGATGCCGCCCTCCCGGAGTTGCCCCGCCGTGAACGAACACGCACCCGACTATCTGCTGAAGCGCCTCGCCCAGTCCCGCCGGGCCGCAGCCCGTGCAGCGGAGAGCAGCGCCCGCACCGCCCATCTCGCCATGGCCGACGCCTATGCCGCGCAGCTCCGCGCCGCCGGCCACCCGGTCCCGGCCGATGCCGCAGCGGATGCGGCGCCCGCCGCCTAGATCCGCCCCTCTCCCCCAAGAACAAAAAAAGCCGGGGCTCGCACCCCGGCTTTTCCCGTGTCCGTCCGGCGAGACGATCAGACGATCGTCGGCTCGCGATAGGTCGAACGCTCGCGCGCGATCTCCTCGCGGGTATAGGCGGGCGCATCGCTGTCGAAGCGCGTCCAGCCCGACTGGCGATAGGTCGCACCACGCGTGCCGGCATCGACGCCACGGTGACGGTTCAGCACCGCTTCGGCCTCGGGGGCCAGCGAGTCCTCGACCCGCGCGCTCAGCAGCGTGCCGCCGCGGCGCACGCCCTCGGAATAGACATGCGCGTCGTCCTCGCTCTCGCCGGCATTCTTGAGCGCGCCGACGATCCCGCCGGTTGCCGCGCCGCCGATGCCGCCGATCGCGGCACCCGCCGCGGTCGAGGCGAGCCAGCCGGCCGCCACGATGGGGCCGAGACCCGGAATCGCGAGCAGGCCCAGGCCCGCCAGCAGGCCGCCGACGCCGCCCAGCGCCGCACCGGTGGAAGCACCGCGGCTGACATCGCCATGGGCGTTGACGTCGCTCACGTCATGGTCGCCATGTTCGCTATGCGCGTTGTTGGCGATGATGCTGAGGTCGCCGTGCGGCACGCCCAGCTTCTCCAGATCGTGTACGGCAGACTTCGCGTCCGAATAGTCGTCGAACAGGCGGGTAATGGTCCGGCTCATGGAAATTCTCCTGCAGATATCCGTGGATCAGCGCGCGGTGACGTTGCCCTTGTAGTCGAGCGTCACGGTCATCTTCTTGCCGTTCTTCATCGCCATGCCCTGCCAGGCGCCGTTCCTGGTGCCCTTCAGATCGGTGATGTCGGTATAACCGGCCTTCATCAGCCGGCCCTTGGCCTGGTCCTCGGTGAACGAGCTGCGGCCCTTGGCGGGTGCGGCGACATGGTGCGCCGTCCCGTCCTTCACCACCGGGTTGTGCGAGCCCGACTGGCCGCTGCTCTGCGCAGCCGCCCCTGTCGTCGCGAGCGCAGCGCCCACGACGGTCATGATCATGCGTTTCATGCCCATTCCTCTCCAATTTGAGGTCCAACGCGCACCGAACCCTCCCGGCGGCGTGGAGATTTGCTAAACTGTTGAAAGACTTGTTTGGTTCATCCGCCCCGGGCATTGCCACGGAGCGCCGCTCCGGCCACTGTCCGCGCCGAACTTTCGGGGACCCGCATGCAGCACACCACCAACGCCCAGACCCGCGCCCGCGTCGTGCTCGCCGCGATCATCGCCGCAGCCGCCTTGTGGATCGGCATGGCCTTCGTTCCGGCGGTGCTGTGGGCCGGCGTGCTCGCGATCGGGGTCGAGCCCGTGCGCCTCTGGCTGACTGAGCGCCTGCCCCGCCCGACCCTGGTCGCCGCGCTGCTTACGCTGGGCGTCCTGCTCGTCGTGCTGATCCCGCTCTCGATCGCGATCAGTCAGGCGGTGATCGAGGCGCAGGCCGCCGCCGCCTGGATCGCCGATGCGCGCAGCCACGGCGTGCCGGTACCCGACTGGGTCGCCCGCCTGCCTTGGGGATCGAGCGAGGTCCGCGCCTGGTGGACCCTCCACCTCGCCACCCCGGAGGCCGCCGCCGCCGAGTTCGGCAAACTCGACTACAGCCTGTGGCGCAGCCATTCGGGTGCGCTTACCCACACGCTCGTCCGCCGCGTCGTGGTGTTCGCCTTCACGCTGGTCGTGCTGTTCTTCCTGCTGCGAGACCGCGACGCGATCGTTCGCCAGCTCGAACGCGGTGCCACCCGCGCGTTCGGCGATGCGGGCAACCGCCTCGGCCGCCAGATCTTCGCCGCGGTGCGCGGCGCGGTGGACGGCATGGTGCTGCTGGGCCTCGCTCAGGGCATCCTGATGGCGATCCTGTTCGCCTTTGGCGGCGTGCCGCACCCGATTCTGCTCGGGCTGTTCTCGGGCTTCGCCTCGATCATTCCGTTCGGGCTGGCGGTGGTGCTGGTGCTGGCGCTGCTTCTCCTGCTCGCCAAGGGCGCGGTGATGGCGGCGATCGTCGTCGGCACGATCGGCTATGCGCTCAACTTCGTGATCGACCATTTCCTGCGCCCCAGCCTGATCGGCGGCACGACGCGCCTGCCCTTCGTCTGGGTGCTGATCGGCATCCTGGGGGGCGTGGAGACGATCGGGCTGCTCGGCCTGTTCGTCGGGCCGGCGGTGATGGCCGCGCTGGTGCTGCTGTGGCGCGAATGGGTGGCCGACGGCGACATCGGCGGCGCCGAGGCGGGGCACACGGCGCCGTGACGTAAAGATGCTTCCCGGCACGGGGAGGATCTTGGAGCCCCTTGCCCCCTGCCCCGCTTTCAGCTAAGGGCGCCGGCTTCCAACGCATTCGTGGTGGAACCATGCGGGAGGCGGCCTCTGGCCGTCGCTTGTACCGCTCGACTTGAAAGAGAGTGACATGGCTAAGAAGATTACCGGCTATATCAAGCTGCAGGTGGCTGCCGGCGCCGCCAACCCCTCGCCGCCGATCGGCCCTGCCCTGGGCCAGCGCGGCGTGAACATCATGGAATTCTGCAAGGCGTTCAACGCCGCGACCGGTGACGTCGAGAAGGGCACGCCCCTTCCCACCGTCATCACCGTCTATGCGGATCGTTCCTTCTCGTTCGAGACCAAGACGCCGCCGGCGACCTATCTGCTGAAGAAGGCCGTCAACCTGAAGTCGGGCTCGAAGGAGCCGGGCAAGGTCGTGGCAGGCAAGATCAAGCGTTCGCAGCTGTCGGAAATCGCCCAGGTCAAGATGAAGGACCTGAACGCGAACGACATCGACGCGGCGACGAAGATCATCGAAGGTTCGGCCCGCGCGATGGGCCTCGAAGTGGTGGAGGGCTGATCCCATGGCCAAGCTGACCAAGAAGCAGAAGACCTGGACCGTTGACCCCGTGAAGCTCCACGGCGTCGATGAAGCGATCGCGCTGGTGAAGCAGTATGCGACCGCCAAGTTCGACGAGTCGATCGAAGTCGCGCTGAACCTCGGCGTCGATCCGCGCCACGCCGACCAGATGGTCCGCGGCGTCGTGACGCTGCCGGCCGGCACCGGCAAGGACGTCCGCGTCGGCGTGTTCGCCCGCGGCGCCAAGGCCGAGGAAGCCAAGGCCGCCGGTGCCGACGTCGTCGGCGCAGAAGATCTGATGGAAGCCATCCAGGGCGGCACGATCGATTTCGATCGCTGCATCGCGACCCCGGACATGATGGGCCTGGTCGGCCGCCTCGGCAAGGTGCTGGGTCCGAAGGGCCTGATGCCGAACCCGAAGCTCGGCACCGTGACCATGAACGTCGCCGAGGCCGTGAAGGCCGCCAAGGGCGGTCAGGTGGAATACCGCGTCGAAAAGGCCGGCATCATCCACTCGGGCATCGGCAAGGTGAGCTTCTCGAACGAGGACCTGCGCCGCAACTTCGACGCCCTCGTCGACGCGGTGGTCAAGGCCAAGCCGGCGGGCGCCAAGGGCAAGTACCTCAAGAAGGTCGCGCTCTCGTCCTCGATGGGCCCGGGCGTGAAGGTCGACACCGCGGAAGTCGCCACCGCCTAAGTCTTTCGGGACCCAAACAAACGGAAAGGGCCGGGGAGCGATCCCCGGCCCTTTTTGCTTGGGTGTGCGGCTCAGGCGAAGGCGCGCTGCCGTTCCGTCCCCCGCGCCCGTTCGCGTCCGGCGAGCGGCACCGGCCTGGCCCCCGCCCCGCCCTTCGCCACCGTGAAGGTCGCCGCCTGCGCGCTGAGCGCCAGCACCTCGCTGGACAGGTTGCGCGCCGCCGCCGAAGTCTGCTCGACCATCGCCGCATTCTGCTGGGTCGACTGGTCCATCGCACCCAGCGCGGCGCTGATCTCGGTCATCGCCGCCGATTGCGCCCGGCTGTCCTCGGCCATGGTGCCGAGCAGCCCGTGCACCGTCTCCACGTCCTGCGCGATGTCGACCAGCGCGGTATCCACCCGGCGCACCGCCTGCACCGCCGCGCTGATGTCGGCCTGGGTCGCGGTCAGCTGGTCGCGCGCGATCCGCGCCTCTTCCTCCGCCCGCATCGCCAGCGCCGAGACGAGATCGGCAACCACCGCGAAGCCGCGACCGGCATCGCCGGCCCGCCCCGCCTCCACCGCCGCGTTCATCGCCAGCACGCGCGTCTGGAAGGCGATCTTGTCGAGGCCCTCGATCACATTGTCGATGCCCTCGGCGCTGCTGCTTACCCGGCCCATCGCCTGCATCGCCTCGTCGGCGGTCGAGCGGCCGCCCGTCACGGTCAGGATCGCCTGATCCGCGCGCTTGAGGGTCTGGTCCGACGCTTTGGCGTTGGTGCGTAGCCGGCCGTCGATCTGGACCAGCGCGGCGCTGGTTTCCTCCAGGCTCGCCGCATTGCTTTCGGTGCGGCGGGCGAGATCCTCGGAGGCCTGGGCGATCTCCTGCGATCCCGTGCGGATCGTCTGGGTGCTTTCGCCTACCGCGCCGATCAGGTCGCGCAGGCTGGCCAGCGCGGTGTTGAAGTTCTGCTTCAGCCCTTCATATTCGCTCGGGAAGGCCTGGACGATGTCGACGGTCAGGTTGCCCTTGGAAAGCCCGCCCAGGCTGTTCGACACGGTCTCGACGACGAACTCGGTCTTGGCCTGCTCGTCCACCCGCCGGGCGAGATTGGCCTTGATGTCCTCCTGCATCTTGCGCAGCGCCTCGGCCAGCGTGCCCACCTCGTCGGCCTGGTGGATCGCCAGCGTTTGGTCCAGCCGTTCCTTGGCGATGCCGTTGGCGAACTGGGCGCACTGGCTGATCGGGGTAGCGATGCGCTTGGCCGCCAGCCCGATCGCGAACACCGCGCCGACCGCGACCCCGATGCCGATCAGCAGCTGCAGCACCATGCTGGTGATCGCCTTGGCGCTGAGCGAGCTGCTGAGCGATTCCGCCTGTGCCAGCACCAGCGCGCGCGGCACCGAGATCACCACCGACCAGGGGGTCTTGCTGCGGCCGAGCGTGATCGGCGAATAGACGTCGATATTCGGCTGCTTGGGATCGTCGATCACCCGCGCCTGACCGGTACCCACGATCTCGGCGAGCTGTGCCCAGTGCGGATCGGCGGATGCCGCCGCCTTGCCGATCGTGTCGGGCGCGGCGCTGTTGGCGGCGATCAGCCCGGTATTGTTGACGATCAGCACCACGCCCTTGCCCGAGAACAGCGACGCGTTGGTCTTGCTCGCCACCTGCTGGAGAAAGTCGAGATTATAGTCGGTGCCGGAGACGCCGACGAAGCGGCCATGCACCGTGATCGGTACCGACATGGTGGCCAGGAACACCTGCTTGCCCTGCACGATATAGGGCAGCGGGCCGAGGATGCTTTCCTCGCCATTCGCCTTGGGGCCGAGATACCAGCCGCCCTTCACCAGCCCGTTCGGGTGGCGCTCGGCGCTGTCATATTCGACGAGCGGCTGGATCGCGACATTGCCGTTCGCGCCGCGCGTCCAATAGGCGAGATAGCGGCCGGTGCCGTCCGATCCCGCCGCGCGGTTGTTGGCGAAGCCGGCGTCGTTGCCGTCGATCGCATTGGGCTCCCAGGCCGAATAGGTGCCGTTGAAGCCTGGATTCTGCTCGAGCACATGGCGCAGCAGCGCGTTGAACTGGCTGCGGCGCTGGCCCGGCGCCGTGCTGTCGGCGAGCACGGCAAAGCTGTGCGCGTCGGTGCGCGCGGCGTCGAACGCCACGTCCAGCGCGCCCTTGATGCCCTGCGCCTCCACCGCCGCGCGGTTCTGCAGCATGTCCTTGGCCTGGGCGCTGACGATCGTGCCGACCTCACGCCCCACAAAGGCATGCGAGTTCCACGCGAACAGCGCGCTGGCGACCACCAGGATTACGACCGTCGATGTCAGGAAAAAGCCGGCGATCAGCGCGATCTTGCGCTGTAACGAAGTCAATCGATCGAGATAGTGCATCGCGCCCATGGCGACATCCTCCCAAGCGCCGCGGGTTCCGGCGCGCATTGCAATGACGATCCCTTGCCTTCATCCTAGGATCGCGCGCCGATGGCGGATTTTTGCCCTAGAAACGTCTCGCCGAACCTGTCCCGCGATCGAGACAGATGCCGCCCGTCGCGTTTCGACCGACCGGTTTTCGGTCGTCACGCCATCGAAACAGACCCGGCACGCGCGTCATCGTTCTGCAACGGAATCGCCACCATCCTGTTGCCGGCCGACGCTAAGGGCGCCTCACAAGACCAATAAGGGTCCAGGGAGATTCCAATCATGCACTCCTCGTTCGCGCTGCTTCGCGCCACCTCGGCGCTCGCCCTCACGCTGGCGGCCATCGCCCCGGCCGCCGCCCAGACCGCCGCCTCGCCGCAGGAGCAGGACGGCGCCGAGGAAATCGTCGTCAACGGCAGCTATGCCCGCAGCCTTGCCGCCGCCACCGATGCGAAGCGCCGCGCGGACTATGGCCTGGATTCGATCAGCTCCACCGATATCGGCAAGTTCCCAACCCAGAATGTCGCCGAGGCGCTCCAGCTCATCACCGGCGTGGCGATCACCCGGCCGCGCGGCGAGGGCCTGTACGTCTCGGTGCGTGGCCTCGGCCCCCAGTTCCAGAGCACGCTGCTCAACGGCCGTCCGGTCGCTCTCAACGATCTGATCGAAAATGGCGGCGCCGCCGGCCGCCAGTTCCGCTTCGAGATGCTGCCCGCCGAGTTCGTCGCCAATATCGACGTGGTGAAGACGCCCACCTCGGACATGACCGAGGGTGCGCTGGGCGGCAATATCGATGTGCGCACGTTCCGCCCGTTCGACGCCGGCAACAAGGTCACCGCCAATCTGCGCGGCACCTACACGTCGCAGACCAAGAAGGTGAAGCCCAACGCCACGCTGATCGGCAGCCACACCTTCGGCGACACCTTCGGCATCCTCATCGGTGCGCAATATTGGGGCAAGGCGGTCCGCAACGATCGCTTCATGAACTTCGGCTGGAACCTCGACCGGTTCACCAGCGCGGCGCGCGGCGGCCTGCAGCCGGGCCTCTACACCCCCACCCGCACCCGCCCGACGATCGAGACCGAGGATCGCAAGCGCATCTCCGGCCTGGTCTCCGCCCAGTGGCGCCCCACGCCCGAGCTCGAGACCACGCTCGACGTGCTCGCGACGCGGCTCGACGTCGCCTATGACGAGTTCGGCCTCGACATCTATCCGGACGACACCAGCGTCGCCGGCCACACGCCGGTGATCGTCCCCGGCTCGGTCAAGCTGCAGGGCAACACCGTGGTGGCCGCGACGATCAACGACGTCCGCTTCATGGCCAGCCGCGAATACAGCCTCAACCGGCACGACCTGCTCACCATCGGCCTCAAGCAGACCTGGAATCACGATCGCTTCCATGTCACCGCCAACCTCAACTGGTCGTCGGCGCACAGCTTCCACCCGAGCAATGCCGAGGGCACGGTGCGCAGCCGCGCGGTGTTCTTCGCACCGCTCGTCTATGACGGTTCGGCCGGCTACAAGGTCACCCCGACCATCGCCACCCCGGTCGACATCAACAACCCCGCCAACTACCAGCTGTTCACCTTCAACATCGCGCCGAAGAACAGCAAGGACTGGGACCGCTTCGCCCGCCTCGACGGCGCCTATGACCTGGACGGCTTCTTCCGCAAGCTGGCGATCGGCGGCGAATATCACTGGCGCAAGCGCGACTATTGGCGCCGCGACTTCCTGGTGACGTCGTCCAACGGCCAGCCGCTGACCTCGCTCGGCGCCGGCGCCTACCAGCAGATCCCCTATGACGACTTCCTGAAGGGCGTCGGCGGCAACAGCCCACGCAGCTGGCTCGTGCCGGTCACCTCGGCCTATTACAACGCGCTGTTCACCCCCGCCGTCGCCAACAGCGCGCTCACGCCCAGCGACCAGGCCGCCTCGTTCAAGACGACCGAGAAAACCGCCTCGGCCTATGCCCGGCTCGATTATGGCACCAGCCTCGGCGGCGTGGCGCTGATCGGCAATGTCGGCCTGCGCTATGTCCGTACCGACCAGAACGCGACCGGCTTCCTGCGCGCCGGCAACGTCATCACCCCCGCGGCCTTCCCCAAGACCTTCAACGACTGGCTGCCCAGCTTCAACCTCAAGGCCGAGCTGACCAAGACGCTGATCGCCCGCTTCGCCGCCAGCCGGGTGCTCACCCGCCCCAACGTGACCGACAGCGCGCCCCGCATCACCCTGTCGACCGACGCGCCGACGGCGAGCGGCGGCAACCCGCAGCTCCTTCCCTTCCTCGCCACCCAGTTCGACGGTGCGCTGGAATGGTATTTCAACCCGAAGGGCGCGCTCACCGGCGCGGTGTTCTACAAGGCGATGGACGATTACATCACCGCGCAGAACGTCAATATCGACATCCCCGGCCGCGGCACGGTGCTGCTCTCCACCCAGATCAACGGCGGCAACGCCAAGGTCTATGGCGTCGAGGCCGGCTACAACCAGGTGTTCACCTTCCTGCCCAAGCCGTTCGACGGCCTCGGCATGCAGGCAAGCTACACCCACACCTCGGTCCAGGCCAACTACACCGCCGGCGCGCGGCCGATCGTCGACCAGCTGATCGGCCTGTCGAAGAACAGCTTCAACCTGGTCGGCTTCTACGAGAAGGGCCCGCTCTCCACCCGCCTCTCCTATGTGTGGCGCGGCCGCTATCTCTCGGGCACCGGCAGCACCACCCAGGCGCCGAACTACACCGCAGCGTTCGGCACGCTCGACGGCAGCATCGGCTACAAGCTGCTGCCGAACGTGCAGTTGAGCGTCGAGGCGATCAACCTCGCGGGCGCCAAGCTCTACACGTACAACGATGCCTCGAACCGCTTCGGCGAGATCAACTATTGGGGCCGCACCATCCTGTTCGGGGTGCGCGCGGAGTTCTGATCCGCCGCATCGCCGATGCGCCGACACGCAGGGCCGGGAGCGATCCCGGCCCTTTCGTGCGTGTGGGGGGATGGCGGCAGAAATCAGCTTTCGCCCGGTACAGTGCGGAAAACGCTACCGATTACCATGGCCGCCCCCACTTACTGATGAGGACAGCTAGGTCGTGTGAGCAATCTGCGTCGACGTCGTCTCAATTCGAATACTTTCAGCCGCAAGCCATTGTTCGTCTTTGACTTATGCATCTTCCGCCCTTCCACCAACCGGCGGCCATTATGACCGCAAAAAAGGCTTCGGATTGACAACTCCACGAAGTTCCCAGCATGGATGATAACAATCCGCAAAATAGACGGGGGTTGAGCATTGCCCGTATCCATTCGATCAACCCTGACTTTATTCTTGACTGTCACATGCTCTGCCTGCACCGTCATAGAGGTAGAGGGTGGAAAGATCCAACGGCATGCCGGCATTCTCACGCTGGATTTGCCTCATAGCGCTGCCAGTATTGCCATCACGAAGCGTAGCTACGGTGTATCCGCCGATGGCCATTCGTTCACGCTCGGCTATGAGCAGTCGCAGACAATTATTATGCCGGATGCTAGTAAATGTGCAGCCGTTATCATCATTGAAAATAGCAACGATTCTCAGTTCGTTAAATGGCGCGATTACTTCGATCGTTTTCCGAACATCTGTCTAAGAAAGGGAGACAAGTGAGAGGATCAGCAAAAATCTTCATACCGGCGCTGGGGCTAGTTGCAAGCGGCTGTGTACCGATGGAACAGACATCGCTCACATATACCTCCAGAACCACGATGGGCGTCGGAGTCGCCGGGGGCACGCCGGACACGCCGGGTCTAGATGTCAATATCGGATTCAAGGAAGCGAATGTCGCCCTGGTTCCGGTGGCAGTAGCAAAATATTGTTACAAGTCTACCGGAGCACAGTGCCAGAACCCAATATATAAGATGGAAATGATTGCCGGCGGAAAATTTGATGCGATTCAAAATTCACCTATAGAAAAGCGAATCTCGGAATTTGATCGCGAGATTCAACAGTTTTTTGACCAGCAGAAGGCAGACGATGATAATCGCGCAACCTTGGCCGCCGGCATCGCTCTCGTAGAAGCCGCAGACGCTGCGGATTCAGAGCTTCTAAAATTAGGCCCCGCAGCGGCCGATGACACCCCGGAAAAGATCAATGCACGAAAGGCCCTGGCAGCGAAGGCGGCTGTCCGGCCCGCCAATTTCGACGCAACCAAATCCAGAAAGGAAATAGCCCAGCTCGATGCTTCAAAATCTACCCGATCCGAGCGGCTGAATGGCCTACTCCAACAAAAATCCAATTTGCTGGGCCAACTCAATGCGAATACTGACAGCAAGCGTACAGACGCATTTTCTGTTTACGGCCGATTTAGTGGCGCAGCAAACGGAGACAGCGGAGGAGCAGGTCTAACGGCAGGAAAGGTTTTCGCAACTGGTGTCGCAGCACAGAACATCACCGAATTTGCGACACTAACGGAGTGCCTGTCAAACATACGGGTACTGGCGGAGATGCTGCCCAAAGACAGCGCCGATCGAGCAAGCCTCCTAAAGAGCACGAGCGATCTTTGCCGACGGACAAAATGACGTTCCAGGATCCAGTCCCATAAACGAGATTCCCTCGGTGCGACAGATGTGACTCACCCTGAGCATTGTCGTGGTGGGTGATTTGCCGGGAGAGTTCTGGCGGAGCGCCGCGCGGTGGGGGCGACCATGGCAGCCCCCGACCGGTCCGCGCGGGCAAGATGATGCTTGTTGTTTGTTCGTAACGAGCGCCGCTCCCGCAAGGGGGGCAGGACCGCCACCGAGCATGGTGTTAGAGGTGTGTCCGCGCCGATGGGCACATCCGCCGTGCCGACGCCGCCACCCCTCCGCCAGGCGTGCGGCCTGCCGCCTCCCCTTACGGAGGAACCGCCGCTCCTCCACCCCGCCCCTACCCCCGGGCCTTGACTCCCCCGCCGATTCGGCTAAAGGCGCGGCTCCCTGCTTTGGCGGGGAATCCGTCCGAGACAGCGAGGGACCGGAATATGCCGGTCTTGAAAAACTCGCCTAGACGGGGACAGAATTTACCGGCGGCTTGGCCGACTTCTTAGCGCGGATGCGCGGATGGGTCCAAGCGTTCCGGGTCACGCCCCAGGGATGCGTCCCCGGCCTCGTGACGATCCTTCCCCTCGGACAAATGCGCCTGACCCGTGTTCGCACGGGTCGTTAACCGGGGCAGCCCCCGTCCGCTCGCGCGGGAGGGGCCGCCTCTTGTATGAGGAGACCGGCATGGATCGTTCCCAGAAGGCCGACGCCGTTGCCGAGCTGAATCGCACCTTCAACGAGGTTGGCGTGGTGGTTGTCACCCGCAACCGCGGCATGACCGTCAAGCAGTCGACGGACCTGCGCAACAAGATGCGTGCAGCCGGCGCGACCTATAAGGTCTCGAAGAACAAGCTCGCCAAGATTGCCACCCAGGGCACCGATTACGCGGTGCTCGCGGACCTGCTGACGGGTCCGACGGCACTGTCCACCTCCGTCGACCCCGTGGCTGCGGCCAAGGTCGTCGCGGAGTTCGCCAAGACGAACGACAAGCTCGAAATCGTCGGCGGCGCAATGGGCAGCGTGCTGCTGGATCCGGCTGGCGTGCAGGCACTCGCCTCGCTGCCGTCGCTGGACGAGCTGCGCGGCAAGCTCGTGGGGCTCATCGCAGCGCCCGCGACCAAGCTCGCAACCGTCACCCAGGCACCGGCGGCGCAGATCGCCCGCGTGCTTGCGGCGTACAGCGAAAAGCAGGCTGCCTGAGCTTTTGCTTCAGACGACCCTTATTCTATCCCGAAACTATTGAACTGATTGGAGTTTATCATGGCTGACCTTAACGCAATCGTCGACCAGCTTTCCGCGCTGACCGTTCTCGAGGCTGCTGAGCTCTCGAAGCTGCTCGAAGAGAAGTGGGGCGTCTCGGCCGCTGCCGCCGTCGCCGTTGCCGGCCCGGCCGCTGGTGGCGCCGCTGCCCCGGCTGCTGAAGAGCAGACCGAGTTCGACGTGATCCTCACCGGCGACGGTGGCAAGAAGATCAACGTCATTAAGGAAGTCCGCGCGATCACCTCGCTCGGCCTGACCGAAGCGAAGGCGCTGGTCGAAGGCGCTCCGAAGCCGATCAAGGAAGGCGTTTCGAAGGACGAAGCCGAGAAGATCAAGAAGCAGCTTGAAGAAGCCGGCGCGACCGTCGAAATCAAGTAATTGCTTCCTGGCCGATTTCACGGCCTCGAAACACGGAAAGGGCGGGCCGGTGACGGTCCGCCCTTTTCTGTTTGTTTGAATACTATGCGTTATCCGGGGTGTAGGCGATAGCGGCAAGGGCCGTCGGCGCCGGCCGATCTAGCCAGATCGGTCCCGGACGATCGCCCTCGCCCCGGCTGCCCATGAGGAAGTCCGCCCCGGTGCGGCGAATGGCGAGACCCGCCCGCCAGCGCAGATCCAGCATCACCAACCCGATGAACATCGGCCGCCCCCGCAGTTGCACGACATGGATCCGCTCCCACGGGAGTGTCAGGCGAAGCGGCAGGCGCCGGTTGCCGGAAGGCGGCAGGTCGAATGCCGGCGCGGCCACAAGACCTGCCGAACCGGCATGAAAGCCGGCGATCGCCCGATCCTGGTCGGGATGGGCGCTGATCAGGGCCACCGCCGGCCGCTGGGGTGCATCCGGTGCGGATTCCGGGGTCGGTACGGCGCGCGGCTGCGGCGCGCGAGGGGACGGTGTCGGCACGGCGACGAGCACCGGCGCCGGAATGGGCGTGGTATCGGGGGTCGAGGTCGGGGTCGGAGCAGCCGCACCGGGCAACCGGAAGCGCTCGGGCAGCACCCCCGGAATGACTTGCGGCGTCGGCGTCGGCGTCGGCGTCGGCGTCGGCTGATCCTGCCCCGCTGCCGGGACAACGGCCAAGGACGCGGCAAACGCCGCCAACGCTGCTGGATATGGCCCCGGTCTCACCCGCCCCTGCTGGCGGTCGGCAGATGAATGATCGCTGCACCTTCACCAAACCCGGGCGCAGGTGCAGCCGCCCGTGAACGGCGGACGATCAGTTGTTGTTGCGGGTCGTCTTCCGTCCGACCTCGGCGCGAATACGGGCGTTGCGGGCCCGTTCCAGCCGATCGAGCCGTTCGCGTTCCGCCCGGTCGCGTTCGGCACGTTCGAATTCCTCACGCTCGCGGTCTTCGCGCGCCATGCGTTCGGCGATCCGGAGGCGGATCGCCAGCAGTTCGGGCGATGCCTCGTCGCTTGCCAGCCGCTCGCGCAGCGAATCCTGCCGCCGCAACGACTCCGCGGCAGCGATACGATCGGACCAGTGCCGCGGGCGCTCCCGCTTCTTTGCGCGAGCCCGCATCCGCTGAAGGGCGACGCGATACGTCCGGAACATGCGCCCGGCATGGATGCCCGTCAGTGCCGCCACCAGCAGCGCGACCGAGATGTAAACGCCGCTATGCGGCTGCGGCGCACGCAGCACCAGAACCACCATCAGATAGCTGAGCAGCGTCATCAGCAGGCAGTAGGTGCCGAACTCGAGCGACACCAGGAGATACCGGCGAACGGTTTCGGGCTTCATGAACGCAATCCCACCAGGCAAGCCGCCGACGCGTCAGGATCCCCGCCGAGCGCTTTTCGCACTCGCATCATGAACCAGTCGCGTTAACGAATCCTAACCGGCGGGTGTCCCCGGGATCAGGAGCGGAAGACCGGCCGCCGCTGCGCCTCCTCTTCCTCGGCCTCCTCCTCGCGCTGCATGCGCGCCGCGATGCGCTCGCGGATCGCCTCCAGCGACATGTCGGGGCCGATGGCGGATTCGTCTTCCTCCTCTTCGGGATCCAGACCCAGCGCGGCGCAGCGCTCGCGAAAGGCGCGCTCCACTTCCTCCAGCTTTTCCAGCAGGCGCACCCGTTCGGGATCGCCGCCGCGCGCCTCCAGTCGCTCGGAGGCGATTCGCTCCGACCAGCGCATCGTCCTGCGGTCCTCGGCGCTCATCGCCGGCACCTCGCCCGCGAGCAGCTCGAGCCGGCGCATCGCCCGGCGATAGCGGGCGAACATGCGCACCGCGTAGAGGCCGGTGAAGACCGCCATGGCAATGCACGTATTGATGTACCAACGGGAATTGGCCTGGGGCGCGTAGTTGACCAGAACGTACATCGCCGCGCCCAGCGCGGTCATGAAGATGAAATAGACGAAGAACTCGACCGTCTCTCGAAGATAGCGTCGAATGGCGGCGACGTTCATGTCCTTGCTCTCCAACCCCGCGGCGAGCACCCACGGGAGCACTTCGTGTCGCCTGCGATTCAACCGGAATAAGCTTAAGGAATGATGCAGGAACACGAAGATCGCCTAGGGATTTCCACCTACGCCCGGACGGGAAAGCCGAAGCACTGAGCGGCCGCCCTGCGCGATCGGCAGGGCGGCACGTCTGGTCAGCGTGCCCTGGCGGCGCTCTGGTCGACAGGCACCACCGGCAGCAGCACCGCGCTCGACTGCTTGCCGCCATAGACGATCGAGACGGTCGCCTTCTGATAGTCCCCCGGCTTGGCGAAGAAGATATTCTCCACATATTTCTGCGGGTTGCGATCATAGACCGGGAACAGGGTCGACTGGATCTGCACCATGATGCGGTGCCCCGGCAGGAAGGTGTGGTTCACCGTCGGCAGGCGGAACTTGTATTCCTGCACCTTGCCCGCCGGGATCGGCGAGGGATGCTCGAACGAGGTGCGATAGCGGCCGCGGAAGATGTCCATCGCGATCGGCAGCTGGAAGCCGCCCATCTCCTTGGCCGAGGCGATCTCCTCCGGATAGACGTCGATCACCTTGACCACGAAATCGCCGTCGGTGCCCGTCGTCTTGGCGAAGATGTCCGCCAGCGGCGCCCCCGACAGGCGCACCGCCTCCTTCAGCACCGGCGTGGAATAGGTGAGCACGTCCTGCCGTCCATCGACGAAGCGCTGGTCGGTGACGAGATAGGTGCTCCAGCGGCCGTCGTTGAAGTTGATCGGGCGCGGCAGATAGGGAACCGGCTTGGCCGGATCGGAGACATAGCTGTCCTCCCCTGCCCCCGGCTTGTCGAACCCGGCCACTTCACCCGACGCGAGGTAGAGCGGGGTCAGCTGCGTCGCCAGCGGCCACTTGTTGAGGAAATCCCAGCGGTTCTCGCCGGTATTGTAGATGCTGGCGACCGGCGGGGTATAGGCCGGCGCGCCGTCCTTCAGATGCGCGTTGAAGAAGGGCAGCAGGATGTCGCGGCGGGCCTGCAGCGCGGTATCGCCCTCGAAGCTCAGTTCACCCAGCTTCGAGCCGTTATAGTTGAAGCCCGAGTGGCGCCACGGGCCCATCAGCAGGAAGTTGTTATTGGCCTGGCTCGTCTTCTGCAGGTCCTCCCAGGCGTGGATCGCGCCGTACATGTCTTCGTGATCCCACAGCCCCTGCTCCCACAGCGTCGGCACGTTCGACGGGTTGGCGGCGAGGATCTTGTCCAGCGCCTGGCCCTGCCAGAAGGCGTCGTACGCCACGTGCTGGCTCAGCTTCTGCCAGAAGGGCAGCTGGTCATAGCCGTACTGCTTGGCCCAGTCGCCCGCCGAGCCGACCTTGCGGAAGGTGTCGTAATCGTCCCAGCCGCCATTGGGGGGCGTCGGGCCGCCGGCCTTGTAGCCGGTGATGCCCGAGATCCAGCCGATATTGGGCAGGCGGAAGGCGCCGTGGTGGAACCAGTCGTCGCCCATCCAGCCGTCGATCATCGGGCTCTCGGGCGCAGCGACCTTGAGCGCCGGATGCGGGTTGAGCAGCGCCATCACCACCGTCCAGCCTTCATAGGACGAGCCGAGCATGCCGACCTTGCCGTTCGATTCCGGCAGGTTCTTCACCAGCCAGTCGATCGTGTCATAGGCATCGGTGGTGTCGTCGATCTTGGTCGGGTTGAGCGGGCCGACCGGCGGCCGGGTGACGACGAAATCGCCTTCGGAACCGTACTTCCCCCGAATATCCTGGAAGACCCGGATATAGCCGGCCTGCACGAACACCTCGTCGCCCTGGGCGAGGACGGAAAGCATCTTGTTGCTGTCCGAACGGCGCACGCGGCTGGCCGCGTTATACGGCGTGCGGGTGAGCAGGATCGGCGCGTTCCTGGCGCCCTTCGGGATCACGATGGTGGTGAACAGCTTGGTGCCGTCGCGCATCGGCACCATCACCTCGCGGCGGATATAGTCCTTCGGGCCCTCGGGGAGCACGAACTTGGCCGGAATGTCGTTGAACGGCTGCGCCTGCTGGGCGGTGGCGGCGGGAACCAGCGCCGTCGACGCGAGGGCGGCCAGAAACAGGGTACGAAACTGCATGATGTCTCCCCAGAGAACCGAAGCCTGGGGTGATAGTGTCACATTCGGCGCAAGGGAAGCGCGGACATGACAAGGCCCGCGCCTCGGAAAAAAGCGCGGGCCTGTCGGGACTTCAACAGCTTAGGCGTGGGCAGGTGTACCGACGAGTTCGGCCTCCAGATCCTCCACCAGATGCGGACGGGTGGCGCCGATCGGACCCACACCGTCGGCGGCGGGAGCGGCACGGCCGATGCGGAAGGCGGCGCTGGTGCGGCCCTCGCGACCGTCCGGCAGGCGATAGCGCGCTTCGGCGACCACCACCGGGTTGAAGGTACGGCCGATCTCGCCCTTCGGCACCGCGAGATGCGCGTCGACCCGGGTGCCGTTACCGGCATCGATCGTCAGCGGCGGAACGTCGGCGGCCGGGCCGTGGCTGGTGAGCAGGCGCTCCATCTCGCTCGGCTCGGCATCGGCCAGCAGGAAGGTGGAGATGCGCACGTCGCGGGCCGCCGTGTCGCCGGCATTGCCGACGGTCAGCTCGATATCGACCAGCGCCTCTTCCTCACTGGTACCGGCACGCACCGGGCGCAGGCCAAGCTCCAGCCACGGACGGTTGGCGACCGGCGCAGGCGTATCGACGACATGCTCCAGCACTGCCGCGTCGGCGTCGGCCAGCTTGGCCTCGACATGCGCTTCCGCCACCGGTGCCGCCACCGGATCGGCGGCACGCGCCGGCGCCAGGATCGGCGCGGCATTCACGGCGGCGAGGCCGATGTCGCCGCGCGGCGCGACGGGTCGCGGTGCCGGGCGCTCGACCACCGGATCGGCCGTGGTGGCGGTGTCGCGCACCAGAAGGTCGTCCTCGTCCGACCGGCGGCGACGCATCAGGAAGGCCGCGGCGAGGATGGCGAGCAACACGGCGACACCACCTGCGATCCAGGGCAAGAGCGACGTCGTGCGGGTCTGCTCGGTCGTCGTGGTCGTGGTGGTGGTTTCCGTATCAAGAACCGGCGCGGCCGGTTCCGCGGTCGTCGGGGCCGGCGCGGCTGCCTCGGGCGTGGCAGGCGGCTGCGCGGCGGCTGGCGCGGCGTCCTGCGCCGGTGCGGCCGGACGCGCGGCG
>NZ_AGFU01000040.1 GCF_000226955.1 Sphingomonas elodea ATCC 31461
CCCCCGCCTCAAGGCCGCCACCGATCTGCCGATCGCGGTCGGCTTCGGCGTCCGCACGCCAGAACAGGCCGCCGCGATTGGCCGCGTCGCCGACGGTGTGGTGGTGGGCTCGGCGATCGTCGAGCTGGTCGGCCGTCACGGCGCGGATGCGGGCGAACCCGTCCGTGCCTATATCGATACGCTGAAGACGGCGCTGGTCGCCGCACGCAAGGAAGTCGCATGAGCTGGATTACGCGCGTTCGCAACGCGCTCGCCTATGTCACCACCCGTGGCGAGGAGAGCCCCGACAATCTCTGGCACAAGTGCAAGGGATGCGGGCAGATGGTGTTCATGAAGGAGTTCGAGGACAATCAGAATGTCTGCCCGCATTGCGATTTCCACGATCGCATCGGCGCGACCAAGCGCTTCGAGCAGCTGTTCGACGACGGCGTCTACAAGCTGCTGCCAAGCCCCAAGGTCGCCGAGGACCCGCTGAAGTTCCGCGACTCCAAGCCCTATACGGCGCGGATCAAGGCGGCGCGGGCGACGACCGGCGAGCAGGACGCGTTCCAGAATGCCAGCGGCACGATCCACGGCCACAAGGCGGTGATCGGCGTGCAGGACTTCGCCTTCATGGGCGGATCGATGGGCCAGGCGGTCGGCGAGGCGTTCATCGCCGGCGTAGAGACCGCGATCGCGGCCCGTGCGCCGTACATCGTGTTCACCGCCTCGGGCGGCGCACGCATGCAGGAAGGCATTCTCAGCCTGATGCAGATGCCGCGCACCACCGTGGCAATCGAGATGCTCCACGATGCCGGCCTGCCCTATATCGTCGTGCTGACCGACCCGACCTCGGGCGGCGTGATGGCCGCCTATGCGATGCTGGGCGACGTCCAGATCGCCGAGCCGGGTGCTACCCTCGCCTTCACCGGCCGCCGCGTGATCGAGAACACGATCCGCGAAAAGCTGCCCGACGATTTCCAGACCAGTGAATATTATCGCGATCACGGCCTGGTCGACATGGTGACGCACCGCCGCGACCTGCGCGACACGCTGGGCCAGCTGATCGGCCTGCTCTGCGAGGCCCGAGTGGCGGCGTAATACTTCCCTTAGCCCCTCCCCTTCAGGGAGGGGTTGGGGCGGGGCCGTGTCTCACCGAGACCAACGTCTGATCTGGAATCACTCCACCCCCAACCTCTCCTCCAAGGAGGAGGGGCTTAGAGAAGGCAATGCCTGACTTCGCTCGCTCCACCGATCCCGCCGTCCAGGCCCAGCTCGACCGGCTGACCCTGCTCTCCCCCGGCGCCGACATTCTCGGGCTGGAGCGGATCACCCGGCTGCTGGAGCGCGTCGGCAACCCGCATCTGCGCCTGCCGCCGGTGCTCCACGTCGCCGGCACCAATGGCAAGGGCTCCACCTGCGCCTTCCTCCGCGCCGCGCTGGAAGCTGCGGGCATGCGCGTCCATGTGTATTCGAGCCCGCACCTCGTCCGCTTCAACGAGCGCCTCCGCCTCGCCGGCACGCTGATCGACGACGATACCCTCGCCCCGTTGCTTGCCGAAGTACTGGACGCCGGCGGCGATATCGGCGCGAGTTTCTTCGAGGTGACGACCGCCGCCGCCTTCCTCGCCTTCGCCCGCACGCCGGCGGATGCCTGCGTGATCGAGGTGGGCCTGGGCGGACGGTTGGATGCGACCAACGTCGTGCCCGCCCCGATCGCGACCGCCATTGCCCAGCTCGGTATCGACCATCAAGCATTCCTCGGCGACACGCTGCCGCAGATCGCCCGGGAAAAGGCGGGCATCGCCAAGCCCGGCGTGCCGATGGTGACGATGCGCTACGATGCCGAAATCGCTGCCGTGGTCGCCGCCGCGGGTGCGCCGGTGTTCGCGCAGGGCACGGCGTGGGACTATACCGTGGCGGGTGACCGTCTCACCTACCGCGACGCCCACGGCACGGTGGAGACACCGCTCCCGGCGCTGTCCGGCCCACACCAGCCCGGTAACCTCGCGCTCGCCATCGCGATGCTGCGGCACCAGACGGTCCTCACCATCCCCGATACGGCGCTCGCTGCCGCTGCGACCGGCGCCCGTTGGCCAGCGCGCATGCAGCGGCTGGGCACCGGACCGCTTACCGCGTTGCTGCCCGACGACACGGCGGTCTGGCTGGACGGCGGCCACAATGCCGCGGCCGGGGCGGCGATCGCAGATACCGTCGCGAGCCTCGCTGCCGATCGCCCGTGCCACCTGGTGCTCGGCATGCTCGCCAACAAGGATCCGGAAGGCCTGCTGGCGGATCTGGCGCCCCGGCTTGCCAGCGTCGTGACCGTGCCCATCCCCGGCCATGCGCATCATGCGCCGGATGCGCTCGCCGCCCGTGTGCGCGCGCTCGGCGTGGCCGATGTCGCGACCGCGACCGACGTGCCGGCCGCACTTCAGGCCCTTTCCGGGAGCGTGCGTGAAGCTGCACCCGCCGCGGTACTGATCCTCGGTTCGCTCTATCTTGCCGGGGTGGTGCTCGAGGCGAACGGGGAATTACCCGACTGATCGCTCATCGCGCCTTATTGCGATTGACTATTAATAACAGGGCGGCATGATTGCTCCGACGCCCATCGGAGAATCACATGCAGCCGTCCGTCCAGACCCTCGTCACCGCCCTGCCCCAGCTCCAGCCCGAGGATCCGGGCGTACGGTTGCTGCTGTTCGGCGTCCGCCAGACCGGCGCCAACGGCCTGCATGATGCGAGCACCGCGCACGCCTTTCTGGTCGCGTTCGGCAAGGGATTTCGCCGACCGCTGATGCTGCTGCGCACGCTGATGCACGAAATGTCGGCCATGGCGACCGGCCCGGTGCAGATCGCCCCCTGGTGCTGCCCACGCATGACCGCGTCCGAAGCTGCCCTGGTCGGCGCGCTGGGCAAGGTCCGCACTAACCCGCAGGCCGCCGCGCTGCTGCTCGCCGACCTGATCGGGGTGCGCGACGCGACCGGCCTGCTGCCGACCGCCCATGCGCTGGCGCAGAGCTTCGCCGATCTGGCGCTGCCGCTGGAGCCGTGAGGGATCAACCCTCCGCGCCGGCTCGCGCTGCGCGAACGCTTTCCACGACGAAGCCGCGCCGCCACAACAGCCAGAGCAGAACCATGCCCGGAATCGCGACAACCGACGTCATGACCCAGAAGCCGGCCCAGCCGAGCTTCTCGGCGAAGATGCCCGCCGGGGCTGCCAGCCACGTCCGGCCGACGCCGGCGAGCGAGGACAGCAACGCAAACTGCGTGGCGGTATAGGCAAGGCTGGAGAGGCCGGAGAGATAGGTGACGAACACGGTGAGACCAAGCCCACTCGTGACCTGCTCGGTCGCCACGGCGATGGTGAGCCACACATTAGAATGCCCCTGCGTCGCGAGCACGGCGAACGTCAGGTTGCTCAGCATCATCAGCATGCCCGAAACGAACAGCGCGCGGCCCATCCCCAGCCAGGCAAGCAGCGGGGCGGACAGCGCGGTACCGACGATCAGTCCCCAGAATCCGACGACCTTGTTGATCGCGAGGAACTCGGTGTCGCTGAACCCGAGTTCCACGATCATGGGGTTGAGCATCGACTGGCCCATCGCGTCGCCGAGCTTGTAGATCAGCACGAACAGCAGGATCAGCAATGCCCCGCGCCGCTGCAGAAACTCGCGGAACGGCCCGATCAGCGTTGTCTCGAGCCATACCCCTGTGCCGTGGCCGGGTACCTTCTCAAGCACCCGATCATGCAAGCCGGGCCCGGCCCAGATTGCCGCGACAAGACCCGGCAGCACGCAAAGCCCGGTGAGGCCATAGGCCATTGCCCAGCCCAAACCGAAACCTTCGGGGGAGGCCATCGCAATGGTGCCCACGCCCGCGATGAAGGCACCGAGCCGGTAGCCGAACTGATTGTTGGCGGTGCCGTGCGGCAACTCGGCTTCGGGCAAGATCTCGATCCGATAGGCATCGATCACGATGTCCTGGGTCGCCGCAAGGAACGCCGTGACGATCGCCCAGAACGCGAAGACGCCCAGATGCAGCTCGGGCCGGCTTGCGCCCAGCATCCATACCGCGACGAACAGCAACGCTTGGATCAGGAACAACCAAGACCGCCGCTGCCCGAACAGGCGGGTCAGCAACGGCAGCCTCAGCCGGTCGATCAGCGGCGCCCACAGGAATTTGAGCGTGTAGGGGGTCGTCAGGCCGATCGCGAACCCGATCGTCTTCTTCTCTATCCCAACCTTGGCCAGCCAGAAGGTCATGGTGCCGAGCAGGAGTGCCAGGGGAAAGCCGCTCGATATGCCGAGCAGTAGCGCCGCGATCGGCCGTGGCCGCAAATACGGTCCCATCGTCGCCACGAACCCCTGCCGCCCTTCGCCTTCCTGCTGTTCCGTACCCGCCATGCCTTGCTCCAAGCTTCAGGACGCGCGACACTAGCGGAAATGCGACGGAGAGGAAGGATGAACGCACCGACGCAAGGCCAGCGCGCGCTCGCGGCGGTACTGGCGCGGGGCGGCGATGCCGGCGCGGGTCCCGTCACACATGTCGAGGCTAGCGTCTATACCAGCCCCGAACGCTTCGCCGCCGAGCGTACGCGGATCTTCGGCCGCGCACCGCTTGTGCTCGCGCCTTCCGCGCTGCTGCCCGAGCCCGGCATGGCGGTACCGCATGACGGGTTCGGCAAGCCGCTGCTGATCACCCGCGACAAGCAGGGCGAGGTCCATGTGTTCCTCAACGTCTGCGGCCATCGTGGCACACGGCTTGTCGAGGGCTGCGATACGGTGAGCGCGCCGCGACTGGTCTGCCCCTATCATGCCTGGAGCTATGCGCTGGACGGGCGCCTCGCCGGCGTCCCGCGCGCCGAGGCCTTTCCCGGCATCGACAAGGCAGACTTTGCGCTGTGTCGCCTGCCCGCGCACGAAGCCGGCGGCCTGATCTGGTTCTCCTTCGACAAGGCGGCGGACTTTTCGCACGCCGATACGCTGGCGCAGGACTTCGCCGCCTTCGATCTTGCCGGCCAGCATTGCTTCCGTCGGCGCACCCACCGCGTGCCCGCCAACTGGAAGCTGGTGATGGATGCGTTTCTGGAGAGCTATCACATCCAGCGCCTCCATGCCGGCAGCATCGCGCCCTTCTTTCAGGACGGCATCTCCGCAGCCGATCATATCGGCCCGCACCAGCGCTCGGCGGTGGGACGTTTGGCGAACATCGCCGAATTCGAGTCGGAGGACTGGCCGACGCTGCGCGGCGCGATCACCTATACCTACCAGATGTTCCCCGGCGCGGTGCTGGCGGTGAGCCCCGACTATATCAACCTGATGGTGCTGATGCCGCGCTCGGTCGACGAGGTGCTGGTGGAGGATTTCATGCTGATCCCCGAGGCCCCCGTCACCGACAGGGCGCGCGACCATTGGGAACGCAGCTGGCAGCTGCTCGACGGCGGCGTCTTCGCCGCGGAGGATTTCCGCGCCTGTGCGCTTGCCCAGCAGGGTCTTTCCGCAGGGGCGCTCGACCGCGTCACGCTTGGCAATCTCGAAACCGGGGTCCGCGTTTTCCACGATGCGGTCGATACGTGGGTTTCGTGCGACGATCTTCGCCAGATCCGCACGAATCACCCCATTGGGCAGGCTTCTGTTCAGGAAGGGATGCTATAAGGCGGGTCTGAGCACAGGAGATCGTCATGTCCCGTACCCGCACTCGCGCCGCAGCAGCTCCCAAGCAGGCCTCGCCTTCGGAGATCGTCGCGAAGCTGGCAGTGCTCGCTTCCGTGTTCGCCTGGGCCGGGGTGGTCGTGGAGCTGTTCGTCCACTGAACGGCGTCAGCTGCCCAGGAACAGGCTGAAGCTGCCGGGAAGGCGACGCGGAATCTTGCCGCCTTCCAGCACCGCTTCGATCGCATCGATCGCCGCCAACAGATCGCGCTGTGCGTAGGGCTTGGCAAGGCAACCCGCTGCCAGCGCCCGCGCATCGGCCGGACATTGGCCCGTCACGAACAGCACCGGCACCCCGTGCGCGAACGCCGTCCGCGCCACCTCCACGCCGCTGCCGTCCGCCAGGTTGATGTCGGCCAGTACCAGATCGAGCGTCTCGCCGCCGCCCACAACCCGAGTCGCATCTGCCACCGAGTCCACCGTCGCAACGATGGTGAACCCCGATTCGCGGAGAAAATGCTCGGTATCGAACGCGACGAGCGGCTCGTCCTCCACGACAAGCAGATGTTCGATCCGCCGCTTCTTCCGTCCGAACAACATGCCGTTTGGGCCCCCAAATCAACCGCTTGCACAAGCCCGTAACGCGCGAGTCACAAAGTGGCACCGCATAATTTTTTGCTCGACCCGCCAACATCGCTATATCGCGGCGGTGTCTGACTCCAAGCCCCCTAAATCCACCAGTGCGCCGCAGCGCATCGCCAAGCTTCTCGCCCGTGCCGGCGTCGCCTCCCGGCGCGAGATCGAACGCATGATCGAAGAGGGCCGCATCGCCCTGAACGGCAGCGTGCTCGAAACCCCGGCGACCATTCTCAACTCGCTCCACGGCGTCACCGTCGACGGCAATCCCGTTGCAGAAGCCGCCCCGGCGCGGCTGTTCCGCTATCACAAGGCCGCCGGCCTGCTGACCGCCGAGCGCGACTTTACCGGCCGCCCGACCATCTATGATCGCCTGCCCGAGGGCCTGCCGCGGGTGATGCCGGTCGGCCGCCTCGACCTCAACACCGAGGGGCTGCTGCTGCTCACCACCGACGGCGAGCTGAAGCGCGAAATGGAACTGCCCGCCGTCGGCGTCGAGCGGACCTATCGCGCCCGCGCCTATGGCCAGGTGAGCCAGGAACAGCTCGAAGACCTGATGCTCGGCATCGAGATCGAGGGCGTTCGCTACGGCCCGATCAACGCCAATATCGAACGGCGGACCGGCGCCAATCTCTGGATCGAGATGACGCTGACCGAAGGCAAGAACCGCGAAGTCCGCCGCGTGCTGGAATTCCTGGGGCTCCAGGTCAGCCGCCTGATCCGCACCCGCTATGGCCCCTTCTACCTGAACGACCTGCCCGCGGGGGATGTGGACGAAATCCGCCAGGCCGATCTGATCACCTTCCGCACCGTGCTGGGCAAACCCGGCGGCGGCAAGGCGGCCTCCAACCTGCAGTTCGCCATCCGCCAGCGCGCGATCGAGCCCGTCGAAAAGGCGACCAAGGTCGAGCCCGAAGGCCGCCGCCGTCTGCCCAAGGCGGTGCCTGTCACCAAGGGTCCCGTGTTCACCGCCCGCGCCACGCCCAAGGCCAAGCCGAAGGACGGCGAGGAACGGCCGCGTACCACCGGCAAGCTTGGCGTGCGGGAAGGTGGCGAGGGCGGCGTCGGCAAGCCCGCCCGCGCGGCCCGTGCCAAGTCCTTCCGCGACACGCGCGAGCCGCGTGCCGGCGATCTGGTCGACCGCCCCCGTGGCCGCCGCGACGCTCGCGGTGAGCAGGGTGTCGAACGCCCCTGGTCGCGCGGCGACGAAGGCGGGGAGCGCAGTCGTACCGCCCGCCCGGGCCGCCCCGGCGCCGGCCAGGGCGATCGCGCGCGCACAGGCCCATCCCGCTTCGGCGGTGCCGAGGGCGAGCGTCCGCGCAACTTTCGCGGCGAGGGGCCCGCACGGTCGGGGGGGGACGGCGAGCGGCCGCGAGGTCCGCGAACGCCGCGACCGGGCGGCACTGGCAGCCCTGGCGGCAATCGCCCGCAACGGCCTGGCGGCCCCGGCCGTCCCCCGCGCGGAGGCCGCAACTGATGCGGATCATCGCTGGAGAATGGCGCGGCCGCCCGCTCGCCGCCCCCAAGGGCGATACCACCCGACCCACTGCCGATCGGACTCGGGAGGCGCTGTTCTCCATGCTCGCCTCGCGCGTCGGCAGCTTCGAGGATCTCGCTGTCGGTGATTTCTTCGCCGGATCGGGTGCGCTGGGGCTGGAGGCACTGTCGCGCGGCGCCGCCTCCTGCCTCTTCGTCGAACAGGATCGCGCGGCGCTGGACGTGCTCAAGGCCAATATCGCCAAGCTCGGCGCCAAGGGCACTGACGTGCGCCCCGGCTCGGTGATGGCGCTCGGCCCGGCACGCGCACCGCTGGACCTGATCCTGATGGACCCGCCCTATGGCACCGGCGCTGGCGTGGTCGCGCTCGACAAGCTGGCGCGGCTAGGCTGGACCGGGCCCGGCACCTTGATCAGCATCGAGACGGGCAAGACCGAGGATGTCGAGCTGGCCGGCTTCGTGGTCGATGCCGAACGCGTCTATGGCAAGGCGAAGCTGACCCTGCTTCGCCCGGCCTGAGCGATCAGCGCCGCCGCGTCAGGAGCAGGCCGATCAGGCTGAGCCCTGCGGCGGCGGCGAGATACCAGCCGACCGTCCCGATCCCGCCGCGCTGGACCAGCGTCTCGGCGATCAGCGGCGTGAGCCCGCCGCCAAGGATACCGCCAAGGTTGAACGTCACCGAAACGCCCGTGTAGCGCACCTGTGCCGGGAACAGGCTGGGCAGCCAGCCGCCGAGCGGGCCATAGACGAAGCCCATCACGAACAGCCCTGCGGCGAGCCAAACGAACACTGCGCCCAGCGATGCCGGCACCAGCAGCACCGGCATCGCCAGCCCCAGCGGCACCATCGCGATGCAGCCTAGCCCCAGCACCAGCGTCGCGCCGCGCTTGTCGGCCATCCAGCCGGCCACGCCGATGCCCAGCGCCATGAACAGAATGGCGGCAAGCTCCGCGCCAAGAAACGCCTCCCGCGGATAGCCGAGCGTCTTGGTACCGAAGCCGATCGCGAACAGCGTGGCGACATAGAAAAGCGCGAAGCAGGCGACCGTGCCCAGCGTCCCCGCCATCGTCGCGCCGAGGTGCTGGCGCACCAGTACGCCCAGCGGGACCTGCGGCGGCGGGGCATGTTCGGCCGCCTCGACAAAGGCAGGCGTCTCCGCAATGCGCAGCCGCACCCACAGGCCGAGGCCGACCAGCGCGGCGCTCGCGAGGAACGGCAAGCGCCAGCCCCAGTCGCGAAAGGCGTCATCGCTCAGAAAGGCGCCGAGCAGCAGGAACAACCCGTTGGCGGCGATGAACCCCACCGGCGCGCCCAGCGGCGGGAAGCTACCATAACGGTACGCCCAGCCTTTGGGCGCATATTCCACCGCCAGCAGGCTAGCTCCGCCCCATTCGCCGCCCAGCCCCAGCCCCTGGCCGAAGCGGAGCAGGCAGAGGAGCAGCGGCGCCACCCAGCCGATCATCGCATGCCCCGGCAGGCAGCCGATCAGCACGGTGGAGAGTCCCATCAGCATCAACGAGGCGACGAGGGTCGACTTGCGGCCGAGCCGATCGCCGAAATGGCCGAATACGAGACCGCCCAGCGGCCGGGCGAAGAAGGCGACGCTGAAGCTGGCATAGGCGGCGACCTGCTGCAGCCAGGGCTCCTGCGCGGGGAAGAACAGCGGGCCGAACACCAGCGCCGTCGCGGTCGCGTAGATGTAGAAATCGTAGAACTCGACCGACGTTCCCACCAGGCTCGCAAACAGGATGCGGCGGTGCGACGCGGGCGCGGCGGCATTGGACATGGCGGCTCCTCCCGCCGCCTCCCTCGGGCCAGTCGCCGCGCGGGTCAAGCCGCGTTCAGCGGAGCGACAGTTTCGGCACGGTATCGAACCGGTACCTCGCAGCACCGCAATCAGGGAGTCGGGAGATGCGCGAATCGCCGATCAAGCGTCTGGTCTATGCGGCCTTTTTCAGCCTGCTCGCGGGCGTGCTGGTGGCCGCCTACAATCCGGTGGATCATGTGAAGGCCGATCTGCGGGCCGATACCAGCGGCGTGCGGACCAGCCTGCATCTGGCGGTCCACGATCTGCTTCACGGCTGAAGCGGCAACGGGCGGGGTCTGGCCCCCGCCCTTCCCGATCAGTGCAGGCCGAAGACGCGCACTGCGCTCAGCATCAGCCAGTAGAGGCCACCGGAGAGCAGCATCGCCGCCGGGAGCGTCATCAGCCAGGCCAGCGCCATGTTGCGGATCGTGCGCACCTGCAGCCCCGCGCCGCTGCCCACCGACGCGCCGGCGACGCCCGAGGACAGGATATGCGTGGTGGAGACCGGCACGCCCAGACGGTCGGCCCCCATGATCGTGGCGGCGGCAACGATCTCGGCGGCGGCGCCCATGCCATAGGTCATGTGCTGCTTGCCGATCTTCTCGCCCACCGTGACGACGATCCGCTTCCAGCCGATCATCGTGCCCAGACCCAGCGCGATCGCCACGACGATCTTCACCCAGACGGGAATGAAGCGCGTGCCGCGCTCCAGATCGTTCTGATAGGCCTTGAGCGTCTTCAACTCCGCCTCGCTGAAGCCGACCGGTTTCTTGGTGGCGAGCTTGCTCGAGTCGAGTACCAGATACATGTCGTTGCGGACGTTGGAGCTGGCGCGCGCCGGCACCTTGCTCAGCGAGCCGTAGCTGGCGACTTCTTCGGTGAGGCTGGTGGAGATCGCCTCCATCGCTGCATAGGGCTTGGGACCATCGATCTTGCGGTGCTGAAGCGCGTCGGTGAGAATCACCCGCGCCTGCGCCGGGGTGACGGTGATGCCGTTGCTGCGCGCATCGAACACCGTGTTGGCGGCCCGCGAAGTCTGGACGAAGTCGGCGGTCGCACTCGCCGGCAGCGTGCGGTTGAGCGCATAGGCGGTGGGGGCGCAGCCGATCAGGATCAGCATGATCAGCCCCATGCCCTTCTGGCCGTCATTTGATCCGTGGAAGAACGAAACCGCGGTGCAGGTGCCGATCAGCAGCGCGCGGATGCCGCGCGGCGGCGGCGTGTTGCCCGATGGCGCCCGGAACAGCTGCGGCTGCCTGCGGAACAGTATGCGCAGCACCAGCAACAGGACGAGCGCGCCGGCAAAGCCCATCAGCGGGCTCCAGAACAGTGCCGAAAACACTTTGGTTGCCTGCGCCCAGTCCACTCCGGCGGTGCCGCCGCGCGAGCCGCTGAGGATCAGCTGGTTGGCGAAGCCCACGCCCAGCACCGATCCGATCAACGCATGGCTGGAGGAGTTGGGCAGGCCGACATACCAGGTCGCCAGGTTCCACAGTACCGCCGCCAGCAGCAGCGCGAAGATCATCGAGAAACCCGCCGCAGATCCCACGTTGAGCAGCAGATCCACCGGCAGCAGGGTAATGATCGAATAGGCGACGGCGCCGCTCGACAGCATCACGCCCAGAAAATTGAAGAAGCCCGACCAGATGACCGCAAGCTGCGCCGGCATCGAATTGGTGTAGATCACGGTCGCGACGGCATTGGCAGTATCGTGGAAGCCGTTCACGAACTCGAAGCCCAGCGCGATCAGCAGCGCCAGCCCCAGAAACGCGAAGACGCCGAGCGCCAGCGTCTCGCCGGCCTCGCGCGTGTCCACAAGGATGCTCCAGCCGGCAAAGGCGAGCCCTCCCATCAGGATCGCGGCGAACAGCAGCTTCGCAACGGGATGGGTTTTATCGTCGAATCGGGGACTTCGCGGCAATTCTGCCGTGCTAGCCTGTTCCACTGCGAGCGTCGCCATGATGGTTGAGCCTTTGGGGTTGGCGGATGACAGGATGATGACAGGCGTGGGAAAGTTCGAACGTCAGCGCACACATTCGGTGTGCGTAATCCGCACAAGCTTGCCGGCGGCATCGCGTTCCTCATGCCGCCCGGCCGCGCACAAAGGCCGCTGCGGCACGGACGCCGAACGCCAGGCCACCACCGCCGCGATGATCGCGAAGGTCAGGATCGCCGCAAGCCGCACTTTGAGGCGCCGGGAGGGGTTCGGGACTGTCATGGGTTGATCTCGCAGGCCCAATAGGCCCCCATGCTTCCGGAGGCAATCCGGCCCCTCGGCATCGCACCGGATTGTCACCCCGGACCGGGCAGGATCGGGCCCGTACCGTTCCTCAGGATGTCCCCGGTGCTTGCGGCCAACCGCATCGTTCCCTAGTTGTTCACGGATGTCGCTTACCCCTTCCCCCCAGGACGCGCCCTATCTCCAGGGCCTGAACGACCCCCAGCGCGAGGCCGTGCTCACCACCGAAGGTCCGGTGCTGGTGCTCGCCGGTGCGGGTACGGGCAAGACGGCGGCGCTTACCGCCCGCCTGGCGCACCTGCTCTGGACGCGGCGGGCCTATCCGTCCGAGATTCTGGCGGTCACCTTCACCAACAAGGCGGCGCGCGAGATGAAGGAGCGGGTCGGCCGGCTAGTCGGCGACGCGGTGGAGGGGATGCCGTGGCTCGGCACCTTCCATGCGATCGGCGCGAAGATGCTCCGCCGCCATGCCGAGCTGGTCGGGTTGCAGAGCAACTTCACCATTCTCGATACCGACGACCAGCTCCGCCTGCTCAAGCAGCTGATCCTCGCCAACGACCTCGACGAAAAGCGCTGGCCCGCCCGCCAGCTCGCGGGCCTGATCGACGGGTGGAAGAACCGCGGGCTGATCCCGGCCGATCTCGATGCCGGCGAGTCCGAGAGCTACGCCAATGGCCGCGGCCAGTCGCTTTACGCCCAGTATCAGGAGCGGCTGCGCCTGCTGAACGCCTGCGATTTCGGCGATCTTCTCCTCCATATGCTCACGATTCTTAAGACCAATCGTGAAGTTCTGGAACTCTACCAAAAGCGCTTCCGCTACATCATGGTGGACGAGTATCAGGACACCAACGCCGTTCAGTATCTCTGGCTGCGGCTGCTTGCGCAGGAGCGGAAGAACATCTGCTGCGTCGGCGACGACGACCAGTCGATCTACAGCTGGCGCGGTGCGCAGGTGGAAAATATCCTGAAGTTCGAGAAGGACTTCCCCGGCGCCGTTGTGATCAAGTTGGAACAGAATTACCGCTCGACGCCGCACATTCTCGGCGCCGCCTCGGGCGTGATCGCCAACAATGGCGGTCGCCTGGGCAAAACGCTGTGGACCGAGATCGATGTCGGCGAGAAGGTGAAGGTGCTCGGCGTGTGGGACGGGCCGGAGGAAGCCCGGCGCGTCGGCGAGGAGATCGAGGGGCTGCAGCGCGGCGGCCTCAGTCTCGACGCCACCGCGATCCTGGTCCGCGCCCAGCACCAGACCCGCGAGTTCGAAGATCGGTTCATCGCGATCGGCCTGCCCTATCGCATCATCGGCGGCTTCCGCTTCTATGAGCGGCAGGAAATCCGCGACGCGCTCGCCTATCTGCGCGTGGTCGCGCAACCGGCCGACGACCTCGCCTTCGAGCGCATCGTCAACGTGCCCAAGCGCGGACTGGGCGACAAGGCGCTCTCCAAGGTCCACCAGTTCGCTCGCGCGCAAGGCCTTCCGCTCACCACCGCCGCCGCGCGTATCCTCGATACCGACGAGTTGACCCCGCAGGCGCGGCGCTCGCTCGGCAATCTGATCGGCGACATGGCGCGCTGGCGCAGCATGGGCGACGATCTCCAGCACCCGGACCTCGCCCGCATCATCCTCGACGAAAGCGGTTATACCGCGATGTGGCAGGCCGATCGCACTGCCGAGGCGGCAGGCCGGCTGGAGAATCTCAACGAACTCGTCCGCGCTATGGAGGAGTATGAGAGCCTCTCGGCCTTCCTCGAGCATGTCAGCCTGGTGATGGACAACGAAGCCTCGGCCGAGGAACCCAAGGTCACGATCATGACCATCCACGCCGCCAAGGGGCTGGAGTTCGATACGGTGTTCCTCGCCGGCTGGGAGGAAGGCATCTTCCCGTCGCAGCGAGCGCTCGACGAGGGCGGGCTGGCCAGCCTCGAGGAGGAACGCCGCCTCGCCTATGTCGCGATCACGCGGGCTCGGCGGCGGGCGATCATCCTGCATGCCGCCAATCGGCGGATCTACGGGCAATGGACGTCGAGCCTGCCGAGCCGATTCGTCGGCGAACTGCCTGCCGAGCATGTCGAATCGGAAAGCTCGATGACCGGCGGCGAGAGCCTGTGGCGGGCGAACTGGAGCGAGCGGAGCGATCCCTTCGCGGACGTAGCGCGCGGCGCCGGGCGCGGGCCCGGCTGGCAGCGCGCAGCGGGCGTCGATCCGAAGAACCCGGGCGGCGGCTTCACGGCGCGCACCTTCACCCGCGATCAGCCCCGCGTGCTCGAAAGCCGCGCGTCCGCCGTCAGTTTCGGCGCCAAGCCGCGCGGCGACCTCGCGCTCGGCATGCGGGTGTTCCACCAGAAGTTCGGCTACGGCACGATCGCCGAGATCGAAGGCAACAAGCTCGAGATCGATTTCGAGCAGGCCGGGCGCAAGCGCGTGATGGACAGCTTCGTCAGTCTCAACGACTGAGCGACGGCGTCAGGCCTCGGGTGCCGGTTCGACCTTCATCAGCGTGACACCTTCGTACTTTTCGAGCTCGTGGTCGAACAGGTCGCTGATCTCGAACGCGCGATCCAGCACCGAGACTTCCTTGAGTCCGTCGACCTTGAACGTGGCGATCTTTGGCTCGCGCGGCAGCATGCCCTCGCGCGAGACGATGAACGCATCCGTATAGAGCGATTCATTGCGGGTGTAGAGGATGTGCGGCGCCACAATCATCCGCGTGCGGTTGTACGTGACCTGCAGGCAGCGCAGGCGCACGATGCCTTCCAGGACGAAAGGGGTGTTGTTGACAGGTGCTTCGGTCACGGCAGCGCTAACGTTCATGAGACAAATATGATACCAATGCTGCACAGCAGCAAGGGCAAAGCGCATAGCCCATGGGACGGTCCTCTCCCAGCATTGTTTCGCGGCCAGCTTCGTTCAGCCACGCTTCACGCGCAAGCCTTGAAGAAGCACGGGTTCCCGGCGCGTGCGCCGGCAGTGTCGTTGAAGGAGATGAGCATGAAGCACGTCCTCGCCCTCGCAGCCCTTGCGGCCGCCGGGCTGTCGTTCGCGGCGCCGGCGTCGGCGCAGCAATATTCCTCACCGGACCAGGAGCGCGCCCGCTTCGAGGCGGCGCGAGATCGGTTCGACCGTGAGTATCGCGCGTTCCAGCAGGCATCCGAGCGCTATGCAAACTACAGCGACTGGCTGGCACACGCCCCGCCCCCGCCGCGGGTCGATATCCGCGACGAAGGCGATTGGGAGCCCTCGCGCTATTACCGGCCCGGCGGCAGCGAGCGCGTTCTGACCCGCGACGACCGCGTCTATCGCGGCGATGACGGCCGCTATTACTGCAAGCGTCCCGACGGCACGACCGGCCTGATCGTCGGCGCGGCGGCGGGCGGCCTGTTCGGCAACGTCATCTCCAGCCGCCGCTCGGGCACCGTCGGCACGCTGCTCGGCGCGATTGCCGGCGGCGCGATCGGTGCCTCGGTCGACAAGAACAACCAGATGAACAACCAGGACGTCCGCTGCCGCTGAGCGTCGCACCGGCTCCGCGTCGATTTTTCGGCGCGGAGCCTCTTGCCGGACAGGAAGACGCCCCTATATTGATAGTGCGGGACCGGGCCCCTCTGGCGGCGGCTTCATTGCAAGCCCCGTGATGTCGGACCGCATCGAGCGTGCTCGGTGCAGGATCGGCGGTGTTCCCACTCCCTCGCACCACGCCTCCATCGGGCCGCTCGATCGATGCAGATCCATCGATTGGAGCCATGACGATGACGATTGTAGAACGCCTGATCGCGACTCACCGGATGCTCGAGCGTGAGATCCGTCGCGAACTGCGCAGTGTATTGCCGGATGCCTTCCGCCTTTCGCAGCTCAAGAAGCACAAGCTGGCGGTGAAGGATCGCTTGCACCTGTACCTTCCGGCGCCCGCGGCGCGGCTCGCTCTGGTGCCGACCCGGCGCTGACGCGGCGGACAAGGGTCCGTCGCATGGGCGACGGACCCGGTCGCATCAGTGCCAGAAGATCAGCAGCAGAATGATGATGGGAAGCGGAATCCCCAACAGCCACAACAGGATACCCTTACCCATGGAACTCTCCGATACGCGTCGTTTCGCACTTGGCTAAACAATGGGTCGGGACTGGAGTTCCGGGGGTGGGAACCGAGCGCCCACTGATGCACTAAGGCCGCGATGCAAACCGACGGTCTTCCCCTGCCCCGCCGCCTCACCGCCATTGCCGCCGTTTCCTTCGGCACCGCGCTCGTGGTGATCGACGGCGCGATCGCCACCGTGGCGCTGCCCACCATCGCGCGCGATCTCCATGTCGATTCCTCCGCCGCCGTGGCGGTGGTGACGGTGTACCAGCTGGTGCTGGTGATGCTGCTCCTGCCCTTTTCGGGACTGGGCAACCGCGTGGGCCTGAAGCGCCTGTACCAGATGGGCCAGATCGTCTTCACCGTGGCCACCATCCTGTGCTTCTTTGCCAAGAGCTTGCCCTTCCTACTAATCGTCCGCGCGGCGCAGGCAGCGGGGGCAGCCGCGGCGCTCAGCGTCTCCTCGGCGCTGGTGCGGCAGATCTATCCGGCGAAGCAGCTCGGCCGCGGGCTGGGCGTCAACTCGGTGGTGGTCTCGGTCTCCTCCGCGATCGCGCCGACCCTGGGCGGGCTGGTGCTGGGCGTCGGTCCCTGGCCCTGGGTTTTCGCCTCGGCCGTGCCTTTCGCCGTCGCCAGCCTGCTGCTCGGCCGCTCGCTGCCGGACATTCCTCGCTCCAAGGCGCCGTTCGACGTGCTCGGCGCGGTGCTGTGCGCGGCGATGTTCGGGCTCGTGATCGGCGGGCTGGAAAGCGCCGTGCACGGCGACAGCCCGGTCGTTTCCGCGGCAGTGGTGATCGCGGGCATCGCCATCGGCGTGATCTTCGTCCGCCGCGAACAGGGCGAGGCTGAACCGATCCTGCCGGTGGACCTGCTCGCCCGCCCGGTACTTGCGCTGTCAACCATCGGCGCCTTCACTGCCTTCGTCGCAACGATGACGCTGCTGCTCGCGCTGCCCTTTCGGCTGCAGCACGGCTATGGCTTTGCGCCCTCCGAAGTCGGCGCGGCGATCGCACCCTGGCCGCTGACCACGATGTTCGTGGCGCCGCTCGCGGGATCGCTGTCGGATCGATACCCCGCGGGCGCCCTGGGCGGCATCGGCATGGGGATCGCGATCGCGGGCCTCGTCGCCCTCGCCTTCCTGCCGCACGATCCGAGCTTCTTCGACATTGCCTGGCGCATGTCGCTCACCGGCGCCGGGTTCGGCATGTTCCTCTCCCCCAATGCGCGGCTGATTATCGGCTCCGCACCGGTCGAGCGGGCCGCCGCGGCGGGCGGGCTGATCTCGACGACCCGGATGGTCGGGCAGACCACTGGCGCGACGCTGGTCGCCGCACTGCTGGCGATGGGCGTCGGGGCGGGGATGACGCCGGCGCTGGTTGCCTCCGGCCTCGCGCTGATCGCCGGTATCTGCAGCCTCGCCCGCCTACGCCCGGCGATCCGCAATCCGGGGAAGGTCGAGGCAGACCAGGCCCAACCGGCCCAGATGGGTTAAAGCTTTAGCCCCCCCCAACCATGGAAGCATTGCACGCACGCCCACCGCGCGCCAAGAGCGGCAACATGGCTCCACATCCTTTCGCCATCGGCAATTTCCGCGCCTATTTCGTAGCCCGACTCGCGTCGACCCTGGGGCAGATGGCGATGGTGATCGTGATCGGTTGGCAGGTATACGACATCGCCCGCCGCTCGATGAGCATCAAGGAAGCCGCCTTCCAGCTCGGCATGATCGGCGTGGCGCAGTTCCTGCCGCTGCTGTTCCTGTCGCTGTTCGCCGGATGGGTGGCGGACCGTATCGATCGGCGCTGGATCGCCCGCGCCGCGGTCGCGCTGGAAGCGTGCTGCGCACTCGCCCTCGCCTGGCTCACCTGGCGGCATACCGTCACCCTGCCCGCGCTGTTCGGCATCGCCGCGTTGCTCGGCGTCGCCCGGGCGTTCGTCAGCCCGGCGCTGGGGGCGCTCGCCCCGAACCTCGTCCCCAAGGCCGTGCTGCCCACCGCGATCGCGCTCAGCTCGCTTGCCTGGCAGACCGGCACCGTGATCGGCCCGGCGATGGGCGGTTATCTATACGCCGCGACCTCGTGGCTGGCCTATGGGGTTTCGGGCGGGCTGTTCCTCGTCTCGCTGCTGATGCTCTTCCTGATCGGCCCGGTGCCGGTCGCCGCGCGAAAATTCACCGGCAGCCCCTGGTCGCAGATGGTCGACGGGCTTCATTATGTCCGCCGCAACCGGCTGGTACTCGGCGCCATCTCGCTTGACCTGTTCGCGGTGCTGCTCGGCGGCGCGACGGCGATGCTGCCGGTCTATGCGCGCGACATCCTGCAGGTGGGATCCGAGGGCCTCGGGCACCTTCGCGCCGCGCCTGCGTTGGGAGCGGTGGTGACGGCCCTGTTCTTCTCGTGGCGCCCGCTCAAGACCAATGTGGGCGTGAAGATGCTGGTCGCGGTCGCGGTGTTCGGCCTCGCGACGGTGGTGTTCGGCGCGGCGGCGGCGCTGCTGGTGCCGGTGCTCGGCCCCAAGGCGGTCGGCACCGACCTCTCGCCCGCCGTGCTGCTCTCGCTCGCCGCGCTGTTCGTGCTCGGCGCGGCCGACATGGTCTCGGTCTATGTCCGCCAGTCGCTGATCCAGCTCTACACGCCGGACGAGATGCGCGGACGCGTCGGCGCGGTCTCCACGCTGTTCATTTCCGGCTCGAACGAGTTGGGCGAGGCCGAAAGCGGTTTCCTCGCCGCGCTGATCGGCCCCGTCGCCGCGGTAATCGGCGGCGGCATCGGCGCGATCCTTGTCACGCTGCTGTGGTCGAAGCTATTCCCCGAACTCAAGCGGGCTCGAACCTTCGATCCTCCGGCCACCCTCGAAGTTCCTCCCAAGGAGATGACGACATGAAGGCCCATTCGATCCTCGAGACGATCGGCAACACGCCGCACGTCCGTATCAACAAGCTGTTCCCCGGCGCCGAGGTGTGGATCAAGTCCGAGCGCTCGAACCCGGGCGGCTCGATCAAGGACCGTATCGCGCTGGCGATGGTCGAGGCGGCCGAGAAGGACGGCAGCCTCAAGCCCGGCGGCACGATCGTCGAGCCGACCAGCGGCAATACCGGCGTCGGCCTGGCGATGGTCGCGGCGGTGAAGTGCTACAAGCTGATCCTCGTCATGCCGGAGAGCATGTCGCTCGAACGCCGCCGGCTGATGCTCGCCTATGGCGCCAGCTTCGATCTCACCCCGCGCGAGAAGGGCATGAAGGGTGCGATCGAGCGCGCACTCGAGATCGTCGAGAGCACGCCCGGCGCCTGGATGCCGCAGCAGTTCGAAAACACTGCGAACATCGACGTCCATGTGCGCACCACCGCACAGGAAATCCTCAACGACTTCCGTGACACGCCGATCGACGTGATCATCACCGGTGTCGGCACCGGCGGCCACATTACCGGCGTCGCCGAGGCGCTCAAGAAGGAGTGGCCGAACCTCAAGGTCTATGCGGTGGAGCCGGAGCTTTCGCCGGTGATCTCCGGCGGCCAGCCCGGCCCGCACCCGATTCAGGGTATCGGCGCCGGCTTCGTGCCGAAGAACCTGCATACCGACGCGATCGACGGCGTGATCAAGGTCGATGCCGCCGTCGCCAAGGACATGGCGCGCCGCTCTGCCCGCGAAGAGGGCATGCTGGTCGGCATTTCCTCGGGCGCGACGCTGGCGGGCATCCTCCAGAAGCTGCCCGACCTGCCCGAAGGCGTGCGGGTGCTCGGCTTCAACTACGATACCGGCGAACGTTATCTGAGCGTGCCGGACTTCCTGCCCGAGAGCTAAGGAGCAGGCGTCTCGGCCGTCCCGTTTGCCGGGGCGGCCGGGGCCGTCTCCGCAGGTGCGGGCTGCGGCAGCGCCACCTGCACCTCGACCCGCCGGTTCTTCGCCCGACCCTCGGGATCGTCGCTGCCGTCCGCGTTGGCATTCGGCACCAGCGCGCGGGTTTCGCCGAACGCGATCACCGTCATCCGCTCGGCCGGAACGCCCTTCGACAGCAGATAGGCCTGCACTACCTCCGCCCGCTTGCGCGAGGAAACGAGGTTGTCGCGGTCGTTGCCCCGTGTGTCGCTATGCCCGCCGATCGTGATCGGGCCGCCGGCGGCGGTGCTGGGATTGACCAGCATCTCGTCGAGCAGCTTTTTGCCGGCATCGTCCAGCTTCAGTCCCGAGGTGCCGAACGGTACCACGAGGCTCAGCGGCGCCAGCGCGGGCGTTTCGGGCTCGTCGGGCACGACGTCGGGCCGCAGGATCGACTTGGGTGCCTCGATGGCGCTGTTGTTCGCGAGTCCACCCTCCTCGGCGAGGATGCTCTTGTTCTCGGCCGCCGCATTCTCGCGCGCGGGCGTACCGGCATTGCAGCCTGCCAGCACTCCCATCATCAGCAGCATCGCCCATCTGCTCATGCAACTTCCTCCTGAAGCCGTCGCGCCGCCGGCATGGGGGGCACGTACGAGATGATCGTGTCGCCCGGCTGCGGCGTCGGTCGGCTGGCGTGCGAGAAGAAGCGGAGCAGCCCGCCCTTGCGCACCAGCAGCAGCATGTCCGCCGCGTCGGGCAGGTCGGCCTTGGCGGCGTCGAAGTCGAATTGTTCGGTCAGCCGGGTCTTGCGGAAGGTCCAGCCGCCCTGCTCGCGCTCGACGATTTCGTCGACGCCGTGGCCGCTGGTGAACAGGGCGCGGCCACGTAGGGATTCGGGCAGCGCCCGAGCATCCTCGTCGTCGCCGCCGCTGCCGAGCTGGTAGACATTGTCGCGCCCCATCTCATGGGCGAATTCGTTGCAGACCAGCGCGTTATAGGCCTCGTTGTCGCTGGTCGCGGCGAGCACCTGGAACTGCGACATGTCCAGCCGGTCCTCGGTCGCCTCGGCGAGGATCTCGCCGTGATAGGTGGCAATGCCCGCCGAGCGCGCGGGCCGCAGCCGCTGCCAGCTGGTGTCGCAGATCGTAACGGGCACCTCGATCTGGCGGAGCTGCTCGGCCAGCGCCAGGCTCCACGGCGTGCCGCCGACGATCAGCAGGCCGCGTTCGGTGGCGCCGGTTACCTTGAGCAGGCGCGCCACGGGCCCGATCGAGAAGCCGTGCGCAACGATTGTCGCGACGACCACGGCGAAGGACAGGGTCACCAGGATCGAGCCGTCGCTATAGCCGAGCTTGTCGAGCCGCAACGCGAACAGCCCCGAGATCGCCACCGCGACGATGCCGCGCGGGGCGATCCAGGCGACCAGCAGCCGCTCGTTCCACGGCACCTTGGTAAAGGCGAGGCTCAGCAGCACGGTCATCGGCCGCACGAGGAAGAGAAGCGCGGCGAGGAAGGCGAGGAAGCGCCACTCGAAATGGCGCAGGACCTCGAAATCGAGCGAGGCCGACAGCAGCACGAACACGCCCGAGATGAGCAGGACGGTGACATTCTCCTTGAACGGGTGAATGTCGCGCAGCGAATCCAGCCGCATATTGGCGAGCGCCACGCCCATCACCGTCACGGTGATCAGCCCGGTCTCCTGCTGGATCAGGTTGGAGCCGACGAACACGCCGATCACCGCGACCAGCAGCACCGGCGCCTTCAGATATTCGGGCACATGCCCGCGCTGAAAGGCCCAGCCGATCGCTTTGGCGACGACATAGCCGATCAGCCCGGCGACGATGCTCGCCGCCAGCAGCGAGCCCAGTACGCTGACCAACGTGCCGCCATCGCCGGACCGCCGCAGATATTCATAGGTGACCAGCCCGCACAGCGCGCCGATCGGGTCGTTGACGATCGCTTCCCATTTCAAGATAGCCCGCGGCCGCTGCGCGACGTTGCTTTGGCGAAGCAACGGCAGCACCACGGTGGGCCCGGTCACGACCAGGATCCCCGCGAACAGCGTCGCCACCGGCCAGACCAGGCCGGCGGCATAATAGAGCGCCAGTATTCCCAGTCCCCAGCCGATCGGCACGCCCAGCAGCACCAAGCGCGTCACCGCGCCATCGGTACGCCGCAGCTCGCGGAAGTTGAGGCTGAGACCGCCTTCGAACAGGATCAGCGCAACCGCAATGGAGACGATCGGCTCCAGCAGCTCGCCGAACACGGCATGCGGTTCGATGATCCCTGCCACGGGCCCGGCGAGCACACCCGCCACCAGCATCAGCGCGATCGCCGGCCAACCAGTGCGCCACGCAACCCACTGCGCGCCAATGCCAAGTGCCCCGATCAGCGCGATGACGAGCGCGGGTTGATGCATGCGGTACAGTGCCTTCGTTGCTGCGCAGAGATGGAGTGCCCATCGACAATACGGTTCCAACCCGTGTCGGTTCCGTTCCGAGCGCCGATCCCGGCACCTGTTCCCCTGCCCGGCGCTTTCGGATACAGGCGGCGGCCCCCCATCGAGATTGCCGTATCTGCCTGTGACGCCACGCATCCCTTCCGCTTCCGTCCCCGCTTGGCTGCGGCTGCTCCTTGGTGTCGTCGCGCTCGCCGCGCTGGCGGTGCCGACGCTGCTCGTGCTCAATGCACCCAAGGTGCCGCAACGGCCGCATCGCGTGCCCCCCGTGGTGCTGCCCAACCGCGTCGTGCCGAAGGAAGAGCTGCCGCCGGTAGAGCCGGTGGCAATCGCCGACCTCTCGCCGGACGATGCGCGCGCGTTCAACGCCGCCATCCCCTTCTCGACCGATCCGAACCCGGCCGCCCGCCCCTTCCATCTGGTCGGCGCGGCAGACAGCCAGGCGCGCGCGCTCGACTGCCTCGCCGCTGCCGAGATCTACGAAGCCGGCGACGACGCACTGGGCGAGCGCGCGGTGGCGCAGGTGATCCTCAACCGCGTGCGCCACCCCGCCTTCCCGAAAACAGTGTGCGGCGTGGTGTTTCAGGGATCGGACCGCAGCACCGGGTGCCAGTTCACTTTCAGCTGCGACGGTGCGCTCACCCGCTGGTCGCCGACGCCCGTTGCCTGGGCCCGCGCCCGCGAGATCGCCAAGATGGCGCTGCACGGCGCGGTATTCCGCCCGGTCGGCCATGCTACCCATTATCATACCGATTGGGTGGTGCCGTACTGGAGCGCGAGCCTCGACAAGATCGTGGCGCTCCACACCCATCTTTTCTTCCGCTGGGCCGGCTGGTGGGGCACCCCACCCGCCTTCAACCGCGGCTATTTCGCGGACGAGCCGAACATTCCCCAGCTCGCCAGGCTCTCGCCCGCCCACATCGGCGGTGCGACGGACCCTGCGGCCCAGGCTGGCGATCCCGGGGCAACCGGCCTGCTGTTCGATGTCGCCAAGGCCGCCAGCGCAATCCCGGCGAGCGCGGTGCCCGCTGCGGTGGCCGGCGACCAGAACGTGTTCCTGGTGACGCTGCCCGACGACATGGTGCCGGACCTCTACCCCGCCCTCGCCCTGCGGACCTGCGGCGACCGGCCCTATTGCAAGTTCATGGCCTGGCTGGATTCGTCGAAGAAGCCGGCCCGCCTCCCGCCCACTGGCGAGCAGGCCGCCGCCATGTCGTTCAGCTATCTGCGCGATGAAAAGGTGCAGTATGTGAAGGCGTTGTGGAATTGCGAGCAGTTCCGCCGCCCCAGCCCGGCCCAGTGCATGCGCCGCCAGCCGCCGCCCGCGCCGGTCGCGACGCCGACGCCCGCGCCGACCGCAGAGCCTGCGCCGCTCGACGGCGTCCGTCGCAAGGCGCCCGCACAGAACAAGGCCGGCGCTGCGTCTTCCGCAACGCCGGCCTCGTCGGGTCCCAGCAGCAGCGATTAGGCTGCCTTGAACATCTCCGGGTCGAGCGCCATCACGGATTCGCTGCCTGCCTCGATCTTGCGGCGCAGGCCGCTCGCATCGGGGAGGAACCGCTCGGCATAGAAGCGCGCGGTGACCAGCTTGGCTTCGAGGAAGGCGACGTCCTCGGCGCCCTGGGCCAACGCCTCGCTTGCCGCCTTGGCCATGCGCAGCCACATCAGGCCCAGCGCCACCGTGCCGGTCAGCTGCATATAGGGATAGGCACCCGCACCGACCTGGTCAGGGTTCTTGAACCCGTTCTGCGCCAGCCACATGGTGGCTCCCTGCAGATGGCCGAGCGCCTTCTCCAGCGCCTCGGCGAAGCCCGCGAGCGTCGCATCGCCCTTGGCTGCCGCGACTTCCTCGCTCACCACGCGGAACAGCGCCTGCACCGCCCGGCCGCCGTTCAGCGCCAGCTTGCGGCCGACCAGGTCCATCGCCTGCACGCCGTTGGTGCCTTCGTAGATCATCGCGATGCGGGCATCGCGGACATACTGCTCCATGCCCCATTCGGCGATATAGCCATGGCCACCATAGACCTGCTGGCAATCGGTCGCGACCTTGTAGCCGATATCGGTGCCGACGCCCTTGATCACCGGGGTCAGCAGCCCGACCAGATCGCCGGCGAGCTGGCGCTCCTCCTCGGTCGGCGCGGCATGTTCCATGTCGACCTGGAGCGCACCCCACAGGCAGAGCGCGCGGAGGCCCTCGATCTGCGCCTTGGCCTCCATCAGCATGCGGCGCACGTCGGGATGAACGAACAGCGTGTCGGCCTTCTCCGCCGGCTCCTTCGGACCGGTCAGTGCGCGGCCCTGGCGACGGTCGCCGGCATATTGCACGGCGTTCTGCATCGCCACTTCGGCAATGCCGAGGCCCTGCAGGCCGACACCCAGACGGGCCGCGTTCATCATGATGAACATGGCCGCCAGACCCTTCATCTCCTCGCCGACCAGCCAGCCCTTGGCGCCGTCATAGTTCATCACGCAGGTCGAGTTGGCGTGAATGCCCATCTTGTGCTCGATCGAGCCGCAGGTGACCGCGTTGCGCTCTCCCAGCGAGCCGTCGTCGTTGACGATGAACTTCGGCACCACGAACAGCGAGATGCCCTTGGTGCTGTCCGGCGCGCCCGGCGTCTTGGCCAGCACCAGGTGGATGATGTTGCTGGTCAGGTCGTGCTCGCCCGACGAGATGAAGATCTTGGTGCCGGTGATGCTGTACGAACCGTCCGCGTTCGGCTCGGCCTTGGTCTTGATGAGGCCCAGATCGGTGCCGCACTGCGGCTCGGTCAGGTTCATCGTGCCGCCCCATTCGCCCGAGACCATCTTGGGAACGTACTTGGCCTTCTGCTCGTCCGATCCCTTGACCAGCAGCGCGGCGATCGCACCATGGGTAAGGCCCGGATACATGGCGAAGGCCATGTTGGCGGAGATCATATATTCCTGGAAGGCTGTGGAGACGACGTGCGGCATGCCCTGCCCGCCATATTCGGCCGGCGCGCTGAGCGTGCCCCAGCCGCTCTCGACGAACTGCTGGTAGGCGTGCCTGAAACCCTCCGGCGTCGTCACGCTGCCATCGGCATGGCGGGTGCAGCCCTGCTGGTCGCCGCTATGGTTGATCGGGAACAGCACCTCGGCAACGAACTTGCCGCCTTCCTCCAGCACCGCATCGACCACATCGGGGGTCGCCGCCTGGAAGTGCGGCAGGTTGGTATAGCGATCGAGCCCGATGACCCGATCCAGAACGAAGCGCGTGTCGCGCACGGGGGGCGTAAACTGCGGCATTTCAGGTTCCTCAGTGCTCGTTGTCTTTGCTTTTGATCAGGTCGACGAACTGGGCGAGCTCGGCGATATGCGCGTCGATATCGCGCTTCTGCGCTTCGAGATGGCGGATGCGGTCCATGCAGCGCTCCAGCGTCACCTGGCGCTGCACGCGGCGCCCGTCGCCGAGATCATAGAGATCGATCATCTCCTTGATCTCGCCCAGGCTGAACCCCACCCGCTTGCCGCGCAGAATCCAGGCGAGCCGGGCGCGGTCGCGATGCGTGTAGATGCGCTGGGTGCCGCGCCGCTCGGGCGAGATCAGCCCCTCGTCCTCGTAGAAACGAAGTGCGCGGGGGGTAACGCCGAACTCGGCGCACAGATCGGAAATGGAAAAGGCGTCGCGATCGGGACGCGGTTCGATCGGCGCCAGGGCCTCGATCGGAAAGGCAGCAGCGGTCATGCAGCCTTTCTAGTTTCCCTTTACGTGAACGTCAAGCGGCGCGCGCTATTTCTTGGGGCGCGATCCGCCGGTCGATCGGGCACGGACGATGTCCTCATGGAGCAGCATCGCCCGCGTGTTGAGCTCGGCGGCTTCGGAGTAGGTGGGGCCACCCCAGATCTGGGCGGACACCGGCGCGAGGGGAAGCAGGCTCAGGGCACTGGCGAGGAGCAGAATACGCATCGTCACTCTCCCGAAAAGGCGGTCGCCGCCGCTATCGGGAGATCCTATCACCTCCGCACCGCCCGTCTATTCGCCGCAGAGCGCGCGCCCCTCGGGATCCCGCATGGCGCGGCCCTCGGCGACCGACTCGCCCAGCCGCACGAACTGGGTGCCCGCCAGCGCCGCCCGCCCGGTGCAGAGTCGGCGGCACGCCCCCGGCACCGCCCCGGGCAGCGCGAGCCGATCGCCGTCGTAGCGCGCGGTGAAGCTGCAACCGCCATCCGCGCCGAGGGAAACCGCCAGCCCCTCGCCGATGCGCCGCACCTGGCCGATCGCGCGGCAACCGTTACCCTCACCATAGTCGATGACGATGCCGATCCGGTGCTCCTGGTCGGCGGGAACAATGCACAGCCGGTCGGCCCCGCGCGCATAGGCGCCGAGGATCGCCGTGCTCGCCGGGTCGCGCACCAGCCCGCGCCGGACCGCGGCCGCTTCCAGGTCGATCGAGGCGTTGGACATCGCGTCGGGCGACGCGCCTCCGCAGGCCGCCAGCGCCAGCAACAGCAGAAGCGCGAGCCCGGCCCGTCTCATGCGTCGCGCACCAGCGCTCCGTTCTCGATGCGGCGGTAGAAGCAGCTCGGCGCGCCGGTGTGGCAAGCGGGGCCATGCGGCTCGACGCGCAGCCACAGTGCATCCTGGTCGCAATCGATCCGCGCCTCGACGACATGGAGGAAATGGCCCGAGGTCTCGCCCTTGGTCCAGAGCCGTCCGCGGCTGCGCGACCAGAAGGTCGCCTTGCCGGTCTCCAGCGTCACCGCCAGCGCCTCGGCGTTCATATGCGCGAGCATCAGCACCTCGCCGGTGGCGGCATGGGTGGCGACGGCGGTGATCAGGCCGTTGGCATCATATTTCGGATCGAGCGTGGCGCCCGTTTCGCGGATATCGGTCACGCGAGCGCTGTAGCGGGGTTCGCGGCGAGCGTCATCCCTCGCCTGTCCGCGCGGAGCGGTTTAGGGCCTCGCGCGTCCTGCGTTCGAAGGGAGACTCTTCGTGATCCTGTATATCCTGGCCCCGCTCGTCCTCGCGACGGCGCCGTTGCCGGCGCAGGCCGGCCCGAGCTTCGCCTGCTCGACCGCCGCGATGCCGACCGAAAAGGCCATCTGCGCCGATCCGAGGCTCGGCGCGCTCGATCGCGAAATGGCGCAGCTGTTCGGAATCGCCAAGGAGAGCGCGTTCGGCAGCGGCCCCTCCAACCAGCTGGCCGTCCAGCGCACCGCGCTGCAGGAGATGCGCGCCTGTAAGCCGCCGCTTACCCCCTGCCTGCTGGATCGCTACGCCCTGCGCAGCCAGGAACTGGCCATCGCGGCCCTTCCCAAGGCGCCCGCGACCGCTCTGCCGATCCTCCGCCGCAGCGACCCCGCTTTCGCGCCGATACTCGAGGCGGTACAACTCTGGTCGGAAGCGCCGGTCGACGCCAACTGGTCCGCACCGGAACGTACGAAGCCCCGCACCCGCATCTCCGCGCTGCTCCAGCCCTATCTCACCGGGCTCCAGACCAAGCCGGACCAGGCGTTCGGGAACGCCATCCTGCGCGCGCCCGGCACCGACGGCGTCATGGTGAAGACGATCGACGATCTGTTCCGCTCCGATCGCCACTTCGCCGCCTTCCTCAACGTGCTCGGCCCCTATCTTGACGAACCCAGGCTCTCCGGCGCGCCGCGCACGCTGCCCTGCGCCGCGATCGTCCGACATCCGAAACTGCTCGAGGCGACCGGCCCGGCGTTCGGCTCGACCCTGGACAATTTCATCTTCCGCAACGACTGCCGTGACACCCTGCCGCCGCTGCCGTCGCTCGACGCGCTGCAAACCAAGCTGTTCCGCAGCTGGCCGGAATGCGAAGGCACGATCCGCTACATGGCGTACAGCAGCTTCAATCGCGACATCGACGCGGCACGGCTGGGCATGGTCGAGCCCGGTACGGCGAAGCCGCTGCGCGCACGCAAGGGCGTGACGAGGGCGGATCTGGACGGCGTCCAACGCGACCTCACCGCCTATTACGCGACCTATCTGCACCGCGCTCCGGCGGCTGCCGCCACGATGGCCCGCGGCGCGCTCTCCCGGCTAATGACGGGTGCGCACCAGTGCGAGTGAGGTTCAATGCTTTCGGATCGCCTTGATGAGGCCGTCCTTGTCCATCTTCGATCGCTCCTCGATACCGATCGCCCTGGCCTCGTCGTATAGATCGGCCTTGCTGCGATCCTCCAGCCGGCCGCCTCCCGAGTCGAGGCTGCCGTTCGCCTGGGCATTGGCGATCCGTGCGGCCTTCTCCTTCAAGGCGCCGTCGTCGCGGAGTTTCTCGTACAGGGTGTCGTTCTTGATCTGCGCACCATGGTCCTTGGCCATGCTTCGTCTCGCATTTGCCAAGGGCTTAACCGGCAAAATGGGTAAACGCTCCTTTTCCGTGTGACAGACCGGAGACAAAGCCTGACGAAGCGCCTATATGGCCGCCAACCGTTGCCGTTCCCCCCGAGGGCCAATGCTTACCACACACCCGTTCGATGACGACAAGCTGCGCGAAGAGTGCGGCGTATTCGGCGTTTCCAACAGCGAGGGCGCGGCCGCGATGGTCGCGCTCGGGCTGCACGCCCTCCAGCACCGCGGCCAGGAGGCCGCCGGCATCACCAGCTGGGATGGGCATCAGTTCCACTCCCACCGGGCGATGGGCCATGTCGCCGGCAATTTCGATCGCGACGACGTGATCCGGTCGCTCCCCGGCCTCGCCGCCTGCGGCCATGTCCGCTACGCGACGACGGGCGGCTCGGCGATCCGCAACGTCCAGCCGCTCTATGCCGAGCTGGCCAGCGGCGGCTTCGCGGTTGCGCATAACGGCAACATCTCCAACGCGATGCGGCTGCGGCGCGATCTCGTCCGCCGCGGCGCGATCTTCCAATCGACCTCGGATACCGAGGTGATCATCCACCTCGTCGCCACCTCCCAGTACCGCACGCTGATCGACCGGTTCATCGATGCACTGAAGCAGGTCGAGGGCGCCTATTCGCTGATCGTGATGACGCCGGAGGGCATGATCGCCTGCCGCGATCCGCTCGGCATCCGCCCGCTGGTGATGGGAAAGCTGGGCGAATCGGTGATCTTCGCCTCGGAAACCGTCGCCCTCGACGTGGTCGGCGCAGACTATGTCCGCGATGTCGAGCCGGGCGAGCTGGTGATCGTTAAGGGCAATGGCGAGCTTTCCAGCCACAAACCGTTCGCGCCCCAGGCGGCCCGCCCCTGCATCTTCGAATATGTCTATTTCTCCCGCCCCGATTCGATCAGCGACAATCGCTCGGTCTATTCGGTGCGCAAGGCGATCGGCGCGCAGCTGGCAATCGAATCGCCGGTCGAGGCCGATCTCGTCGTGCCGGTGCCCGATTCGGGCGTGCCCGCGGCGATCGGCTATGCGCAGCAGTCGGGGATTCCGTTCGAGCTGGGCATCATCCGCTCGCACTATGTCGGCCGCACCTTCATTCAGCCGGGCGACAAGGTCCGCCACCTCGGCGTGAAGCTCAAGCACAATGCGAACCGCGAGCTGATCGCGGGCAAGCGCATCGTGCTGATCGACGATTCGATCGTTCGCGGCACCACCAGCCTCAAGATCGTGCAGATGATGCACGAGGCCGGCGCCAAGGAAGTGCACATGCGCATCGCCTCGCCGCCGACGCGGCACAGCTGCTTCTACGGCGTCGACACGCCCGAGCGCGCCAAGCTGCTCGCCGCGAAGATGGATGTTGGCGGCATGACCGACTTCATCCATGCCGACAGCCTGGCCTTCGTCTCGATCGACGGGCTGTACAAGGCACTGGGCGAAGCACGCCGCGCGGATATCCACCCGAAATATTGCGACGCCTGCTTCACCGGCGACTATCCGACGACGCTGACCGACCAGGACGAACTGGCACCGCCGCCGGACCAGCTCGCGCTGCTGGCCGAGAAGGTCGGCTGAGCCGGGCATGAGCCAGGGACCGCTCGCGGGTCAGACCGCACTCGTCACCGGCGCCAGCCGCGGCATCGGCGCAGCGACCGCCGTCGCACTGGGTGCCGCCGGCGCCCATGTCGTCCTCACCGCGCGCACCGCGGGCGGGCTCGAGGAAGTGGAGGACGCGATCTTCCAGGCCGGCGGCAGCGCCACGATCGCGCCGCTCGACCTTACCGAGCACGACGCGATCGGTCGCCTCGCTGGCGCGATCGCCGAGCGCTGGCCGGCCCTGGACATGCTGGTGCTCAACGCCGGCATGCTCGGCACGCTGAGCGCGGTGACCGCGATCGACTTCGCCGAGCTGGCCAAGGTGCTGACCCTCAACGTCAGCGCACAGGCCGCGATGCTCGCGGCGTTCGATCCGATGCTGCGCCGGGCGCCCGCCGCCCGCGTGCTCGGCATCACCTCCAGCGTCGGTCGTACCCCGCGCGCCTATTGGGGCGTCTATGGTGCATCGAAGGCGGCCTTCGAGAACCTGCTGCTCAGCTACGGCCACGAGCTGGAGAATGTGAGCGAGGTCCGCGTCGGCATCGTCGATCCGGGTGCCACCCGCACCAAGATGCGCGCCCGCGCCTTTCCGGGCGAGGATCCGGCGACGGTAAAGGCCCCCGAGGTGGTGGCCGAGCGGATCGTCGCGCTGATGGCCGCCGGGTTCGAGCGCGGCCATTTCGAGCGGGTCGGCTGAGGGTCTAGTTTTCCTCTTCGTCGCCCTTGGCGGCGGGGCTCGGCGCAGGTACCGGCTTGGCGCACGCACACCGAGCGGCCGGCGGCCGTCGAGGCGGCGCCGTCGCCGCGAACTCGGATCGGGTGAGGACCCCCGACTTGTCGGCATCCGCCCCGGTGAACTTGGCGATCGACTTGGCCGCCCATTCCTCGAAGCTCAGCCTGCCGTCGCCATTGGCGTCCAGCCTGGCGAACGCCTTGTGGCGCGCGGCGAAATATTCGTCACGGCTCACCGCTTCGTTGCGATCCTTGTCGTAGCGATCGAAACGCTTCTGCTCCCGGGTCTTGGCATCGGCCTCCGGCGCTGCATCGGGCAGCGGTGCGGCCGCGCTGGCGTTGCCCGGCATCGCCGGCAACACCGCAGCCAGCGGCGACGGCGACGGCCCGCGCTGGAACAGCAGCAATCCCCCGAACGCAAGCAACAACGCCGCCCCGGCACCTACCGCATATCGCCACATCGGACCGTCTCCCCGCAAGACTTGCAGGAAGCTATAGCTTCAGGGGCGTGCAGCCAAGCCCTATCGTCCGCTCAGCCTATGCCAGAGCAGCCGACCCACCCGCTTGGGGGCGCCCAACGGCAGCGGTGCACCTGCCGGCATCTCCAGATCCATCCGCGCCCGATGCGCCAGCGCGCCCAGCGCGCGGCCATTGCGGCTCCAGCGGGGAGCAAGCGCCTCGGCCAACCGCGGCCGGGCGGCGGTGCGGGCCGCGTCCGCCTCGTCGCCATCGCCAAGGTGCCGGGCGAGGTCCGCCAGCGCCCAGCCCTCGCCCGCCGCCGCGAGCGGATCGTCTCCCGCGTCGAGCGCCTTGCCCGCCGCGACGAACAGGCTGCCCCGTCCGGCAGCGAACCGGGCAAGGGCAAGGCCGTCCAGCGCCTCCTCCTCGACCAGCACTTCCCAGCCATGCACGATCGGCACCAGCGAGGCACCCGATACGCCACGCGGCAGCAATTCGGCAGCGAGGCCGGTCAGCACCGGCTCGGCCGGGGGCGGCGCGGTATCCAGCTTGGCGAGCGCCTCGCGCCACCAGGCAAGCCGCAACTGCCCCACCGCCGGCTGGCTGGTGGTGCGCAGCAGCTGCGCCAGCGCATCGTCCAGCGCCAGCAGCGCCGCCAGGGCAGACCGGCTAACGTACGGTACGTAGGAGAGAATCAGGGCCCGTTCGGGATCGTCGGGCATCGAATTTAGCGAAGCGTTCACCCCTCCCCTCTATGGCGAGAGGCTCGCCGGCGAAAGGGGGCAGTGCGCGCCGACGCCCGAGGGTTTCGATCGATCACGATGCGTGGCACGTTCTTCCAGCGATTGCAGCGGCGACGCCGCGTCCCGCGGGGGAACTCCCAGGCCTTGTTGCGGCGGCTGCGCGGCGACATAGCGGGGAACACCCTGGCGATCATGGCGATCGCGCTGGTACCGCTGCTGTTCATTGCCGGCTCCGCCGTGGACACCGCGCGGCTCTACATGGTCAAGACGCGGCTGCAGCAGGCATGCGACGCGGGCGCGCTGGCCGGGCGCCGCTTCATGGTCTCGACCAACGCCACAACACTCGACGCCACCGCGACCACCCAGGCGAACGCCTTCTTCGCCAACAACTTCAAGGCGGGGCTGTTCGGCGCCAAGGCGATCAGCTTCACCCCCTCCAAGACCGGCGACAACCAGGTCGCCGGTACCGCCTCGGCCACGGTACCGATGACGCTCACCGCGATGATGGGCTTCGGCGACCAGACGCTGACCGTCGCCTGCGAGGCGCGCTATGACGTTGCCGATACGGACATCCTGTTCGTGCTGGACACGACCGGATCGATGGCATGCCTCAGTTCGGAGACCGAGGGCTGCAATCAGCCGGTGTACACCTACACGCGGCCGACGATCGCCGGCGCCCCTGGCTATGGCGGCACCACCGGCTATGCGGTCCAGGAGAAGACGGGCTCGAAGATCGCCGGCCTGCGCTCGGCTGTGCTCAACTTCTACGATACGCTGGCCGCCGCCGTCGATCCCGCAACCCATCTGCGGTACGGCTTCGTCCCCTACACCTCCACGGTGAACGCCGGCTATGCGGTGACCGCGCTGTCGACCAGCTACATCGTCGACAGTTGGACCTATAACAGCCGGGCGCTGGCCGGCGACGCCAACAACGGAGCGAGCAGCAGCACCACCTACAGCAACAAGAACCAGGGCCAGTGCAACGCCTATGCCGGGCGCAGCCCCGCCACCGGCTTCAGCGCCTCGGGCGCGGCAACGGTGACGACGGCAAGCTGGACTCCGGCGAACGGCAGCACCCCGAGCAGCTGCGTCGTCACCGCACAGCCAGTGAAGCCCAACTGGACCTACAGGAAGGTCAACCTCGACACGAGCCAGTTCAAGCTGGGCACCGCCGTGACCGATCCGACCAAGATCACCGGGGCCACATCGCGCTGGCAGGGCTGCATCGAGGAGCGGGACACGACGGCGACCGGCTCCTTCGACTATTCCAGCCTGCCGCCGGACCTCGATCCCGATCTCGTGCCGACCAACGATACCACCCGATGGCGGCCGATGTGGCCGGACGTGGTCTATTATCGCGGCGAATATTCCAGCCTCACCTATTCGGGCAACAGCTCCAACCCGTTCGGCGACGGTACGAGCCCCTATGCGCTCGACTATTTCACGCCGCTCACCGCCCACCAGAACATCGCCTATGGCTGGGTATCGTGCGGCAAGCCGGTCCAGCGGCTGAAGGTCATGACGCGGCAGGACGTGAGCGACTATGTCAACGCGACCGACTTCGTCCCCCAAGGCGGCACCTATCACGACACCGGCATGATCTGGGGAACGCGGCTGCTCTCCCCCACGGGCCTGTTCGCCACCGACACCTCCGCCTGGCCCGGCCGCAACCCGCCCAAGCGCTATATCGTGTTCATGACCGATGGCGACATGGCGCCGAGCATGTGCCTGTACGGCATGTACGGGATCGAGAATTACGACCAGCGGGTAACGTCGAACGGGTTCCACTCCGGCTGCTCGGACAGCAGCCAGCAGGCCAATCACTATGCGCGCTTCCTCGCCGCCTGCGCCGCCGCCAAGGCACGCAACATCTCGGTGTTCATCGTCGGCTTCGGCCAGACGCTGACCAGCCAGCTGCAGAGTTGCGCGTCGCCGGGCCAGGCCTTCTATGCGGCCGACAATACAGCGCTCAATGCCGCCTTCCAGACGATCGCCAAGCGCGTGGCGATGCTGCGGCTCACCCGGTGATGCGGCGGCTGTGGCACGATCGCGGAGGCGCGACGCTGATCGAGTTCGCCATTCTGCTGCCGGTGCTGATGGCGCTGCTGATGGGGCTGATGGACATCAGCTACCAGGCCTATGTCCAGGCGGTCCTGGAAGGGGCGGTGCAGAAGGCCGGACGCGACTCCACGATCGAGGCAGCGGATACGGCGACGATCGATGCGCGCGTCGTGACCTCGGTACGGCGGGTGGCGGGCAACGCCACCGTTACCCCTAGCAGGCGCAGCTATGCCAGCTTCGGCCTGATCAAGGCCGAGAGCTACACCGATAACAACGGCAATAATCGCTACGATGCCGGCGACTGCTTCACCGATGTCAACGGCAACGGCCAGTGGGATGCGGATCCCGGCATTGTAGGCCAGGGCAGTGCCAGCGACGTCACCGTGTACAAGGTGACGGTAACCTATGGCCGCCTCTTCCTCATGGCAGGGCTGATCGGCTGGAGCAACCAGGTGGTGCTGAGTGCCTCCACCCGCTTCAAGAACCAGCCCTATAATGCCCAGTCGGTGCCCACCCAGCAGGTGCTGTGCAAATGAACCCGCCACGCCTGCTATGCCGCCTCGCAGCCGACCGCTCCGGCGCCGCGCTGATCGAGTTCGCGATCGGCTTGCCGGTGCTGCTGACCGGCGGGCTTTGGGCGGCCGAATTGACCAACTATGCCCTAACCAACCAGCGCCTCAGCCAGGTGGCGCTGGCACTGGCCGACAACAGCAGCCGCGTCGGCCTGTTCAACGGCACCGGCACCACCCAGATGCGCGAGGTGGACCTGAACGACGTCCTGCTCGCCGCCAAGCAGCAGGGCGCGCCGTTCAACCTGACCGCCAATGGCCGCATCACCCTGTCGAGCCTGGAAAACAGCAACGGCACCCAGCGCATCCACTGGCAGCGCTGCATCGGCGCCAAATCCGGCGTCGACTATGACTCGCACTATGGCAAGACGCTGATGCCGGATGGCGTCACCTATGATCCGCGCGCGGGCGTCAACACCGCCGCGACCGGAGACAACAGCGCCAGCAATCCCGGTACCCTCGCCCCCAACGGCATGGGAGAGACCGGCGCGCAGGTGAATGCGCCCGCGAATTCCGGCGTGATGTTCGTTGAGATCAACTATCTCTACACGCCGATCGTCGGCAATGGCTGGTTCGCCAGCCCGAAGGTGCTGCGCTACATCGCCTCGTTCGTCGTGCGCGACAATCGCGACTATGGCCAGGTCTACAACCCCGCACCCGCCGCGAGCCGCTCGACATGCGATCTGTATGCCGCGTAACGAAAAGGCCCGCCCGACACTGGGTCGGGCGGGCCCATTTTCTCGTCAGAAGACGAAGATCAGCGATAGGTGACCTTCTTCACCACGGCGACCACCTTGTCGGCGTTCACCAGGGCGAGCTTTTCCAGGTTCGCGGCGTAGGGCAGCGGCACGTCCTCGTTGGTGACGCGCAGCACCGGCGCGTCGAGGTCGTCGAAGCCCTCTTCCATCACGAACGCGGCGACCTCCGACGCGATCGAGCAGACCGGCCAGCCTTCCTCGACCACCACGATGCGGTTGGTCTTCTTCAGGCTCTCCAGCACGGTCTGCTTGTCGAGCGGACGCAGCGTGCGCAGGTCGATCACCTCGGCATCGATGCCCTCGGCCGCCAGCTTCTCTGCCGCTTCGAGCGAGACGCCCACGCCGATCGAGTAGCTGACCAGCGTCACGTCCTTGCCCTCGCGCATGATGCGGGCCTTGCCGATCGGCAGGACATAGTCGTCGAGCTTCGGCACGTCGAAGCTGCGACCGTACATCAGCTCGTTCTCGAGGAATACGACCGGGTCTTCCGAACGGATCGCCGCCTTCATCAGGCCCTTGGCATCGGCCGCGTCATAGGGCGCGATCACGATCAGGCCGGGAACGCTGGCGTACCACGGGCCGTAGTTCTGGCTGTGCTGCGCGCCGACGCGGCTGGCCGCGCCGTTGGGACCGCGGAACACGATCGGGCAGCGCATCTGGCCGCCGGACATGTAGTTGGTCTTGGCCGCCGAGTTGATGATGTGGTCGATCGCCTGCATGGCGAAGTTGAACGTCATGAACTCGATGATCGGCTTCAGGCCGCCCATCGCAGCACCGGTGCCGACGCCGGCAAAGCCATATTCGGTGATCGGCGTGTCGATGACGCGCTTGGGGCCGAATTCGTCGAGCAGGCCCTGGGTCACCTTGTAGGCGCCCTGATACTCGGCAACTTCCTCGCCCATCACGAAGATGCGCGGATCGGCGCGCATTTCCTCGGCCATCGCGTCGCGCAGCGCTTCGCGGACGGTGGTCTTCACCATCTCGGTGCCGGCGGGCACGGCGGGATCGGCGGGCCGCGTCTTCTCGACTGCGGCGGTCAGCTGAGCGGTGCCGGTTTCCGGTGCCTTTTCGGTGGGGGCCGGGGCCGGCTCGCTGGCGGGGGCCGGTGCGGCGGCCGCCGTCGAGGCGTCCTCGCCCTCGCCCGCGATCATCGCGATCACGGTGCCGACCTTCACGTTGTCCGTGCCTTCGGCGACCAGGATCTGGGCGATCGTGCCTTCGTCGACGGCTTCGAATTCCATCGTCGCCTTGTCGGTCTCGATCTCGGCGAGGATGTCGCCGGACTTCACGACGTCGCCTTCCTTGACGAGCCACTTGGCGAGCGTGCCCTCTTCCATGGTCGGCGAGAGCGCCGGCATCTTGAGTTCGATCGCCATCTCAGTAGGTCTCCACCAGTACGTCGGTATAGAGTTCGGCCGGATCGGGCTCCGGCGTCTGTTCGGCGAAGTCCGCCGATTCGTTCACGATCTTGCGGATCTCGGCCTCGAGCGGCTTCAGCTGCTCTTCGGTGACGCCCATCGTCTCGAGCTCGCGCTTCACCGCCTCGATCGGGTCCGACTTGTCGCGAACCGACTGGACTTCCTCGCGGCTGCGATACTTGGCCGGATCGGACATCGAGTGGCCGCGATAGCGATAGGTCTTCATCTCGAGGATGACCGGGCCCTTGCCGGCGCGCACCCAGGCGAGCGCCTCTTCCGCCGCACCGCGGCAGGCGAGCACGTCCATGCCGTCCACCTGGATGCCCGGGATGCGGAAGCTCTCGCCGCGCTTGTACAGCTGGTCTTCGGCCGAGGAGCGGTTGACGCTGGTACCCATGGCATACTGGTTGTTCTCGATCACATAGATGATCGGGAGCTTCCACAGCTCGGCCATGTTGAACGATTCGTACACCTGGCCCTGGTTCGCGGCGCCGTCGCCGAAATAGGCCATGGCGACGCCGCCATCCTCGTTATACTTGTGCGCGAAGGCGAGGCCCGTGCCGAGCGAGACCTGCGCGCCGACGATGCCGTGGCCGCCGTAGAACTTCTTCTCGGTCGAGAACATGTGCATCGAGCCGCCCTTGCCGCGCGAGATACCCGCGCCGCGGCCGGTCAGCTCGGCCATGATCACCTTGGGGTCGATGCCGTAGGCGAGCATGTGGCCATGGTCGCGATAGCCGGTGATCACCGAGTCCTTCTCGCCGTCCAGCGCCGACTGCAGGCCCACCGCAACGGCTTCCTGGCCGATGTAGAGGTGGCAGAAGCCGCCGATGAAGCCGAGGCCGTAGAGCTGGCCCGCCTTCTCTTCGAAGCGGCGGATCAGCAGCATCTGGCGATAGAATTCGAGCAGCTGCTCCTTCGAAGCCTTGAACCGTTCCGGTTCGGCCGGGCGCTCGCGATTCGGGATTGCGGGTGGGGTCGGTGCTTTGCGTGCCGGTGCTTTGGCCACGATCAGATATTCCTCATCCGGGGAGGGGAAAGGCGGGTGCCTATACGCGCGTTTTCGCAAGGCTTGCAACCAACGCGCGGACAAAGGAACCGTACATCCGCCCTAAGACGCTCCGCCGTAGCTGGCAACTACCCCTACGGCATCACTTCTTGTCGAGCGGGATGATCACTTCATCAGGGCGGACGACGTTGAGCTGCTTACGCGCAAGCTCGTCCACCATGTCGGGATCGGCGCCGTGCTTCGGATCGAGCAGGTCGACTCGATTCTTCAGTTCGGCCCGCTTCTTCTCAAGCACCGCATATTCGCGCTGCTTGGCGGCAAGCTCCAGCCGAACCTGCTTGGCGGCGACGATCCCGTTGGGACCCAGAACCGCATTATAGCCGAAGAAGCCGATGGCGATCAGCGCCGCGGCGGGAAGCCCCGCCCGGCGCAGCAGCATGGTCATGGGAGAAGCGCGCTTCATGCCCGTGATTCTCGCTGATCCATCGGCTCTTAGCAAGCTTGCGGCTCCTACTTAGGGTCAGGCGCGGCGCAGCACCGAACGGCCGGCATAGACCGCCGCGTCGCCCAGCTCTTCCTCGATACGGATCAGCTGGTTGTACTTGGCGAGCCGGTCCGAGCGCGCGAGGCTGCCGGTCTTGATCTGGCCGCAGTTGGTGGCGACCGCGAGGTCGGCGATCGTCGCGTCCTCGGTCTCGCCCGAACGGTGCGACATGACCGCGGTGTAGGACGAACGCTGGGCGAGGCTGACGGCCTCCAGCGTCTCGGTCAGCGTGCCGATCTGGTTGACCTTGACGAGCAGCGAGTTGGCCAGGCCCTTCTCGATGCCCATGGCGAGGCGCTCCGGGTTGGTCACGAACAGATCGTCGCCGACCAGCTGCACCTTGCCGCCGATCAGGTCGGTCAGCGCCTTCCAGCCTTCGAAATCGTCCTCGGCCATGCCGTCCTCGATCGAGAAGATCGGATAGTCGGCGGCGAGCTTGGCCAGGAACTCGGCATTCTGGATCGAGGAGAGCGTCTTGCCCTCGCCCACCATCTCGTAGGCGCCGTCCTTGAAATATTCGGTGGCGGCGCAGTCGAGCGCGAGCATCACGTCGTCGCCCGGCTTGTAGCCCGCAGCCTCGATGCTCGCCATGATGAAGTCGAGCGCTTCGGTGGTCGAGGCGATGTTCGGGGCGAAGCCGCCCTCGTCGCCCACGCCGGTCGCCAAGCCCTTTTCGTGCAGCTTCTTCTTCAGCGTGTGGAAGATTTCCGAACCGCAGCGCACCGCCTCGACGATGTTCTCGGCCCCGACCGGCACGATCATGAATTCCTGGAAGTCGATCGGGTTGTCGGCATGCTCGCCGCCGTTGATGATGTTCATCATCGGCACCGGCAGGACATGGGCGTTGACGCCGCCGACATAGCGATAGAGCGGCAGGCCGCGGGCATCGGCCGCAGCCTTGGCGGCGGCGAGGCTGACGCCGAGGATGGCGTTGGCGCCCAGGCGGCCCTTGTTGGCGGTGCCGTCGAGCTCGATCATGGTGCGGTCGAGATCGGCCTGGTCTTCGGCGTCGAGGCCGACGACGGCCTCGGCAATCTCACCGTTCACCGCATCGACGGCGCCCTCGACGCCCTTGCCGAGCCAGCGGGACTTGTCGCCGTCGCGCTTTTCGACGGCCTCATGGGCGCCGGTGGAGGCGCCCGAGGGCACGGCGGCGCGGCCGAAGCTGCCATCGTCCAGCAGGACATCCACTTCCACCGTGGGATTGCCACGGCTGTCGAGAATCTGGCGGGCGTGGACGTCGATGATTGCGGTCACGTCATGGTCTCCGTAACATGTCAGGAATGAGGCGCGCGGTGCCTCTAGCGGTTCATGAGGGAACTCGCAAACGGGGCCGTTGTTGTTTCGACGAGGCATGGAGGGTTTTTGATCATGGCAGACGAAACGACCAGCATTGCGGGCGATCCGCTGGGTGGAAATGCAGGTGCGACCGGCGCGGCCGGTGGCGGCACCGAGGATGCAGGCGCCAAGCGCAGCGCATCGGACACGATTCGCGAGGAGGCGTCGAAATACGCCGATCAGGCCAAGGAGCATATCCTCGGCTTCGCCGGCACCGGCAAGGAACGCGCGACCAGCGCGCTCGACGAGGTAGCCGAGATGATGCGCACGGCAGCAGGCGATGTCGATGCCAAGCTCGGCGAGCAGTACGGCCAATATGCACGCACCGCGGCGGACGGCATCGCGGGCTTCGCGGAGTCGCTGCGCGGCAAGGAAGTGAACGAGTTGCTCGACGAGGCAACGGAGTTCGTGAAGAAGAGTCCCGCCATCGCCGTGGGCACCGCCGCTGCGCTCGGCTTCGTGCTGGCGCGGGTGATCAAGTCGGGCATCGAGGCATCGGGCACGACCGCCACCACGGCCGCCCCGGCCGGCAACACACCCTCGACCGAAGACCGGAAGGTCGAGCCCGTCGGCTTCGGCACCGGTCCGTCGGCGTCGCCCGGCACGACCCAGAGCTAAGGACGGGCCATACAGGGCATGGACGCCCCAAATCTGGAAGAAGCCGGCATCGGTGCGCTGATCGGCCAGCTCACCGAAGACGCCAAGGATTACGCCCGCGCTGAAGTCGATTACTTCAAGGCGGTGGCACAGGCGAAGGTCAGCGAGGTGAAGGGTGCCGCGATTGCGGCGGTGCTGGCCCTCGCACTGGCGCTCGCGGCGGCCATCGGGCTGATCGTCGGCGCCATCCTCACGCTGGCGACGCTCGTCGGTCCGGGCTGGGCGACGCTGATCGTGGTCGGCGTGGCGCTGCTGATCGCGGCGCTGCTCGGCTGGGCGGCAGCGCGGGGCATCCGCAAGGCGATGGGAGCGAAGGCATGACCGTACCGCGCAACGCCGACGCCGCCCGCGCTCGCGCACGCGCAGCCCGCGACAGGCTGATGACCACCCTGGGTACCGTCCAGGAACGCCTGAAGCCGCGCAACATCGCGCAGGAAGCCATGGAGAACGCCAAGCAGAGCGTCACGTCCATCGCCCGCGAGGGCACCGAGGCCGTCCGCACCCGCCCGTGGCTCGCCGCCGCGTTGACGAGCGGGATCGGGCTGGTGCTCGCGCGCGGCTGGATCGTCGATATCTTCCGCAAGGGCAAACACGAAACCGACGGACCCGCAAAGGGTTCGACACCCAAAGACCGCACAGAAGGATGACGCCATGAGCACCGAAACCGAAACCGGATCGCGCCTCACCGAAAACCCCGCGCTGCTGCTCGCCGGCGGCGTCGCGCTCGGCGTGGTGATCGGGATGCTGCTGCCGCGCTTCGATCGCGAAAAAGCGGCGCTGGAGCCCCTCGGCCGCAAGCTCGCCGATGGCGCCGCAGCCGCCGTGCAGGCCGCGAAGGACAGCGGCCGCGAGCAGATCGAATCGCTGATCCCGAACAGCGATGCCACCAAGGAACGCGTCTCGGCGCTGTTCGGCACGGTGATCGACGCGGCGAAGGACGCAACGGCCAAGCGCTAAGCCGCCTATAAGGGGTTGAGCCGGATGCCGCTGTCCCGGTAAGGGCTGCGGCATCCCCCCACCCCAGGAGGCCTAATGAGCAAGCTTCACCTGGTTTTCGGCGGCCGCGTTGCCGACCCGACGACCCTCGATTTCGTCGATCCGTCCAAGCTCGACGTGGTCGGCATCTTCCCGGACTATGCCGCTGCAGAAAAGGCGTGGCGCGCCGCAGCCCAGCGTACGGTCGACGATGCCGAGATGCGCTATGTGGTGGTTCATCTCCACCGCCTGCTCGATCCGGACGCCGAGGCCGGCAAGGCCTGATCTCCGCTGATCGCGTCCCTCTCCAGGGCCTGCGATCATGTTGACCACCCCCTGGTCATCCTTGCGAACGCGGGAATCCATTGACGCCGGATTCTCGGCTCTCGCTGCAACGCGCGCGAGAATGGATTCCCGCTTTCGCAGGGATACCGGTCGTTTTAGAGATGTTTAAGGCCGCCCCTTACGGCAGCGGCGCCAGGCCGGGCTCCACGAAGCCGCGCCGGGCCGCCACCGAGAACAGCCGCTCTCGACTGTAAAAGCCCAGCGGCCAGTCGCCTACGACCATCGGCGATTCCAGCAGCCCGTTCGCCCGCGCCAGGAGATCGGCTTCAGGCACCTCGGCAATCAGCAAGATGCAGATGCACACCCGCGACTGAGGCGCAGGTAACGGTATCTTGATAGACGTGATGATCGTCGCTCACACCCTCGGTGCTGTCGTTAAAGCGTCGGATGATGCCGCCGATGTCGGCATCGACATCCACGTCCGGACGCTCGCTCAGCAGATAGCAGCACGCGGCAAGATGCGCCTCGTGCGTCCAGTCCGCGCGCGGCAGGGTGCAGGCGAGCAGCCCCTCCCCCACCCTCACGATCGCCGCGGCGCTGGCAAAGCACCGCGGCGGAAGGTCGGTGGCGCGCCCGTTCAGGCGAGCGCCCGCGCCCTGGGAGCCGCAGCGCGGACGCCGGCCTCCACATGATCCTCGAACTGCGTGAAATTCTCGACGAACTGGTCGACGAGCTTCTCGGCAGTCGCGTCATAGTCGGCCTTGTCCGGCCACGTCTCGCGCGGGTCGAGGATGGCCGAATCGACGCCCGGCACCGCGACCGGCACTTCGAAGCCGAAGGTGGGATCGCGGCGGAACTCGGCCTGGTTCAGACTGCCGTCGAGCGCGGCATTGAGCAGCGCGCGGGTCGCCTTGATCGGCATGCGGTGGCCGATGCCGTATTTGCCGCCGGTCCAGCCGGTGTTGACCAGCCAGCAGGCGACATTCCCTTCCGCGATCCGCTTCTTGAGCAGGTTGCCATAGACCGACGGATGCCGCGGCATGAACGGCGCGCCGAAGCAGGTGGAGAAGGTCGCCTCGGGCTCGGTCACGCCGATCTCGGTTCCCGCCACCCGCGCGGTATAGCCCGAGAGGAAATGGTACATCGCCTGTTCGGGGGTCAGCCGCGCGATCGGCGGGAGCACGCCATAGGCATCGGCGGTGAGGAAGATCATGTTCTTCGGCACCGGCCCGAGATTGTCCGCCGAGGCGTTGGGGATGAAATCGATCGGATAGGAGCCGCGGCTGTTCTCGGCGAGGCTCGCATCGTCGAGGTCCAGCGTCCGGGTTGCCGGATCCATCACCACATTTTCCAGCACCGTGCCGAAGCGCTTGGTGGTGGCGAAGATTTCCGGCTCGGCCTCGGCCGAAAGGCGGATCATCTTGGCATAGCAGCCGCCTTCGAAGTTGAAGACCGCGGTGTCCGACCAGCCATGCTCGTCGTCGCCGATCAGCGTGCGGGACGCATCGGCCGAGAGCGTCGTCTTGCCGGTGCCGGACAGGCCGAAGAAGATCGCGGTATCGCCCTTGGGGCCGATATTGGCCGAGCAGTGCATCGGCATGATGCCCTGTTCGGGCAGCAGATAGTTGAGCAGGCCGAACACGCTCTTCTTCATCTCGCCGGCATAGGCGGTGCCGCCGATCAGGATCAGCTTTTCGCTGAAATTGACCGCGATCACCGTCTCACCGCGCGTGCCGTGGCGCGCAGGATCGGCGCGGAAGCTCGGCAGGTCGATGATGGTGTAGTCGGGCACGAAATCCGCCAACGCGTCCGCTGCAGGCCGAACCAGCAGCGTGCGGATGAACAGATTGTGCCAGGCGAGTTCGTTGATCACACGCACCTGCACGCGGTGCTCGGCCTGCGAACCGCCATAGAGGTCGGCCACGAACAGCTCGTCGCGCGTGGCCAACTCGGCAAGGAAATCGGCCTTGAGCGCGGCGAAATGCGCCGGCGTCATCGCCTGGTTGGTCTTGCCCCACCAGACGCTGGTCTCGGTCTCGGCATCGCGGATGATGAACTTGTCCTTGGCCGAACGGCCGGTATGCTTGCCGGTAGCAACGACCAGGGGACCTTCGGCGGCCAGGCTGCCCTCTCCGCGACGGATCGCGTGCTCCACCAGCGGTGCGGTAATCAGGTTCCAGTGCAGGGTCGCCGAGGTGACGATCCCCTGTTCGCCAAGACCATGGCGCGATTGACGCTTATCCACCCAAGCCTCCATTTTTATTACGCCGCCATTTATATGACAAACCAGATGATTTGCCGCTGGCGTACGTTTATTGCGACTCGCCCCCTCGCATGGCGGTGCAAACAGGGTCAATCCGGGTAAACGTTGTCGGCGTGTTGAGGCGCGCAGAACTTTGGTCTAACGGGTGGAAATGCTGATTTTGCGCCAGCCCCGGGTTGCCGGATGACCGCCACGATCGCGCTGGTCGATGACGACCGCAACATCCTCACCTCGGTGTCGATCGCGCTGCAGACCGAGGGCTTTCTCACCCGCGTCTATTCGGACGGCGAAAGCGCGCTCAAGGCGCTGATCGAGAACCCGCCCGAACTGGCGGTGCTCGACATCAAGATGCCCAAGATGGACGGGCTGGAGCTGCTCCGCCGCCTGCGCGAGAAGAGCCAGATCCCGGTGATCTTCCTCACCAGCAAGGACGACGAGCTCGACGAGGCGCTCGGCCTGGCGATGGGCGCCGACGACTATATCGCCAAGCCCTTCTCGCAGCGCCTGCTGATCGCCCGCATCCGCGCGATCCTGCGCCGCACCGAGCCGGCCGCGCCGGTAGCGGAGGGTGCAGCCCCGGCCGAGCCCGCCGAGGCGCTCGAGCGCGGCCGGCTGAGCATGGACCCCGCCCGCCACAAGGTCACCTGGGGCGGCGTCAACGTCACGCTGACGGTCACCGAATTCCTGATTCTGGAGACGCTCGCCCAGCGCCCGGGCATCGTCAAGACGCGCAACCAGCTGATGGACGCCGCCTATCAGGACGATATCTATGTCGACGACCGCACGATCGACAGCCACATCAAGCGCGTCCGCCGCAAGTTCCGGCAGGTAGATCCGGAATTCGACGCGATCGAGACGCTCTATGGCGCCGGATACCGCTTCTCGGATGAATGACGAGCGCGACCTGGCGCTGCGATGGTCGGGCCGGGTCAGCCTCACGCCGCGGATCCTCGCGGTCAACATCTTCGCGCTGGCGCTGCTGTGCGGCGGATTCTTCTATCTCGACAGCTATCGCAGCCGCATCGTCGACAGCCGCGTCGAGCAGACCAGCCGCGAGGTGCGCCTGATCGCGCAGGCGCTCGCCTCCGCCACCGACAAGCGCCGCGACCTGCTGGTGCTCAGCCTCGCCCGCGACATGGGCACGCGCATCCGCCTCTACGATCCGCAGGGCAAGCTCTTGAGCGACAGCCGCGAGCTGGGCCTGCGCAACCTGGTGCTGCGCGATCCCGACAAGGATCCGGTGGGCCAGACCATCGCGCGTTTCCTCGATGCAGTGATCGACAAGGTCGCCGGTGCCGATCGCGCGCCGCTGTACCGCGAACGGCCGCGCGATGCCGGGCTGGAGTGGCCGGACGTCAAGACCGCGCTGGAAACCCATGCCGCCGCTGCGTCGGTCTGGCGCGCGCCCGATCGCACGCCGGTGATCACCGCCGCCGCGCCGATCACCGGCCTCGGCGTGGTGATGACCGCATACAACGCCCGCGACATCACCCAGACGGTGCGGCTGGAGCGCTACCGGCTGGGTGTGGTGCTCGGCATCGTATCGCTGGTTTCGGTGCTGCTCTCGCTGTTCCTCGCCCGCACCATCGTGCGGCCGCTGCGGCGGCTGGCGCTGGCGGCGATCCGCGTGCGCCTCGGCCGGGCCCGCGAGGTGGTGGTGCCCCGCCTGCCCGAGCGCCGCGACGAGATCGGGATGCTCGCCCGCGCGCTTTCGGACATGAGCGGAGCCCTCCGCGCCCGTATCGACGCGACCGAGACGTTTGCCGCCGATGTGACCCACGAGCTGAAAAACCCCCTCGCCTCGCTCCGCTCCGCCGTCGAGGGGCTGTCGAACGTCAAGGACCCCGCTCTGCGCGACCAGCTGCTCGACATCGTTCGCGACGACGTCCACCGGCTCGACCGGCTGATCACCGACATTTCGGAAGCCTCGCGGATCGACGCGCAGCTCAGCCGCACCACCTTCGAGCCGTTCGACCTGGGCGCGCTGATCGCCGCGCTGATCGGCCAGCGCGAGACCCGCGGCGTGCCCGAGGAGATCCGCCTCCGCTTCGATCGCCCCCGCGGCCAGTCGATGGAGGTGATGGGCGATCCCACGCGGCTGGAGCGCGTGTTCGAGAACCTGATCGAGAACGCCCTGTCCTTCTCGCCCCCCGGCGGCCTGATCGCGATTTCGGCGCAGGAGGAGGACGACACGCTCGCTATCTGGGTGGAGGACGAAGGCCCCGGCGTGCCCGAAGAGGCGCGCGAGGCGATCTTCCGCCGCTTTCATTCGGTGCGCCCGTCCAGCGAGGCGTTCGGCCAGCATTCGGGGCTCGGGCTTGCCATTGCCCGCACCATCGTCGAAGGCCATCAGGGAAGCATAATCGTGGAATCGCGGGAGGATCGATCGCAGGGCGCACGCTTCGTGGTGCGGCTGCCATTGGCAGCCCGCGCATGAGCCCGCCCCTCGACCCGCCCGCGCTCCCGGCAGCCTATAACGAGAGCATCATGCAACGGCGTCGCCCCAAACATATCTTGCTCGTCACCGGCATGTCGGGTGCCGGCAAGTCGACCGTGCTGCGCACGCTCGAGGATCTCGGCTGGGAGGTGGTCGACAACCTCCCCCTGCTCCTCCTAAACCGCCTGCTCGACACCGCGCCGGGTGCCGATGGCGGTGACGACGAGCGCCCGCTGGCGCTCGGTCTCGGCACCCAGACGCGCGGCTTCGACGCCGAGAGCATCGTCCAGCGCATCAAGAAGCTGCGCGAGGACCAGGGGCTCGACGTCGGCACGCTGTTCCTCGAATGCAGCGGCGCCGAGCTGCTCCGCCGCTTCTCCGAGACACGCCGCCGCCACCCGCTCGCGCAGGACCGCCCCGCCGAGGACGGCATCGCCCGCGAACGCGAGCTGCTCGGCCCCTTGCGCCGCTGGGCCAACCGGCTGATCGACACCACCGACATGAAGGCGAACCAGCTTGCCCAGGCGATCCGCCAGATCTTCTCGGCGGATGGCGGCAAGACCACCTTCAGCGTCACCTCCTTCGGCTTTTCCCGCGGGCTGCCGCGCGACGCCGATCTCGTCCTCGACATGCGCTTCCTGCGCAATCCGCACTGGGACACCCAGCTTCGTCCCGGCACGGGACTCGATGCCGACGTCTCCGCCTATATCGCCGCCGATCCCGCGTACGATGCCGCGATGGCGCAGATCGAGTCGCTGCTGCTGCTCCTCCTCCCGCGCTACCAGGCGGAGGGAAAGGCCTATGTGACGATCGCGTTCGGCTGCACCGGGGGACGGCATCGCTCGGTCCATGTCGCCGAACGGATGGCCGCCCGGTTGCGCGACGAAGGATTTTCGCCCACGGTGACGCACAGAGATTTGCAGACCGCGCCACAGGACTCCCTGGAGGGGGCGCCGGTGTCCATGGCTAGGGGCGGAGAATAGAATGATCGGGTTGGTGCTCGTGACGCACGGACGACTCGCCGAGGAGTTCGTCGTCGCGATGGAACATGTGGTGGGGAAGCAGGAGCAGGTCGCCGCGATCTGCATCGGCCCCGAGGATGACATGGAGGGCCGCCGTGCCGACATCGCCGCCGCCATCGGCGCGGTCGATTCGGGCGAAGGCGTGATCGTGCTGAGCGACCTGTTCGGCGGCACCCCCTCCAATCTCGCCATCTCGCTGATGAAGGCCGGCAAGGTCGAGGTGATCGCCGGCATCAGCCTGCCGATGCTGATCCGCCTGGGCAGCGCCCGCAAGACCATGTCCGTCACCGACGCGGTGCTCGCCGCGCGCGACGCCGGCCGCAAATATGTGACCGTCGCGTCGGAAATGCTGGGGCCGCCGCAATGAGCCGGGTGTCGCGCGAGGTTTTGATCGAGAACCGCCGCGGCCTCCACGCCCGCGCCAGCATGGCGTTCGTCACGCTCGCCAGCACCCAGCCCTGCGAACTCACCGTCGAGAAGGACGGCAACAGCGCCGCCGGCACCTCGATCCTCGACCTGATGATGCTCGGCGCCGCCAAGGGCGACACGATCACCATCTCCGCCGAAGGCGACGGCGCGGAAGGCGCGGTGCAGGCACTGGTCGAACTGGTCGAAGCGCGGTTCAACGAGGAATAGCGACTACTTAAGCCCCTCCCCTTCAGGGGAGGGGTTGGGGTGGGGCAGTGTCT
>NZ_AGFU01000039.1 GCF_000226955.1 Sphingomonas elodea ATCC 31461
GATCTACACTCTTTCCCTACACGACGCTCTTCCGATCTGTTCTGCACGTCGACATAGACCTCGAAGCGCTTGCTGAACGCATAGCGGGCGGAGAGATCCATCTCTTCGTCGGCGGCCCAATAGGTGTCGCCGCCATCGGTCAGATCGTCGGCGATGGTGTCCAGCCAGTCGCTGCGGCGCTGGTACTGGACGCGCAGCGACAGGCCGTACTTCTCGTAATAGGCGCCGACATTGTAGATCATGTCCGACGTGCCGGGCAGCCGCACCTTGCGCGCCGGGATCGCGCCGAGCAGCGGCTTGGTGACCTGGCTGTCGTTCAGCGTGATGTTGGCCGAGATGCCGAAGCCGCCCATCCAGTCCGGCAGGCCGAGCGTGCCGGTCCACGGATCGAGCTGGAGCTGGGCCGCTGCTTCCGCGCCGAAGATCCGCCCGTTGCCGCCATTGGTGATGCCGGTGAAGGTATAGGCCGAGCGATCGATGCCGTTGCTGTCCAGCGCGTTCGACCCGAAGGTGCGCGACTGGCGGTACAGCACGTCCTCGACCCGCTTGTAGAAGACGCCGGCCATCAGATAGCCCTGCGGGCGGACATACCATTCGAAATAGCCGTCCACGCCATAGGCGCGCTCCGGCTTCACCCCGGGATTGCCGCCCGAGATCACCTGGTTGGTATCGTTGATGACGACGTTCGGGCGAAGCTGATCATAGTCGGCGCGCGCCGCGCCCGAGTTGAACGACAGGCGCAGCTTCTTGGTATCGTCGACATTGTAATTCACGTGGAGGCTGGGGAAGGCCAGCGTCTGGCTCGATTCCGCCGTCACCGGGCCGGTCACGGCGCCGAGCGTGGCGACCGCCTTGCCGCGATTTTCCAGCCGCTCGACGCGCACGCCGCCGAGGATCGAGCCCCAGTCGTAGCGCAGCGTGCCCATAACATAGCCGGCATAGACGCGCTCGCGCACATCATAATTGTTGGCGGTATTGGGGGTGAAGGCGAACTGCTCGCGTGCCGCCTTGGCGACCGCCCGCATCTTGTCCTCGTCGAAATAGCGGAACGTGTATTCCATCGGGATCTTGCCGGCGAACGGATCGTCCAGCGAGAAGTCCGTATAGCTGGCCGGCACCCCGATCGCGGTGAGGCCGGCGGCGGTGTTCACCAGGATCTGCTTCTCGTCCGCCACCTTGGTACGCTGGTCGAACTGGACGCCCGCCTTGAACGTGGCATCGCTGCCGAGGAAGCGGGTCTCGCGCGCGAGCACGACGCGGCCGGTATAGGCCTTGGTGGTATCGATCGCGTCGAGCACGGTCAGCGACGAGGCCGGCTTGGTGAAGCTGTCGATCGCCACCACGCGGCTGCCGGCCGAATAGCGGGTGGGGCCGCTCAGCTGGTTGGTGGTGAAGAGCCGCAGGCGCGAGCGGTTGGGATCGGAGAAGTCATAGTCGACGGTCGGGCGCAGCGTGCGGGTGCTGGGGCTGTCCCAGGCGATCTCGCCGACGACCGAGCGATCGTCCTTCGATTCGGTATAGTTGCCGACCCAAGACAGGTGCCAGCCCGGCGCGAAATCATGCTCGCCGACGATGCTGTTGGTGAAGATCGACTGGCGGAAGGCGCGCAGCGTCGAGCGCTGGCGGATGTCGATGCCGTAGATGGTGCCGCGCTGGGGCGTGTTGCCGATGCAGACATCGGCATAGCCGGTGGTGGTCGGCGTCGGGTTCACGGTGCGCGCGCAGTCCGCGGTGTCGGGCACCAGATCGGCCTGTCGGTCGTCCAGGTCGAAGCGGTAGTTGTCGCGCGCCTCGTCGTCCTTGAAGATCGTATAGATCGAGCGCAGCGAGATGGTGTTGCGATCGTCCGGCTTGTAATCGACGCGGGCCGAGGCCGACCAGTTGCGGCGGGTGAGGCGGTACAGCTTGTTTTCGGCTTCCTGCGCCCAGAAGCGGGTGGTGTTGCCGGGGCGCTGGTCCTGCGCGACGCGCTCGTAATCGGTCTCGAAATTGTCGGTGATCATGCCGCGCTGGAAATAGCTGCCCGAGACCAGCACGCCGAGCTCGCCCTCGCCGACCTTGAACCGGTCCGACGCGACGGCGGAGACTTCATACTGCTTGCGGTCGCCGAGCTCGGCGATGCCGTAGCCGGCCTTTCCGGCGAAGTGTGCGCCCTTATAGTCGAACGCCGAGCGGGTGACGACGTTGACGTTGCCCGCCACCGTCTCGCCGGTCATGTCCGGTGTCACCGCCTTGGAGACGACGATCTGCGCGGCGATCGCCGAGGGGATCGAATCGAAGCGCGCGTCGCGGCCCTCGGGGCTGACCACGGTGATCCCGTCGAACGACAGCGTGGTCCAGTAATTGGGCGCGCCGCGCAAGCTGATATAGCGGGCCTGGCCCTGGTCGCGCTCGACCGCGATGCCGGGCAGGCGGCTGGCGGCCTGGGCGATGTTCTGGTCGGGCAGGCGGCCTACGCCGTCGGCGGCGGCTACGGTGACCAGCGAATCCGAGGCGCGCTGGATGCGCAGCGCCAGCGCCTCCGATTCGGCGATCGGACGTGCGCCGGTGACGATGATGTCGCCAGGCACCGGCTCGGTCTGCTGGGTCGGTTCCTGCGCGGTCTGCGCGGTGGCGGCGGTCGCCAGCACGCAGGCCAGCACGCTCGCGCCGGACGCGAGAATCAGTTTGGATCGCGATGTCATGAAAGCCCCCTGAGTCAGCCCTGTTTGATGAGGCCGGTAAGGGGAAACGCAGTCAGTTCGGTTGCGTTTGTGTAACGGTTTTATGACATCGGCGCCGTTCCGTCCCCTTTGGAGACGGGTGCATGCCGCGCCGCAGTGTCGGCAGCCCCGGGGTGCGGGGCTGCCGGTTTCCGATCAGGCGCGGGTGCCGGTGATCGGGAAGCTGCCGAACGCGCCGGCGGTGACGGTGCCGTCAAGGCTGTCGCCGCTCACGGTCGCTTCGCAGGTGAGCGTCATCGGCATCGGCACCGAGATGTCGAGCGACCAGCTGAGCGTGTCGCCGTTGACCTTGCCGTCCTTGATCTCGGTCTGGCCCATCGCGCCGTTGAAGCTGCCGGTGAAGCTGTCGCCGTTGCTGGTGACGGTGAGCGTCGCCTGCTGGTCGCCCAGCGGCGACTTGGTCACGGTGTTCCAGTTGCCATCCACATTCGCCATCTTGGGTCTCTCCTGCTTACCTGGTTACTTGGCCGCCGCCGGACTCTTCCCTGCCAGCGATGCCGCGCTGATCACCTCGACAGGCAGGCCGAGGCTGTCAAGCTGCGGGCGGACCTTGGCGGCGTCGCCCACCACCACCCAAACGAAGCGATCGACGTCGAGTGCCCCGCGTGCCGCAGCGTCAAGCTGGGGGGCGGTCATGCTGCGATATTTTTGCGCGATGCTGTCGTAATAATCGTCCGGACGGTGGCGGATGTCGTTCTGCTGCATCGCGCCGAGCACGGCATTGGCGGTTTCGAATCGGCCGGCGAGTTCGCGGGTGCTGCCGGTGATCTCGCGGGCAAGCTCGGCCGGGGTGACGCCGGCGGTGGTCAGGAAACCGCGCACGTCGTCGCGGATCGCCTTGATCGAATCGCCGGTCCGGTCGGCCTGCACGGGCGCGTTCACCGAATAGGGCACGGCATGCTCCAGCCAGTTGAACCCGCCGCCCGCGCCATAGGACCAGTGGCGTGCCTCGCGCAGGTCCATGTTGATCCGCGACAGGAAGCCGCCGCCCAGCACCTGGTTCGCGGTCACCGCTAGGAGCAGGTCGCTCTTGGGATCAAGCGGGGTCATCTGCGCGGCGACGATCAGCGACTGGGGCGAGTTGGGCCGGTCGACCAGCAGGATGCGCGGGGAAGCCTGTTGCGGCTTCGCGTCGAACGCCTTGACGCCCGCCGGGCCCTCGCCCTTCCAGTCGCCGAAGCGCGCGTCGAGCGCCGCTTTCACCTCCGCCAACGGCAGATCGGTGACGACGAACAGCTTCGCCTTGTCCGGGCGGATCCAGGCACGGTGGAAGGCGCCCAGATCGTCGCGGGTCAGCTTGGCGACCACCGCCGGATCGCCCGAGCCGTTGCCGAGCTTCGCATAGGGGCTGGCCGGGCCGTAGAGCAGCCCGGGCAGGGCGCGTCCGGCCAGGCTGTTCGGGTTGCTCAGCTCGAACTGGATCGCGGTGAGCGTGGTGGCGCGCAGCCGCTCGACCTCGGCCGGTGCGAAGGCCGGGCGCCGGACGATGTCGGCGAACAGTTCGACGCCGCCGCCGAGGTTGGCGCTGGGCACGCCGAGGCTGAGATAGGTGCGATCGGCCGAGCTGCCGCCGTCGATCTCCGCGCCCAGCCGTTCCTTGGCCTCGGCGATGGCGATCGAGTTGCGGCTGGTGGTGCCCTCATCCATCAGCGCCAGGGTGAGGTTCTGGGTGCCCGGCTTGCCGTCCGGATCGGCGGTGGCGCCGGCATCGAAGCTCAGCACCATGCGGGTCACCGGCACCGCGGTCTGGCGGGCGTAGACCAGCTCAACACCGTTCGCGAGGCGGGTGCGCTCCACGGTGGGGAAACGGATGTCGCGGATCGGGCCGACATCGGGCAGCGGACCGCGATCGCCCTTGGGGATCGCTTCCTCGGCGGCCGGCTTGGCGGGGGCGACCGCAGCGGCCTCCTGATAGGCCTCGCGCTGGCCGGGCTCGACGCGGATGGTGAAGGCCGGGCGGGTCAGCCACTTGGCGGCCGCGGCGCGGGCCTTGGCGGGCGTCATCCTCGCCACTTCTTCCAGCCGCTTGCGGAAGAAGCCGGGATCGTTCGAATAGAGCAGCCCCTCCGCCAGGGCCGAGGCCTGGGCGCGGGTGGATTGCAGGCCCTTGATCGTCCCCGCGACATTGGTGGTGGCGACGCGCTGGACTTCGTCCGCCGTCGGCCCCTTGGCGATCAGGTCGGCGAGGATTGCGTCGATCCGCTTGTCGACCACCGCCGGATCGACGCCCGGCTTCAGCGTCACGCCGATGGTGAAGGTGCCGACCTGCGAGAAGGGCTCGGCATAGGCATAGGCGTTGACCGCCAGCTTCTCCTCGCGGACCAGCGCATTGGCCAGCCGCGAGCTGGCAAGGCCACCCAGGACCTGCCCGAACACGTCGAGCGCGGCGGAATCGGGGTCGTTCAGGCCGGGAATCGCCCAGTTGCGAGTGATCTGGATGGCGGGCACCTGGTCCTTCAGCACGACCGTCTTCGCAGCGGGCAGCGTGGGGATGGTGACCTTGGGCAGTTCGCTCTTCGGGCCGGCTGCGATGCGGCCGAAATACTTCTCCACCAGCGGTCGCGCCTCGGCGGCGTCGATGTCGCCGGCCAGCGCCAGCACGGCGTTGTTCGGCCCGTAATGGTCGCGGAACCATGCCTTCACGTCGGCGACGCTGGCGCGGTCGAGATCGGCCATCGAGCCGATGACGGAATGGCCATAGGGGCCGCTGCCGAACAGGCCTTCGTACAGCGCATATTCGACGAGGCCGTAGGGCTGGTTGTCGCCCTGGCGCTTCTCGTTCTGGACGACACCGCGCTGCTCGTCGAGCACGCCCTGGGTGATGGCCGGAGTCAGCCAGCCCATCCGGTCGCTTTCGAGGAACAGCGCGCGTTCCAGCGCGGGCTTGGGCACCGTCTCGAAATAGTTGGTGCGATCGAAATAGGTGGTGCCGTTGAGATCGGTGGCACCCACCTGCTTCAGGGGTTCGAAGAAATCGCCGGGCGCATTCTGCGAGCCGTTGAACATCAGATGCTCGAACAGGTGCGCGAAGCCGGTCTTCCCCGCAGGCTCGTGCTTCGATCCGACATCGTACCAGACCGAAAGGGCCACGACCGGCGCCTTGCGGTCGGTGTGTACGATCACCCGCAGACCATTGGCCAGGGTGAACTGCTCATAGGGGAGCTTCACCTGGTCGACGAGGGTGGCGAGCGGCGCCGGGGCGGTCGCGGCGGGGGCCTGCTGGGCGACGGCGGGCAGGGCGGGCGCGGCCAGCGCGACCAGCGCGGTAGTACAGAGCAGACGGATGGACGGCATCGAACGGGTATCCCCCAGGCAAGGTAACGGATGACACCATAGCTGGCCGCGCCGCTCCGGCAAGCGGGCGCACGCCGATGCCAAACCCCTTGCCCCGGGTGAGGAGGGAATGGTAGCGCTACCGGGAAGCAGCATCGACTGCGCTACAACATCGAGAGAGGATAGGCTGTTGCGTCTTTCGCTGACCCTTACGACGGCCGTGGCTGCCCTCGCGCTGCTTGGCGGCTGCTCCACCGGCGACTCTGCCAAGAACGACACCGCATCGAACGCCGCGGCGCAGGACGATGTCGCCGGAGAGGCGCGCAGCCCCGACGGCAAGCGCTATCTCGCCCAGCCGCTGGTCAAGGACCTGTTCTTCGCCGACCCGTCCGCACACGTGTTCGACGGCAAGATCTACGTCTATCCCAGCCATGACGTCGACATGGGCATTCCCGACGACGATCTCGGCAGCCAATATGCGATGCACGACTATCAGGTGCTGAGCATGGACCGTCCCGGTGGCCCGGTGACCGTGCACCCCGTCGCGCTCGACCTGAAGCAGGTCCCCTGGGCCTCCGAAAAGGCTTGGGCGCCGGATGCCGCCTTCAAGAACGGCACCTATTACCTCTATTTCCCGGCCAAGGATAAGCAGGGCGTGTTCCGGATCGGCGTCGCCACGTCCAAGTCGCCGGTCGGTCCGTTCAAGGCCGAGCCGCAGCCGATCGAGGGCAGCTATTCGATGGACCCCGCCGTCTTCACCGACGAGGACGGCCAGAGCTATCTGTACCTCGGCGGCATCTGGGGCGGCCAGCTGCAGCGCTGGGCGACCGGCAAATACGACCCCAACGGCGGCGATACCGACCTGAAGAAGGACGACCAGCCCGCGCTGACCGGCAAGGTCGCGCGCCTCGCGCCCGACATGAAGAGCCTCGCCGAACCGCTGCGTGACGCGGTGATCCTCGACGAAAAGGGCAAGCCGATCCTCGGCGGCGACCATGACCGCCGCTTCTTCGAGGCGGCCTGGACGTTTAAGCGCGGCGGCAAATATTACTACATGTACTCGACCGGGGACACGCACTTCCTCGCCTATGCCGTCGGCAAGAGCCCCTATGGCCCGTTCACCTATACCGGGCGGATCCTGGAGCCGGTGCAGGGCTGGACCAGCCATGGCTCGGTGTTCGCGTTCCAGGGCAAATGGTATCTGGCGTACCACGACACCCAGCTGACGAATAAGAACCACCTCCGCTCGGCCAAGATCACCGAGCTGACCTTCCGTCCCGACGGGACGATCGTCACGCTGAAGCCGTTCAGGGACTGACCGGCGCGCCGCGCGGGGCGAGGGACATGCCCCGGCCGCGCGGCATCTTCCACCGCGGGCGCTTTGGCGCTAGCACCCGGCGATGGATACCCCCAAGCTCGCCATCCCGCGCTCGCTCTTCGTCTTCTCGATCCTCTATGGGGGCATGGTCTGCATGGCGGGCGTGCTGGGGGTGAAGCAGGTGGCCCTGGGCCCGCTCGCGGTGGAAGCGGGGATCTTCGGCTTCCTGATCCTCGTCGTGCTGTCGAGCGCCGTCGCCGAGCTGCACGGGCAGGCCGTTGCCACCGGGCTGGTACGGCTGGGCTTCGTGCCGCTGCTCGTCTCGGCCGCGCTGATCCAGCTGGTGCTGATCCTGCCGGCCGACAAGGGCATGTACCCGCCCGCCATCGCCGCTTTCCCGATCGTCGTGGGGCAGGGGATGCGGATGATGCTGGCGGGGTTCATCTCCTACGGCACGTCGCAGACGCTCAACGTGTTCATCTTCAACAAGCTGCGCGGGCAGGAGGGGCCGAGCGGCCTCGTCTGGTTCCGCGGCATGGTGGCGAGCGTGGTGTCGCAGATCGTCGATACCGTGCTGTTCATCAGCATCTCCTTCCTCGGCGAGCGGCCGATCCTCGAGCTGATGGCCGGGCAGATGCTCACCAAGGTGGTGCTGTCGATCGTGCTCGTGCCGTTCCTGATCACCGGCGCCGTGGCATTGGGTCGCGCTCTCGATGGACGTAGGGGCTAAGCGGCACTAAGGGGCGCGCATGACCGATCACGCACCCCATCCGGCGCTGCTCGCCAAGGCCGAGACCCTCACCGAGGCGCTGCCCTATCTGCAGCGCTATGCCGGCGCCACCTTCGTCGTGAAATATGGCGGCCACGCCATGGGCGATCCCGAACTGGCGCGCGACTTCGCCGAAGACGTGGTGCTGCTGAAGGCGGTGGGGATCAACCCGATCGTCGTCCATGGCGGCGGCCCGCAGATCGGGCGGATGCTCAAGCGACTCGGCGTCGAATCCACCTTCGTCGGCGGCCTGCGCGTCACCGACAAGGCGACCGCCGAGATCGCCGAGATGGTGCTCGCCGGCTCGATCAACAAGGAAATCGTCGCCTGGATCGCGGCGGCGGGCGGCCGGGCCGTGGGCATTTCCGGCAAGGATGCCGGGCTGGTGCGCGCCGAGAAGGTGCAGCGCAGCGAGGCCGATCCGCTGCAGGGCATCGAGCGCCATGTCGACTTAGGCTTCGTCGGCGAGCCGGTGGCGGTGGACATCTCCATTCTCCAGTCGCTCGCCGCGTCGGGCTTCATTCCCGTCGTCTCGCCGATTGCGCTGGGCGCCGATGGCCACACCTACAACATCAACGCCGATACCATGGCCGGCGCGATCGCCGGCGCATGCGGCGCCAAGCGCTTCTTCCTGCTCACCGACGTGCCGGGCGTGCTCAGCAAGACCGGCGACCTGCTGACCGATCTCGATGCGGCGCGGGTGCAGGCGCTGAAGGACGACGGCACGATCTCGGGCGGGATGATCCCCAAGGTGGAGACCTGCGTCAACGCGGTCGCGGCGGGGGTCGACGCGGCGGTGATCCTCGACGGGCGCATCCCGCACGGCATGCTGCTGGAAATCTTTACCCGCCAGGGCGTAGGCACGCTCGTCCATAGCTGATCCATCGGCGGATTGTCCGCCGGCGGATCGATCCTATATCGCACCTGAAACGGTGTCGCGGAGAGTGAATTGACCCAGATTGGCCTGATGCTGCTGCAGATCCTCCAGGTGGTGCTCAACATCGTCTGGTGGATCATCGTGATCCAGGCGATCCTGTCGTGGCTGATCCAGTTCAACGTCATCAACACGCACAGCGACTTCGTTCGCTCGGTGTGGAACGCGCTGCACCGGATGACCGAGCCGCTGTACCGCCCGATCCGGCGCATCCTGCCCGATTTCGGCGCGCTGGACCTGTCGCCGCTGGTCGTGCTGCTGATCCTCTACATCCTGCAGACGATCGTGATCCCGCGCATCGGCTTCATGGTCGCCGGCGCCGGGGCCTAAGTGCCCGCCTGGCGGCCGAGCGCCACGGGAATCGAGATTGCCGTGCGCGTGACGCCGCGGGCGTCGCGCGACGTGCTGGGACCAGGCACGCAAGAGCATTTCGCTGCCCGCCTCGCCGCGCCGCCGGTGGAGGGGGCCGCCAATGCCGCGCTGGTGCCGCTGGTCGCCAAGACCTTCGGCGTGGCCAGGCGCGACGTGACGCTGATCGCGGGCGAGACCGCGCGGCTCAAGCGACTTTCGATCGCCGGCGACGGTGCGGCGCTGGAACAAATCGCCCGCAGTCTCTATGGCGAGGGGCATGACGGCTGAGATCATCGACGGCAAGGCATTTGCCGCGGGCCTGCGCGCCCGCATCGCGACCCTGGTTCCTGCATTCGAAGCGGCGGCGGGGCGCGTGCCCGGGCTCGCCGTGGTGCTGGTAGGCGAGGACCCGGCGTCCGCCGTCTATGTCCGCTCCAAGGGCAAGCAGACCCGCGAGGCCGGCATGGCGAGCTTCGAGCACAAGCTGCCCGCCGACACGACCCAGGCCGACCTGCTCGCGCTGGTCGACCAGCTCAATGCCGATGCGAGCGTGGACGGCATCCTCGTCCAGCTGCCGCTGCCCCGCCACATCGACGAGCAGGCAGTGCTGCTGCGCATCTCGCCCGAGAAGGATGTCGACGGCTTTCACCCGGTCAATGCCGGCCGCCTCGCCACCGGGCTCGAGGGCTTCGTGCCCTGCACCCCGCTCGGCTGCCTGATGCTGCTGCAGGACAGGCTCGGCAGCCTGTCCGGCCTCGACGCGGTGGTGATCGGCCGCTCGAACATCGTCGGCAAGCCGATGGCGGCCTTGCTCACCAGGGCGAGCGCGACGGTGACGGTGGCGCATTCGCGCACCGGCAACCTGCCGCACTATCTGAAACATGCCGACATCGTCGTCGCGGCGGTGGGCATCCCGCACTTCGTCAAGGGCGAGTGGCTGAAGCCAGGTGCCACCGTGATCGACGTGGGCATCAACCGCACCGAAAGCGGCCTGGTCGGCGATGTCGACTTCGACGGCGCGGCGAGCGTCGCCGGCGCGATCACGCCGGTGCCGGGCGGCGTCGGCCCGATGACGATCGCCTGCCTGCTGCGCAACACGCTGGTCGCCGCGCATCGCAACGCCGGGGTTCCGCTCGAGGCAGACGCGATTTGATCGAGCTGTTCGTCTCCTCGCTGGTCACCTTCTTCGTCATCATCGACCCGCCCGGCTGCGCGCCGATCTTCGCGGGGCTGACGGCGGGGACGAACGCCGTGCATCGCCGCGCGATGGCCGTGCGCGCGGTGATGGTCGCCTCGATCATCCTGCTCGGATTCGCGCTGTTCGGCGAGGCGCTGCTGCATGCGCTGGGCATCAGCCTCAACGCCTTCCGCATCGCCGGCGGCATCATGCTGTTCCTGATCGCGCTGGAAATGGTGTTCGAGAAGCGCACCGAGCGCCGCGAGGACCGCGCCGAGAAGGTGAAGGCCGAGGATCCGGTGGACATCTCGATCTTCCCGATGGCGATGCCGATGATCGCGGGGCCGGGCTCGATCGCCTCGGTGATGCTGCTGATGTCGCAGAGCAGCGGCATCCAGCAATCGGCGGTGGTGCTGGCGGCGATGCTCTCGATCCTGCTGCTGACCCTTGTCGCGCTGCTCGCCGCCGGCCCGATCATGCGGATCGTGGGGGCCAAGATCGAGGCGGTGGTCTCGCGGCTGCTCGGCGTGCTGCTGGCGGCGCTGGCGGTGCAGTTCGTGATCGACGGCATCCGCGCGGCGCTCGCGGCAGGCTGAGCGGGGCCGCGCCACCCCCTTCCCGACGCCGCCCTCAGCTCTTCGCGGAGGCGATCAGCAGGATCAGCGCGGCGATGCCGATCGCTACCGCCTGGAACAGGATGCGCTTCTGCATCAGCTTGTTCGACCGGATCGCGCGTTCGCTCGGGCCGTCGCCTTCCAGGTCCTGCGTCGTGGTGCCGGCCATGTTGACCAGCCCCTTGATCAGGAAGAACAGCGTCGTCAGGACCGCTGCGAGGAACAGGATCGCGAGGAATATCATCGCGCTGTTCTACGCCTCGATTGGACCGAAGCCAACCGGTACTTCCCCTTTGCGCAGTTTGTCGGCGAGCGCGCGGCCATCCTCGCCCGCCAGTCGCAGCGATTCCAGTGTCGGCGCGCCGTGGCGCTTGGCGAGGCGGGTGCCGTCCGGCCCCGCGAGCAGCGCGTGGTGGCGATATTCCGGCGTCGGCAGGCCGAGCAGCGCCTGAAGCAGCCGGTGGACATGGGTCGCGGCGAAGAGGTCGCTGCCCCGCACGATATGGCTGATACCCTGCGCGCCATCGTCGACCGTCACGGCGAGGTGATAGCTGGCCGGCGCATCCTTGCGGGCGAGGATAACGTCGCCGTGGCTGAGGGGGGCGGCGTTCACGGTGCCGGCCCGTGCGTCGTGCCAGGTTAGCGGCCCGGCCAGGGCAGCCGCCTTCGCCATGTCCAGCCGCCAGCTGTGCGGGCGCGTCAGGTCGGGGTCGACCAGCCCGCGGCAGGTGCCGGGATAGAGCGGGCCATCGGGACCATGCGGCGCGGAGAGGCTCGCCGCGATGTCGGCCCGCGTACAGAAGCACGGATAGAGCAGCCCCATCGCGCGCAGCCGATCCAGCGCTTCCTGGTACAGGTGCAAGCGCCGCGACTGAAAGGTCGGCGGCTCGTCCCATATCAGCCCCAGCCAGTCGAGATCGGCGAGGATCGCTGCGACATGTTCGGGACGCGACCGGGTGCCGTCGATATCCTCGATGCGCAGGGTGAATCTGCCGCCATTCGCTCTCGCGAAATCATGCGCCTGCAGCGCGGAGAAGGCATGGCCGAGGTGGAGTCGACCGGTGGGGCTGGGGGCGAAACGGGTGTGGCGTTCCATGGATCCGGCTCTTGACCGCGAGTCGCGGCATATGCTGTCATGCGGGCGTCACGCTTTTGCGCAAAAGGCGGGGCACCAAAGGCGAGGGTGAGGTTCTGCATGTACCATCCCGATCTGATCCGCCATCCGGATGGCTGCCCGGCGCTCGTGCTGAACGCCGATTATACCCCGCTCAGCTATTATCCGTTGAGCGTGTGGCCCTGGCAGACCGCGATCAAGGCCATCTTCCTCGAACGGGTGGACGTCGTCTCCTATTACGAGCGAGAGGTGCGAAGTCCCAGCGCGGTGCTGAAGCTCCCTTCGGTCATCGCGCTCAAACAATATGTTAAGCCTTCGCAATTTCCCGCCTTTACCCGGTTCAACCTGTTCCTTCGCGACAAGTTCGCTTGCCAATATTGCGGATCGCACCGCGATCTCACCTTCGACCATGTCATTCCCCGCGCCCAGGGCGGCCGCACCACCTGGGAAAATGTCGCCACCGCCTGCGCCCCCTGCAACCTGAAAAAGGGCGGCCGCACTCCCCAGCAGGCGAGCATGCCGCTCCACATCCACCCGATCCGGCCGACCAGCTGGCAGCTCCAGGAGCATGGCCGGCGCTTCCCCCCCAACCATCTCCACGAAACCTGGCGCGACTGGCTCTACTGGGACATCGAGCTGGAAGCCTGAGCGACGCCATTCCGCCGTAAAATCGGTGTGTGTTATTGCGATAACACAGATAGTCGGCTAAGGCAGGCAAATGGCGCGCGAGCCCGGTTCTCCTGACAGTCGATTTCCGTTGCGGCGCGATGGCGCCGACGACGATGTGGCGCAACCCCAAGGCTGGCGTCCGCAGGGGCGGCGCGACAAGCGCGAGCCGATCTGGCGGCCCGGCATGGGCATGGGCATGGGCACGGGCGAAGGCGCGGCGACGGCCGACCCGACCGGCCATGGCTATGGCGGCGGAAGCTTCGGCGGCGGCGACGATGTGCCGCCCGCTCTGCCGCGCAAGCGAAGGATCCGCTGGGGTCGCTGGATCGTCCGCGGGATGGCGGTGTGCATCCTGCTGTTCATCGCCGCGGTCGCCTGGCTGGCGCTCACCGCGCCCCTGTCCAAGTCGTTGCGGCCGCCGGCGCCGCCTTCGATCACGCTGCTGGCGGCCGACGGCACGCCGATCGCGCGGCGCGGCGCGGTGATCGGCAAGCCGGTGGACGTCTCCAAGCTCCCCGATCACGTCGCCCAGGCGTTCATCGCGATCGAGGATCGGCGCTTCTACAGCCATTGGGGCGTCGATCCGCGCGGCATCGCGCGTGCGATGTTCCACAATATCAGCTCGGATGGCGGGTCGCAGGGCGGCAGCACGATCACCCAGCAGCTCGCCAAGAACGCCTTCCTCACCTCGCGGCGCACCTTCGGGCGCAAGGCGCAGGAAGTGCTGATCGCCTTCTGGCTGGAAGGCTGGCTGAGCAAGGACGAGATCCTCTCGCGCTACCTTTCCAACGTCTATTTCGGCGACAACGTCTACGGCCTGCGCGCGGCCGCCCGGCACTATTTCTCCACCGAGCCGGAGCGATTGACGCTGAGCCAGGCGAGCCTGCTCGCCGGTCTCGTCAAGGCGCCGAGCCGGCTTGCCCCCACCGGCAATCTCGACGGCGCGCGCGAGCGGCAGCGGCTGGTGATCGGCGCGATGCAGGAGGCGGGGTTCATCACCCAGGCCGAGGCGCGCCGGGTGCGCCCCGCCGTGCTCCACGTGCAGGACAGCGACGAGACGCTCCCCAACGGCACCTATTTCGCCGACTGGGTGCTGCCCGAGGCGCGCGACCGCGCCGGCGGCGTCGCCACCGAGCAGACGGTGACGACCACGCTCGACACCCGGCTGCAGACGGCGGCCGAGCGGGTGATCAAGAGCGCCGGCCTCGGCAAGGTGCAGGTGGCGCTGGTCGCGATGCGGCCGGATGGGCGCGTCGTGGCGATGGTGGGCGGGCGCGACTATGCGGCCAGCCCGTTCAACCGCGCGACCCAGGCGCGGCGCCAGCCGGGCTCGGCGTTCAAGCTGTTCGTCTATCTGGCGGCGCTGCGTTCGGGCATGACGCCGGACACGATGGTCGACGACACGCCGGTGCAGATCGGCGACTGGAAGCCGTCGAACAGCGATGGCCGCTATGCCGGCCGCATCACGCTCCGCCAGGCGATGGCCAAGTCGAGCAACGTCGTGGCGGCGCGGTTGATCCAGAAGCTGGGGGTCGGCCGGGTGACGCAAGCCGCGCGCGACCTCGGCATTTCGACTCCGATCGGCAGCGACGCCTCGATCGCGCTGGGCACCTCGACCGGCTCGCTGCTGGAACTGACCGCGGCCTATGCGGCGGTCGCCAATGGCAGCTATCCGGTCCGCCCGCGCGGGCTGGACGAAGAGGAGTCGGCCGATGACTGGCTGGCGCGCCGTCTGGGCGGCCCCAGCCGGTTCGACGCGCGGCTGCTCGAGGATCTCCGCTCGATGCTGAGCACTGTCGTCCAGTCCGGCACCGCCCGGGCGGCGACGCTGCCGGTGCCCGCCTTCGGCAAGACCGGGACGACCCAGGATGGCCGCGACGCGCTGTTCGTCGGCTGGGCGGGCGACCTCGTCGTCGGCGTGTGGATCGGCAATGACGACAACAGCCCGGTCTCGGGCGCCTATGGAGGCGGGCTGCCCGCGCATATCTGGCGCGACTTCATGGTCCGCGCGCTGGGCCTCACCCTGCCGCCGGTGCCGGTGGAGGAAGACAATTTCATCGAAGAGAACGCGATGGGTCTGGACGAGGTGCTGAACGGCGCCGGCGTGCAGATCGACGAGGAGGGCGTGCAGCTCGATCTCGGCCGGGTGCGCGAGCTGGTGCCGGAAGGCGAGGCGCGCGACGCGATCCCGCGCAACGTGCGGATCCCCGTGCCCGGCCCCGACGCGGATCGCCGACGGCGCAGCGACCCCCGCGACGCACCCGAGGGCGAGGAATGATCCGCCGCTGGCCCTGATGCGCGGGAGACGGTAGGAGCTTGCCAAAGCAATCAGGAGACGGACATGAAGACGGTAGGCGTGATCGGTGCGGGCCAGATGGGGGCGGGGATCGCCCAGGTGTCGGCGCAGGCGGGCTATGCCGTGCTGCTCTCCGACGTCGACCAGGCCCGCGCCGATGCCGGCAAGGCAGGCATCGCCAAGCAGCTTGCCCGGGCGGTGGAGAAGGAAAAGATCACCGCCGCCGATGCCGAGGCGGCGCTGGGCCGAATCACCCCGATCAGTGATCTCGCCGCCATGGGCCCTTGCGATCTTGTGATCGAGGCCGCGACCGAGCGGGAGGCGATCAAGCGCCAGATCTTCGAGACGGTCGGCAAGGTGCTGGGCGCGGAGGCGATCCTCGCCAGCAACACCTCGTCGATCCCGATCACGCGCCTCGCCCAGGCGGCGCCCGATGCCGCCCGCTTCATGGGCGTGCACTTCTTCAATCCCGTACCGGTGATGGGGCTGATCGAGCTCATCCGCGGCCTCGCCACCAGCGATGCGACGGTGGGCGGGGTAGAGGCGTTCGGCCAGTCGCTGGGCAAGCGGATCGTCCATGCCAACGACGCGCCGGGCTTCATCGTCAACCGCGTGCTGATGCCGATGCTCAACGAGGCCTGCTTCGCGCTGGGCGAGGGCGTGGCGACCATTCCCGACATCGACGCCGCCTGCCAGCTGGGCCTCAACCACCCGATGGGGCCGTTCACGCTCGCCGATTTCATCGGGCTGGACACCTGCCTGGAGATCACCCGCGTGCTCTTCGAAGGCACCGGCGACCCCAAGTTCCGCCCGGCGCCGCTGCTGGTGAAGTATGTGGAAGCCGGCTGGTACGGCCGCAAGACCAAGCGCGGCTTCTACGACTATACCGGCGCGGAGCCTGTGCCGACGCGGTGAGGGCGGCCAATGCCGCGTGGAGGAGCCGTGGAGAACGAGCGAAGCTGCTGCTGCGCGGCCTTAGACGATCTCGCCATCGTCGGCATGGGGCATTCAGAGGATCTGGACGCCCGGATCCTGGCGACCCTCGATACGGTGAAGGATCATGGCGGCGAGCAATGGTGGTTACACGCCGCCACGTGCAACCAGTGCGGGCAGCATTGGATGATCGCGCAGGAATCGCGCATTCACGACAATTACTGCCTACGCCGCCTCAGCGGCGACGAGATGCACGCAATTCTCGCGCTATCGCAATGGCCAGAGGATTTCCTTCGCTTCGAGCAGGTGCTTCGACTCGAGCGCGAAGCCGGCCAGGTCGCCTGCTTCCTGGACCCGCGCAGTCCGGCGTTGGTCGACACGGCGCACGACTTACGCCGTGCTCGGCCAGAAATCTCGGTGGCGGACATCGCCTATGCCCTCGCAATTTCCACTGGCCAAGCGGAACGATTGTTTCGGCCGAGAAGGTGGTTCTCCTGGCGTCGTGAGGACGGGGGCGGTCGCGGCTAGAAGCCCCGCTCCGTCAGGGTGGCGCCAGTCGCACTACGAACAGCGCTGTCACCAGCGCACGCGCGTCGATCAGCGCGGCATTGGGTTCGGGGGTCACTCCGCCGCTTGCGCCGGTTCCGCGTTCGCGGCTTCTATCTCCGCTGCCTTGGCCTCGACCAGCTTTACGATGTGATCGAGCATGTCGGCATCCTCGACCGTGTGGTCGGTCAGGCCCGAGAGATAGACCATGTGCTTGCCGTTGCCGCCGCCGGTGAGGCCGATATCGGTCTCCCGCGCTTCGCCCGGGCCGTTGACCACGCAGCCGAGCACCGAGAGCGACAGCGGCGTGCGGATGTGCTGGAGCCGTTCCTCCAGCGCCTGCACGGTGCGGATCACGTCGAAGCCCTGGCGCGCGCAGCTGGGGCAGGAGACGACGCGAACGCCCCGATTGCGGATGCCCAGCGCCTTGAGGATCTCGAAGCCGACGCGGATTTCCTCCTCGGGCTCGGCCGAAAGACTTACCCGGATGGTGTCGCCGATGCCGAACCAGAGCAGCGAGCCGATGCCGATCGCCGACTTGACCGTGCCGCCGACGAACCCGCCCGCTTCGGTGATGCCGAGGTGCAGCGGGCAGTCGACCGCGTCGGCCAGCTGCTGATAGGCGGCGACCGCCAGGAACACGTCGCTCGCTTTCACCGCGACCTTGAATTCGTGGAAGTCGCGGTCCTGGAGCAGCTTGATATGGTCGAGCGCGGATTCGACCAGCGCCTCCGGGCAGGGCTCGCCGTATTTTTCGAGCAGGTCCTTTTCGAGGCTGCCGGCATTCACGCCGATGCGGATCGCGGCGCCATTGGCCTTGGCGGCGTTGACCACTTCGTTCACCCGGTCGGCCGAGCCGATATTGCCGGGGTTGATGCGCAGGCAGGCCGCACCCGCGTCGGCGGCTTCCAGCGCGCGCTTGTAGTGAAAATGAATGTCCGCGACGATCGGCACGCGCGCGGCGCGGACGATCTGCTTGAGCGCGGTCGTGCTCTCCACGTCGGGGCAGGAGACGCGGATGATGTCCGCGCCGGCTTCCTCGCAGCGGCGGATCTGGTCGATCGTCGCCTTCACGTCGGAGGTGGCGGTGTTGGTCATGGTCTGCACCGTCACCGGGGCGTCGCCGCCAACGGGCACGTTGCCCACCATGATCTGACGGCTTTGCCGCCGGACGATATCGCGCCAGGGTCGTACGGACATGGCCGCCATATAGGCGCATCGAGGGGCCGCGGCTAGCGGGGATGCGCAGCTGGTTCCCCGGGCTGGCGGGGGAGAAATATTATCTCACATGGCGATCCCTTGGCCGATCGGCCCGATCTGGTAGGGACGCACCCATCCTGTCCTTCGGAGCCTGCCCCATGTCGACCCAAGCCACCAAGCCGCGCTGGACGCTGATGATCCATGGTGGTTCCGGCAGCATGCGGCGCGGCATGCTGTCGGCAGCGCAGGAGGCGGGGGCCGAGACCGGGCTCAACGCCGCGCTCGATGCGGGTGCGGCGGTGCTGGCGGCGGGCGGCTCGGCGGTCGAAGCGGTGCAGGCAGCGGTGCAAGTGCTGGAGGACGATCCCCATTTCAACGCGGGCCGCGGATCGGTGTTCACCTGGGAGGGCGGCCACACGCTCGACGCCGCGATCATGGACGGTAGTGGCCGCGCGGCCGGTGCCGTGGCGGCTTCGACGACGACGCGGCATCCCGTGGCGCTTGCCCGCGCGGTGATGGAGAAGAGCCGCCACGTGCTGCTCGCCGGTGCCGGCGCGGACGCATTCGCGCGCGACCAGGGGCTGGAGCAGGTGGACAATGTCTGGTTCGGCACCGAGGAGCGCCGGCAGCAACTCGACTGGATGAAGGCGGACGCGACGCACGGCGGCTTCGATGTCGACATGAAGTACGGCACGGTCGGCGCGGTGGCGATGGACGCGGCAGGGCATGTCGCCGCCGCCACGTCCACCGGCGGGCTTACCGGCAAGCGCTGGGGGCGGGTGGGCGATTCGCCGCTGATCGGTGCGGGCACCTATGCCGACGATCGCGCCTGCGCGGTTTCCGCCACCGGCTCCGGCGAGTTCTTCATCCGCGAGGGCGTGGCGCACGAGATCTGCGCGCGGATGCGCTTCACCGGCGAAACCGCCAAACAGGCAGCCGAGGTGGTGATGGCCGATGTGAAGGCGATGGGCGGCGTGGGCGGTGTGATCCTCGCGGCGCCGACGGGCGAGCTCGACTGGTGCTTCACCACGCCCGGCATGTACCGCGGGAAGCTCTCGGCCGACGGTGTCCGCCGTGTCGCGATCTACGAGGACGTGGTCGACTGATCGCTCTGCCTGCCGTCCACCCGGCAAATTTTGCCTAGCGCACCGCCGCCGCCGCTCGCCGTCCTACAATGAGGGGAGTGTAGCGGGAGGAAACGGGCATGGCATATCTGGGCAGCATCGTGCGGGCGTCGGCGGGGGCGTTCCAGCCGGCGACGCGCTATGACCCGGTGCTGGCCGAACTGCTCCGCGAGGCGATCGTGGGACCGGCCAGTTTCCACGAGATGGCGGCGATGGTCCGCTATGCCGAATCGCGGGGCATGGGCGCGATCCGCTTCCGCTTGGACGACGATGCCCTGCTCGCCGACCCCGCGCATCCGCTGCACGTTGCCTTTCTCGAGACGCTGCGCGATCCGGCGCTGGCGAGCGACTATGCCGATCTGGGCGAGATCGGCCTGTGGCGTGCCCGCGCGATCGGCACGCGGCTCCCCTCCGACATGCTCGGCCCCAAGCCCAGCCGCAAGGCGCTGCGCACCGCGATCCTCGCGGCGGGCACGTCCTGCGAGGTGCGGGTGGCGCTGTGCGTCGCGGCGCGTATCCGATTCGGCGGCGAGGCCGAATGGTTCGGTCGGGAGGCCCAGGCGCTCTACGAAATGGGGCTGTTCGTCCAGGCCCGTGCCCGGCTCGCGGCGAGCGTCGCCGGCGGCGGCGAGGCCGTTGCGATCGGCTGAATCGTTTGCGGAACGTTCCAGCTTATCCACAGGCCGGGAAAATTTTCGAGGGCGAGAAACTGAGTCTTTTCGGCCACACCCACCAGCGCTTGGGCCTGTGGATAACTTCTTGACTCAAGATATGGCGGGTGCCGAAATGTTCCGCCGCTCCAGCGGTCTGCCGGAGGTCACCACCCGGCGATCCCCCCTCTTGACGGAGGAGTCGCTCGGCCCCGAATAGGGATGCCTTTTGAGCGAAGGGGCAATGATTCATGGGCGTGCTGGAGAAGGTCAAACGGGCAGGTGCGCGCGTCGCGAAGCAGGCGCCGGCCGTGCTGCCGCTGGACACGATCCTGCGCCAGGACTGCATCGAGGCGATGCGCGGGCTGCCCGACAAGTCGATCGACATGATCTTCGCGGATCCGCCCTACAACCTGCAGCTGGGCGGCGACCTCAATCGCCCCGACGGCAGCCATGTCGACGCGGTGACCGACGAGTGGGACAAGTTCGACAGCCTGGCTGCCTATGACAAGTTCACCCGCGAATGGCTGGCGCAGGCGCGGCGCATCCTGAAGGACGACGGCACGATCTGGGTGATCGGCAGCTATCACAACATCTTCAAGGTCGGCTCGGCGATCCAGGATCTGGGTTTCTGGATCCTCAACGACATCATCTGGCGCAAGGCCAACCCGATGCCCAACTTCAAGGGCACGCGGTTCACCAACGCGCACGAAACGCTGATTTGGGCGTCGAAGGGCGAGAAGTCGCGCTACACCTTCAACTATCGCTCGATGAAGACGCTCAACGACGAACTGCAGATGCGCAGCGACTGGGAATTCCCGATCTGCAGCGGGCAGGAGCGGCTGAAGAAGAACGGCACCAAGGTCCACCCGACGCAGAAGCCCGAGGCGCTGCTGTACCGCGTGCTGCTGTCCTGCACCAAGCCGGGCGACGTGGTGCTCGATCCGTTCTTCGGCACCGGCACGACCGGCGCGGTGGCCAAGCGCCTCGGCCGGCGCTGGATCGGCATCGATCGCGAGGGCGTGTACGTGGAAGCGGCGCTGGAGCGCATCGCCGCGGCGCTGCCGCTCGACGAGAGCGCGCTGCAGACGATGCAGGCCCCCAAGGCCGCGCCGCGCGTGGCGTTCGGCCAGCTGGTCGAGAACGGCTATCTGGCGCCCGGCACCGTGCTCAGCGACCACAAGTCGCGCTGGCGGGCTACCGTTGGCGCCGATGGTTCGCTCAGCTGTGAGGGGCAGGCGGGATCGATCCACAAGCTGGGTGCCACGCTGCAGGGCGCGCCGAGCTGCAACGGCTGGACGTTCTGGCATTACGAGGATCAGGGCGCGCTGAAGCCGATCGACGCGCTGCGCCAGACCTATCTGCTCGCGACCCAGCCATGAACCAAATCCCCCTCCCGCTTGCGGGAGGGGAGTGCAGCTTTCGAGGGTCGCGCTTTGATTCCGAGCGTCACGTCGGTAGCACGGCCGGATGCTAGACCTTCCCGTTACTGCCCGCTTGTATCTACGCCCGATCCAGTTCGTCGACACGCCGGTCGGCTGCGACGGCGAGGTCGCGCGGCTGGCGGGAGGGTTGCTGTGGTTCTCCGGCTATGAGCTGATCGCGGTGGAGAATGGTCGGCGGGTTCTCCAGCGCGCCGTCTCCATCGCCGAGGCCGAAGCCGATCCCCGCCTTGCGCCCATCGCCGCGCGCATCACCGCCCCCCGCGCGCCGCTGACCCTCGGCGCCCGCACGCTGCGGTTCGATCAGCCGCAGGTGATGGCGATCCTCAACATGACGCCGGACAGCTTCTCCGACGGCGGCAAGCATCTGGGTGATGCGGCGGCGGCCGCCCAGGCCGGTGTCGACATGGGGATCGCCGGCGCGGCGATCCTCGACGTCGGCGGCGAATCCACCCGGCCGGGCGCGGAGACGGTGTGGGAAGGTGACGAGATCGCCCGCGTCGTGCCGGTGATCGAACGGCTGGCGGCGAGCGGCGCGGCGATCTCGATCGACACGCGCAAGGCCGCGGTGATGGAGGCGGCGCTCGCCGCCGGCGCGCATCTCGTCAACGACGTGTCGGCGCTGCTCTACGATGATCGCGCGCTGGAGGTGGTGGTGCGCGCGGGCTGTCCGGTGGTGCTGATGCACGCGGCCGACCCCAAGCAGGGCGCGAAGGGGAAGGGCGGGTATGCCGATCCGCTGATCGAAGTGTACGACTGGCTGGAAGCGCGCGTGGCGGCGGTGGTGGCGGCCGGCGTCGACCGATCGCGTATCGTGATCGATCCCGGCATCGGCTTCGGCAAGTCGCTGGCGGACAATCTCGCGCTGATGAACGGCCTCGCGCTGTTCCACGGCATCGGCTGCCCGATCCTGCTGGGGGCGAGCCGCAAGCGGATCGTCGGCGCGCTCGCCAACGAGGCGCCGGCGGAAGCACGGCTGGGCGGATCGCTGGCGCTGGCGTTGAAGGGCGTTAGCCTGGGCGTGCAGCTGCTGCGCGTCCACGACGCGTTCGAGAGCGTCCAGGCACTGCGGGTGTGGCGCGGCCTGCAGGATGCCGCGCTCACCGCGCCTCACGCCGCGCTCTGATCGATCCCCAGTTCGCCGAGCTTGCGGTACAGCGTCGAGCGGCCGATGCCGAGGCGGCGGGCGACTTCGGTCATGCGCCCGCGATAATGGCCAATGGCGAGGCGAATGACGTCGGCCTCGATTTCCTCCAGCGGGCGCAGGTTGCCGTCGGGGCGGAACAGGGTGATGCCCGCTGCGCCAGAATGGCCCGCCACCGGCGCACTCGTCGCCGGCCGGCCCGAAGCCAGCTGGGCGATCTGCGGGAAATCGTCGCGGCTCAGGCCTTCCTCGTCGCAGAGCACGGCGGCGCGGAACAGCACGTTCTGCAGCTGGCGGACGTTGCCCGGCCAGTCATAGGCGGTCAGCAACTGGAGCGCATCGTCGCTGATCCCCAGCGAGCGCAGCCCGGGCTGTTCGCCGATGCGGGCGAGCAGGTGGCGGATCAGCGCGGGGATGTCGCCGGCACGCTCGCGCAAGGGCGGGATCGTCACCTGGACGACGTTCAGCCGGTAATACAGGTCCTCGCGGAAGCGGCCTGCTTCCACCTCGCCGATCAGCGGCACGTTGCTGGCGGCGATCACCCGGACATCGACTTCGCGGGGATGGCGGGCGCCCAGCGGCTGTATCTCGCCGGTCTGCAGCATACGCAGCAATTTCACCTGCGCCTCGAGCGGCATCTCGCTGACCTCGTCGAGGAAGATGGTGCTGCCGTCGGCCTCCTGCAGCTTGCCGATCTTGCGCTCGAACGCGCCGGTGAAGGCACCTTCCTCATGGCCGAACAGTTCGGATTCGACGAGGTTGGCGGAGATCGACCCGCAATTGACGCAGACCAGGTCCTTGCGCGCGCGGGGCGAGGCACCGTGGATCGCCTCTGCCACCACATGCTTGCCGACGCCGGTTTCGCCCTCGACCAGCACCGGCACGCGGGCACGGGCGGCCTTGGCGGCGACGGCCAATGCTGCGCGGAATTGCGGCGCGGAGCCGACGATTTCGGAGAAGCCGAGATTGGCGGTGAGCTTCTCGGTGAGCGGACGGAGTTCGCCGGCGCTGCTGCCGCCCATCGCGCTATCCAGCGCGGCGAGCAGGCGTTCGGAGGCGATCGGCTTGACCAGAAAGTCGCTGGCACCGGCGCGCATCGCATCGACCGCGGCGGCGACCGATCCGTTGGCGGCGAGCACGAGAATGGGCAGATGCGGGCGTCGGGCGCGCAGCTCCGCGATCAGCGCCGTCGCCTCGTCGTCGGAGGCGGGGTCGTCGAGGATGATGGCGTCCACCGCGAGACCGTCCGGCGTGCCGAGCGTGGCGAGTGCGCCGGCCGCATCCTCCGCGAACAGCGTCCGCCAGCTTCTACGCGAGGCGATCGCGGCGACCAGACGACGCTGCGCCGGCTCCGAATCGATAAGCAACAGAAGGCGTTGCCCGTTGCGCGTCATGCCGACTCCAGTCCCAGATGTCCCGTTTCGAGCCGCATCGATTAGAGCAGATGCGTAAAGTTCGGCTTAAGCCGGGAAGAACCAGTTCTTGGGCTGGCGGGGTTGAGAGGAGCCGAAGCAGCGGTATAAGACATCCGGCACCTTAGGAGAGGAGCACTTCCATGGCTGAAACGGGTGAAAACGCCGGCGAGATCCAGGCCCATACCGAAACCTTTCAGGGTTTCACTGCGCTGATGAAGTGGGGCACGGTGGCTGTGTTCCTCATCGCTGCTTTCGTCGTCTTCCTGATCGCGCGCTGACGTGAAGATCGCGCTGTTGAAAGAGGCGGCTTTTGCCGAACGACGTGTCGCGGCTACGCCGGAGACCGTCAAGAAATTCATGAGTCTGAAGGCTTTCGTCGCGGTGGAAGCCGGGGCGGGTCTTGCCGCCTCCTATGGCGATGATTCCTATCGGGAGGTGGGCGCCACGGTGGCGTCGCGCGCCGAGGTTCTGGCCGATGCCGACATCATCCTGGCGGTGCAGGGGCCCGATCCGGACAGCCTTTCCGGGCTGAAACCGGGCGCGTGGCTGGTCGCCGGACTCAATCCGTTCGGTGAGCGGGCGCGAATCGATCGCTATGCGGCGCTCGGGATCGAGGCGCTGGCGATGGAGTTCATGCCGCGCATCACGCGTGCACAGTCGATGGACATCCTGTCCTCGCAGTCGAATCTCGCCGGCTACAAGGCGGTGCTCGACGCGGCGGCCGAATATGACCGCGCCTTCCCGATGATGATGACCGCGGCCGGCACGGTGAGCGCTGCCAAGGTGTTCGTGATGGGCGTCGGCGTCGCGGGGCTCCAGGCGATCGCCACCGCGCGGCGGCTCGGCGCGCAGGTCTCCGCCACCGACGTCCGCTCGGCTACCAAGGAGCAGATTCTGTCGCTCGGCGCCAAGCCGATCTTCGTCGAGAATGTCGCCGGCATCGAGGGCGAAGGCTCGGGCGGCTATGCGACCGAGATGAGCGACGCCTACAAGGCCGCGCAAGCGGAACTGGTGTCGGCGCACATCGCCAAGCAGGACATCGTCATCACCACCGCACTGATCCCCGGCCGGGCGGCGCCGCGGCTGATCAGCGACACGCAGATCGCGACGATGCGTAGCGGAAGCGTGATCGTGGATCTGGCGGTGGAGCAGGGCGGCAATGTCGAGGGATCGGTGCCCGGCGAGATCGTCGAGCGTCACGGCGTCAAGATCATCGGCCATCGCAACGTGCCGAGCCGGCTGGCCACGGACAGCTCGGCGCTGTTCGCGCGCAACCTGTTCAACTTCCTCTCGGCCTTCTGGGACAAGGATGCCGGCAAGCCGGTGCTCGATGAGGAGATCGGCAATGCCGTGCGGGTAACCCAGGGCGGCAAGGTGGTGCACGAGAGGCTGTTGTCGTGACACCGGTGGGTGCGATCGCCACCGCGTTGCTTTTCTACGCCGTTCCCGACGCAGAGTTTGACCAGAAAAAGGAAGGTGCGACACGGTACACCTTTTCCACGCTATTGCTGCCAGATCGCCCCGCCGATCGTACCATCAAGGTCAGGAAGAGTGATCCCTGGTTGTGGGGAAAGGCGCTACCGGCAGCAGCCGTTGTACTGGACAGGTCGCTGACGCTTCCGGGCACGCCTTTCGTCATCGGCGGTGACGAGCTACTGTCCCTTGCGAACAGTAAGAAGCTGATTGCCTGCCAGTTGACGCGAACCGTAACGGTTGGGCTGCTCGGCGGAGGAAAGTCGCCGATTTGCCTGATCGATCGTGATGGTGATGGCGCGTTTGATGGGTGGTATACCAGCAGCGTACCAGTTTACTGGAACGGGGAAACTGCCGGTCACATCCAGAGCGATGACATTCGCGCAATTGCGCCCATCCGGCCGCGAACGCTTGGTCCAGAGGAACTCCGTGCGGCGGACGCAAGCAAGAAGTTTTCGATCCGATACGTGCATGGCGAGCTAACATTCTGCATCGACGCCAATAATGCGTACTGTCTATCGCGAGGGGCGAAGATGCATCCGGGGCCAGCTGAGCAAACGGTACGCTTTATGAGAGGTGAGTTCATCTATCGCAAGGACGAGGACGGGATGCTCGTGATCTCTATCGTGCAAGATCCGAAGGAGGCGGTATACTAATCATGGACTTCATCTCGATCCTGTCGGTCTTCGTGCTTGCGTGTTTCGTCGGCTATTATGTCGTCTGGTCGGTCACCCCGGCCCTGCACACGCCGCTGATGGCGGTGACCAACGCCATTTCCTCCGTCATCATCGTCGGTGCGCTGATCGCCAGCGCGGCCGGCAGCGTCGGCAGCGCGGGCGAGACCGCCAAGTGGCTGGGCCTGCTCGCGGTGGTGCTGGCCAGCATCAACATCTTCGGGGGCTTCGCGGTGACCGCGCGCATGCTTGCGATGTACAAGAAGAAGGCACGCTGAGCATGGAGACCTTCGCACCTCTCGCCTATCTCGTCGCCGGCGTCTGCTTCATCCTGGCGCTGCGCGGGCTTTCCAGCCCGAGTACCAGCCAGCGGGGTAATCGCCTGGGCATGATCGGCATGACCATCGCGGTCGTCACCACGCTCGTCACCCACTTCCCGCAGGCCAAGACCGGCGGAGCCGGCTTCGCCATCGATCCCCTGGTTGCAGGCGAGATCCTCGCCGCGATCGTGATCGGTGCGGTGATCGGTATCGTCACCGCGCGGCGCATCCCGATGACGGCGATGCCGCAGTTGGTCGCCGCCTTCCACTCGCTGGTCGGCCTGGCCGCCGTGCTGGTCGCCTGCGCCGCGTTCCTCAACCCCGCCGCGTTCGGCATCGCCGATCTGGTGATCCCGCTGATCGGTGCGCCGTTCGAATCGATCCACCCGGTCAGCCGCATCGAGATGGGGCTGGGCGTCGCGATCGGCGCGATCACCTTCTCGGGTTCGGTGATCGCCTTCCTCAAGCTCAACGGCAATATGGGCGGCAAGCCGATCCTGCTGCCGGCGCGTCACGTGATCAATTTGGGGCTGCTCGCCGCGATCCTGGGGCTGATCGGCTATTTCGTGCAGGATCAGGCGCCTTGGGTGTTCTGGACGATCACGGTGCTGAGCTTCGTCATCGGCTTCCTGCTGATCATTCCCATCGGCGGCGCGGACATGCCGGTGGTGGTATCGATGCTGAACAGCTATTCCGGCTGGGCGGCGGCGGCGATGGGCTTCACGCTGCACAACTCCGCGATGATCATCACCGGCGCGCTGGTCGGCAGCTCGGGCGCGATCCTCAGCTACATCATGTGCAAGGCGATGAACCGCAGCTTCATCAGCGTGATCGCCGGCGGCTTCGGCGGCGATTCGGGCGGCGGCGCGGGTGCCGCCGCAGCGGTCGACCGGCCGTGGAAGCGCGGCAGCGCCGAGGACGCGGCGTTCCTCATGAGCCAGGCCGAGCAGGTGATCATCGTCCCCGGCTACGGCATGGCGGTGGCGCAGGCCCAGCATGTGCTGCGCGAGATGGCCGACAAGCTGAAGGCGCACGGCGTTCGGGTGAAATACGCGATCCATCCGGTCGCGGGCCGCATGCCGGGCCACATGAACGTGCTGCTCGCCGAGGCCAATGTGCCCTATGACGAGGTGTTCGAGCTGGAGGACATCAACTCGGAGTTTGCCCAGACCGACGTCGCCTTCGTGATCGGCGCCAACGACGTGACCAACCCTGCCGCCAAGACCGACAAGTCCTCGCCGATCTACGGCATGCCGGTGCTCGACGTGGAGAAGGCCAAGACCGTGCTGTTCGTCAAGCGCAGCATGGGCGGGGTGGGCTATGCCGGCGTCGACAACGAGGTTTTCTACCGCGACAACACGATGATGCTGCTCGCCGATGCTAAGAAGATGGTGGAAGAAATCGTCAAGTCGCTGGACTGATCGGGGGATGGGGTGATCGGATCGATACTGGGCGGGGCGTTCCGCCTGCTGCGGCAGCACCCGCTTTCGGTGCTGATATGGTCGATCCTCTACCTCGCTGGCATCTTCGCGATCGGCCTGTTGCGAATCGCGATCGCGCCGGACACGTCTAACGAACCGGCGGCGGTGCTGCTGCCGGCGATCGTGACCCAGGGGCTGACGATCGCGCTGGTCGCGGTGCTGGTGACGGCCGCGACCCGCGCGACGCTCCATCCCTACAAGCGCGGGGCCTTCTACCTCCGCCTGGGGGCGCAGGAGGCGCGGGTATTCGCGCTGCTGGC
>NZ_AGFU01000038.1 GCF_000226955.1 Sphingomonas elodea ATCC 31461
ACCCGTCAACGAGAAAATGAAACTTTCTGGCGTTTTCGTGACAGCGCTCCAGAAAATGGCGTAAATTCAAGGATTTTTAGCAGTACGGACGCCGGCAGGAATGACCGTTTGATGACCATCCCCGCCGAATCACCGGCGAATCTCGCCAGAATCAGCCCTGCATCCCCTGAATCGTAGCGAAGGCACGCACCGCTTCGGCTTCGTCCCCGCCCCATACGGCGTGGCTGACCGCGAGGAAGTCCGCGCCGGCCTGCACCAACGGGCTCGCATTGGCCGGGGTGATGCCGCCGATCGCCACGCAGGGGATCTCGAACAGCGCCGACCACCAGGACAGGATCACCGGTTCGGGGCGATGCTCGGTCGTCTTAGTGCTGGTCGGATAGAAGGCGCCGAACGCGACATAGTCGGCCCCTGCCTCCCCTGCTTCCATCGCAAGGTGCCGGCTGTCGTGGCAGGTCACGCCGATCTGGACATTGGGACCGAGAATCGCGCGTGCCTCGCGGGCATCGCCGTCCCCCTGCCCCAGATGCACGCCGTCGGCACCCAGCCGCTTGGCGAGGCTGACACTGTCGTTGACGATAAAGGCGACCTCGGCATCGGCGCAGATGCGCTGCAGCGGCTCGGCGAGCTTGGCGGCCTGGTGCTGGTCGACATCCTTCACGCGGAACTGGAAGGCGGCGACCGGGCCGGCACCCAGCGCACGGCGCAGGCGATCGGCAAAGCCACCGGTCACGTCGAGCGGCGAGATCAGATAGAGCTGGCAGGGCGGGCGACGATCGTCGCGGACGAATTTCTCGGCGAAGCCTTCGAGGTTCGCTTCGTCTTCGAGATCGTCGAAGGGATCGGACATGGGATACTCCGCTGCTGAATGTCGGCGGAACTCTACCGCCTTTGCCGGCGGGCCTTCCACCCCCTGTCCATCGGGGTCAAGCAGCGGCGGTTATACGGCGGCGCCGTCCGGGCGAACCCGTCGGCGCCGCCGGGGCAGGTTTCAGGCCTCCTCGCCCTTGTAGATCGCTACCAGCTTGTCGAGCATCGCCAGCGCTTCGGCGCGCGGGCGCTGGAAGGTGTTGCGGCCGATGATCGAGCCGTTGCCTCCGCCGTCACGGATATCGCGGGCGTCCTGGTACACCGCATCGGCGCCCTTGGCAGCGCCGCCCGAGAAGACAACGATACGGCGGCCGTTAAAGCAGCTCTTTACCACATGGCGGACGCGACCAGACTGAAGCGAGAAGTCCTTTCCTTCGTAGACCTTCTTGGCCTCGGCCTGCTCGATATGATCGCTGGGCAGCTTCACCTTGATGATGTGCGCGCCGAGCAGTGCCGCCATGTGCGCGGCATAGGCGCCGACGTCGAGCGCCAGTTCGCCGTCCTTGGTCAGCTTGCCGCCGCGCGGATAGGACCAGATCACGGTGGCGATGCCGACCGAGGCTGCCTGGGCGCGCATTTCCTTGATCTCTTCCATCATCTCGAACACGCCGTCGGCGCCCGGATAGATGGTGAAGCCGATCGCCGAGCAGCCGAGCCGCAGCGCATCGTCGACACCGCCGGTCACCGCCTGGTCGATGCCGGTCGCCCAGCTGTTTGAGCTGTTGACCTTGAGGATCGTCGGGATCTGGCCGGCGAAGGTGTCGGCGCCTGCCTCGATCATGCCGAGCGGCGCGGCATAGGCCGAGAGGCCGGCGTCGATCGCGAGCTGGAAATGATAATGGGGATCATAGGCATCCGGGTTCACCGCGAAGCTGCGCGCCGGGCCGTGTTCGAAGCCCTGGTCGACCGGAAGAATGATCAGCTTGCCGGTGCCGCCCAGCCGGCCCTGCATCATGATCCGCGCGAGGTTCGCCTTCACCCCGGGATTGTCGGACCCGTAATTGTCGAGGATCGCTTTGACGGCCGGCGTGATGCCCATGATCTTCCCCTCATTGGTAATCGATGCGGGGTCCCTATCGCGGCAGATTGGTAACGAAAAGGCTGACAACGTTGGCCATATGCTGCGGAGCAGAACTTATTTCGCAGCTGCGGAACAGTTCCGATACCTGCCAAGAAATTGGTAGCTTTTTGGTAAGCTCGATGCCCGCGATTGACGATGTACCGCTGCACGCTAGCCTGCCCTGCAACGAACTGGGGGACGAATCATGTGGACTCGACGGCGCCTGTTGCAGGGGAGCGCGGCGATGCTAGTGCCCGCGGCGCCGGCGGTGGCGGCACCGGTACCGAAGGTGGGGAAGCCGGCACCCGACGCCACGCTGGTGCTGCTCGACGGCAGCAAGCTCAAATTGTCCGAGATGCGCGGCGACGTGGTGGTGCTCAACATCTGGGCGACCTGGTGCGTGCCCTGCCGCCAGGAACTGCCGCTGCTCGACCAATATTATGCGCTGACGAAGAAGCACGGCCTGCGCGTCTATGCGCTGAGCACCGAGGATTCGGTACCGCTCTACAAGCTCAAGCCGCTGTTCGAGAAACTCACCATCCAGCCGACCCGCCGGATCCGGGGGCCCTATGAGGCGATCGACGGCGCGGTGCCGTCCAACTATGTGATCGATCGGGTAGGCGTGCTGCGCTACGCCAAGGCGGCGGCGTTCGATCTGGACGATCTGAACCGGGAGCTGGTGCCGCTGCTCAACGAACCGCGGCCGGTCTAAGGCGACCCTATCCTCCCCCGCCAGGGGGAGGTGTCGGGCGCAGCCTGACGGAGGGGGAGGACGCACGATGGTTGCGGTTCTGGCATCCTCCCCCTCCGTCGCGCATTGCGCGTCCCCCTTGGCGGGGGAGGATTTTGGGGATCAGCGCGCGAGCGCGGCGACGCCCGGCAGTTCCTTGCCTTCCATCCATTCGAGGAAGGCGCCGCCCGCGGTCGAGACGAAGCTGAACTCGCCGGCCACCCCGGCCTGGTTGAGCGCCGCCACCGTGTCGCCACCGCCGGCAACCGAAACGAGCGACCCTTCCTTGGTGAGCGCCGCCGCGGTGCGGGCGAGCGAGACGGTCGCCGCGTCGAAGGGCGGGATCTCGAACGCGCCCATCGGGCCGTTCCAGACCAGCGTCTTGCAGGTCTTGAGCACGTCGGCGAGCGCCTCGGTGGCGGCGGGGCCGACATCGAGGATCATCTCGTCGGCCGCAACCTCATGGACATTGACGGTGCGCACTGGCGGGTTGGCGCGGAATTCCTTCGCCACCACCACATCGTACGGCAGGTGGACGGTGCAGCCGGCCGCGTCGGCGGCGTCGAGGATCTCCTCGGCGGTGCCGGTCAGGTCATGCTCGCACAGGCTCTTGCCCACGTCCACGCCGCGTGCCGCAAGGAAGGTGTTGGCCATGCCGCCGCCGATGATCAGATGGTCAACGCGTGCCACGAGGTGCTTGAGCACGTCGAGCTTGGTCGAGACCTTGGCGCCGCCGACCACGGCTGCGACCGGATGCTCGGGATTGCCGAGCGCCTTGTCGAGCGCGTCGAGCTCGGCTTCCATCTGGCGGCCGGCAAAGGCGGGCAGCTTGTGGGCGAGGCCCTCGGTCGAGGCGTGGGCGCGGTGCGCGGCCGAGAAGGCGTCGTTGACATAGAGGTCGCCCAGGGCGGCGAAGCGATCGACCACGGCGGGATCGTTCTTCTCTTCCCCGCCGAAGAAGCGGGTGTTTTCCAGGAGCGCGATGTCGCCGTCGTTCAGCGTCGCGACCGAGGCGGCATCGCCTTCCCAGTCGATATAGCGGACCGGACGGCCGAGCACCTGCTCGAACGGCTTCACAACCTGGGCGAGTGAGAATTCGGCGCTGGGCACGCCCTTGGGGCGGCCGAAATGGGCGAGGACGAGGACCTTGGCGCCCTTGTCCGCCAGTTCGGCGACGGTCTGGATCGCGGCACGCAGGCGCGTGTCGTCGGTTACCTTGCCGTCGGCCATCGGCACGTTGAGGTCCTCGCGGACCAGCACCCGCTTGCCGGTGATATCGCCCATGTCGTCGAGCGTCTTGAAAGTGCGCGCCATGCTGAACCCCTCGCGTAATGAATTGCTGCGCGAGCGGCATCCTGTTGGCGGAGCGCTCGCAACCTGCGCTCCCCTCCCGCTTGCGGGAGGGGTCGGGGGAGGGGCTGATCCTCGGGCCGTTCGCCCGTGCCGCCGTCCTCCCCTCCCCTAGCCCCTCCCGCAAGCGGGAGGGGGATTTTGGTCGTCCTCCGTGTACACGGAGGATCTTTCTCTTAGAGCCCCGCCATCACGGTCGCGGTGTCGACCATGCGGTTCGAGAAGCCCCATTCATTGTCGTACCAGCTGACCACGCGGACCAGCTTGCCGTCGATCACGGCCGTTTCCAGGCTGTCGACGGTCGACGAGGCGGGCGTGTGCACGATGTCGGCCGAGACGATCGGATCGGCGGTGTAGACCAGCACGCCCTTGAGCGGGCCGCTTTCCGAAGCCGCCTTCAGCACCGCGTTGACTTCCTCGACCGAGGTATCGCGGCTCGGCTGGAAGGTCAGGTCGACGAGGCTGCCGTCCGGCACCGGCACGCGGACGGCCGAACCGTCGAGCTTGCCCTTGAGCTCCGGCAGCACCTCGCCCACCGCGCGGGCAGCGCCGGTCGTGGTCGGGATGATCGACATGGCGGCGGCACGCGCACGACGCAGGTCCGGGTGGATCTGGTCGAGGATCTTCTGGTCGTTGGTATAGGCGTGGACCGTGGTCATCAGGCCGCGCTCGATGCCGATCGCGTCGTTGAGGACCTTGGCGACCGGCGCCAGGCAGTTGGTAGTGCACGATGCGTTGGAGACGATCGTGTGCTCGGCGGTCAGCTTGTCGTGGTTCACGCCGTAGACGACGGTGAGGTCGACATTCTTGCCCGGAGCCGAGATCAGCACCTTCTTGGCGCCGGCGTCGATGTGCTTCTGGGCCGATGCGCGATCGGTGAAGAAGCCGGTGCACTCCAGCACGATGTCGACGCCGTTCTCGGCGTGCGGCAGGTTGGCCGGATCGCGCTCGGCGGTCACCTTGATACGCTTGCCGTCGACGACGATGTCGTTACCCTCGGCTTCGACCGTGCCGGGATACTTGCCGTGGATGCTGTCCCGCGAGAACAGCCACGCGTTCGACTTGGCGTCCGACAGATCGTTGATCGTGACCAGCTCGAGACCGCTTTCCGGGCGCTCGAGGATCGCGCGTGCCACCAGACGGCCGATCCGTCCGAAACCGTTGATCGCAACCTTCGTCATGCCTGTTCTCCGTTCAGCTTAGCGAGGATCTGGGGCACGATGGCGCCCGCAGTGAGTCCGAAATGTTCGTAGAGCCCCAGATAGGGGCCCGAGGCGCCGAAGCCGTCCACGCCGAAGCGCAGGCCGTCGGTGCCCGTATAGCGCTCCCACCCGAAAGTGGTGCCGGCCTCGATCGAAACCTTGAGCGCGTCTGCCGGCAGGATGTCGCGCTTGTAGCCCGCGTCCTGCGCGTCGAACCGCTCGAAGCAGGGGACCGAGACGACGTCGGCGCCGATGCCCTGCGCCTCCAGCGCCTCGCGCACCGCGACGGCGACTTCGACTTCCGAGCCGGTGGCGAGCAGCACCACCTTGCGCGGCGCCTCGGCCTCCAGCAGCGCATAGGCACCGCGGGCCGAGCGGTTCTCGGCGGCTTCGGTGCGCAGCTGCGGCAGGTTCTGGCGGCTGAGCGCGATCAGCGCCGGGCCGTCGGTCTTGGCGAGCGCGGCTTCCCAGGCCTCGGCGGTCTCGACGACGTCGCACGGGCGCCACACGTCGAGGTTCGGGATCATGCGCAGGCTCATCAGATGCTCGATCGGCTGGTGCGTCGGGCCATCCTCGCCGAGGCCGATCGAATCGTGCGTCATCACATAGACGACGCGCGCATGCTGAAGTGCCGAGAGGCGGATCGCGGCGCGCGCATAATCCGCAAACACGAGGAAGGTGCCGCCATAGGGGATCACGCCCCCGTGCAGCGCCATGCCGTTCATCGCCGCGGCCATGCCGAATTCGCGGATGCCGTAATTGAGGTAGCGGCCGCCATAATTGTCGGCGTCGAGCCGCTGCAGCCCCTTGGTCAGCGTGTTGTTCGAGCCGGTGAGGTCGGCCGAGCCACCGATCGTCTCGTCGAGGATCGCGTTGACCGCCTCCAGCGCCAGTTCGGACGCCTTGCGGGTCGCGACCTTTTGCGGGTTGGCGAGCAGGCTCTGGACATGCGGCCGGAGCAGGTTCGGCTGCACGGTACCGCGGCGTTCCCAGCCGAGGCGATCCGGGTGCGCGGCGAGGCGCTCGGCCCACGCGGCGTGCGGCGCGGCGCCGCGCGCACCGGCGGCCAGCCAGGCGTCGCGGATCTCGCCGGGGATCTCGAAGGCCGGGTGGTTCCAGCCGAGTGCGGCGCGCGCGGCGGCGACTTCGTCCTTGCCCAGCGGCGAACCATGGACCTTGGACGTGCCCTCCTTGTTCGGTGCGCCCTTGCCGATCACCGTGCGGCACTTGACCAGCACCGGCTTGTCGCTGGCGATCGCCTGGTCGAGCGCGCGGACGATATCCGCCTCGTCATGGCCGTCGCATTCGAGCACGTTCCAGCCGGTCGCGCGGTAGCGGGCGGGAATGTCCTCGACCGACGACAGCGAGACCGGGCCGTCGATCGTGATGTTGTTGTCGTCCCACAGCACGATCAGGCGGTTGAGCTTCAGGTGCCCGGCGATGCCGATCGCTTCGTGGTTGATGCCTTCCATCAGGCACCCGTCACCGGCGATCACCCAGGTCTTGTGATCGACCAGATCGTCGCCGAAGGTCGCGTTGAGGTGCCGCTCGGCGATCGCCATGCCCACCGCCATCGCGAGGCCCTGGCCCAGCGGGCCGGTGGTGCATTCGACGCCGGCGAGCTCGAAATTCTCCGGGTGGCCCGCGCACGGGCTGCCGATCTGGCGGAAGTTCTTGATATCGTCGAGCGTCGGGCGTGCATAGCCGGTCAGGTGCAGCAGCGAGTAGAGCAGCATCGAGCCATGGCCCGCCGACAGCACGAACCGGTCGCGATCCGGCCAGGCGGGATCGGCAGGATTGAACTTGAGATAGCGCTGGAAGAGGACGGTCGCGACATCGGCCATGCCCATCGGCATGCCGGGGTGACCCGAATTGGCGGCTTCCACCGCGTCCATGGAAAGCGCGCGGATGGCGTTGGCGCAATCGGCGAAGGATGCTGTCACGTGTTATTCCCCGTCTGGTCGCGCACGCCTTTGGAAGCGTGTGGGCGCCACGTCAACCATCGGCCGTGCCCGTTCCTGCGATGCAATATGCGTTGGCGGTCTTGTCGCCCGGGCGATCCATGCTATCCGGCATGACAATGTCCGACCAAGTAGTAGACCGTATCGAACGGGCTCTGAAGCGTATCGAGCGAGCGGCGGCGTCCAACGCCGATGGCCGCGCCCGGCTGCAACGCCGCAACACAACGTTGCGCACCCGAATCGAATCGGCGATCGGTGACCTGGACGCGCTGATCGCGCTGGAGACCGAGAGCGCGCTTCCCCCAGAGGACGATGCGGACGCGGATCCGGGTAAGGAGGCACAGGGCTGATGGCAGACATCACGCTGCACGTTGCCGGGCGCAGCTATACGGTTTCAGCGCGCGAGGACGATACGCCGCATCTGCGCGCGCTGGAAGCCAAGATCGCAGGCCATGCCGATGCCGCGTTGCGCGCCGCCGGCGGCCAGGCGGGCGAGCGGACGCTGCTCTATCTCGCGCTGATCCTGGCGGACGCGCTGGACGAGGCAGAACGGGTGCCGCCACCGCCCCCTGCCGCCCCCGCCGCCCCGGCGGTTTCGGACGAACTGCTCGCGCGGATCGCCGATCGGCTGGAAGCGATCGCTTCTACCCTTGAGGAAAGCGCCGCAGCATCCTAAATAGGGCTGTGGCGGGAACTGCCCGGTGCGAGCCTTAGCAATTATCCCTGAGGCTATAATCTTCATCCATGGGAGCTGTCCCTGTGCAGATCCTGGTCTGCAACACATGGTTCCCACCTGACGTTCTGTGCGTCGGTGGATATTCAGGCAAACGGCCCATGGTGGTTCCCGTCACACCTTCCATGCCCACGCGATGCTGATGGACAAGCCCGCCCTCCGCGCCAGGCTTCGCGCCGAGCGCGACCTGTTCGCCTCGCAATCGAGCACCGCGATCCGGGCGCCGGACGCCTTTGTCGAGCGACTCTCGCCGGGGATGATCGTCGCCACCTATTGCCCGGTGGGCAGCGAGGCCGATCCCACTCAGCTCGCCGCCGCCGCCGCCGAGCGCGGCTGTGCACTCGCGCTGCCGCACGTGATCGACCGCGCCGCGCCGATCCGCTTCCTCGCCTGGGACATGGGCGCGCCGCTGGTCGCCGGCCCGTTCGGGTTGCGCCAGCCGGACGAATCGGCGCCTGAAGTCGCCCCCGACGTGATCCTCACCCCACTGATCGGTTTCGATCCCCGGCTCAACCGCCTCGGCCAGGGCGCCGGCCATTATGACCGCGCCTTCGCCCGGTACGAGTCGGCCTGGCGCGTGGGCGTCGCCTGGTCGGCGCAGGAAGTTCCCGCCCTCCCCGCCGACATCTGGGACGTGCCGCTCCACGCCATCGTGACCGAGCAGGGCATGCGCCGGCACGCCGAGCCATGAGCCCCAGCTGGCGCAAACCCGCCGGCGCGCTGGCGATCATCGGGCTGATCCTGGTGTGGGTGGTGCTAGTCGCGAGCTTCTCCGGGCAGATCGGCGCACTGCCGATCCTGGTGCAGACGCTGATCTACCTGGCGCTGGGGATCGTCTGGATCCTGCCGCTCAAGCCGCTGCTGCGCTGGATGGAGACAGGGCGCTGGCGGGGGTGAGTTGGCGCGTTCCCGTTTGGAGACGAAGGAGCGTCTTCGTTGCGCGATCTTACAGCCAACGCAAAGAAATAGACCGCGTCCGGTCCTTGTCCACTGCATTCAGGTGATGCGCCGCCACCCACCCTGTCGGCGTTCGATTTTTTCGCGGCGGGCCTCCCATTGGCCGAAGTCGCGGTCGAACAACTCCTTTATGCGCGCCTCATACCCGCATTCGTAAACGTGCTTCGAAAGCGAACTGCACGTCAGATTCCTCGTTTCGACAGTCGGCGAAAATTCGACGAATCTTTTTCCGTCCTTCGCGACGTCAACTCGAGATTCGAAGACGCGCATTTCTTCCAGCGCATGCACGTCGGACGCAGTTGGAGCATCTGCAGCGAAGAGAAGGGCGAGCCAGAACATGAGAAATTTTTAGCCTGAAATCGACAGCAAGCCAATGACTGCCTCCCGACCCTTCTGGCCGCCCTCCTCGCTTTAATGCAAAACCGCATAAGGCAGTGAGTGGTCAGCGGCTTACTTCCGCTCCCGCACCGCCTTGAACTCGGACCCCGCCTTCCACGTCGGCCAAGCCGAGCCGTTCGCCAGTTCCGCGCCGATCGTGCCGAGCAGGTCGATGTCCTGCACCGCGCCCGCCAGGTTCCAGTCCGGCCCCCAGGCGTCGCAGGCCTGATGGTAGCATTGGCCGGTATAGGCATCGATCCACGCCTGCCCCGCCGCCGTGCCGCCCTGCTTGAGGTCCGAGGCGCCGGCGATGCCCATCAGCAGCAGCGTCGGCACGCCCTGCTTGGCGAAGGAGAAGTGATCGGCGCGGTAGAACAGGCCGCGCTCGGGCAGCCCCTCGGGCGTCACCCGGCGCCCCTGCGTCGCGGCGACGCGGGCCATGGCGTCTTCCAGCGTGTTCTGGCCCTTGCCGACCAGCACCACATCGTTGGCGAGGCCCGCGGTCTGGAGGATGTCGAGCGTCAGGTTGGCGACGGTCTTCGCCATCGGCACCACCGGGTGCTGCGTATAATAGAGCGAGCCGAGCAGTCCCCGCTCCTCCGCCGTCCACGCCGCGAAGACGACGCTGCGCCTGGGCCTGGGCCCCGCCTGCATCGCCCGGGCGATCTCGAGCAGCCCGGCGATGCCGAGCGCGTCGTCATTGGCGCCGGCGCGGTAGATCCGGCCCGTGGCGTCGGGCTTGCCGGCGCCATACGCGTCCCAATGCGCGCCGAACATCACCGCTTCGTCCGGCCGCTCGCTGCCGGGGATCTTCGCCAGTACATTGTAGCTGTCGACCTGTTCGGCGGTGACCGGGACGTCGGCAGTGAAGCGCACGCCTTCCAGGGGCACCGGGCGGAAGCTCGCCTTGCGCGCCTCGACCCGCAGCTTGGCGAGGTCCAGCCCGGCGGCGGCGAACAGCCGCGTCGCCGCCCCGCCCTCCAGCCAGCCCTGCAGCGCCACGCTGGTCAGCTCTTCGGGCTTGCGGACGATGTCGTAATTCTCGCCGCCGCTGCTGATCACCACGTTCCAGCCATAGCCGGCGCCCGGCGTGTCGTGGACGATCAGCGCGCCGACCGCGCCGCGCCGGGCGGCTTCCTCGAACTTGTAGGTCCAGCGGCCATAATAGGTCATTGTCCGGCCGCCGAACTTGCCGGCGACCGGCTCTCCCTGCTCCGCCGAGAAATCGGGATCGTTGATGAGGAACACCACGACCTTGCCCTTCAGGTCGGCGCCCTTGAAGTCGTCCCACTGCCGCTCGGGCGCGGTGACGCCGTAGCCGACGAACACCACCGGGGCGCCGGCGATTCGCGCGGCGGCGTCAGGTCGAATCGTCGAGACGTAGAGGTCCTTGGCCTGCTCGACCGGCATCGCGCCCCTGGGGCCGTCGAATCGCAGCGTCGCGGGCGTGCCGAGGCGGGTGTGGAGCAGCGGCACCTTCTGCAGCCACTGGCCGTCCGGGCCCGCCGGCTGGAGCCCCAGCGCCTCGAATCGCGCGACCAGATAGCCGAGCGTGCGATCCTCGCCGCGGGTGCCGGGGGCGCGGCCCTCGAACGAATCGGAGGCGAGCGTGCGGACGGTCTGTTCGACTCGCGCAGGATCGGCGGCGATCTGGGCCGAGGCAGGCATGGCGGTGGTGGCGAGCAGCAGCGCAAGCGCGCGAATGGGAGAAGGGATCATCGCCAACCGCTTAGCGCAGAAAATGCGGGGCCTGCAAAGGGCCCGGCCAGCGCGCATGTCCTTGTTTATCAGGAGATGCGCCGCGTGGCGCGAGTGACGGGGCTCGAACCCGCGACCTCCGGCGTGACAGGCCGGCGCTCTAACCAACTGAGCTACACCCGCTTGAAACCCAAGCGAGGAAATCTTGGACGGCCAATCGCCGCCGGATTCCATCTGGAGTCCCGCAAGGCGAGTGGCGCGAGTGACGGGGCTCGAACCCGCGACCTCCGGCGTGACAGGCCGGCGCTCTAACCAACTGAGCTACACCCGCTTGAGCCAAGCGAGGAGGCGGCACCTAGCCGCGTGTTTTCGGGCTGTCAACCGGATTGATCGAGGTTCGCGCGTCGACGCGAACGAATGTCCGACGGATCGCGCACCAGCGTGCCCTGCTCGAACAGGAAACCGGCGATGTCGGGCTTGCCCGCGGCGTTGAGCACGGTCTGGATGATGATCAGCAGCGGCACCGCCAGCAGCGCGCCGGTGGTGCCCCAAACCCAGCCCCAGAAGCTCAGCGAGATCAGAATCATGATCGGATTGATGGTGAGCCGGTGCCCGACGATCAGCGGCGTGACGACATTGGCCTCCACCAGATGCGCCGCGATCATGATCGCGGGCGGCACCATTGCGGTGCCGATATCGGCGTAGGACATCAGCCCGCCAACGGCGAGCAGCAGCGCCGCGATCACCGGGCCGATGTACGGAATGTAGTTGAGCAGCGCGACGAGGCCGCCCCACATCAGCGGCGTCGGCATCCCCATCAGCCACAAGGCACCTGCGACGATCAGGCCCAGGGTGAAGTTGATGAGGGTGATGGTGCCCAGATAGGCCGAGGTATCGTCCACCACGTCCTGGATCACCCGCGCGGTGGCCATCGCGCCGCCGAAGCTCGAGCGGCTGGTGATCGCGCGGCGGCGCAGCCGGGTCCAGCCGGAAAGGAAGAAGTAGATCACGAGAATCGCGAAGAACATCTCGATCAGCGCCGAGGGGGCCGAGGTAGTGAATAGGTCCATCAGCGAGGTCGGCGGCTGCGCGGCCTGCACCACCGGCTGGCGCACCGGTGCGGAGGCGAAGTTGTTCAGCGTCTTGTTCACGAACCGCTCGAGGTTCGAATAGAAGCGGATCAGCGGTTCGAGGTTGTGCTGGATCTTGGGAATGCTCTCGGGCAGCCGGCGGATCCACTGCCACGCCGGCACGACGATCGACGCGAGCGCGACATTCGCCGCGGTCAGGAACAGCAGCACGCAGAGAAAGGCCGCGATCGGCGCGGGAAGGCGGTGACGCTCCAGCCACTCCAGCATCGGCACCAGCGCAATCGCGATGACGAGCGAGGCGGTGACCGGCAGGAAGAAACGCGCGCCGGCCTGCAGCGCAAAGGGCAGCGCCAGCACCAGCCCCATACCGGCGATCAGCACCAGCGCCGCCATCAGCCGGTCGCGGCGCAGGCTGGGCGTCTGGGGTTCTGCGTCCATCTCCTCGGGCAGATCGGCCCCAAGCAGCGGATCCGGGATCCCTCCCCCGCCACCATGCTCGTCCCCGATTCTGCCCGTACGCTGATCCACGCGAAAATCCCTTCCTGGTACAGTGTAGAGACGCCGTGCTGTCGCGGCAATGCAAGGCCCCAACACGGCGCAATTGCGGCGCCATCTGTTGCCAGCTAGCCTCACTCGCATGGCCGAATTGCTTCTGGTGATCGACGAGGGGTCGACCTCTACCCGAGCGATGCTCTTCGCGCCGTCGGGGCAATGTGTTGCAAGCAAATCTGCAGAACTATCGCAGCATTATCCCGGCCCCGGACTCGTCGAACACGATGCCGACGAAATCTGGCGACAAAGCCATGCCTGTGCCGCCGAGATCGTGGCATTGGCCGGCGGTCATCAGCGGATCGCAGCCATCGGCATCACCAACCAGCGCGAGACGGTGGTGTTCTGGGACAAGACCACCGGCATTCCGCTGGCTCCCGCGATAAGCTGGCAGGATCGGCGCAGCGCGCCCCTGTGCCAGAAACTGCGCGAGGCGGGCGAGGAACCCGGCATCCAGGCGCGCACCGGGCTCCTGCTCGATCCCTATTTTTCCGGGACCAAGATCGCCTGGGCCATGGCGAACTGGCCACAGCTGAAGGCAGCGGGTGACCGGCTGGCGATCGGGACGGTGGAAAGCTGGCTGGTGTGGAAGCTGACCGGCGGCCTTCACGTCACCGATGCCACCAACGCTTCGCGCACGCTGCTGATGGGACTGGGCAGCGGGGCGTGGAGCGACGGACTGATCGACCAGTTCGACGCCCCCCGCGCGGCACTGCCCGAAATTGTCGACTGCGCCGAGCGGCTCGGCGTGACGCGGGCGTTCGGCGGGGCGATCCCGATCTGCGGCCTGGCCGGCGACCAGCAGGCGGCGACGATCGGCCAGGCTTGCCTGACGCCGGGCGACACGAAGGCGACGTTCGGTACCGGCGCCTTCGTGCTCACCAATGCGGGCACGCTGCAACCGCGCTCGCGCCATCGGCTGCTGTCGACGGTGCTGTGGCAGCTTGGCGGGCGCCGCACCTACGCGCTGGAGGGCTCGGTGTTCGTCGCCGGAAGCCTGGTGCAGTGGCTGCGCGATTCGCTGGGACTGATCGCCACCGCCGCGGAAACGGCGACGCTGGCGCGATCGGTGCCGGACAATGGCGGTGTCTATTGCGTGCCCGCGCTGACCGGGCTCGGCGCGCCCTGGTGGGAGCCGGAGGCGCGCGCGGCCATCTCCGGGCTCAGCTTCGCCGCCGGGCGGGCGCATATCGTACGGGCAGCGCTGGAGGCGATGGCGCACCAGAGCCACGACCTGGAAACCGCGTTCGCCGCCGATGGCGCACAATGGGCGCGGCTGCGCGTCGATGGCGGCATGGTGACCAACGACTGGATCGCGCAGGATCTGGCGGATATCCTCGCCCTACCTGTCGACCGCCCCGATTTCGCAGAGACGACCGCGCTGGGCGCGGCAATGCTGGCCGGGGTGGGTTGCGGGATGTTCGCCAGCCTCGACGATGCCGCAATGATGCGCGGTACCTTCCGCACCTTCGAGCCACAAATGGAGGCGCCCGTGCGGGCGACCCGAATGGCCGGATGGCGCGATGCCCTGGCCCGGGTGGTAGCGCATGCGGCTCTCAGCTGAACAGCCAGCTTCCGAGCAGCCTGCCCGGCAGCAGCGTGAACAGCCCTGCCACCGCGAGGCCCAGATAGGTGAGCGACATCACCCGCCGATGGGCCGCGATACGATGCGCACGTGCCAGCAGGACTCCACGCGGAATCATCGCCAGCACCAGGATCGACAGCAGGTGGATGGGACTCAGCCCGCCCGTCACGCCTCGCAGCCCGAAGCTGGAAAGCGCCGCCAGCAGCATCAGCACCGCCCAGCACTTGCCAAGCCCGCGGTGAAGCGTGTCCCCCTTGCGCGCGGTCAGGACATAGGCGCCGAGCGGCAGCGCCGGCAGTACGGCGCCCAGATGCGCGAGGAGCCAGAGGCTGCGAACGCTTGACCGGGCGACGGCTCCGCTTGCAAGGCCGTGGACGATGGCGAGCAGGATGGCACCGTCGGCGACCGCGCCGAGGGCGACGATCAGCCGGTCGCGATGGGGAACAGTCTGGGCGGGATGTGCATGGTCGTTCATGAGTGCCTCCGTTTCGGCGACGTTGCCGGGTGGCAGGCAGCGGGCGAGCGGAAGTTCGGAATTGGAACGCGGCGCTTCGCAAAGAGCGCCTGGCGCCAGTGCTTGCCCCATTGGCGAAGCGTGAACGGGCGCACCACATGAGGCCACCACGCAGATGGCAGGCGGAGCTGGCGGTGCTGGTCGGCCTCATCCTGGCGCTCACCGCGCTCGGTCCGTTCGGATCCTATGAAACTCCGGTCGGCCCGCGCCTGTTGCATTGGTCCATGTACCTGGTGACGGGGTATGCGTTCTTCCGCCCGGTGATCGCGGCCGGCGGGGCACTGTCTCGTCAGACCGGCCTGCCCCGCGCCGCTGCGATCGCCGCCGCGTGCGCGCTCGGCGCCTTTCCGACCAGCATGGTGATCGTCTTCGCCTCGGCTGGATCGGACTGGGAGTCGGTACGCGTCGGCGGACTGGTCACCGGCTATCTCCAGACGCTGATCATCGGTGCGACGGTGACGATCGTGCAGCTGCTGGCACGGCGCGACGCGCCGCGCGTCGAGCATCCTGCAAAGACGGATCCCGAACCAGAACCCATCGTAGTTTCCCCCGAGGCGTTGAAGTCGGACGGACTTCCCGCCTTTCTGGACCTGATGCCCCCGCACCTGCGCGGGGAAGTGCTGTGTCTGGAGAATGAGGACCATTATCTCCGCGTGCACAGCGTGCACGGCAGCGCGATGATCCTGATGCGGATGCGCGACGCGGTGGCCCAGCTCGATGGCAAGGGCGTGCGCGTGCATCGCAGCTGGTGGGTGGCCAGAGCAGCCGTCGTCGATACGGTACGACAGGATCGCAACCTGCGGCTCCGGCTCGCCGACGGCCGCGAGGTGCCGGTAGCGCGCGCGATGGTTCCCGAGCTGCGGGCGCTCGGCTGGCTCAGACGCGAGTCCTTCCCCAGCTGAGCGACCCGCAGGTCAAGCCACCTGATCGCGGACGAACAGCGCCTTCAGATCCTTCTTCAGGATCTTGCCATTGGCGTTGCGCGGCAGGGTTTCCTCCGAGAAGCGGATCGCCACCGGCACCTTGAAGGCTGCGATGCGCTCGCGGACAAAGGCTTGGAGCTCCGCCTCTGTCGCAGAGGTTCCCGGGGCGAGATGGACCACCGCCACCGGCTCCTCGCCGAGCGCGCGGTGCGGCACGCCGATCAGCGCTGCGTCCGTCACCGCCGGGTGCGCGTAGAGCACGTCCTCCACTTCCGACGAATAGATGTTCTCGCCGCCGCGGATGATGATGTCCTTGGCGCGATCGACGATGTAGAGGAAACCCTCCTCGTCCAGCCGCGCCAGGTCGCCTGTGCGGACCCAGCCTTCCCGGAAGGTCTCGGCGGTCGCTTCGGGCTTGTTCCAATAACCCTTCACGATCATCGGCCCCTTGGCCCAAAGCTCACCGACTTCGCCGACGGGAAGTTCGCGCGTGCCGTCCACATCCATGATCTTGAGCTCGGCGACCGGCACCGGCGGACCAGCGCTGGTCGGCCGGGCGATGTAATCCTCGCCGGTATGGTGGGTGACCGTGGCCATCGTCTCGGTCATGCCCCAGCCATTGCCGGGGAGCGCGCCGAACTCCTCGTAGATGCGCTTCACCAGTTCGGGCGCGGACGGCGCTCCGCCGTAGGAAATGGTGTCGAGACTGGAAAGATCATAGCTGGCGCGCTCGGGATGTTCGAGCAGCTGCCAGGCGATGGTCGGCACGCCGCCGGTCTGGTTGACCTTCTCCCGCTGGATGATCTCCATCGCCTCCACAGGCTCCCAGCGGCGCATGAACACCACCGTACCGCCCGCGGCGATCAGCGCCATCAGCCCCGCACTGCACGCCGTCACATGGAACAGCGGAATCACCAGCAGCCCCACCTTGTAGGGCGGTGCGGGTGGCGGCATCTCGCCCCGGCGCAGCATGGCGCGCGCGACCGAGTAACCCGAAGTGAGGATGTTGGTCATCAGGTTGCGATGCGTTCCCACCGCGCCCTTGGGGTTGCCGGTGGTGCCGCTGGTGTAGAACAGTGTCACGTCATCGTCCGGCGCGATCGCAACCTCGGGAAAGGCGATGTCGGGCAGTGCCGCCCAGCCGGTGCAGGGCCCGACGATGGACTCGAGCGCGACCACCTCGCTTTCCAGCGGCGTACAGGCGCGGCTGACCACCACCCGTTCCAGATCCGGCAACGCGGCATAGCATTGCTTCAGCCGTTCGTGCCGCTCGCCGTCAACGAAGAGCAGCTTCGCGCCCGAATCCTTCATGCCATATTCGAGCTCGGCACCCGTCCACCAGGCGTTGAGCGGCACCAGGATCGCGCCGATGCTTACCGCCGCGAAGAAGATCGTCGGCCATTCGGGCAGGTTGCGCATCGCCAGCGCGACGCGGTCTCCTTTGGCCACGCCCTGCGCCTGCATCCACGAGGCAAGATGGCAGGTCGCGCGATAGTTTGCCTCGTAGCTGACCCGCTCGTCCTGGTAGACGGTGAACGGCCGATCGCCATAGCCGCGCGCCAGGCGAGCGAGGATCGCGGCGTTGGGGGGGCTGTTCTTCCACACCCGCGTCGGGATCCCGCGAATCTCCACCGTCTCCATTTCGAACTTGGCGCCGGGCGCGGTGAGCAGGGCGTCGACGGCGGTCAGCGGGGCTTTTGGCCAATCCGCGGGCAAGGGCACGATCGGTTCGAGGGTCAAGGCAGCTCTCTCCATCGAATTCTGAACTTTGGGTTTGGCGCAAGCACCACCCTGTCCTCACGTTAGTGTTGATTTGCCGCCCGCTCAAGGCAATAGAAAGCAGGCACCCGCCAGAAGGTGCATTGCGCACGTTTCGAACGAGAGGTATGCCGCCAGCGATGGAAGTCGAGGACCCGATCGCCCATGGATTCGATGCACGCCGCCTGGCGCGGATCGATGCCTTTGTGAAGGCGCGCTATCTCGATTCCGGCAAGCTGCCGCACGCGCAGCTGCTGATCGCGCGTGACGGGCGGATCGTGCATTTCTCGCACCAGGGTGCAGCGCGCGAGGGCGGCGCGCCGGTCGACGAATCGACGCTGTTCCGCATCGCCTCGATGACCAAGCCGATCACCAGCCTCGCCTTCATGCTGCTGCTGGAAGAAGGGCTGGTCGCGCTCGACACCCCGGTGCACCATGTCCTGCCCGCGCTGAAGGGCGTCGGCGTCTATGCCGGCGGCGGCGATGGCACGGCGTTCGTGACGATGCCGACCGCCCAGCCGATGCGGATGGTCGACCTGCTGCGCCATACCGCCGGCTTCACCTATGGCTTCCAGGAGCGCTCGCCGGTCGACGCCGCCTATCGCGCCGGGCGGATCGAGAGCTGGCACGGCAATCTGACGCTCGACGACTTCGTCGCGGCGCTGGGCACGCTGCCGCTGGAATTCTCTCCCGGCGAGGCCTGGACCTATTCGGTCGCGACCGACGTGCTGGGCGCGGTGGTCGAGCGACTTTCGGGGACCACGCTCGACCGCTTCTTCGCCGAACGCATCTTCGCGCCGCTCGGCATGCACGACACCTTCTTCCAGGTTCCGCAAGACAAGGCGCACCGCCTCGCCGATTGCTGGACGATGAAGGAAGGCGAAGGCCGCGTGCTCTACGATCGCGGCGAGGCCTCGGCCTGGTCGCGCTTTCCCCGACTGCTCTCGGGCGGCGGCGGGCTGGTGTCGACCGCGCTCGACTATCACCGGTTCAACACGCTGCTGCTGAACGGCGGCGAGCTGGACGGGGTGCGGCTCGTCTCTCCCAAGACGATCCAGCTGATGACGATCAACCACCTGCCCGGCGGCCGCGACCTTGCCAGCCTGTCGCGCGGACTGTTCAGCGAGACGACCAATGCCGGCGTCGGCTTCGGCCTGGGCTTCGCGATCAATATGGACGTCGCCAAGACGATGATCCCCGGCTCGGTCGGCGAATTCTACTGGGGCGGCATGTTCTCGACCGCCTTCTTCGTCGATCCCGTCGAGCGGCTCTCGATGGTGTTCATGACGCAGTTTTCCCCGTCGATGCTCTACCCGATCCGGCGCGAGCTGAAGACGCTGATCTACTCGGCGCTCACCCGATGAGCGCTGCCCACCCCATCCCGGCCGCGGCCGGAATTGCGAACTAGGGAGTTCGACGACATGTCCGTGATTACCACCAGCCGTCAGGGCAACGTCCTGATCCTCACCTCCGACAATCCGCCCGTGAACGCGCTCGGCGCCGCGGTGCGGCAGGGGCTGCAGGCCGGCATCGAAGAAGCCAGGAGCGACGACAGCATCCAGGCGGTCGTCATCACCTGCGCCGGCAAGACCTTCTTCGCGGGCGCCGACATCACCGAGTTCGGCAAGGCGATGGCCGAGCCGTCGCTGCCGGTGCTGGTCGACCAGATCGAGGCGCTCGACAAGCCGGTGATCGCCGCCGTCCACGGCACCGCGCTGGGCGGCGGCTGCGAGGTGGCGCTCGCCTCGCACTATCGCATCGCCGTGCCCTCGGCGAAGTTCGGCCTGCCCGAGGTGAAGCTCGGCATCCTTCCCGGTGCCGGCGGCACCCAGCGCATGCCGCGCGTCGCGGGCGTCGAAGTCGCGCTGGAGATGGCGACCAAGGGCGACCCGATCCCGGCCGTCCAGGCCAAGGAAGCCGGGCTCGTCGACCGTCTCGCGGGCGAAGACAGCCTGCTCGCCGATGCCGTCGCCTTCGCGAACGAGGTGATCGGCAAGCCGGTCTCGCGCTCCAGCGAACGCCCGGTCACCGTCGATGCGGAGACCTTCGCCAAGTTCCGCGCCGCCAACGCCAAGCGCTTCCGCGGGCTCGACGCGCCGAACACGATCATCGACATCATCGAGCAGACCGCCGGCAAGCCCTATGCCGAAGGCGTCCAGGCCGAGCGGATGGGCTTCATGAAGCTGATCATGGGCCAGCAGTCGGCGGCGCTGCGCCACATCTTCTTCGCCGAGCGCAAGGCGGCCAAGATCGACGGCATCGCCGACGACATCCAGCTGCGCGACATTCGCCGCGTGGGCGTGATCGGCGCCGGCACGATGGGCGGCGGGATCAGCATGAACTTCCTGTCGGCCGGCGTGCCGGTGACCATCGTCGAGATGGCGCAGGAGGCGCTCGATCGCGGCACCGGGGTGATGCGCAAGAATTACGAGGCGAGCGCCGCCAAGGGCCGCATGACCGCCGAGCAGGTCGAAAAGGCGATGGGCCTGCTCAAGCCCACGCTCAACTTCGACGATCTCGCGGAGTGCGACCTGATCATCGAGGCCGTCTATGAGAGCATGGACGTGAAGAAGGACGTGTTCGGCCGGCTCGACACAATCGCCAAGCCGGGCGCGATCCTCGCCTCGAACACCAGCTATCTCAACATCGACGAGATCGCCGCCGCCACCAGCCGCCCGCAGGACGTGGTGGGGCTGCACTTCTTCTCCCCGGCCAATGTCATGAAGCTGCTCGAAATCGTCCGCGGCGCCAAGACCGCCGACGACGTGCTGGCCACCGCGATGGCGCTCAGCAAGAAGATCAAGAAGGTCGCCGTCATTGCGGGCGTCTGCTACGGTTTCATCGGCAACCGCATGCTGATGCCGCGCCAGGTGGAAGCCACCAAGATGCTGCTCGAAGGCGCCACGCCCGAGCAGATCGACAAGGTCCATGTCGCCTTCGGCATGCCGATGGGGCCGTTCCAGATGGCCGACCTCGCCGGCGTCGACATCGGCTGGCACCGCGATCCCAACCGCATCGAGAATATCCGCGACGCGCTCGCCGCCGAGGGTCGCTGGGGCCAGAAGAAGGGCGCCGGCTTCTACGATTATGACGAGAAGCGGCAGCCCTCGAACAGCCCGCGCGTCGCCGAGCTGATCGAGGAATGGCGCGGCAAGCTGAACGTGCCGAGCCACGAGATCACCGAGGAGGAGATCGTCGTCCGCACGCTCTACACCATGGTCAACGAGGGCGCGCTGATCCTCGCCGAAGGCATGGCGCAGCGGGCGAGCGACATCGATGTGGTGTGGGTCTATGGCTATGGCTGGCCTCCCTACCGAGGCGGGCCGATGTTCTGGGCCGACACCGAAGGCCTGAAGAAGATCGTCGAGGGCCTGGAGAAATACGGCTTCGAAGTCGCCCCGCTGCTCCGCGAGAAGGCGGAAAAGGGCGAGAAGTTCAACCGCTAAACAACGCCGTCGAGCGCGGGTGGGGACAAGATGGGAAAACCGTCGCCCTGCCCGCCCTCTTCTTACGAGGAGAGGGCTAAAGGAGAGGATGATGACGCAGGATCTCGATAGCTTCCGGAGCGAAACCCGCGCCTGGCTGGAGGCGAACTGCCCAGCCACCATGCGCGAGCCGATCCGGTCCGAGAAGGACATCGTCTGGGGCGGGCGCAATCCCGATTGGGCGCATCCCGACCAGAAACTCTGGATGGACCGGATGGCGGAACGCGGCTGGACGGTGCCCGACTGGCCGACGGAGTATGGCGGCGGCGGGCTTTCCCCGGCCGAAACCAAGATCCTGCGCGAAGAGATGAAGCGGATGGGCGCGCGGACCCCGCTCAACAGCTTCGGCATCTCGATGCTCGGCCCGGCGCTGCTCAAATACGGTACCGAGGAACAGAAGCTCGAACATCTCCCCAAGATCGCCCGCGGCGAGATCCGCTGGTGCCAGGGCTATTCCGAACCCAATGCCGGTTCCGACCTGGCCGGCCTCCAGACCTGGGCCGAGGATGCCGGCGACCATTATGTCGTCAACGGCCAGAAGGTGTGGACCAGCTATGCCGACAAGGCCGACTGGATCTTCTGCCTGGTCCGCACCTCCAAGGAGGCCAAGCAGGGCGGGATCAGCTTCCTGCTGTTCGACATGGCTTCGCACGGCGTCTCGACCAAGCCGATCCTGCTGATCTCGGGCTACTCCCCCTTCTGCGAAACCTTCTTCGACAATGTGAAGGTGCCCAAGTCCCAGCGCGTCCACGAGGAGAACAAGGGCTGGGACGTCGCCAAATATCTGCTCGGCCATGAGCGCGAGATGATCTCGGGCATGGGGCTCGACCGGGCCGGCGGCAATCCGCTGATCGAGGGCGCGATCGCGACGATCGGGCTCGACGATCAGGGCCGGCTCGCCGATCCGATCCTCCGCGCCCAGATCGCGCTGTTCGAGGTGCGGATGCGCGCCTTCTCGGCGATGTCCGAGCGCTTCCTCGACGAATTGAAGGCCGGCCGCGCCCACCCCGCCCAGCCGAGCATGATGAAATATGTCGGCACCGAGCTGAACAAGCAGCGCCACGAGCTGATCATGGCCGCCGGCGGATCGGATGCGCTGGAATGGGAGAGCGCGGCCTCGGCCAAGGGCGCCAAGCCGCGCGCCTGGCTGCGCACCAAGGCCAATTCGATCGAGGGCGGGACCAGCGAGATCCAGCTCAACATCGTCGCCAAGCGGATCCTCGAACTGCCGGGCTGAGGCGGCGGACGCCCCGGCGGAGACCAGGGCAGCGAACCGCGCGCTCGTGACATCAATCATCGGGACCCAGCCATGCCGCTCTACCTCAACGACGAACAGACGATGCTCCGCGACACCGCGCGCGAGTTCGTCGCCGAACATGCCCCGGTCCGCCACCTCCGCGCGATGCGCGACGCCAAGGACCCTACCGGCTTCAGCCGCGACCTGTGGAAGCAGTTCGCCGAGATGGGCCTCACCGGCATCCTGATCCCGGAGGCATCGGGCGGCCTGGGCCTCGGCCATGTCGAGGCGGGCGTGGTGCTGGAGGAGGTCGGCCGCAACCTCACCCCCTCCCCCTTCCTCTCCACCGCCGTCGCCGCGGTCGAGGCGCTGAAGGGCACCGCGCACGCCGAGCGCTGGTTCCCCGGCATCGCGGCCGGCGAGGCGGTGATCGCGATCGCGCATGACGAAAAACCCAAATTCGGCCGCGCGGTAGCGCTCAAGGCCGAGCGCGCCGGCAACGGCTTCCGGCTGACCGGCACCAAGCGCTTCGCCCACCACGCCCATGCCGCCGACCTGATCCTCGTCACCGCCCGCACCGCCGGCAGCGATATGGACGCGGAAGGCATGACCCTCTTCGCGATCGATCCCAAGGCCGCCGGGCTCGACCTCCGTCCCGAGCGCCTCGCCGACTCCAGCCTAGCCGCGCACGCGACCTTCGACGGTGTCGAGGTCACCACCGATGCGGTGGTGGGCGAGATCGATGCGGGCGCCGGTCCGCTCGGCCGCCTGCTCCGCGCTGCCGGCGCCGGCGCCTCGGCCGAACTGCTCGGCGTCGGTGCGGGCGCGAGCGACATGACGCTGGGCTATCTCAAGGAACGCAAGCAGTTCGGGACGTTGATCGGCAGCTTTCAGGCGCTCCAGCACCGCGCCGCGCATCTCTATAGCGAGCTGGAAGTCGCCCGCGCCGCCACGCTCAAGGCGCAGCAGCTGCTCGATGCCGGCGAACCTGCCGACGAGGCGGTCGCGATCGCCAAGGCGATGACCGGGCTTGCCACCACGCTTGCCGTGCAGGAGGGTATCCAAATGCATGGCGGCATCGGCATGACCGACGAATATGACATCGGCTTCTACATGAAGCGCGCTCGCGTGCTCGCCGAGATGTTCGGTGATTCCAACTATCATGCCAATGCGCTGGCCGAAGCGGCCGGCTACTGATGGAGGAAGCCAAATCCCCCGAAGCGCTCGTCGCCGGCCTGACCGCGCTGCTCGACGTCGAGACGCTCGACACCGATCTCTATCGCGGCGCCCGCCAGCCGGGCGGCGTCGGCCGCGTGTTCGGGGGCCAGGTGATCGCCCAGGCACTGCAGGCGGCGCAGCGCTCGGTCGAGGACGGCAAGGTCGCGCACTCGCTCCACGCCTATTTCATGCGCGCGGGCGACGAGGATTATCCAATCCTCTATCGCGTAGTGCGCGACTTCGAGGGGCGCAGCTTCGCCAATCGCCGCGTGATCGCGATGCAGAAGGGCAAGCCGATCCTCAACATGGCGGCCTCCTTCCACCTGCCCGACGAAGGCCTGCACCACCAGGACGCGATGCCCGACGTGCCGCCGCCCGAGGAACTGCGCTCCGAAGCCGAACTGCGCGAGCAGATCCGCGACCAGATCCCGGAAAAGTTCAAGCGCTTCTTCCTGCGCGCGCGTCCGATCGAGATCCGCCCGGTCAACCCGCGCAACTGGTTCCAGCCCGAACCGCGCGAGCCGCGCCAATATAGCTGGTTCCGCGTCGTCGCCCCCTTGCCCGACGATCCCGCGCTGCACCGGGCGATGCTCGCCTATGCCAGCGACATGACGCTGCTCGGCACCTGCATGCTGCCCCACGGCGTCAGCTGGACGAGTGGGCAGGTGCAGACCGCCAGCCTCGACCATGCGTTGTGGATGCACGAGCCGTTCCGCTTCGACGAGTGGCTGCTCTACGCGACGGACAGCCCCTGGGCCGGCCATGCCCGCGGCTTCAACCGGGGCAGCATCTATACGCGTGACGGTCGCCTGGTGGCGAGCGTGACGCAGGAAGGTCTGATCCGGCCGAAGCAGCTTGGGTAGCCGGAGCAGAGGTGGGTTTCTTTCGAAAGCGTAATTATTACGCTTGATATTCCACGATTCGTGCAGCTAAAGACCCCAACGGGAGGAATTGGGGTCTTGTCCGATGCTGTATCGCCTAGCCGCGATATGCGCGCCTCTCGTCTGCCTTTTCGCCACGAGCGCGCTGCACGCACAAACGATCGAGAATGCCATCCTTGATCGCATCAATGTCATACGCGCCAATCCAAGGGCCTATGCCGACCAGTTGCGGATCTATCGCAGCTATTTCGACGGCGAGATCGTCTATATGCCGGGCGACGACGGCGGCATCCTGACCAAGGAAGGCGTTGCGGTGGTGGAGGAGACGATCGCCTTTCTGGAAGCGCAGGCGCCGCTGCCGCCGTTGGCGCCCGGAACCGTGCTGACGCTTACCGCCGCGGATTATTCGCGCGAGCAGGGGCTGCTGGGCGCGCGGGGGCATGTCGGCCCCGATGGCAGCAGCCCGGGCGAGCGGGTGAAGCGCCACGGCGGCGGCATTTTCGTGGGCGAGGCGATCGCCTATGGATTCGACGACCCCGAGGAAGTCGTACGGCAGATGGTGATCGACGACGGCGTACCCGATCGCGGCCACCGCAAGCTGCTGTTTGACAAGAACTTCCGCTTCGCCGGGGTCGGCTGCGCCCCCCATGCTCGGTTAGATCATATCTGCGTCGTCCAGTTGAGCGCGACGCAGGACGGCCGCCCGGTACGCCTGCGCACTGCCCAGCGGCGCTGACAGGCTGTCACTTTCGGCCGAACAGTTTCTCGATATCGCCATGCGCCAGCTTGATCCAGGTGGGGCGGCCATGGTTGCACTGGCCCGAATGGGGGGTGACCTCCATTTCGCGGAGCAGTGCGTTCATCTCGGCAACCGAGAGGATGCGGCCCGCGCGAACCGAACCATGGCAGGCCATGGTCGCAGCGACATGGTCGAGCCGTTCCTTTAGGCTCAGTGCCTCGTCGAAACTGGCGAGTTCGTCCGCGAGATCGGTGACCAGACCATGGATGTCCCCGGTGCCGAGCGCAGCAGGCACCGCGCGGACCAGCATCGCGCGCGGGCCGAAGCGTTCGAGCTCGAGGCCGAGAGACCGCAGTTCGTCGGTTCGGGCTTCGAGCCGGTCGCATCCGGGTTCGTCCAGTTCGACCACTTCGGCGAGGAGCAGCGCCTGGCTCGGCACGGCGCCGCCGGCCATGGCTCGGCGCATCCGCTCCAGCACCAGCCGTTCGTGCGCGGCGTGCTGGTCGACCAGGACGAGGCCGTCCTCGGCCTCCGCGACGATATAGGTCTTGGCGACCTGACCGCGCGCGACCCCGAGCGGGAAGTCGGTGGCAAGCGGCGCCTCGTGGCGCGCTGGCTCGGCACGGGCGAGCGGTGCGGCGGCGAAAAAGGTGCCGGAATCGCGTACGGCGCCGGAATAATGCCTTAGCCCCTCCCCTTCAGGGGAGGGGTTGGGGTGGGGCTGAGTCTCGAAGAGACCAACGCCTGTTCTGGAATCCCTCCACCCCAACCCCTCCTCCAAGGAGGAG
>NZ_AGFU01000037.1 GCF_000226955.1 Sphingomonas elodea ATCC 31461
GCGGGCGCTGCGTGCCGGACGGGCGGCGGGCGCGGTATCGGCGGCCGAGCGGCCCTGGTTCGGGCTGCCGGCCATCTGCTCCTCTACCGGCGGCACCTGCTGGACGACGGGGCTGGCCGGGGCCATCCGCATCTCCGGGGCGGGCGTCGCCGCCTGGGGCGCGGGCGCCTCGACCGGTGGCGGCGGGGATAGGGTCTGCTGGGACGCTGCCTCCTGGGCGAGCGCGGGGGTGGCAAGGAACGCGGCACCGATCAACAGTGCGGCGCGGGGGCGAAGCGGGGTCTGACACTGTTTCATGACAGAGGTACAACGGACGGAACCCGCAAATCGGCCCCTGCCGCTGCGGCCGGCGGAGGCGGCAAAGCGGTGACCCGATCCATTCACCGGCCATTCAGGCACGGAACTTGCCCTTGCCGGCGCCTGAAATACGCGCGCAACATGTTGAAAACAAAAGGGCTTGCAGTACTTTCGCACTGCAAGCCCCATTCCCGTTGCGAAGGCGGAACGATCAGAACTTGCCGGTCAGTTGCACCCCGTAGAAGCGCGGTTCGCCCGGAATATAGGTCGGGTTGTTGAAGCCGCCGCCAGTGTTGCCGGCGTCCAGCAGATAGCGCGCGTTGGTGGCGTTGCGGAGATAGCCGGCGATCTCGTACTTGCCCTCGGCGAAGCTGAGGCCGGCCTTGAGGTTCACCAGCGTAACCTTGTTCTGCGAGATCGCCTCGCGGTTCGGGATCTCGAAGAAGATCTTGCTGCGATAGGTCACGCTCGGCGTGGCAAACAGGCGGACGCCGTTGCCCACCGGCGCGTCGACGGTAAACCCGGCGGACCATTGCATCCGCGGCTGCAGGCGGAAGCGGTTGCCGGCATAGATGCCGTTCGCCCTTGTCCGGTCGATGCCGCCGTCGATGAAGCCGGCATTGGCGAACATCGTCAGCCACGCGGTCGGGCGCAGCTGCCCTTCGGCCTCGACACCCAGGTTGCTCGCCGTGCCCGCGCTTTCGGTGATGTTGGAGCCGACCGGGCGCCCCGAGGGGTCGTTGGGGTCGGTCACCGTGCGGCTGATCTGGAAGTTGTTGTACTTCTGGTAATAAACGCCCAGCGAGCCGTCGAACATGCCGCGCGACAGCTTCACGCCGCCCTCATAGTTCCACACCGTCTCTTCCGGGATCACCGAGGTCGTCGTCGGCGTCTGGTTGACGGTCGGCGAGCGCCGGCCCTTCGAGATCGTGGCATAGAGGTTCAGCGCGTCGTTCACCCGGTACAACGCGTTGAAGCGCGGCAGCAGCGCCTGGAAGCTGTCCTGGCTCCACAGAGTGCCCTTGGTGGTCGCCTGGCCCGGGATCAGCGGCGCGCCGCTCAGCACCGATTTGGGCGCGACCGAGACATAGCCCGACTTGCGCTGCTCGATCAGCACGCGGAGGCCCGCGGTCAGCTCGAGGCGATGGCTGGGCATCCAGGTCGCCTCGCCGAACATCGAATACTGGTCGTTGATGCCCTTGTTGGTGAAGATCGAGCTGTAGGGGATCTGGGTGAGTGCACCGCCGGTGAACCGCGCCGTAGCCTGTGCCGCAGTAACGACCCCTGCCGCATTCACGCAGCCCAGATCGGCGAACCGGTTGGTGGCGCATTGAATGTAGGTGCCTTCCTCGGTCGAGAAGGGCACTTCCTGGCGGCTGTTCTCGTGCAGCACGTTCCAGCCGAAGCTGGTGCGGACATGGTCGTCGCTATAGGCGAAGCGCGATTCATGGCTGATCTGCGAGCCATAGGCGCCCTCGGCGAATTCCAGCCACCAGGCCGCAGAGCCGTCGGCATCGAACACCTCGAGCGAGCTGAACGCGCGGTAGCCGTTGACGGTGGTGAAGCTCCAGCCGTCGCCCATGTCGTAGCGGGCGGTAAGGTTCACGTCGTAGACGTCGCGGGTCAGGCCGAGCTTGTCCTTGCCCAGCACCTGCTTCGAGAAGGGCGAGCCCGAAAGATTTGCCGCGCCGAAGGGGTCGGCCGGGCCTGCCGAGGTGGCGAAGCGCTTCGAGATGAACGGCGTGCCGCTGTTGCGCTGGCGGTCATAGGTGCCGACCAGGTCGACGGTCAGCGCGGTGGTCGGCGTGTAGCGCAGCGAGGCGCGCAGGCCGAGCTGGTTCTGGGCATAGAGGTCGCCCTGGGTGGTCGACAGGTTCTTTACATAGCCGTCGCGCTTCTTCCACTCGCCGGCGATGCGCGCGGCGATCACGTCGTTGCCGATGTTGAGGTGGCCGCCGGCCAGATAGGCATTGTAGTTGCCATAGCCCGCCGTCGCCTCGCCCTCGATTCCGGGCTTCGGCTTGGCGGAGAGGATGCTGACCGCACCCACGGTGGAGGCGGTGCCGAACAGGGTGGCCTGCGGGCCCTTCACCACCTCGATCCGGTCGACGTCGTAGACCGCCTGGTAGACGCCGCGCGACCGCGAGATGTCGACGCCGTTGTAATAGACCGTAACCCGCGCCGCCTGCTGCGCCGAGCCGCTGTCCGAGGTGATGCCGCGGATCACGATGCCCGGGTTGTTGGCGCTCTGCTCCTGGATGTTGAGCCCGGGGACATAGCTGGACAGCTCGTCCAGATCGTCGACGCCCAGCCGCTTCATCTGCGCCTGGGTCACCGCGGTGACCGTGATCGGCACGTCGCGGAGCTTCTGTTCGAACTTCTGCGCGGTGACGATGATGTCGCCCGCGCCTTCGTTCTGCTGGCCGGCCTGCGCGTGCGCGGCGGTTGCCGAGACACCGGCGAGAAGGATGGCGACGAGACCCGATGAACCGTTCATGATTTTCTCCCTGTTCAGGGAGCCGGTTGCCGCCGGTTTGTTAAGGCAACGCTGCAACGTCGCGACAAAAATATTGCGATGCGCAAACGCGCGCGATTCGAAGGAAAAATGAGGCCAGTTCGCGCCTTTGACATCCCCTCCCCTATCCCCTATATCCTCGCTCTGGCCCTCCGATCGGGAAATGACGCGCCGTCGCGCAGCGTGTCGTAGGAATGGATCGGAACGGCTTGTCAGACGCCCGTAGAGCTGCCGAAACCCGAACATCGGGGGTCGCGCGGCCTTTCGGCGTCGCTTTGCACGTCCTGGCTCCCGGACAGGGGCAGCGAGTTTACGGCTGACGAGGCAACACACACCTATGGCTACCAAAGCAATCGAGGGCGGCACGCTGAAGCGCCGCATCCGCAAGGTGTTCGGCGACATCCACGAAGTGGTGCAGATGCCGAACCTGATCGAGGTTCAGCGCGAATCCTACGAACAGTTCCTGCGGTCCGATCCCTCGATCGGCTATGTGTCCGGCCTCGAGAAGACGCTCCGCAGCGTGTTCCCGATCCGCGACTTCGCCGGCACCGCCGAGCTCGACTTCGTGACCTACGAGCTCGAGGACCCGAAGTTCGACGTGGACGAGTGCCGTCAGCGCGGCATCACCTATGCGGCGCCGATGCGCGTCACCCTGCGCCTCATCGTGTTCGAGGTCGATCCCGATACGGAAGCCCGATCGGTGCTCGATATCAAGGAGCAGGACGTGTACATGGGCGACATGCCGCTCATGACCGAGAACGGCACCTTCTTCATCAACGGCACCGAGCGCGTCATCGTCAGCCAGATGCACCGGTCGCCGGGCGTGCTGTTCGATCACGATCGCGGCAAGACCCACGCTTCGGGCAAGTATCTCTTCGCCGCGCGCGTGATCCCGTATCGCGGGTCGTGGCTGGACTTCGAGTTCGACGCCAAGGACATCGTCAACGTCCGTATCGACCGCAAGCGCAAGCTGCCGGTCACCAGCCTGCTGTATGCGCTGGGGCTGAGCTCGGAAGAGATCCTCAACTATTTCTACAACCGCGTCACCTTCCTGCGCGGTCCGAACGGCTGGCAGATCCCGTTCCAGGTCGAGAACTGGCGCGGTTCGAAGCCGATGTTCGACATCGTCGACGCCAAGTCGGGCGAGGTCGTGTTCCCGGCCGGCCAGAAGATCAGCCCGCGCGCGGCCAACAAGGCGGCGAAGGACGGTCTCGAGACGCTGCTGATCCCGACCGAGGAAATCTTCGGTCGCTACAGCGCCTATGACCTGATCAACGAGCAGACCGGCGAGATCTACATCGAAGCCGGCGACGAAGTCTCGGCCGAGAATCTGGAGAAGCTCGACAAGGCCGGCATCGACCGGATCGAGCTGCTCGACATCGATCACATCGCCACGGGTCCGTGGATCCGCAACACGCTCAAGGTCGACAAGGCCGAAGAGCGCCAGCAGGCGCTGTCCGACATCTACCGCGTCATGCGCCCCGGCGAACCGCCGACGCTCGAGACCGCGGAATCGCTGTTCGCCGGCCTGTTCTTCGATCCGGAGCGCTACGACCTCTCGGCCGTGGGCCGCGTGAAGCTCAACATGCGCCTGGGCCTCGACACCCCGGACACCGTGACCACGCTGCGCACCGAGGACATTCTCGAGGTCGTCAAGACGCTCGTGAACCTCAAGGACGGCAAGGGCGAAGTCGACGACATCGACAATCTCGGCAACCGCCGCGTGCGTTCGGTGGGCGAGCTGCTCGAGAACCAGTACCGCGTCGGCCTGCTCCGCATGGAGCGCGCCGTGAAGGAGCGCATGTCGTCGGTCGACGTGTCGACGGTGATGCCGAACGACCTGATCAACGCCAAGCCCGCGGTCGCCGCGGTGCGCGAGTTCTTCGGTTCGTCGCAGCTGTCGCAGTTCATGGACCAGACCAACCCGCTCTCCGAAGTGACGCACAAGCGTCGCGTCTCGGCGCTCGGGCCGGGCGGTCTGACGCGTGAGCGCGCCGGCTTCGAAGTCCGCGACGTTCACCCGACCCATTATGGCCGTATCTGCCCGATCGAAACGCCGGAAGGCCCGAACATCGGTCTGATCAACAGCCTCGCGACCTTCAGCCGCGTCAACAAGTATGGCTTCATCGAGACGCCGTACCGCAAGATCATCGACGGCAAGGTGACCAATGAGGTCGTCTACCTGTCGGCGATGGAAGAGCAGAAGCACACGATCGCGCAGGCATCGGCCGAGCTCGACGAGACCGGCGCGTTCGTCGACGAGCTGGTCTCGGCCCGCCAGGGCGGTGAATTCCTGATGGCGCTGCGCGATCAGGTGACGCTGATGGACGTGTCGCCGAAGCAGCTCGTTTCGGTCGCCGCCTCGCTGATCCCCTTCCTCGAGAAGGACGACGCGAACCGCGCACTCATGGGCTCGAACATGCAGCGTCAGGCCGTGCCGCTGGTGAAGGCGGAAGCGCCCTTCGTCGGCACCGGCATGGAAGCGACCGTTGCCCGCGATTCCGGCGCCGCGATCGCCGCCAAGCGTTCGGGCGTGGTCGACCAGGTCGACGCGACCCGCATCGTGGTGCGCGCGACGGGTGACGTCGATGCCAGCGAGAGCGGCGTCGACATCTACACGCTGATGAAGTTCCAGCGCTCGAACCAGTCGACCTGCATCAACCAGCGTCCGCTGGTGAAGGTGGGCGACATGGTGCAGGCCGGCGACGTGATCGCCGACGGCCCGTCGACCGAGTTCGGCGAGCTGGCGCTGGGCCGCAACGTGCTCGTCGCGTTCATGCCGTGGAACGGCTACAACTACGAGGACTCGATCCTGATCAACGAGCGCATCGTGAAGGACGACGTGTTCACGTCGATCCACATCGATGAGTTCGAGGTCGCGGCCCGCGACACCAAGCTCGGGCCGGAGGACATCACGCGCGACATCCCGAACGTCGGCGAGGAAGCGCTGCGCAACCTCGACGAGGCGGGCATCGTCTATGTCGGCGCCGAGGTCGAGCCGGGCGACATCCTGGTCGGCAAGATCACGCCCAAGGGCGAAAGCCCGATGACGCCGGAAGAAAAGCTCCTCCGCGCCATCTTCGGCGAAAAGGCCAGCGACGTGCGCGACACCTCGCTGCGCCTGCCGCCGGGCGTTTCGGGCACGATCGTCGACGTCCGCGTGTTCAACCGTCACGGCATCGACAAGGACGAACGTGCCCTGGCGATCGAGCGCGAGGAAATCGAGCGCCTGCGCAAGGACGCCGACGACGAACGCAACATCCTCAACCGCGCGACCTGGTCGCGTCTGCGCGAGATGCTGCTGGGTCAGGTTGCGACCGCCGCGCCGAAGGGCCTGAAGAAGGGCATCACCATCGACGAGGACGTGCTGGACAGCGTCGACCGTCACGAATGGTGGAAGTTCGCGGTGCAGGACGACACCATGCAGGGCAACCTGGAAGCGGTGAAGGGCCAGTATGACGAGGCCGTGAAGCGCATCAAGGACAAGTTCGAGGACCGCCGCGAGAAGCTGGAGCGGGGCGACGAGCTGCCGCCGGGCGTGCTGAAGATGGTCAAGGTGTTCGTCGCGGTGAAGCGCAAGCTGCAGCCGGGTGACAAGATGGCCGGCCGCCACGGCAACAAGGGCATCATCAGCCGCATCCTGCCGCAGGAAGACATGCCGTTCCTCGAGGACGGTACGCCGGTCGACTTCGTGCTCAACCCGCTGGGCGTGCCGAGCCGCATGAACGTCGGGCAGATCTTCGAGACCCATCTGGGCTGGGCCGCGCGCGGCCTGGGCCGGAAGATCGGCGACGCGCTCGATGCCTGGCGTGCAGCCAACCCGAATCCGCAGGCCGGCGAACCGCCGGAAGCGGTGCGGGAGCTGCTCAGCACCGTCTATGGCGACACCTACAAGGAAGAGCTGCGCCAGCGCACGACCGAACAGCTGGTGGACCTGGCGCAGAACGTCCGTTCGGGCGTGCCGATGGCCACCCCGGTGTTCGACGGCGCGGTGGAGGCCGACGTCTCGGCGATGCTGCGCATGGCGGGCCTGGACGAATCCGGCCAGGTCACGCTGTTCGACGGCCGCACGGGCGAGGCGTTCGACCGCAAGGTGACGGTGGGGTACAAATATGTGCTCAAGCTGCACCACCTGGTCGACGACAAGATCCACGCGCGTTCGATCGGGCCGTACAGCCTCGTCACCCAGCAGCCGCTGGGCGGTAAGGCGCAGTTCGGCGGCCAGCGCTTCGGTGAAATGGAAGTGTGGGCGCTCCAGGCCTACGGCGCGGCGTATACGCTCCAGGAAATGCTGACGGTGAAGTCGGACGACGTGGTCGGCCGCACCAAGGTCTACGAAGCGATCGTCAAGGGCGACGACACCTTCGAGGCCGGCATTCCGGAGAGCTTCAACGTGCTCGTCAAGGAAATGCGCTCGCTGGGCCTCAACGTCGAGCTGAAGAGCCAGGAAGAAGACGACGGTCTGGCCGAGGCGGCGGAGTAAGGCGATAAATGAGCAGGCACCGGATACTTGACTGGACGTTGCGTATCACGGGCCTGCTCGTAGCGGCTTTCAACTTGGCGTTTTTGATGGACGTGAGCCTCCCGGCATCCGTCCGCAGCCTTGGAAACTCGCTCACCATCGCCTTCGCGCTCGCAATCTGCCTCCTGGCCTTTGCTGGTCGATGGATTTTACCCTCTAGAGGGACTGAAAAATGAACGAACTTACCAACTTCGCGAACCCGCTCGCCAAGCCGGAAACCTTCGACCAGATCCAGATCGGGATCGCGTCGCCGGACCGTATCCGCAGCTGGTCGTTCGGCGAGATCAAGAAGCCCGAGACGATCAACTATCGCACGTTCAAGCCCGAGCGTGACGGCCTGTTCTGCGCGCGCATCTTCGGTCCGATCAAGGATTACGAGTGCCTGTGCGGCAAGTACAAGCGCATGAAGTACAAGGGCATCGTCTGCGAAAAGTGCGGCGTGGAAGTGACCGTCTCGAAGGTCCGCCGCGAGCGCATGGGCCATATCGAACTGGCCGCCCCGGTCGCGCACATCTGGTTCCTGAAGTCGCTGCCGAGCCGCATCGGCCTGCTGCTCGACATGCAGCTCAAGCAGCTCGAGCGCGTACTCTACTTCGAGAGCTACATCGTCACCGAGCCGGGCCTCACCCCGCTCGAGAAGTTCCAGCTCCTCACCGAGGACGAGCTGCTCGACGCGCAGGATGAATATGGCGAGGACGCCTTCTCCGCCGGCATCGGCGCGGAAGCGGTCAAGATCATGCTCATGGATCTCGACCTCGAGGGCGAGCGCAAGGAGCTTCTGGAAGAGCTGGCGACGACCAAGTCGGAGCTGAAGCCCAAGAAGATCATCAAGCGCCTCAAGGTCGTCGAGAGCTTCATCGAATCCGGCAACCGCCCGGAATGGATGATCCTGGACGTCGTGCCGGTGATCCCGCCCGAACTGCGCCCGCTGGTGCCGCTGGACGGCGGCCGCTTCGCGACCTCGGATCTCAACGATCTGTATCGCCGCGTGATCAACCGGAACAACCGCCTCAAGCGGCTGATGGAGCTGCGCGCGCCGGACATCATCGTCCGCAACGAAAAGCGCATGCTGCAGGAAGCCGTCGACGCGCTGTTCGACAATGGCCGCCGCGGCCGCACCATCACCGGTGCGAACAAGCGTCCGCTCAAGTCGCTGTCCGACATGCTCAAGGGCAAGCAGGGCCGCTTCCGTCAGAACCTGCTCGGCAAGCGCGTCGACTATTCGGGCCGTTCGGTCATCGTGACCGGTCCGGAGCTCAAGCTGCACCAGTGCGGCCTGCCGAAGAAGATGGCGCTCGAGCTGTTCAAGCCGTTCATCTACGCCCGTCTCGACGCCAAGGGTCTGTCCATGACCCTCAAGCAGGCGAAGAAGTGGGTCGAGAAGGAGCGCAAGGAAGTCTGGGACATACTGGACGAAGTGATCCGCGAGCACCCGGTTCTCCTCAACCGCGCGCCGACGCTCCACCGTCTGGGCATCCAGGCGTTCGAGCCGGTGCTGATCGAAGGCAAGGCGATCCAGCTCCACCCGCTGGTCTGCTCGGCGTTCAACGCCGACTTCGACGGTGACCAGATGGCCGTCCACGTGCCCCTGAGCCTCGAGGCGCAGCTGGAAGCGCGCGTCCTGATGATGTCGACCAACAACATCCTGTCCCCCGCCAACGGCAAGCCGATCATCGTGCCGTCGCAGGACATGGTGCTGGGTCTCTACTACATCACCATGGAGAAGGAAGGCGAGCCGGGCGAAGGCATGATCCTCGCCGACATGGCGGAGGTTCACCAGGCCCTCAACGCCGGCGCGGTGACGCTGCACTCGAAGATCACCAGCCGCGTGCCGCAGACCGACGAGAACGGCCAGACCTACCTCAAGCGCTACCAGACCACGCCTGGCCGCATGCTGCTCGGCGAGTGCCTGCCGAAGAGCCACAAGGTACCGTTCGACGTCGTCAATCGCCTGCTCACCAAGAAGGACGTGGGTGACGTGATCGACGAGGTCTATCGTCACACCGGCCAGAAGGAGACCGTGCTGTTCGCCGACGCGATCATGAGCCTCGGCTTCCGCAACGCGTTCAAGGCGGGCATCTCGTTCGGCAAGGACGACATGATCATCCCGGACGCCAAGGTCGGTCTGGTCGACGAGACCAAGGCGCTGGTGAAGGACTTCGAGCAGCAGTATCAGGACGGCCTGATCACGCAGCAGGAGAAGTACAACAAGGTGATCGACGCCTGGAGCCGTTGCGGTGACCAGGTGGCCGCGGCGATGATGGACGAGATCAAGGCGGTCAAGAAGGACCCCGAGACCGGCCGCCAGATGCCCGACAACGCCATCTACATCATGGCGCACTCCGGTGCCCGTGGTTCGGCGGCGCAGATCAAGCAGCTCGCCGGCATGCGCGGCCTGATGGCCAAGCCGTCGGGCGAGATCATCGAAACGCCGATCATCTCGAACTTCAAGGAAGGTCTGACCGTCCTTGAATACTTCAACTCGACCCACGGCGCGCGCAAGGGCCTCGCGGACACCGCGTTGAAGACGGCGAACTCGGGCTACCTCACCCGTCGTCTGGTCGACGTGAGCCAGGACTGCGTCGTCCTCGAGGACGATTGCGGTACCGAGCGCGCGCTGGAGATGAAGGCGATCGTGCAGGGCGGTTCGGTGATCGCCTCGCTCGGCGAGCGCATCCTGGGCCGCACCACGGCCGAGGACATCGTCGATCCGAAGACCAACCAGGTCGTGATCCCGGTCGGCACGCTGCTCGACGAGGCGATGATCGCGCAGATCGAGGCGCTCAGCACGCCTGCGGTGAAGATCCGTTCGCCGCTGGTCTGCGAAGCCAAGCTCGGCGTGTGCGCCAAGTGCTACGGGCGTGACCTCGCCCGCGGTACGCCGGTGAACATCGGCGAAGCGGTCGGCGTCATCGCGGCGCAGTCGATCGGTGAGCCGGGCACGCAGCTGACCATGCGTACCTTCCACATCGGCGGTGCGGCGCAGCTCAACGAGCAGTCGAACCTCGAAGCCCCCGTGGACGGCAAGGCCGAGTTCCGCGACCTGCGCCTGATCGAGGATCAGCGCGGCCGTCGCGTGGTGCTCAGCCGCTCGGGCGAGATCGCGATCATGGACATGGATGGCCGCGAGCTGGCCGTGCACAAGATCCCGTACGGCGCCTATGTGATGTTCGACGACGGCCATCTGGTCAGCGCCGGCGATCGCATGGCCGAATGGGATCCGTTCACCATGCCGGTGATCACCGAAACCGGCGGTACCGTGAAGTACCAGGACATCATCGAAGGCAAGACCATGACCGAGCAGGTCGACGAAGCGACGGGCATCGCCCAGCGCGTCGTCACCGAGTTCCGCGGTGCGGGCAAGAAGGAGGACCTGCGTCCTCGCATGACCCTCACCGGCGAGAATGCCGCCGAAGCCGCCCGCTACATGCTGGCGCCGGGCGCGGTGATCTCGGTCGAGGACGGTGCCACGGTGCAGGGCGGTGACGTTCTCGCTCGTGTGGCCCGCGAGTCTGCCAAGACCCGCGACATCACCGGCGGTCTGCCGCGCGTCGCCGAGCTGTTCGAAGCGCGCAAGCCCAAGGAAAATGCCATCATCGCCAAGGTCTCGGGCCGCGTGGTGTTCGGCAAGGACTATAAGGCCAAGCGCAAGATCGGCATCCAGCCGGAGGACGGCGGCGAGGTCGTGGAGTATCTGGTCCCGAAGTCGAAGGTGATCGACGTTCAGGAAGGCGACTACGTCAAGCGTGGCGACAACCTGATCGGCGGTTCGCCGGATCCGCACGACATTCTGGAAGTGCTCGGCATCGAGCCGCTGGCCGAATATCTGGTCAGCGAAATCCAGGAAGTCTATCGACTGCAGGGCGTCAAGATCAACGACAAGCACATCGAGGTAATCGTTCGCCAGATGCTGCAGAAGGTCGAGATCACCGACGGTGGCGACACGACGCTGCTGGCGGGCGAACAGGTCGATCGCGACGAGATGGACGAGCACAACGAGAAGCTCCAGCCGGGCCAGCAGCCTGCGCAGGGCAAGCCGATCCTGCTCGGCATCACCAAGGCAAGCTTGCAGACCCGCAGCTTCATCTCGGCCGCGTCGTTCCAGGAGACCACCCGCGTGCTCACCGAAGCCGCGGTGCAGGGCAAGAAGGACACGCTGCTCGGCCTGAAGGAGAATGTGATCGTCGGCCGCCTGATCCCCGCCGGTACCGGTGCGGGCATGGGTCGCCTGCGCGTTGCCGCCACCTCGCGCGATGCGGCGCTCCGCGTCGCCCAGCGCCGGATGCAGGAAGCCTCGCTCATCGCTCCGGCGAGCGCGGCGGAAGAGCATGCGGCCGAGCTGGCCCGTAGCCCGCGCGATGCCGCCGGCACCGGGGATGATCCCCTGGCGCAGGTTGCACCCTCGGGCCACGGCACCGATGCGGATGCCGGCGAGTATCTGAACGAGGCGGAGTGATCCGCCCCGTTCGGGGGCTCCCAGCCTGACCGAGCGTAACCAAGAAAAGAGCCGCCGTCCGGGATCCCGGGCGGTGGCTTTTTTTTTCGTTGTGTTCACGCTCCGGCGCCGCCGGTCGCGGGGCACGGCGATCAGAAGGCGATGCGCGTCCGCAGGGCGGCAACGACGGTCGTCGGCGTCTTGTCGACCCCGCCGCGGTCGAAGATCAGCTGCAGGTCCGGCTGGATCGTCAGCCAGCGCGCGACCTGGTCCGAATAGGTGACTTCCAGCGCGCTCTCCGCCCGCGCCGGCGGCAGCCCCTGGGCCGCGAGGACGGCACGATAGCCCCGCGTCGTCACACCCTGGTTCATGCCGAAGGACAGCGACGACGCCGGGCGCCCCGGCAGTAGCCGCTCGATCAGCAAGCCGGCCTGCCAGCCGCCCTGATAGGGCGTGGTCCTGCCCTCCGAGGCCCCTGCCCGGCCGAACAGCGTCAGCGTCCGCCGGTCGTCGCCCCCGGCCAGTCGCAGCTCGGCCACGACATAGGCGCCGTGCGCCCGCTGGTGCAGCGGGTTGCCGTCCGCATCGGTCTCGGTGAAATCCTCCTGCCGCTTACTGTAGCGCCAATAGCCGACCGCGAGCTTCCCCCGCGAGCCTTCCAACCCCACCTCGCCGATGCCGAGCACGCCGTTGCTGAAGCGGAAGTCCACGCCGCGCGGCTCGCCCGGACATCCGGCGGTGGCATTGAGCAGTGCCGCGCGGACATAGCCCACCTTGCCCACGCGCTGCTCCACCCGCACCGTCAGCGAAGTCGACGGGAAGATGGAGGGCCCGTTGACCCCGGTTGCGGACAGCTCCGAGCCGACGCCGAAGGCGGGCCCGATGAGGAGGCCGGCGGACCCGTTGACGTAGAACTCGCTGTTCAGATCGTAGAGACCGGCGCGTACGCTGGTCCGCGCACCGATCCGGTGTTCCACCCATGCTTCGTAGAGTCGGAATCGATGGCTGGCGACCTCGATATTGTCGACACCCTGCAAGGTGCCGATGCCGTTGTTGGGCGATGCGCCAAGATTGTTCATCACCTGCACATGCGCGGTCGTGCCTTTCCAACCGACAAGCTTTTCCAGGTCGACGTCCGCCGTCACCCGCAGATCGTCGAGAAGATAGGCACGGCTATCGTCGCTACCGCGCACCGCAGACAGGAGATCAATCGTCTCGGCGACGTGCAATTCTACCGCGGATTGCGCCTTGGCCGAAGTTGCACCAAGCAGTGCAAACGTTAGGGCAAGCAGAACTCGCTTCATCACAAAGCATCCTTTCACCCCTCGACATCATTTTTAGGTGAACCACTCCGCCTAACGGAATCTTTGCTATAATTTTGCTGGGATACATATTTTCGGGTCGGGGGAAACCGCAGGGCTAGGAGCGTGACCTTGTCGTCGATTTCTCAGTCAAGTCGTAAGATAACCGGCGCGATTATCGGCCTTTTTCTCCTGTGCGGCGGAACCGGCATCCTGGCGGCATGGCAATTGTCCGCCGCGCTCGATCGCCAGGCGGTGGGCGCGGCGCTGCTCCGCAACCATATGGAGGCGGACATGATGCACGATGCGGTGCGCAGCGACGTGCTCGCCGCACTTGCCTCGGCGGACCCGTCGATGCGGCTCAAGCGCGAGGACGCCGAGAAGGACCTTGGCGAACATCTCGATCTGCTGCGCACGACGATCGCGGAGGATTCCGCCTTCCGGGGAAATGCCGCGGTGCAAGCAGCGACGGCAGCGATCGCGGCGCCGATGACCGCCTATGCCAATGCCGCCAAACAGATCGTCGAAGCCGCGGGTGCCAACCCCGCTACAGCCAAGCGGAGCCTGCCCGACTTCATGACGCAGTTTTCCGCGCTGGAGGAATCGATGAGCAAGGCGTCGGACGCGATCGAAGCCTATTCCGAGCAAACCGCACGAAGCGGCGCACGGCTCGGCATCATCGCCATCTGCCTGCTCGTCGCGACATTGGCCATTGCCATCGCGGGGGCGCTGTTCCTTGCTCGCATGGTCCACCGCACGCTCGTCGAGCCCCTGGCAGGCCTCGCGGACACGGTGAAGGGCCTCGAACCCGGCGCCACCGCCACCGTGCCCGAGACGCAGCGCCAGGACGAACTGGGCGAACTCGCCCGCGCGATCGACAAGTTCAACGAGCATGTCGTGCGCGCGGAAGAAGCGAAGAACGCCAATACCGATCTGATCGTGCAAACTGTCGGCAGCGGCCTGCAGCGGCTTGCCGAGGGTGATTTCACGACCAGCATCGATGCCGCGCTCTCCGGGCCGTTCGAGCGACTGAAACGCGACTTCAACGCCGCCATCGACAGCCTGCGCGAACTGGTCGGTTCGGTTCGCAGCGGCGCGGTCGCGCTGCGCCAGGGATCGAGCGAGATCGCCGCCGCCTCGGAGGACCTCGCCAAGCGGACCGAAGCCAATGCCGCCAGCCTGGAGACCACCGCCCATGTCGTCAGCGAGATCGACGGGCGCCTGAAGACGTCGCTGGAGGCGACCACCGGCACCGTCACCCGCGCCAACCAGACGATGGAGGCCGTCACCGCCGGTCGCGGCCGGGTGAGCAACGCCGTCACCGCGATGAGCCGGGTGTCGGACAGCGCCAAGGGCATCGACGCCGTGATAGAGGGTCTCGACAAGATCGCCTTCCAGACGCGGGTTCTTGCGATGAACGCCGCGGTCGAAGCCGGTCGGGCCGGCGAAGCGGGCCGGGGCTTTGCGGTGGTCGCCGATCTCGTTTCCGCCCTGGCGATGCGCGCCGAGGAAGAGGCCGGCCGCGCCCGCGACCAGCTCACCGTCACCCAGGTCGAGATCGGCACCGCGGTCGCCGCCGTCGAGGATGTCGACGGCGCGTTCAATGCCATTTCGGAGAACGCCCAGTCGGTGCACCAGCTGCTCGCCAAGGTGGCGGACGACAACCGGGTGCAATCGGAAGCGCTATCGCGCCTGAACGAGTCGATTCACACCATGGACCTGTCTACCCAGCAGAATGCGGCGATGGTGGAAGAGACCTCGGCGGCCGCGCGCAACCTGATGGCCGAAGTCGCCGACTTGGCCGACCGCGCCGACAGGTTCCGCACCCAGCAGGGTAACGAGCGCCCCGCCCACCCTGCCCGGCGCGCTCCTGCGGCAGCGCTCCCGGCACCGGCCGAGCGCGTGGCGGAGGGCGAGTGGGTGTAGGGCCGCCGCGGCGCCGGCAGCCTCAGCCGAACGCGACGATCCGATCGCCCAGTCGTTCGGCCTCGCTCCGGTCGTGGGTGACGAGCAGGATCGGCAGGCCAGACCTGTCGCGGAGTCGCTCCAGCAGGCGGAGGATCTCCTCGCGCCGGGGGCGGTCCAGCGACGCCAGCGGCTCGTCGAGCAGCAGGAAGGCGGGGTCGGCAAGCAATGCCCGCCCGATCGCCACCCGCTTCGCCTCGCCGCCCGACAGCGTGCGCGGCCAGCGATCGAGCAACGGCGCAATGCCGAGCAGGCCGATCACCCCGTCCACGTCCGACACCGCGCCCTTGCGGTGGCCATAGAGCAGGTTGGCGCGCACCCGCAGGTGCGGGAACAACCGCGGCTCCTGGAAGACATAGCCGGCCCGCCGCGCCTCCGGCGGCAGGTCTATGTGCGCGGCGGCATCGAACAGCGTCCGCTCGCCGACGCGGACATGGCCGCGCTCCGGGCGGAGCAGCCCGGCGACCATGTTGAGTACGCTGGTCTTGCCGGCGCCCGAGGGGCCGAACAGCACGGTCACCCCCGCCCCGGGTTCGATCCGGCAGGCGATCTCGGTCTCGCCCAGACGGCGGCGAACGTCGATGTCAAAGGACATGCGTGCCCCGCCCGGCCCGCCGCGCGACCATCTCCGACCCCAGCAGTGCGACCAGGGCGATCGCCACCGACAGGGCGGAGAGGCGCAGCACCTGCCCCTCGCCGCCGGGCAGTTGCAGCGCGGAATAGATGGCGAGCGGCAGGGTCTGGGTCTCGCCGGGTACGTTGGAAACGAAGGTGATGGTCGCGCCGAACTCCCCCAGCGCACGCGCGAAGCCGAGCACCAGGCCGGCGAGCACCCCAGGGAGCGCCAGCGGCAGGGTGACGGTGGCGAAGGTGCGCCAGGGCCCCGCCCCCAGACTCCGCGCCGCCTGTTCCAGCCGGCGGTCCACCGCTTCCAGCGACAGCCGGATCGCCCGCACCATCAGCGGCAGCGCCATCACCGCGGAGGCGATCGCGGCGCCGCTCCAGCGGAACAGCACGGTGGCGCCGAACCAGCGCTCGATCAGGCCCCCGATCGGCCCGGCGGGGGCAAAGGCGAGCAGCAGGATCCACCCGGTAACCACCGGCGGCACCACCAGCGGCAGGTGCACCAGCGCATCAAGCAGCAGCTTGCCGGGAAAGCGCGTGCGTGCGAGCAGCCAAGCCAGCCCGAAGGCGAGCGGCAGCACGGCCAGCACCGCCACCCCGCCCACCCGGAGCGAGAGCAGCACGATGCTCCATTCCTCGGCACTCAGCATCCGCCGATGCTCATAGTGGGGTGAAGCCGTAGCGCGCGAAGATCGCCTTGCCGCGCGCGCTGATCAGGAAACGGCGGAACAGCTCCGCCTCCGGGCTGGCGGCGGTCCTGAGACGCGCGACGGGATAGCGGATCGGCGGATGGGTCGCGGCCGGGAAGATGCCCGCGATCCGTACCTTGCCCGAAGCGCGGGCGTCGGTCGCATAGACGATCCCGAACGGCACCGCCCCCCGCTCGACCAAGGCCAGCGCCGCCCGCACATTCTCCGCACGGACGACGCGGGGCTCCAGCCGGTCCCACGCGCCGATCTTCCGGAGCGCCGCCTTGCCATACAGGCCGGCGGGCACCGCATCGGGATCGGCCATTGCCAGTCGCCCTTGTCCGATCGCGGCGAGCAGCGGCGCGGCGCGGTCCAGCGCCACGGTCCGCCGGTCGCCCGCCGACGCCGCGAGCACCAGCCGGTTGCCGAGAAATGCCACGCGCGTGCCGGGGACGAGCTTGCCGGCTTTCTCCACCGCCTCCATCCAGGGCTCGTCGGCCGAGACGAACAGGTCTGCGGGGGCCCCGGACTGGATCTGCCGGGCCAGCGCCGAGGAGGCCGCGAAGGACAACACCGGCCGCGCATGCCCCATCTGTGCCCAGGCATCGGCGGCGGCGTTCATCGATTCCTGCAGGCTGGCCGCCGCGAGGACGATGGGAGGCCGCGGGGCGGCGTAGGCGACTCCTGGAAAGGACAAGTACAGCGCAATGCCCGCAAGGACGAGGCGGCGTATCGAAGTCGATGGCGACATCGGCGGGTACCCTTTCGGTCGATTGCCGGCTGGGGTTCGCGGCTCCGGGCTATGGTGTCAACCCTGAGAGGCCATATGATGCGCTAGGCGCCAATCGCCCGCACCCGCGCCGCCAACGCGGCCTCACGCCCCACGCCCGCTTTGCGAAAGATCGATCTGAGTTGTGCGTTGACCGTCTGCTCGGACACGTCACGGCGACGGGCGATCTCGCGGCGCGACATGCCGTCGCCGATACGTACCGCAATCTCGGCCTCGCCCACGGTCAGATCCCAGGCAGATCTCAACAGCTGCGCGGTGGCGCCATCGGCCGATTGAGGGCGCCGCAGTGTCACCAGAATGCGCGCCGCGCACCCGAAATCCAAGCTGTGCCCGGGCAATGCGAAAAGGCTGCACGTCGCGCCTTCCCCCTCCGAGACGACATCCGGCAGCCAGAGCTGCCCCTGTCCCGTCTCGCCGCTACAAAGCTTCGCAAGCAGGCGAGCGAACGGGGCCCGGCGCCGCCGATCGGCCGCACAGAGCTTGCTCCCACGCAGCGTCAGGAGCCCCGCCCCCCGCGCCTCGGCATCCGCGGCCGGCGTGAGCGCGAGCACCGAACCCTGCCCGGACAGCACGAAGGCCGTCGCCCGCATCGCCTCCATGCTCCTCGCGATCAGCGCCGCGCCCTGATGATCCAGCGCGATTTGCAGGTCGATGGCGCGCAGCACCGCGGGCGCGGTACGCAAGAACAGCGTCTTGGCGTCGTCACTCGTCTCGCCGTCCGCGGTGCTCCGCAGCAGCGCGTAGCCCAGCAGCAACCCGCTTGCCTCGCTGCGTAAGGTGGTCTGGCAGCCATGTTGCAAGCCTAGCGACGCGACGAGATCGTCATAGGCATCGAACTTCCCCGCCTGCTGCACCTCGCGATACTGGGCTTCGGCGACAAGCTCGAACGGCGCTCGCTGCGCCGCGATCCGCCAGTTCACCAGCGGCGATCCACCCCCGATCGCCGCGAATTCGGCGAGCAGCCGTGGGCTGTCGAGATTGGCGATGTGGTTGAAGTGCACATCCTGCCCACCGCCGATCCCGATGATGTGCGCACGGGACGAACCGGTTGCGGCAGCGAGTTGCTCCAACGCGGCCAGCCAGCCGCGCTCGGCAAACGGGGCGGCGAGAAACGCCCGTGTCAGCTCTGGTACCGGATCGCTCGACAATGCTGTTCCCCCCATACGTTCCGTCGCGTCCAACATGCCCTGCCGCCGACACTCCCACGATCATGGTATGCGCACCACCGTTCAATCGCATAGTAGTTAAGGCCGCTCCCATCGATCCTGGTGAGTCCCGGCACGTACTGCCCTGTGAAGATGCAAACAGAATGACGGCGATCGCTCGTCACGTACAACGTTCGGTTCATAGCGCAGGAGGTGATTCGATGAACATCAAGACCATGTCGGCCGCATTTGCCCTGAGCGCCATGCTCTGGTCACCCGCCTTCGCCGGCAACCACACGCTTCAGATCAAGGGCAACATGTCCTACGACTATAACGGCGTTTGGACCACAAAACCGTACACCTCGCTGATTTCCTTCAGCATACCCGGAACAAGCGACGTACCGCTCCCGTCGGTACCGGACGCGTGGTACAATCTTACCTCCGCTTCGTTCAGCAGCGCAGTATGGACGGATTTCGGGTTCACCGCCCCTTTCACCATCGACACCTCGGATGCGACATGGGGCGCTCTAAGCAACATCCGCTTCTACGGACAAACGTTCGAGCTCTATGCCTATGCCAATGATGTCAGCGGCAAGCAGACCAAATACTGGCTGGTAACAACGTTTCAAGACGACATGACCGATCGGACTCTCGCCGAGATATTCACGGGTCATGGCCAGACATCGTTCCAAGCGGGCGCGCTCGAAGTGTACGGACCGAACCCGGAAAACATCAGCTATAGCGGCCCGGTATCGATCACACCGATCGCGGTTCCAGAACCACAGAGCTGGGTGACGCTGCTCGCCGGCTTCGGCCTCCTCTGCGGCCTGGTACGCCGACAGCGCCGGCCAGTCGAAGCATAGCGGCGAAGGGCTTTTGCCCAAGAGGGAAAGCGCTCAGCCGCCCTTGCCGGCGAGAAACGCCGCGCGGACGGCACCGATCATTCCGCTCGTCACCATATCGACGGCGCGTGCGTCGCATATCGCCGCATCGGGGTGACGCGATGCGATCGCATGCCGCAACGGCAGCCGCCCGGATCGCACCCCCGCCCGGCACACCCGCCACCACAGCCGGGATATCTCGCGGTCGACCAGCGCCAGCGTCTCGGCATCGCGGTGCTGCGCCCCGAAATGCGCGCGCAGCACCGCGATGCCGTCGAACAGGCAACGCAGGTCGGCGCGGCTGCCGATCGGGGCCTTGGCCATCACGTGTCGGACCAGCAGCCCGGCAATGTCCGGCGCCCCCTCGCCCAGCAGCGCCCGGTGGCGCTCGCGCAGCAGCGCCTCGGCATGCGCGGTCATCGTCGTGTTGAACATCTGCGAGGCACCGCCCGCATGGATGCGGTAGCGGGTCAGCACCGTGTCGATCTGCTCGATCCGGCCAAAGGCGCGCAGCCGGTGGTAGAGGTCGAAATCCTCGACATAGCGGCATTCGGGCCGTTCGAACGGCACCAGCAGGCGCGCGGCGTCGGCGCGAAACAGCACCGACGACCACACCAGCGGATTCTGCACCAGCATCAGCCAGTCGATCAGCCCTCCGGTGAGCGGGCGCGGCCACTGGCCGGGCCGGACCTTGCCGCCCAGCAGGCAATCGGTCGCGGTGCTCACCAGCACCGTGCGGGGGTTCCCCTCCAGCCAGGCTATTTGGGCGGCGAAGCGATCGGGCAGGCAGAGATCGTCCTGGTCCAGCCCGGCGACATAGCGTCCGCGCGCTTCGGCAAAGGCGCGGTTGCGCGCGACCACCGGGCCGCCGTTCACCGCGCTTTCGATCACCCGGATGCGCGGGTCGCCCCATCCCCGCAGCACCGCCACCGTCTCGTCGTGCGAGCCGTCATCGACCGCGACCAGTTCCCAGTCGGGAAAGGTTTGCGCCTGCAGGCTGGCCAGCGTCTCCGGTAGCAGCGCCGCGCCGTTATAGGTCGCCATCACCACGGAAATGGCGGGGGCGACACTCATGCCGCAGCGCGTGCCCGGTCGGCGAGGATCTGGTCGACGATCATCCGGCCGATATCGTTCTGCCACAGCCACAGCCCATTGGCCTTGCCGGTGAAGCTCGCCTCGCCGCCCAGAGGCCCGTCCGGCACATGGCCCGAGGCAAGCCCCAGGCCGTAAACGCCGGGCAAGGGCCGCCCCTCCGCATCGAGCACGCGGCAGCGCTGGTCGACCAGCCGGGGGCGGCCCGGATGATCGGCCATCAGCGCGATCCGCGTGCCGTTCACGTCATAGAGCGGCAGCGCGCGCGGGCGATAGCCGAGCGCCCCGATCACCACGTCCGCCTCGGCAAGCTCCGCCCGGATCGCGGCATCGTCCTCGCCGTTCAGGCAGCGCAGCGCCATGCGCGGATCGGGGGCGCGACCGCCGACGCCGAGCATTCGGAGCACCAGCTCGCGCGCTTCCAGCCGGAAGCCGGCGAGGCGATAGACGAAGCCGCTCAGCGGGCAGATGTCGTCCGGCCCGAAATCGGTGAAGCCATCGGCCTGCGCCTCCTGCGCCGATCGGTAGAAGGGCCGCAGCGGGCGGCGATGGTAGAGCCGGAGCGCCTCCCCCCCCAGCGGCAGCGCCGGGCTCGCCTTGAGCAGCAGCACGGCAGAGGCCATCGCGCTGGTCGAGCCGCCGATGATCGCGATCCGCGGCGCCCGCTGCTCGGCCAGCCGTGCGCGCAGCCGATCGAGCCCGCCCAGCCGCAGGAAATCGTCCCCAAGCACCAGCCGGTCCCCCGCCAGCTCTCCCAGCGTCGTCCCGGCGATCCTCTCGGCGGCGACATGCGCCCGTTCCTGCCGGCCGCCGGTGGCGAGCACGAGGTTGGTGGTGCGCATCACCCGCTCGGCGCCGGTCAGCAGATTGCGGACGCGTGCCGCCCATTCGCCCTGCGGCGTGCGACGCGCCTCGATCACCTCGGATCGGGTGGCGACCACGCCGCCATGCTGGGCGACGATCGACCCGAGCCGCGCGCCGGTCGCCTCCAGCAGCGGCGTCGTGCGGGCCAGTGGCACGCCGAGCCGGCCGGCATGGAGCGCCACCTCGCGGCCCGCCGGATGCTCGGTCAGCGCCGCAATGTCATCGTGCACATTGTCCTTCACCGCCGTGAGGAAGGTCTCGGCCGTGCTGTCCGAGGTGATCGCATAGCTGCCGATCTCGCCGCGCCCGAGCACCGCGTCGCGTTCGACGATGGCGAGACCCGTCTCGGCCAGCCCGATCAGCTGGTCCGCCTTGGTCGCGGCGGTGAGCAGCGCGGTGCCCGCCGGCCCACCACCGACGATCAACGCCGAATGCACCGCGCGCCCCCGTCGCTCGACCCGCAGACCGTCCAGCCCGACGGAGCGGCAGGCGTCGATCAGCGCGGTGCAGACGGTATCGACATCGTCGATCGTCATGTCGTCGGTAACCGGCAGGGAAAGGATGCGACCGGCAATCTCGTCGGCGACCGGCAGGGGCCCGTCGATCACGCAGCTCGCCCGGAACCAGGGCTGCTCGCCCAGATGCGGGCTGAAATACTGGCCGGCCCCGATCCCCTGCGCGTCGAGCTGCGTGATGATCGCCGCGCGGTGTCCGGCAAAGGGGCGCGGCAGCAGCAGCGACTGGAACTGCAGCGCCGGCCGCGAGCCGTGGAGCGCCTGGAATTCGAAGCCGTGCCCGCGCACGAAGCTGGCCAGCCGCGCGCGATAGGCCTGGTCAAGCGCGGCACGGTGCGCGGCAACGCTCTCCAGCTCGGCCAGCCTGGCGATGGCGAGCAGGCCCAGCACTTCGGGCAGCTTGGCGTTGAGTCCAGGCCCCTCCGCCGAGCGCGCGCCGACAAAGCCGAAATTGGTGAGGCTGCGCAGCGTCTCGATCAGCGCCGCGTCGCCGCTGTGGATCAGGCCGCCTTCGGCCGTGGCGAATACCTTGGTCGCATGCATCGAATAGACGATCGGAAACGGCATCCCCGCCCCGAAGGCGCGCCTCTCGGCATCCAGCGTGCCGAGCGAGGCCGCCGCATCCACCACCACGCCGATGCCTCGCCGATGGTAGTCCTGGTAGCGTGCCAGATCGATGCCCGCGCCGAACGTGGCATAGGGCACCACCACCGCGATGCGGTCGCCATATCGGTCGAACGCCGCGGCCTCCGCCGCCGCCGCCATGGTCCAATCCTCGGGATCGATGTCGCACAGCACCGGGGTGAGGCCCGCCCATTGCACCGCCTGCGCGGTCGCGGCGAAGGTAAAGGCGGGAACCAGCGCGAGCGCCCCGCTACCCGCGCGCGGACCCGCCGCGTGGCGGATCGCGAGCATCAGTCCGATCGTTGCGTTGTTGACCGCCAGGCTGGCACCCTCGCCGCCGAACAGCCGCGCGGTTACCGCCGCTTCGAACTCCCGCACCACCGGGCCGCCGTTCGAATAGACGCCGCGCACCTCGATCGCGCGCAGTGCGTCGGTCATGGCGCTCAGCCGCGGCGGTCGCGGTGCGATCAGCGGCAACCGCTGCATGCTCATCTCCCCAGATGCGCTTCCGACGGAACCGGCGGAAGGTGGGAGACCATGGCAGACACGGCTTAGAAAAGCGTAAAACGCAGCAAGGCCGGCCCGGTCACCCGGGCCGGCCTCACTGTTTTTCGCAAGGACTTAGGCGGCGAGCGCTACGCCCCGCGATCCGCGGCGACGGATCGCTCCGCCCGCGAGCGCGAAGCCGATGAGCATCGTCGCCCAGCTCAGCGGCTCGGGCACCGCGAAAAATGCAGCGGTAAACTGCGCGGTGTTGATGTTCGCCGTCTTGTTCGCCAGCACGTCGAAATAGAGGTTCCAGCCGATGGCATCGAAGGCAGCGAGGTCGGTCGCCGTGATCACGCCCATTTCGCCGTAGCAGAAGGTCGGGTCCATCACGCCGATCTGGTTGTAGCCGTCGCATCCGCCCGCCGAACCCGGCGTGTCCTTGAAGTGCGACGCCTGGCGGCCATCGCCGTTATAGGCACCGGTGGAGAACAGCGCGCGGTCGTTGAACTGGGTCTGGCCGCCGTCGATCGAGAAATAGGAAGCCGTACCGATGGACCAGTCGAGCGCGGGCCCGGTGCCAGGCACCACATTCTTGGGATCGTTGCTGTATCGGAACAGATCCAGCAGCGTGCCAACCGGTTGCGTATTCCAGTTGACGGTATTGCCCGTCGGCGCCAGCGGCCCCACGCCGCTGAGAATATCGTACGTATCCACGCCGCTGATGAAGCCCAGCGCGTGCCCGATCTCGTGGATCGCCACGCCGATGAAATCCATCTTGCCGGCCGCGATCCCGTCGAGGGGATTGAAGTCGAAGCTGAATGCCGAGCTGAACTCGATGTCCGCATCATTCCCCGGCGGGAAACCGATGAAGCCGATCGCCTTCAGATTGGCCTCGGTGGCGACGACTCGCGTGTTGTTCGCGCCGAGCGACGTGTCGTAGACGACCTTGGTCGGGTCGATGCCCTGCCCGTTCGCGACCGGCGCGTTGCGGATCATGACGGTGCCGACGTTCGAACCGCTCTGATAAAGCGTGGGGAGCACGAGCGCCGCGTCGAGGGGCGTCTCGCCGTTCAGCTGCAGCTGGTTGAGCGCCGTCGCGATCGGGATGCTGTACCGCGTGCTGCTGGTCGAACCGATCACGCCAGCGTCCAGCGCATTATAGCCGACGCCAAGGTTGATCTCGACATTGTTCGAGATCACGCTTTCCCAGAACTTGGCGGCGATCTTAAAACCCATCTCGGCGCGGCTTCCGGTCACGCCGCCATTGTCGATCAGGTTGATCTTGAGTTGCGCCTGTGCCGGCGCAGCGGCGCCGATTAGACCGATTGCTGCAACGCCACAGGCAATCCACGCCTTCATATTCTTCGCGATGGACATTGTTTCCCCCATTTTCCAGCGCCGGTGCTTGCGCCGTGACATAGTTAACCTTGCCGAACACAGGACCGTCAAGGGACATAATCGATGCTGTGTGCTTGTTTTTGCGGCAGGCGCGAAATCGATCTGCTCTAAGCAGCTTCGACAACAGAAACCTCCCACTATAGATCTACCCAAAATGGATATGATCGTTAACACTTGGATTGTTTCAGAATATTTCTTCGATTTTGTGAGAACGCGCACCTCATCTGCGCCAACATCATACGTACATCCACGTATGGACGGTTGCACATCGGATAAATCTGCATCCCTGCGCAACCGATTCATTCCGGCAATTCTATAAATGGTCCGAGGGCGATCGAAATTCAAATCGACAGGGTGGGATAGTGAACCTTCGTGGACTGATACTTCCGCTGATCGCGACGAGCGCCTTCACGGCGCCGGCAATCGCACAGACGACGGACCAAGCCGGCAAGAAGGAAGATGCGCAGGCAGCACCGGAGAAGGAAGTCTTCTCCACGGGCGTCGCCAAGGGCCGCGACCGACTCGACAGCGCCACCTCGACCAGCTCGTTGAAGGGTAGCGAAGCGCAGAAACTGGGGCCGGTCGGCCTTGCCGACATCCTGCGCACCATGGCCGGGATCCGGGTCGAGAACGGCATCAGCGAAGGGAACAATAACTACACGGTGCGTGGCCTGCCGATCGGCTCGGGCGGCTCCAAGTACGTCCAGATCGAAGAGGACGGCCTGCCGGTCCTCGAGTTCAACGACATCTTCAATATGGCGGGTGACAGTTTCGTCCGCTTCGACTCCTCCATCGCCCAGATCGAGACGATCCGCGGCGGATCGGCCTCCACCTTCGCCACGGGATCGCCCGGCGGCCTGATCAACCTGATCTCCAAGACCGGCGACGTCGAAGGCGGTGCCGTGCAGGTCACCGCCGGGCTGGACTATGACCTCAAGCGGGTCGACTTCGACTATGGCGCCAAGCTGAGCGACAGCCTGCGCTTCCATGTGGGCGGCTTCTATCGCGTGGGCGAGGGCCCGCGCGCGACCGGCATGACGTCGTTCCAGGGCGGCCAGCTCAAGCTGAACGTCACCAGGACCTTCGCCAACGGCTATATCCGCGCCTATGCCAAGCTGCTCGACGACCGGGCGCCCAGCTATGCCACCTATCCGGTGACGCTGACCGGCACCAACGAGAACCCGGCGATCGGCAACATCACCGGCTTCGACATCCTGAAGGACACGATGTTCTCGCCGAACGTGAGCGCGATGATCACGCTGGACGGCAACAACCAGGTGAAGCGCTTCCCGATCAAGAACGGCCAGAACCCCCAATCCAAGTCACTGGGACTGGAAGCACAGTTCGACGTCGGCGGCTGGACGCTGACGAACCGCATGCGCTACGCCGACACCTCGGGCGAGTTCCTGCGCGGCTTCCCCAGCAGCGTCGGCCCGATGGCAACCATCGCCGCCTCGCTGGCGGGTGCCGGCGCCACCGCCACCTATGCCAGCGGCCCGAACGCCGGCAAGGCGGTGCCCGCCAACGCCAATGGCAACGGGCTGCTCTCCAATTTCTTCGTCAACACCTACAATCTGCGCAACGGCAACCATTTCGCCAACGACTTCCGCGGCACCCGCGTATGGAAGATGGGCGCCGGCGACCTGACCGTCACCGGCGGCCTCTACGTCGCGACGCAGACGATCGCGGTCGAGGCACTGCAGATCTCGATGGTGACCGACGTGGTCGGCGGCGGCCAGGGATCGCTGGTGAACCTGACCAGCGCGGCCGGCGTCGCGCAGACCCAGGACGGCATCTATGCCTTCAGCCGCAACGGACCGCGCCTGCGCCGCTCGTTCGACGTCGACTACAGCTTCTTCGCGCCCTATGCCTCGGTGAACTACCATTTCGGCAAGATCGCGATCGGCGGCAGCCTGCGCTACGATTCCGGCAAGGCACGCGGCTGGATGATCGGCGCCGATCTGGGTGGCGGTCGCAACGGCACGATCAGCTACGACATGAACGGCGACGGCCGGATCAGCGCCCCCGAGACGCGCGTCTCGGCGCTGCCGCTGGGCCAGCCCGCCCCCGTCAACTATGACTTCCACTATTGGAGCTATTCGGCCGGCATCAACTATCGCGCCGCCGAACCGCTCGCCTTCTTCGCCCGCTACAGCCGCGGCGGCCGCGCCAATGCCGACAAGATCCTGTACACCTCCGCAATCGACGTCGGCACCGGCGCGCTCACGGGGTCGGAGCACGCCGTCGACATCGTTCGCCAGCTGGAAGGCGGCTTGAAGTTTCGAAAGAACGGCATCACGTTCAACGCCACCGCATTCCTCGCCTATGCAGACGATCACAACCAGCTGAACGCGACCGCGACCTGGACCTATCGCAAGTACCGCACCTATGGCCTGGAAATGGAAGGCGGCATCCGCCGTGGCCCGTTCAGCATGAATGCCGGGGCCACTTATACCAAGGCGAAGATCACCACCGATTTCTTCGACTCCAGCCTGACCGGCAAGGAACCCCGCCACCAGCCCGCCTGGACCCTGCAGGCGACGCCGCAGGTCGACACCAAATATGCCACGATCGGCGCCAGCGTGGTGACGATCACCAGCAGCTATGCGCAGGACGTCAACCAGCTGAAGATGCCCGGCTTCACCACCGTCGGCGGCTTCGTGATCCTGCATCCAACCAAGGCGATCGACGTGGCGCTGACCGGTGCCAACCTGTTCAATGCCAAGGGTTTCCTGGACATCAGCCAGGCCACCATGCCCACCACCGGCATCGGCTGGGCGCGATCGGTGCAGGGCCGCACGCTGGCAGCCTCGGTCCGTTTCGCCTTCTGACGGTTCACCCCCAGCACCTCGCCCGGTCGCTCTCCCCCGAGCGGCCGGGCTTTTCTTTGGCTCAGTCCGTGCGGACGGCGGTCTGCACGTGCAGCGCCGGGAACACCTCCTCGATCGGCTTGCTGTCTGGCAGCACGTACACATAGCCGCCCTTCTTCTTGTACATCGGGCTGAGTAGCCTGGTGTAAAAGGCGTTCGGCACGTTGATGCAGCCGAAGGTGATGCGGTTGTCGTCCGGCGTGGGCGAGAGCAGGCGCTCGCGGCGCTTCTCCTTGCGCGCAGGCGCCCCCGTCGGCACCGGATGCAGCGCGACCGAGGTGTAGTAATCCACCCAGAGCACCCGCTCCTTGCCTACTGCCAGGCCGAACTTGGCGAGGAAGCGGCCCGCCGGCGTCGTCTTTTCCGCCGGTCCGATCTCGGACAGCTGCTTGGCGCCGATCCCCGGCGTCGCGTCGTCGCCCGGCGCGATGCCGATCAGCACAGGCACGGCGGCAAGCTGCTTGCCGGCACCGTCGAACAGGAACAGCGCGGCGTGCGGCTTGTCGACGATCAGATAGGGCAGCCCATTGTTGTCGCCGGCAGACGCGACCCAATCGTGCACCCGCAGCGTATCGGCCGAGGGCTGCAGCTTCGGCGCATCGGCGACGGCTTTGGCCTTGGGCTTCGCCTTCGAGGTAGGCGCGGCAACGCGCTTCGATTTGGCCGCGCCTGCCTTGGTCTTGGCGGCAGCGACCTTGGGCTTGGCATCCTGGACGGCGACACCGTAAGGGGCCGCGAGCATCGCCAGCCCGGCCAGCGCGAGAAAGCCTTGGATCATCGATTCAGTTGCTCACGAAAAAGGGGTGGCCGCCCCGAAGCACGACCACCCGGGTGCACCGGCGTGACACCGATGCGGCATGGTTCCGCTTAGTTGCGTGCGCGCTTGCGCGGCTTCGCGTTCTGCTGGTCGACGCGCTGCGACAGCGCCTGCTGCTGCTGGTCCAGCGTATCGACGCGGCCGGTCAGCTGGTCGAGCCGCTGGCCGTTCTGCTGCGCCTGGCCCGAGGCGGCCTGCGCCTGGGACAGCGCCTGCTTGGCGGTGCCGTCGGTTTCCTGAAGGCGGGTTTCGAGCGCGTCGACGCGCTGGCTCACCGGGGCGATCTGTTCGCGGACGAACTTCTTGGTGGCGCAGCCACTCAGGCCCACCGCGCCGATCATGAGCATCGCGAGGGGAGCAAACTTCATACCAGTACGCATAAACACACCTTTCACTCGTTAACTAAGGCTCGATCACCAAGCCGGAGCAACGGGACCGCAACAATCCCGATTCTGCCCGGCTGTGCTTCTTGTCCGGTGGGCGGAGTTGCGAGGGGCGATCATCGCCGCCTTTCCTTCCGCTTGCCGTGCGCAGCGAACGGATCGCGCGGGACTCCATCGTCGCTCGCCTGCGCCTTTTCGGGGCCATGCTGCGCCTCGACGCAGCGCCTGAGCTCGGCCACCGCCGCGCCGCTGCCGTCGAGCGGCAGCCGCGCGACCGGCGTCCGCCCACGATCGATGTGCAGTGCCTTCGACCCGGCGAAGGAGGTCGGGAACTTCGGATCGAACGCCGCGACGAAGCCCTGCTTGCCGTCCGCGACAATGCCGATCGCCTGGTGATTGGGATAGCCGCCCTGGGTCAGGCGGAAGGTGAGCTTGAGCCGGTCCTGCGGGCGGATCGACCAATTCTCGTTGAGCACCGAGAAATGGTTGCTGCCGTCGCGATCCATACCCAGCAACAGCGTGGTGCTGCCGGGCTGATCGAAGCTGCGGCTGATGAAGCAGCCCGACCCGTCCTTGCTGGCGGCCACCGTCCACGCGCCGATCTGCCGGGCGGCATAGCTTTGCGCAGCGGCCGGAAGCGCAGAGACCGTGCCGATCCCAAGCACCGCCGCAGCCCGTAGGATCGCACCCCACTGCGATCCCGCGGGGGGCGGCACGATGCCGAAGGGCGAGGTTGCTGCGGTCACGTTCGGTTCCTTTAGTTCGGCTCCACAACGTTCGACCTGCAAAACGGTTCTACGCCGCGGCAACCGGAATCGCGCCAGGACGGGGCAGCGCGTGCGCTGTGCGCGCCGAAAATGCCGCAGTGCAAGATAACATCCGCCATCCCCTAGGTACGTATCGATCTATCGTAGAAACGACGTAGTATTGATATTGGTTCTACAGAGTTTGTACCGTTCCGCGTCGCAATTCTCTGCGGCGCGCTTTGGCACATTACCTCTCTATGGCCACAACAGCCACCGCCATTCCGGCGTCAACAACAGTGCCTACCGCACGACGTGTAACCAGTATGCGCGCGGTAAGGACATTCGTCCGAAGGAGAGCACCTGATGGAGACGGCAATTGTATCGCCATTTCAGTACTCGCTGATCTACAACGCCTTTTCGTTTACGTTCGCAACGATGGCAGCAGCGACCATTTACCTGTGGTTCGGGCGATCCCAGGTGTCCTCCGCCTACAAGAACGCAGTAACGATCTCTGGCCTGGTCACGGCGATTGCGGCCTATCACTATTTTCGGATCTTCGAGAGCTGGGAATCGGCCTATCATTATCAGAACGGCGTCGTCACCGCGACGGGCATCGCGTTTAACGACGCCTATCGCTATGTCGACTGGCTGCTCACCGTACCCCTGCTGCTGATCGAGCTGGTGCTCGTGATGCGCCTCTCCCGCGAGGAAACCGTGCAGAAAGGCTGGCGGCTCGGTCTCGCCGCTGCGCTGATGATCGTGCTCGGCTATCCCGGCGAGATTGCCGCCGACATTCCCACCCGTGCACTGTGGGGCACGCTCTCGGCAATTCCGTTCGTCTACATCGTCTGGGAACTGTTCAGCGGCCTCGGCAAGTCGATCGACCGCCAGCCGGAAGCGGTGCGCGGCCTCGTCAAACAGGCACGTCTGCTGACCTTCGCCTCCTGGGGCTTCTATCCGATCGTCTACATGGCGCCCTATGCGCAGATTACCGGCCCCGAGGCGCAGACGGTGATCCAGATCGGCTACACCATCGCCGATCTGGTGGCGAAGGCGGGCGTCGGCCTGCTGATCTTCGCGATCGCCCAGCGCAAGTCCGAGGTGGAAGGGCACGGCACGCCGCACACGGCCTGACCCGTGACGCCCGCCGGCACCCCCACCCTGAACCCGGCAACCCACGCCACCGTTCGGACCCGCGCACTCGCGCAGGACCGGGCGGTGCCTGGGCTTTTCTGGCTGGCGGCGATCGCCCTGCCCGTCGCGGTCGGCGCGGGGCTGGACCTCGGCGGGCCGCTGGCCACCCAGGCCGGCATGCTGCTGATGCTGGTGGGCGGCCTGCCGCATGGAGGTCACGACCTGCTGGTTGCCCGGCAGCGCTGGCGGATGCGCGGCAGTGCACTGGCGTTGTTTCTCGCCTGCTATGTCGCCGCTGCCGCCGCAATGGCAATCGCATGGTGGGCTGCGCCGCTGGCGGCGATGCTGGCCTTTCTCGCGCTGGCGGCCTGGCATTTCTCCGAGGATTGGGAACTGCCGCGCGACCGGCTGCTGCGCACGGCCGCGGGTCTGGCGCCGATCGCCGCGGCGGTGCTGGGCCAGCGGGCAGCCGTAACGGCGCTGTTTGCGGCGATGACCGATCCGGCGACCGGTCGGCTCGCCGTAGCGCTGGTCACGCTGGTTGCGCCGGTCGCGCTGCTGGTGGCGGCGGTGGCGATCGCGGCGGCATGGCAGGGCGGATCGCGTCGCTGGGCCGCCGCCCAGGGAGCCGCGCTGCTGCTACTGACGGCCGCGCCGCCGACCCTTGCCTTCCCTACCTATTTCGCGCTGCTCCATTCGCGCCGCCACATCGTCGCGATTCTCGACGAATTCGGCGCGTGCGGCAGGGGACAACCGCATCCGGGCCTGTCCGCCGCGCTGCTGGCGCTCCTCGCCAGTGCCGGCTGGGCGCTGTTCAGCCCCCGCTTCGTCGATCTTGCCCACGGCATCGATCCGGCGCTCGCCTTCCAGCTGCTGTCGGTGGTCGCGGTGCCGCACCTGCTGTTCGAGGCGCTCGGCAACCTCGCCGGCACGCGCGACCGCGACGAATCCCCGCCGATCGCGTAGAAGGCGGCATGACCAGCGCTGTCCCGCCCGCCCCGCCCGCCCCGGCTCCTTCGGGGGCGCGTGCCACGCTTCGCATCGGCAAGGCCGTCTCGCTGGAGGCAAGCATCACCACCGGTGGGCTGCTCGCCGTCGCCGCCATTGTGGCCAGCGCGGTGCTGGGGTCCGCCGCAATCGTGCGGGCGACACGGCGCAGCCCGGGCACGCTCCCGCCCCCGCCGTCCCCGGCGGGGTAAGGCGGCTTACTCTTCGCCCATCCGCAGCGCGGCGATAAAGGCTTCCTGCGGGATCTGCACGCTGCCATATTCGCGCATCCGCTTCTTGCCTTCCTTCTGCTTTTCCAGAAGCTTGCGCTTGCGGCTGGCGTCGCCGCCATAGCATTTCGCGGTCACGTCCTTGCGCAGTGCGGCGATCGTCTCGCGGGCGATCACCTTGCCGCCGATCGCCGCCTGGATCGGGATCTTGAACAGGTGGCGCGGAATCAGGTCCTTGAGGCGCTCGCACATGCCGCGGCCGCGGCTCTCGGCGGTAGAGCGGTGGACGATCATGCTCAACGCGTCGACGGCCTCGTTGTTGACGAGGATGCTCATCTTGACGAGGTCGCCGGCGCGGTGGCCGATCTGCTCATAGTCGAAGCTGGCATAGCCGCGGCTGATCGACTTGAGGCGATCGTAGAAATCGAACACCACTTCGTTGAGCGGCAGCTCGTAGGTCACCTGGGCGCGGCCGCCGACATAGGTGAGGTTCTTCTGGATGCCGCGGCGATCCTGGCACAGCTTGAGGATGGGGCCGAGATATTCGTCGGGCACGTAGATGACCGCCTGGATCCACGGCTCCTCGATCTCCTCGATCCGGTTGGGATCGGGCATGTCGGCGGGGTTGTGGAGTTCGATCTCCTTGGCCTCGGCCTCGCCGGCTGCCTTGGTGAGGCGCATCTTGTAGACCACGCTCGGCGCGGTGGTGATGAGATCGAGGTCGTACTCGCGCATCAGCCGCTCCTGGATGATCTCCAGGTGCAACAGGCCGAGGAAGCCGCAGCGGAAGCCGAAGCCGAGCGCGGCCGAGGTTTCCATCTCGAAGCTGAACGACGCGTCGTTGAGGCGCAGCTTGGAGATGCTCTCGCGCAGCTTCTCGAAATCCGCCGCGTCGACCGGGAACAGGCCGCAGAACACCACCGGCTGGACTTCCTTGAAGCCCGGCAGTGCTTCCAGGGCGGGCTTCTTGGCATCGGTCAGCGTATCGCCGACGCGGGCCTGCGCCACTTCCTTGATCTGCGCGGTGATGAAGCCGATCTCGCCCGGGCCGAGATCGGGCAGCTGCTCGATCTTGGGGCGGAAGGCGCCGACGCGGTCGACCAGATGGGTCGTGCCGGTCTGCATGAACTTGACCTGCTGGCCCTTCCGGATCGAACCGTCGATCACGCGGACGAGGATGACGACGCCGAGATAGGGGTCGTACCAGCTGTCGACCAGCATCGCCTTGAGCGGGGCACTGGGATCGCCCTTGGGCGACGGGATGCGCTCGACGATCGCATCGAGAATCTCGTCGATGCCGATGCCGCTCTTGGCGCTGGCGAGGACGGCGTTCGATGCGTCGAGGCCGATCACGTCCTCGATCTCGGCGCGGACCTTCTCCGGCTCGGCCGAGGGCAGGTCGATCTTGTTGATCACGGGAATGATCTCGTGGTCGTGCTCGATCGACTGGTAGACGTTGGCGAGCGTCTGCGCCTCCACGCCCTGCGCGGCGTCGACCACCAGCAGCGCGCCCTCGCAGGCGGCGAGGCTGCGGCTCACCTCATAGGCGAAGTCGACGTGACCGGGCGTGTCCATCAGGTTGAGGACATGGCCCTTCCATTCCAGGCGCACGGTCTGCGCCTTGATGGTGATGCCGCGTTCCTTCTCGATGTCCATGTTGTCGAGCACCTGCTCGGACATCTCGCGGTCGGCCAGGCCGCCGGTGCGCTGGATCAAGCGATCGGCAAGCGTGGACTTGCCATGATCGATGTGCGCGATGATGGAGAAATTGCGGATCTTGGTGATATCGGTGGCCATGATTCCGCGCGCGATAGCAGGTGGCGCGCGAAAGCCAAAGTACCCGATTTTACCGCATCGCTAGGCCCAGGCGGTCCAATCTGTTACGCGCCCGCCCGGGGACTGTGTTTCTGACCGATTGTACAGGGAGGTTTTAGTACGATGATGAAGCAGTTGCTCGGCGCTGCCGGGGCAATGGCGCTGTGCGCGGGCGCCGCTCCCGCCCTCGCCCAGAGCAAGCCGACCAAGACGCAGCGCACCCAGGAGCAGGCCGTGCAGGACGTGCCGCATTGCGCGCGCAAGCTCGGCACCCTTTCGATCGTCGACGGCGACGATCCCCGCGGCTGGACGCAATATTCGCTGGCGCCGCCCCAGAAGCTGCTGAAGGTGCTGGTGCAGCGTTCGGGCTGCTTCAACCTGGTCGATCGCGGCTCGGGCCTGCAGGCGGCGGAGCGCGAGCGCAACATCGGCGGCAATCTCGGCCTGCAGCGCGGCTCGAACGTCGGCCAGGGCCAGATCAAGGCGGCAGACTATGTGCTGGTGGCCGAGGTGCAGGCATCCAACCGCAACGCCAGCGGCAGCGGCGTGGCGGGTGCGGCCGGCGGCATCATCGGCGGTCCGATCGGCGGCCTGATCGGCGGCATCAAGTCGCGCAAGATGGAGGCGAACACCGTCCTCTCGCTCACCAACGTCCGCACGACCGAGACGATCGCGACGCAGGAAGGCTATGCCTCCAAGAACAGCGTTTCCTGGGGCGCCGGCGGCGGCGTGGGCTTCCTGGGCGGCGGCGTGGGCGCGGTCGGCGGCGGCTATGACAATACCGACATCGGCCGGATCGTGACGCTGGCCTTCATCGACGCCTATGCGAAAATGGTCAACGAACTGGGCCTGGTGCGCCCCGGCGACGAGGGCACCGCGCAGGCCGCCCCCGCCAAGACCTTCACCGCCCAGGCGCCGGTCGCGATGCGCACCACCCCGGCCGCGGCCGGCAAGGTGATCCGTACGCTGCCGGTGGGCGCGATCGTCTATCCCACCGGCAACAAGAACGGCCTGTGGTGGGAAGTCGCCGACGAGAACGACAATGTCGGCTGGGTGCTGAACACCAAGCTCGCGCCGTCGAACTGATCGGACGCAGCTAAAGCAAAAGGGCCGCCGCGGTGTCTCCGCGGCGGCCCTTTTCTTTGGTCGCTGGCACCGCCCCCCGGGGAGGAGGTGCCAACGGTTCCGCTCAGTTGAACTTGCCGCTCAGCGAGAGGCCGAACACGCGCGGCTCGTTAAGCACGGCGGCACGGTAGTTCTCGATCACGCCCTTCAGGTTCTTCTCGCCCGTCAGGTTGCGGACGAAGCCCGCGATTTCCCAGGCGTTGTTCTCGGCGGTGTAGCCGATCTTCAGGCCGCCCTCGAAATTGCCGTTCGAGGTGAACTCCTTCGTCTCGTAGAGCACGAAGTTGGTATAGCCCTGCACGTTCCAGTCGGTCGCGAGGAACAGCTTGCCGCCGATGTCCATCGGGATATCGTAACGCGCGTTGAAGCTGAGATTATACTCCGGCGCGTTCGGCAGCGGGTTGCCGTCGATCTTCGCGAGGAACAGCGCCCCCTGGCGGCGCAGCGGATCGAGCACGGTGCAGGTCACCGCTCCGCCGAACGCGCAGACCTGCGCCTCGAGGTTCTTGTCCTCGATCTTGCTGTGCAGCAGGCTCAGGCCCGCCTGGATCGACAGGTTGCGCACCGGGCGCCAGTCGACATCCGCTTCCATGCCATAGGCCTTCGCCTTGTTGGCATTGAGCAGCACGCCGTTGCCGTTCAGGTCGTTCCCGTTCAGCTGGATGTCGTCGACCGTATAGTAGAAGCCGGACAGGTTGGCGCGCAGCGTGCGGCCCAGCTGGGTCTTCACGCCGGCTTCCCACGACAGGATCTTTTCCGAGTTCGCGGTGGTGAAGTCCGCATTGAACACCGCCGAGCGGCCCTGAATGGTCGGGCCGCGGAAACCCTTGGCGACGCGGGCATAGACGCTGACATCCGGGTTCACTTCATAGCGCGCGCTCAGGTCCCAGCTCGGCTGGGTATCGGACAGGCGGACATGACGACGACCGGTATAGGTGACGACGCCCGCTGCGGTGTCGGCGGTCTTCAGCAGATCGGTGGTCTTGGTGTCTTCGGTCACGCGGCCGCCGGCGGTGATCGTCAGCTTCGGCGCGATCTCGTAGCTCAGCTGGCCGAACACCGCCCAGCTGGTGTTCTGGTTGTGCAGGCGCACCCAGTTGTTCGGATTGTTCGCCGCACCGGTCAGGAAATAGCCGCGCTGGTAGAATTCGGTGATGTCGCGCGAATCGAAGTACATCGCGCCGACCTGCCACTTCAGCGGGCCGCTGCCGTTGCTGGCAAGGCGCAGTTCCTCGGTCCACTGGTCGAGGCCCTTCACCCGGCCCATCGACTCGCCGAATCCGGCGCCGCCGAAATCGACCGCCGCACCGCCATCGGTATCGCCGCGGCTGCGCCCCGACAGCGTCTCATAGCCGGTGATCGAGGTGAGCGTGACCGGGCCCAGGTCCCAGTTCACATGCACCGAGCCGCCGGCAGTGTTGTACTTCTGGGGATTGTCCGCACCTTCGTCCCAGCGCGCGCGGGTGAATTGCACGCCGTTGATCTGGTTGGAGCCCAGGTTCAGCGCACCGCGACGGAACACGGTGGCCGTGCCGTCATACCAGCGGGCATGGCCCGAGGCGAGGATCGACAGGCTCTCGCTCGGCGTGGCGAGCAGCTGCAGGCGCACGTCGCGCTCGTTGAAGCCGCCGGCGGCGTTCTTGCGGCCGACGCGGGTGCCGTCGGCGCTGGGGCCGGTATAGCTGTTGTCGATATAGTCGTCGCGGTGCTGGTAGAGCCCCGAGATGCGGAAGGCGAGCTTGTCCTGGATGATCGGGCCGCCGACGCCGGCATCGACGTTGACGCTGTTATAGCTGCCATAGCTCGCGGTCGCGCGGCCTTCGAATTCCTGCGTCGGGCGCACCGAATCGAACTTGATGATGCCGGCCGTGGTGTTGCGTCCGAACAGCGAGCCCTGGGGGCCGCGCAGCACCTCGATCTGGTTCACGTCGAACACCGGGTTCGACTTCAGCACGACATGCTCGAGGACGACGTCGTCCTGGATGATCGACACCGGCTGCGAGGCGCCGAGGTAGAAATCGACGTTGCCGAGGCCGCGGATGTAGAAGCGCGGGAAGATGCGGCCGGTCGAGGATTCGACGTACAGGCCGGGGACGCGGCCCGAAAGCGCGAGCAGCGTGTCGTCGCCGCCGGCGGTATAGTCGCGCGCCTGCGCGGCGGGCAGCACCGCGACCGAGAGCGGCACGTCCTGCTGGTTCTCCGGGCGGCGCTCGGCGGTGACGACGATCTCGGCAAGGCCTTCCTCGTCGTTCGCAGCGGCGGTGGCGCCGTCCTGCGCGAAGGCGGACTGGGAGACGAACAGCGCGCCCAGGGCGGCGCCGATCATCAGGCTGCGCTTGTCGCGCATGAGGTTCAGCATGGTTCTTTCCCCGAAAAGGTTTTGATCGTTTTTGTGTGAACGGCACGCGACGAAGCAGCGCGACGGACGTCCCGCTGCACAGCGATATGGCTGGTGGATCCCCCGATGCCGTCCCGGCCGCGCTAGGCCCGGATTGTGAACTTCCTGTGACCAAAAGCGGGCATGGCACCGCACCGCAGCGCGGTTAACGATCGGCGCTAAATGCCTGAATTGCCGCCATTGCGGCAGCATAGCGCGCCTCACCCTCGCCGCGCACCCAGGCCCAGCGGACGCCCCGCCGCTCCAGCTCCGCATGGGCGAGATCGAAGAAGCGGCGGCGCTGTTCGGCATTGCCGAACAGGCGCGTGCCGTCCGCCACCCAGGGCAGATCTATGTCGAACAGCAGATAGAGATCGGCGGTGTTGTCCCACGCATCGAACCACGGATCCCGCGCGCCGAACAGCATGTCGGCCCACACCGCGGTCATCAGCGGATCGGTATCGAGAATCAGCGGCGCACTGGAAGCCGCCGCCATCATGCGGGTGCCGGCATCATGGGTCTTGGCGATCTCCACCAAGTCGCCCATCGTGAAGTCTATGCCCCGCGCCTCTGCATATTCGCGGCCATATTCGTCGAGCACGGTGCCGCCGACCGCCGCCGCCAGACGCGGGGCGATTGTCGTCTTGCCGGTGCTCTCCGGCCCGTGCAGGCAGATGGTACGGGGAATCATGCGCGCGCCTTGTTCCAGTCGATCGCCCCCCACACCGAAAGCGCCAGGAAAAGGCAATAGAGCGCGGCGGTGAGCCACAGGCCCTTCACCAGAAAAAGCGGGATCGCGAGCAGATCCACCGTGATCCACAAGAGCCAGCATTCCCAGGCCCGGCGCGACTGGAGGATCTGCGCGACGATGCTCAGCACCGCGATCGTGCCGTCCCACCAGGGATAGGCCGCATCGGTGAGGCGCTGCATCATCAGGCTCCAGCAAAGGGCGGTCACGACCCCGCCCAGCGCCCAGCCGGACCGCGCCCGCCAGCCCAGCCGTACCACCGGCACCGCCCCTTCGGCATCGCGCGCGCGCCGCCAGTTCCACCAGCCATAGCCGTTGACGACGAAATAGAAGCCCTGGAGCAACGCATCGCTGTACAGCCGCGCCTCGTAGAAGATCCCGGCATAGAGCGTGACCATCGCCAGCGCGAAGGGATAGTTCCACAGGCTGCGCCGCACGACCAGCGCGACATTGGCGATACCCAGCAGGGTTGCGACGGCTTCGATCGGGGACACGGGAAGCGGATGTATCGGCCGCTGCCCCCGCGGTCGAGAGTGCCGCGCGGGATGAGCCACGGAAAAAAAGCGCGCCAGCTTCTTTTTGCTGCAACGAACCGCTTGACGGCTCGGCCAACCCACCCTTATAGGCGCGCCTCCAAGCTCAAGCCGGTCTGCTCCCGAAAGCATCGTAGACCGGACTCCGTCGGGGAGTAGCTCAGCCTGGTAGAGCACTGTCTTCGGGAGGCAGGGGCCGGAGGTTCGAATCCTCTCTCCCCGACCACTTTCTCGTTTTCGTTGATTATCAACGGGTTACGAGGAATCGGTTCGTAAAGTTGGGACATCTTTTTGGGACACCTTCGGGTGTCACCCCCACGCTGCGATTGAAAAAGTCAGACCACGACAGGAGCAGGGCTGAGCGCGCGATAGACGCTCGCTCGACCGATGCGGAGACGCTTCGCGATCTCTGTCGGGCTGATTCCCTGCGCATGAAGCTCGCGCACCTCTTGAGTCGGGACACTCGGTCGCCGCCCCTTGTAGACTCCTGCGGCCTTGGCCTTCGCGATACCCTCCATCTGGCGCTCACGGCGGATGGCCGTCTCGAACTCGGCGAACACTGCCAGCATCTGAAGGAATGCCTTCCCAGCGGCGGTTGCGGTGTCGACTGGCTGCTCCGTCGCGCGGAGGTGCGCGCCTCTCTCCCGCAGGCGAGCTACGATGCCCTCCAAGTCTCGAACGGATCGGGCGAGTCGATCGATGCGGGTCACCATCAGGGTGTCGCCCGGCCGGAGGAACGACAGAACGGTCTCCAGTTCCTCCCTGCCCTCCGTGGTCGTCCCGCTGCGCTTCTCGCTGCGGATGATGGTGCAGCCCGCAGCTCGGAGCGCATCCTCTTGAATGGCGCAGTCCTGATCGTCCGTGCTGACACGCGCGTAGCCGATGATGGTCGTCATGGTCCTTCCGTCTCAATAGGATTTAGACCATGAGCGATAGCCTGTCTCATAGGTCAAAATCAATCCTATTGAGACGCTCTCGGTGTCTCATGTGGATGGTTCATCCGGGTATACCCTGTGAGACGGGATGCAGCCGCATGCAGCCCGCCCCGCTCCCGTACCAGCTGGGCACGTAGTCGATACCCGCCCCCCCCCCGAAGATAAGCTGGATGCGCTGCAGTGGTTGACACCATTAACCTCGCATATTCAGCCGAGAGTACTGCAACTTCGGTCCAAGGACCGCCAGAATTTCGGCGGGACTCGAGGACGACGGCCCCGCTAGCCAATCGAGCAAATCGCCCGCCCTTAGCAAATCCAAATGTCCTTATATGAGCAATTTATTGCGCATCTCGGCATAAGTGCTCATATAAGGATTATGTTGATCACGCCATCCGAGTCGATCGCCAAGTTGGGTGCTCGTATTCAAGCACGTCGAGCTGCCATGGGAATCACCCAGGCCGAGGCGGCAGAGCGATCCGGCGTGTCCTACAGTACCTGGCGCCGCCTCGAAACGCAGGGTAAGGCCTCGATAGAAGACTTGGCGCGGGCGGCGATCCTGCTCCGCTGCGAGCATCAGCTGGCGGAGCTGTTCCCACCCCCAGCGGCCGCCAGCATGGACGATCTGCTGAAGCAGCAGAAACGGGAACGGTCTGCTCCGCCGCGTCGCCGAGCTCGAGCCAGGTCGGCAACGTGACGCAGCTCGCACCGGGGACGCCGATTGCGATCGGCTTGCGATTTGAGGATGGTGCGGACGACCAGCCCGTCGGTCGGGCGGTCATGGCGAACGGTCGTGGGATGCTGGAGTGGAGCAAGGAAGTCCTCGCATCCGGCATCGCCGTGTCCCCGTTGCTCTATCCGCCCGAACGAGGCCTTGTTGAAGCCCGTAGCCGCGCCTTCGATGGGCTGCATGGCTTCCTCGCTGACAGTCTGCCGGATGGCTGGGGCGCCTTGCTGATGAAGCGCCGCGTGGAGCGCCTGGGCACGCGCTGGGAAACTCTCGACCCCGTCGATCGCCTTGCGCTTGTCGGCGAGGAAGGGCGCGGGGCTCTGGTTTTCGCGCCGGCGACAACGCCGCCTGCCGAGGTAGCGGGGCTCGACTTGGATGCGCTCGCCGCGCAGTCGCAGTCGATTCTGCTGGGGAACGATGCCAACCTTGTCGATGTCCTTGCCCGACTTGGCGGTGCCTCCGGCGGCGCGCGACCGAAGGTGCATGTCGGCTTCGATGCCAACGGCGCGGTCAGCATCGACGAGGGCGAGAACGCGCCCGGCTTCGAAAGCTGGATCGTGAAGTTTCCCGCGTTGCTAGATCCCGTCGATATTGGCCCCATCGAGCAGGCCTATGCTGAGATGGCGCGAGCAGCGGGTATCACCATGGCCGACAGCCGCCTGCTGCCGGCGCGGCAGGGCCCCGGCTATTTCGCCACCCGCCGCTTCGACCGTCCCGGGGCTGGCCGGCGTTTGCACATGCTCAGCCTCGCCGGCGCTGTCGAGGCGCCGCCGCATGTGCCGAGCCTCGACTATGACGGTTTCCTGCGGGCGACTCTCGCGATCACCCGCGACGTGCGCGACGTGGAGGAAGCGTTCCGCCGTATGGTCTTCAACGTGCTGGCCTGCAATCGCGACGACCATACCCGCCAGCATGCCTTTCTGATGGACCAGACCGGGCGCTGGCGGCTGGCGCCAGCCTATGACCTGACCTATTCGACCGGCCCGGGCGGCGAGCATTATCTCGCGGTTGCCGGCGAAGGGCGGCGACCGACGCGCGAGCATGTCGACCGTATCGGCAGGATGCATGGCATCGCCGAGCGCCGGATCGCGGAGATCGTCGACGCAGTCGATGGTGCAGTATCCGACTGGCCACGCTTCGCTGGCGAAGCTGGTGTCGGTGCGTCGCACGCGGAAATCGCGGAGCGCTTGCGCGAGGTGCGTAGCGGGTTCGTGGATACCAAAGCCGCCTGATTGCGGGCGTGCGCGGAGCGCGCAAAATCAAGCAACGGGCAACAACAGGTTCGCAGCGGTGCCGCCGCTGCGAGCTTGACCCAAAGAAAAGTCGCCGCCCCACTGGATCGCGAAATCACGGACGATGCTGAGGCCCAGCCCCGCCCCGCCCGTCTCGCGGTTCCGTGAGGCTTCACCCCGCTCGAACGGCAGCAGCAGGCGTTCGCGATCTGCGGCGGGGACCCCCGGCCCTGCGTCTGTAACCGAGATGAGCACTCGATCCTCGATCCGCTGTACGCCGATCTCCCCACCGCCAGCATAGTCGACGGCGTTGCGGAGAAGGTTCTCGATGGCGCGGCGAAAGGCGGGCTCGGGCGCGAAGATGCGGGCCTCGTCGCCAGGCAGCAGCCGTATCGCCGCAGCGCGTTCGTTCAACGCGTCCACGATCGCGTGCAGTTGCGCGCGCACGTCGAGCGCTTCGGGCGGTGTCGCTGCGTCGCGTGCGAATGCCAGGACCTCGCCGATCATTCCCTGCATGCGCTCGACATCGGCGACCATCCGGCCACGCTGGGGCTCGGGCGTACTCTCGATCCGGAGCCGCAGCCCGGTCAGCGGCGTGCGCAGGTCGTGTGCGATGGCGGTGAGCATCCGTGCCCGCTCGGCCGCTTCCGCCGCAAGCCGTGCCTGCATCGCGGCGATCGCCGCCGCGGCTTCGCGCAGCTCGCGCGGCCCCTCCTCCGGGATGCGCACCGCCCCACCGGAGTCGAGCGCATTGGCGAGGGTCCGGAACGGCCGGGTCAGGCGGCGGGCGAAGATCCAGGCGATCGGTGCCAGCAGCATCAGGCTGACGGCCAGGGCGATGAGGATGTTCACCTGCCAACGCGCGAAGAACGGCCGGGCAGGTGCGACGCTCAGCCATCGACCATCCGACTGCCGCACGCTTGCCGTGAAGGCGGGCACCGGCAGCCCGATCATGGCATTGCGGATCGCGCTGCTCACCGTACCGGGCGACACCATCTCGAACCTTCCGCGCCCCCGCTGGACCAGCACGAAGGACGGGGGTGCATCGGTCTTGTCGGCCCGCAATACGCTCCCCACGACGGTCGCGGCCTTATCGCCCAGTGGCTTGGCGCCGGACGATACGACCCGAACATCGCCGATAGGCCGCCGCAGCTCGGACGCGATGATCGCTTCCAGCACCGCCGTGCGCGGTCCGGGCAGCGGCTCGGGGACGATCCGGCGCTCGAAGCCCGGCATCGGATTGCGGAGCGCGGCGATCGCCTCGGCGGCGCTGACGCGAACGGCCGGGGGCTGCGGCGCCAGGAGCACGATGGCGGCGGTGGTCGCCACGCTCAGCGTCGCCACGGCCACGCCGAAGCCGCCGATCGCGACGAGCGCGCTGGGCGCCCGCTTCACGCCGCTCGCACCGTCGGCAGGAAGCGGTATCCGACGCCGCGCACCGTCTCGATCACCGGCATCGGGTCCGCCTCGGCGAGCTTGCGGCGCAAGCGGCTGACCGCGACGTCGATGGCGCGGTCATAGGGTGCGGCGTCCATGCCCCGCGCCAAGTCGAGCAGCGCATCGCGCGTCAGGATGCGTCCCGGGCGCTGGACGAAAGCGGCGAGGAGCGCGTGTTCGCCCTCGCTGAGCGACACGGCACGCCCGGCAGGATCGCGTAGCCGCCGCTCCTCCAGATCGAGCCACCACCCGGCGAACGTCACGCCCCCGCGGGAGGGGCGCTGTTCGTCCCCTGCCCGCGACGGCCGCCGCAGCAGCGCCCGCACCCGCGCCAGCAGCTCCCGCGGCTCGAAGGGTTTGGTCAGATAGTCCCAGGCCCCCACTTCGAGACCGACGATCCGGTCCGTGACGGCGTCGAGCGCGCTGAGCATCAGGATCGGTGTGTTCGCATTCGACAGGCGGCGACAGAGCGACAGCCCATCCTCGCCGGGCATCATCACGTCGAGCACGATCAGATCCGCAGACGCTTCGGCGAGCTGGCGGTCGCATGCCGTTGCACTGGCGGCGGTCCGCACGGCATAGCCGTGGCCGCTCAGGAAGTCGGCAAGCGCATCCCGAATACTGGCATCGTCGTCGACGATGAGGACCGTGTTCGTGGCAATCACCTCTGCGTGCATGCACAATGTGTAGCAGCCCATTGTAGCATTTGCGTAACAGCGCGCGCTACCGAGCGGGCATCCCCAGGCTACGCCCTTCTGCTGCAATCCCACCAACACAGGTTCGGGAGGTGCACGTGGGGCGGACGATCAGAAGACTTGTCGGGGTGATAGGCGGTATCGTCCCCGCCGTGGTGGAGGCCCAGCAGGCATCGCCCGCGGGAAGCGCGAAATCCGACGCGGCGACAACCCAGTCTTCCCCCGCGGCGCAACCGGCCGGCTCTCCGACGCCGGGGCAGAACAGCCCCGCCCCTGTCCAGTTTCGGGGTGCGGATGGCAAGCCGCTGCCGCCGGAGATCCAGCGCAAGCTGGAAGAGCAGCTGCGCAACAATCCGTCCGCGCTTCTGGGCAACGGGAGCGCACAGCAGCAGCGCGGCACCGGAAACGATATTCTGGTCACGACCCGCCGCGCGCGCGGCGCCGTGATCGGCGACGTGCCTCCCGAGCGCACGTTCGGCCCGCTCGACGTCCGCGCGCTCGGCGCGGACAATATCGGTGCGCTGCTCGATATCCTCGGGCCCCAGCTGGCCAGCGCGCGTGGGCGGGGAGATAGCGACCCGGTCGTCTTGCTGAACGGCCGGCGCGTATCCAGCCTGCTGGAAGTCGCGCGGATCCCCGCCGAGGCGATCGAACGGATGGAGGTGTTCCCGGAGGAACTGGCGCTTCGCTATGGCTACCGCGCCGACCAAAAGGTCCTGAACGTCGTCACGCTGGAGCGCTTCCGATCCCGTATCGGCCAACTGGGTCTGCTTGCGCCGACCGAAGGCGGCCGGGAGAGCGGCACGGGCAAGGTCGACTATCTCGCGATCCGCGGCGATACGCGGCTTTCGCTGGGCGCGACCTACACCCGCGCCGCGTCGCTGCTGGAGAGCGCGCGCAGCCTGCGGCAGTTTGCCGACACACCCGAGCTCGGGCAGTTTCGAACGCTGTTGCCCAACAGCGACCAGGTGACGCTGGAAGGCATGGTGAGCGGGCAGCTCCCCGGTGATATCGCGGCAACGCTGAACGGCCGCTTCGAGGGAACGCGGACCGAAAGCCTGCTGGGTGCGATCGGCACTCGTCCGCTGCGCCGCCATAGCGACCGAGGCGTCGCGCATCTCGGCACGACACTGAGCGGGCGCAGCGGCCCATGGCTCTGGACCGTCACCGCCAGACACGATCGGTCGACCAGCAACACCCGCACGGATCTGGGCGACGGCGCTGCGGGGCGGGAGCCGGCGCGGTCCACGGACGCGCGCACCATGGCGGACCTGCTGCTCAACGGGCCGATCGTGCCGCTGCCGGCGGGGCCCTTGTCGGCAAGCGCGCACGCGGCCGTGGAGGTTTCGACGTTCGACAGCCGCTGGGGCCTCGGTGCGACTGCCGGGCACGTTTCTCCCTCGCGCCAACGCGGGGCAGCGCAGCTGGACCTCGATCTGCCCATCTTCCACCGCGGCGACAAGCACGGGGCGGTGCTCGGCAATCTCTCAGCCAATGTGAACCTTGCGCTGGAGCAGCTTTCCGATGCGGGGAGACTGCGGAGCTTCGGTTATGGTCTGCGCTGGAGCCCGTCGTCGGCGGTTGGCGTCATCCTGTCCGTGGCCGACGACCAGACCGCCCCGACCCTGGAGCAGCTCGGTGCCCCGCTGCTGGTGACACCGAACGTCCGCACCTTCGATCTCGTCCGGCAGGAGGTGGTCGACACAACCCGGATCTTCGGGGGCAATGCCGCCCTGCGCGCGGAGGATCGACACCTCGTCAAGCTGGGCGTGACCCTCCGACCGATCCCGCGGACCGATCTGACCTTGAGCATCGACTATGTGGCGTCGCGCATCGACAGCCCGATCGCCGCCTTCCCGATCCTGACGCCACAAATCGAGGATGCGTTTCCGGGCCGGTTCACGCGGCGCGGTGACGGGGTCTTGTCCGCGATTGACGGACGGCCGTTGAACTTCGCCGATGCCCGGCAGAAGCAGCTGCGCTGGGGCGTGAACTTCGTCAAGCCGCTTGGTCCGGTGCCGCCCGGCCTGCAGAATGGGAACGTTCGGGTGTTCGGAAGCGAAGCGGAGGCGCGCCGCGCATTTCCGGGCGCCGTGTTCACCCAAGCCGATCCGGGGAGCGCCGCGGCCCGTAGCATCGGAAATCTATCGAGCCGACTGTTCCTCAGCGTCTATCACAACTGGTATTTCGAGGACTCGATCCTGCCACGGGCAGGCGTCGCGCGACTTGATCTGCTGGACGGCGGTGCGGTGGACGTACGCGGTGGTCGCCGCCGGCACGAAGTCGAGTTCCAGGCCGGGGCCTTCAAGCGCGGCCTGGGCGCCAGAATGACCGTCAACTGGCAGAGCGGGACGGAAATTCGCGGATGGGGCAGTGCCCAGGGCGATCTGCACTTCGGCGGCTACGCGGTCGTGAACCTCACCGTGTTCGCGAACCTTGCCGAGCGCCTCGGTGGCGTTCACGCGCCCAAATGGCTGAAAGGTGCGCGCGCCACCCTCGGCATCACCAACCTGTTCAACACGCGGCCGTCCGTCCGAGATCAAGCGGGTAACACGCCGCTCAGCTATCAGCCCGCGTATCTCGATCCGCTGGGGCGGATGGTCAGCTTCACGCTGCGTAAGTCGTTCTAGTCGAGATCGAATTTATCGCGGAGACGTCTTCCCGCGTTCGACGTCGATCATGAGCTTCACGGCCTTCGTCGGATGCTTGCGGCTAAGCGAAAGCCGCGACGTGCATGCCCGGCCTATTCCTGCTTGAGTGTCGCAGGGCCATGAAGCGGCAGCGCGCCCTTCGGTACGAGAAGGCGCGCCGCCGGAACGGGCACCGCGAACAGCGGTAGCTGGCGCCAGTCGAACAGGCGGCTGCGCAACCATGCCGGCTGGCTCCACTCGTTGGTCACGTGCCGTCCGACCAATAGGAACAGCCAAGTCGCGATGAGATCATCGTCGAATGGATCGGCCGCCGTGTGATAGCCGTGCCGTTGCGAAAGAAAGCCGGCGATTGCCCAATGGCACTCTGCCCAGTTCCACCAAATTCGCAGTCGTTCATCGTCGATGAGAATGTTGTAGTCCTCGCCCAACAAACGCGCGAGATTTCGATCGGGCACTTCCGCTTCAGTTGAGCCGATTATCTCGGTATATTCGTGGTCAGCCCACTGTCGAATATCCTCGTCGTCATTGCGCCGGCTCTGGTGCATCATCCGGATCAGCATCGACAGGTTGGCGAAGCGTGTCTGCGCTTGCTTGGCCCACCACGCGAAGGTGTCGTCCTTCTGGATCATCAATTCGTAGCTGGCGAAGCGCGGCATGGGATCGTCTTCCCACTCGAAATTCGAGCCATCGCCGATCGGGAGATCCAGCGGCCAATGGAACGGGAATTTTCGGACGGCATCCCAATAGGGTCGCGAGATCGGGCGGCCCGATTTCTCGAAGTCCGCCGGCGGCAACACGAATCCGGTGGAAAGGGCGCCGACCACGTCACCTTCGGCTCCGGCCGACGCACCCGCCAGGAAATCATCCTCGATCAAGCCTTCTGCGCGGGCGCGCATGAATGCAGCATGGAAAAGCTCGGCGGCCGGCATCTCGACCTTTCGCTCGTGGCGGAGCGCAGCTGAAATTCGCCCGGGCAGGTCCGGGGCAAGTTCCGCTGCCGGAAATTTTCCCGTTTTTCCGCTCCGCTCCGAATATTGCCGCTGCTGCTCCAGTTGCGCCAGTTGCAGGAGCTTCCCTGAAAACCCGGATTTTCACGGTTTCCGAGCCCATTTCTGGGGAGCTAGCCCCATCCGGCTCCCCGGAAACCCGGATTTCCACGGCTTCCGAGCCCATTTCTGGGGAGGCAGACCCCATCCGGTTTCCCTTAAAACCCGGATTTCGAGGGCTTTCAAACCCATTTTCTGGGAAGTCAGATCCCAGGTTAGTCCAGTCGCGCAATTCCCCAATTCCGTATGCAGTGCATCCAGATTGGGGAGGCTCTGGCGAGCGGTCACTTCGTGATAGTCACTGCCGTCACCGGCAGTGGCGGCTATACGCCGTTAGTTTTTTCCAGTCCATCCTATAACCTGAAGTGGCTGGCAAATTTCAGTTTTTTATTGCGCTAGAGTCGCGCGCATCGGACAATATGCGCATGGCTATTCAGCTCGACTTCGACTTCGATCCCACAGCGGCGCTTGCTGCGCCCAAGGCTGCGCGCGCTCGAGCCGCGATGGCGAAGTATGGAGCGCACCTATCGGACGATTACATCACCGGCCGCGAAACAGACGTGCTCAAGCTGCTGCGCCGGCGACCGATGGACGAACCCAAGCGGCAGCTTGACCCTGAAACACCGCACCCATCTCGCTCGGGTCTGCCTCCGGCACAGTTTCATATACCGCGTCCCCCACGTGGGCGCCCCACCACGCGGGATGGCCGCCAATCCTTTCACTTTGCGCTTACGAACGTCACCAAAGGGGTCGACGGGAAGTGTCGGACCAATGATGGTAAAGATGCAGACCCTGTTTTCCACGTCGGCTATGTGGCCCGGGAAGAGGCCGTCGCCACCGATCTCGCCCCGAAGGTGCATGAGGCTGTTGCGCATGTCGGTTACGTCGCTCGCGACGAGGCGGTTGCGCTCGATCCGGACGGCACCGCCATCATACTGACCAATGTCGAAGATCCGGCGGCGTTCTTTGCCAAAGTGCTCGAGCATGAGAATAGCAGCCACCTCGACGGGATTTGTCTGTCGCAATCCTACGACGAGCCGGCGTTGCGGACGCTGCTCGACGTTCCCACAATTCCACCCGCGCTAAAGACCGGCATCGCGCGCATCCTCGAAGACCCGGAGGCACATCGCGTACCGAAAACCTCAAGCGAGAAGAGCAAGACGCATCCTTTCCAGATAGACGCCGACATTTCCAGCTGTCGCAGCTGGCTCAAAAAGCACGACGCCCTCGGGCAGGTGTACCTCCGTCAGGGGCGCGGCGGCATCGTCCAGCGCCGCATCACCGGCGAACTGCCTGCCGAACTTGATCTCAGCCAATGTCGCCATGTCTTGCAGTGCTTGGTACGGGAATTGGAGCGCCGCGGCTTGCGCTATTTCGTAGCACTCCACGCGCCGAGCGCTGCCAACGACAATCGCAACTGGCATTTTCACCTGCTCTATTACGAAAGGCCCTGCGACAAAATTGGCGACCAATGGGACTTTGAGATCGTACAGAAAGTACGGTCTTCTACGCGAAATTTTCGAGATACTTATCCCCATCGCCAGAATAAGGACCGCGGCGTCGGTCACAAGACTTGGCCCATGGAAATGCGTAAGCGCTTCGCCGCAGCGGTAAACATTGAGTTGGAGGCGATCGGAAGCGTCCGCCGCTACGATCCCCGTTCGTATGCCGACATGCACCTTTGCGCCGAGCCACAAGAGCACCTCGGTCGGAGCGTCGGGTTCATTGCCGACTGTGGGGCGGCCCCTAGCAAGGACCGCGAAAACGCTCGGAAAGGGTGGAGCGCGCGTCAATTCCAGATGATCCAGCGCTTCGCGGAGGCCGAGAAGGCGGATGAAGAGCGATTTCGCGGACTCCGCACCAACCTTGGCGATACCTCTCAGGCGCGCGAGAAGCTGACGGAGTTGGAGCGCGCGCAGACAGAGGCGCGTGCCGCAGCCTGGACGGGCGAAGTTCTACTCGACATCTTCCACGCCATGGCTCGCAGCAACGCCGAGCAGACCGCCCGGAAGATGAAGGGGCGCGCCGTCGAACAAGCTGAAAAGTGCCGCGCCAGGGGCAAAGATCCAGCGGCAAATCGGATGTTTCAAGCCTATGAGCAGCGGGTGCGAGAGGCGAACACTTATCTCGCAGACCTTGAAGAGGCGTTCGCGCCCGAGGTCGAGCTCGCCAAGTCCCTGATCAGGGATGCCGAGGTCGCTTTCAAGCGTATCGATGCAGAGCTAGTGGCCGTACAGAATGCGGCGACCCAGGTCCAACCTGATCGCGGCCTGGCTCCCAGGCCCGTGCTTGTGCCGCCCGCTCCAGCAGCCAGCATCCCCGACGAAAAGCCCGCAACCGCGTTGCCGGGGCCGGCCAAGACGAGTCTTCCACCACTTGCCACATCGGCAAATCCGGCGACGCCGGCAACGGCTCGTTACCCGGAAGAGGTCGACCTCTGGCTCGCCGACATTGAGGGCAAGCGGCGGCGACTCAAATTGCGTGATGGGCGGGTTGAACCCCTGGATATCACGTCCCGTGACGTGGAGATGCTGAACATCGCGTCCCCGGGGCAGCTGAAGGCGCTCAGCAGGATCAGGGACCGCCAGAACCACCTGATCGCCAGGATCGTGAAAGCGGTGGAAGCTGCACCCGGGATCCTCACCATCCCCGCGGAAGCGAACGGCAAATGGACGCTGGCTCATCGCGATGGCGATCTTCAGGATGGCCTGAAGCGGTACATCGTCGATCCCGATGTTCAGAACCGGCTGCGCGCGGCGCAGGAAAAGGGGCTGGCGGAGCAGGCCGCCAATCGGGGCGTCGCGCCGCAGGTGCATCGGGCGATCGACGAAATATCCAGGGCAGCGATCGCCATTCACCAGGGCGAGAACGGCTTCACCATCCGTGAGACCGACGCCAACCGTCTGGGTATCGAGCGCGAGTCCCTGGAGGGGGCAGCCGCACAACGCCGGCTCGAGGCCATTCGGCGTTCGCAGGAGGGTCGCGTAGCGCCGCCCGCTGCGCAACAGACCATCCATACGCCCGCTAAGGAGAACTCGCAGGCGCGAGCGCTTGTGATTCCAGTACCCATCCCATCAGCCTCGGTGCCCGTCGAGCCGGCTGTTCGGCCAGCGACGCCCACGCCGGTTCAACCTGTCGCTGAAGCTCCGATGGATCGAGTGCCGGCTGTACCCCCTGCGGCCGAGCACCCACTCGTCGCGCAGTGGCTGGAAGCGCACCGTGCCCAGGCGGAGGCCGGCAACAGCATCCCCATTGGCGAGCGCAACCGTCGCGCGGCTGTCGCGCTAAAGGATCCACACGCCGCCGAAGAGCTGCGCCGGCTTGGATCCGAGCTCTGGGCGGCGGTCGAAGAACAGGCCGCGGCAAATCGGCGCTTCCAACAGCGCGCTGCCCGCCAGTTCTCGCAGCGGCCGACGATCACGTGATTGGACAGGTACCGGGTGTGAATACTGCGATCGGAGCCTAGCAGATTGCGACGTCGGCCGCTGCCATGACGGCAGCATGGAAAAGCCCTCGGCCAAGGTGAATTTGAAGGCAGGTTGAAGCGAAGGTTCTGAAAGAGCGGAAAATTAAGTTCGGCATCCGCCGAGCTGCGCTTGATCAGCCCTTCGTCGAGGTCGGCTCTGCCGGCCATCCCCAGCAACTGCGCGTCCTCATGTCCACCGCCCTGCGCGGTCTGGGTCGATGTCGTGCATCCGGAGCATCTTCATGATACCTGCCCCCATCAAAACCGTGCACATCGCCGAACTGGATGTCGGTTCAAGGCTCGGCCTCGACCGAACCATCCCGGTCGGCGCGGCGATCCTGACTGCCCAGCCGGAAGGCGACCGGGTAAATTTCGTACTCGACAGCACCGTTCTTCGCCCATCCGATCCCGCCGACACCTTATTGCATTGGCTGGACCGCCATCTGGAGCACCCACGCGCAGCCATCTTCGGATATCGGCTGACAGACGCCGCCACGCTGCTCGGTCGCCTGCCCGGCGCCAACGAGGGTAGCGCGCTGCGCGCGCTGGCCGGCCTCGGCCAGAATGACGTGCTCAACCTGTCGGCGCGTACCCGCGCAGGCGCACGGTCCTTCCGGCAGGCCTGCGCCCAGGCCAAGATCTTGTGCGCGCATACCGCCCCCAACGACCGCTTCGCGTCCTGGGTGCGATCCGATGTGCATACCATCGAGCAGGATGCGCAGATCGACGTCATCGGGTGCTTCCGCCTGATCCTCCATCGGCTCGTGGCG
>NZ_AGFU01000036.1 GCF_000226955.1 Sphingomonas elodea ATCC 31461
GTCCGGCTCTATCTCGACGGCAAGCAGGTCGGCGAGGGCGCGCTGAACGGCGAGGCGGTGGACGCGCGGCTGGCGCTGGCGCCCGTCGTGGCCGGCCAGGCGCATTTCGGCGGCTCGCTGGTGCAGGCGCAGCTGCGCGGCGTGGCGCTGGGTGCGACCGAAGTACAGGGCGAGGCGGCCAGCCCGCCGGCGTTCGAGCTGGTCCAGATGTGGCGCGTCGGCGTGGGCTGGGACCTGCAGAAGACCGCCAATATCGGTATGACGCGCCAGCAGGATCCCTGGACGCTGCCGCAGAGCGCCACTGCCTACACCCCGCCGGTCGCCAAGCCGGTGCCGGCGCTGCCGAGCCTCGCGCCCGCAGGTCCGCTGCGCTGGCAGATCAACGGCTGGCAGCTCGCCGCCGCCCCCGGCGTGCCCGCCGATGGCGGCACGCTCTCGCGCCCCGGCAAGCCCGAAGGCACCTGGTATGCCGCGACCGTGCCGGGCACGGTGCTGACCACGCTGGTCGATCGCGGCGTGTACCCCGATCCCTATTACGGCCTCAACAACCTCAAGATCCCCGAGAGCCTGGCCCGGCAGGACTATTGGTACCGCACCAGCTTCACCGTGCCGGCCGAGGCCGCGGGCAAGCGGCTGACGCTGGTGTTCGGCGGCATCAACTATGCCTCGGAAGTGTGGGTCAACGGCCAGCGCCAGGGGGGGACGCGCGGCGCCTTCATCCGCGGCCAGTTCGAGATCGTGCCTGCCGCCGGCGAGAATGTCATTGCCGTCCGTGTCTCGCCGCCGCCGCATCCGGGCATCCCGCACGAACAGTCGATCAAGGCCGGCGTCGGCGAGAATGGCGGCCAGCTCGCCATCGACGGCCCCACTTTCGTCGCGACCGAGGGCTGGGACTGGATCCCCGGCATCCGCGATCGCAACACCGGCATCTGGCGCCCGGTCGAGCTGGTCGCGACTGGCGACGTCAAGATCGGCGACCCGCACGTCGTGACCGACCTGCCGCTGCCGCGCACCGACAGCGCGGACGTGTACATCACCGTGCCGTTCGAGAACCGCGCCGCCACCGCCCAGCCGGTGACGATCCGCGCCGCGTTCGACGATGTCGTGGTCGAGAAGACCGTCACCGCGGCGCCGGGCAAGGGCGAGGTGCGCTTCACGCCCACCGAATTCCGCCAGCTCACCGTGCGCGACCCGAAGCTGTGGTGGCCGAACGGCTATGGCGATCCGGCGCTGCACGACCTGAAGATCGAGCTCGCCGCGAACGGCCAGCCGAGCGACACCAGGGCGCTCCGCTTCGGCATCCGCGAGGTGAGCTACGACCTGTCGCTGTTCGACCATGTCGGCCAACTGCGCCGGGTGAACCTGCAGCTCACCGACGGATCGCTCGCCGGCCAGCAGCTGATCGACGTGCGCCACGAGGCGCTCAAGCAGAGCCCCACCGGCTGGGCGGAATCGCTCACCCCCGCGGGCGAGACCTCCAAGGCGGTCACCGCCATCCCCGAGGAGACGCTGCCCGAGCCGCATCTGGTGATCCGCGTCAACGGCGTGAAGATCGCCGCGCGCGGCGGCAACTGGGGCATGGACGATGCGATGAAGCAGGTCAGCCGCGAGCGGCTCGCCCCCTATTTTCGCCTCCAGCGCGAGGCGCACATGAACATCATCCGCAACTGGATGGGCAACAACGACGAAGAGGAATTCTTCGAGCTCGCCGACGAGAACGGCATGATGGTGCTCAACGATTTCTGGCAGTCGACCCAGAATTTCCAGGTAGAGCCGGACGATGCCGCATTGTTCCTGGCGAACGCCCGCGACACGGTGGCGCGCTATCGCAACCACCCCTCGATCGTGGTGTGGTTCGGTCGCAACGAGGGCGTGCCCTACCCCACCCTCAACGAGGGGCTGGACCAGCTGATCCGCGAGCTGGACGGCACCCGCTGGTACACCGGCAGCTCGAACGTGGTGAACCTGCAAGGCTCGGGGCCGTACAACTACCGCGCGCCGGTCGGCTATTTCACCGATCTCGCCACCGGCTTCTCGGTGGAGACCGGCACGCCGTCGCTCTCCACGCTGGAATCGGTGGCGGCGACCATGCCGGCCAAGGATCGCTGGCCGCTCTCCGACACGCTGGCCTATCACGACTGGCATTTCGGTGGGAACGGCGACAGCAAGACGTTCATGGCCGCGCTGACCACGATGTTCGGCCAGCCGCTCAGCTTCGAGGATTTCGAGCGCAAGGCGCAGATGATGAACCTCGAGACGCACAAGGCGATGTTCGAGGGGTTCCTGGGCCATCTCTGGACCAAGAACAGCGGCCGCCTGCTGTGGATGACGCATCCGGCCTGGCCGTCGAACACCTGGCAGATCTACAGCTGGGACTATGACACCCAGGCCTCCTATTACGGCGCCAAGAACGCCGTGGAGCCGGTGCACATCCAGCTCAACCTGCCGGACAACCAGCTGGTGGTGCTCAACACCACGCGCGACGACCAGCGCGGCCTGACCGCCAAGACCCGTGTCGTCAGCCTCGACAATGTCCAGCTGTTCGCGCGCACCGACAAGGTGGATGCCAAGGCCAATCGCGTCACCACCCTCGATGCCGTGCCGCTGGACCGGCTCTATGCGGCCAGCCCGATGCTGCTCGTCGAGCTGACGCTGAGCGACGCCAAGGGCGCGGTGGTCTCGCGCAACTTCTACTGGCGCGGCCGCGACGACACCGCCTATCGCGCGCTGGAAAGCCTGGCCTCGGTGCCGCTCGACGTGCAGGCGAGCAGCCCCAAGGTCGAGGGCGAGGACAAGGCGATCAGCGTGACCGTCGCCAACAAGGGCACGGTGCCGGTGCTGAACGCCAAGTTCACGCTGGTCGATGCCGAGGGCAAGCGCATCCTGCCGGCCTATTACAGCGACAATTATATCTCGCTGCTCCCCGGCCAGCACCGCGTGCTGAGCGTGCGCTACCCGGCGGGAGTCACGGCGGCGCCGCACCTCACGGTGCGCGGCTGGAACGTCAACGCCGCCACAGTGGCGGCGACGGGGAAGTAGCGCGGCGCGCTTCCCCCGAACCGTCATCCCGGCGAAAGCCGGGATCCATTCGCCTCTCGCGATCGGCAGAAGGCGATACGGTGCCCCCAATGGATTCCGGCTTTCGCCGGAATGACGGCTGCGGTCGGCGGGCCCTAACGCCCCGCTGACCGCAGGTCCGCCGGCGTGCTGCCCGAGGCGAGGAACAGCGCGACGCTGTCGGCCAGCCGCGCGCCCTTGGCCTGGACCAGCTGCACCGAGGCCTGCGACGCCGCCGAGGCCGCGTTGAGCAGCTGCAGCGTGCCCAGCGCACCCAGCTCCACCTGCCGGCGCGTCATCGCCAGCGTGCGGCTCGCCGCCGCATCGGCGCGCGCGGCGGCATCGAGCGCCTCGGCATCGGTGCGCAGCCCCGCAATCGCATCGTCGACGTCGAGGAACGCCTGCAGCGCCGTCGCGCGGTACTGCGCCTTGGCCTCGTCCAGCGCCGCTTCCGCCGCGCGCTGCTGGTGCTTCAGCTGGCCGGCATGGAAGATCGGCTGGGTCACCCCGCCCAGGATCGAGAAGAACGGATTGCCGTCCTTGAACATGTCGAGGAAGCGCGTCGCCGATCCGCCGGCATTGCCGGTGAGCGTGACCGAGGGCAGCCGGGCGGCGATCGCCGAACCGACGTCCGCCGCCGCCCCCTGCACCTGCGCTTCCGCCGCACGCACGTCCGGACGGGCGGCCACGATGTCCGCCGGCAGCGCGAGCGGCAGGCTGGCCGGCAGCTGCAGCTCGGCGAGGCTCGGCAGATCGGCGGCGGTGCCCGGCGCCTGGCCGGTGAGCGTCGCGATCAGCCCGGCCTGGTGCCGTGCCTGGCGCTCCAGCGGCGGCAGCGTCGCCTCGATGGTGGCGAGGACGGTCTGCTGCGCGCCCACATCGGCCTCGCCGATGTCGCCGAGCGCACGGCGCTTTTCGAGCAGCGTCACCAGGTCGCGATTGTCGCGGATCGCCGCCTGGGTCGCGTCGATCTCGGCCTGGAGCGCGGCATGCTGGATCACCGCCAGCACCAGATTGGCGATGACGGTCGCCTGCGCCGCGTGCAGCCGGTGCGCCGCCACCGCCGCCGCCGCCCGCGCCGAGCGCAGCTTGTTGCGACCCGCGCCGAACAGGTCGAGCGGATAGGCGACGGTCAGCTGCGCGGTGTGCAGCGTGTAGAGATAGTCGTTCTGGTCGGCGAGCGGGCCGGACAGCGCCTTGGAAATCCGCGTGCGCTGCGCCTGATAGTTCGCATCCACCTGCGGCCCGATGCTGCCCGAGGCCGCCCGCGACAGTTCCTGCGCCTGGCGCAGGTTCGCTTCGGCGGCGGCGAGATCGTTGTTGTGGGCGAGCGCCTGCGTGACCAGCGCATCGAGCTGCGCGCTGCCGAAGCCCTGCCACCAGTTCGGCACCAGCGCCGCGCCGGCGACCAGCTGCTGCGCCCCGCCGCTGGCCGGGGCGATCGTTCCCGGCGCCTGGGCGGGGGGCAGGGGCACGGGGTTGGAAAGGTCGTGCGGGCCGACCGTGCAGCCGGCCAGCAGGACGAGCGGGATCAGCGAATACCGGCGCATCATGCCTGCTCCATCGGGGTGCCGTCGGCGTGGTGGCGACGGACGGTGTGGCCATGCGCGCCGCGGTGGCGCGAGAACTTCAGGATCAGCGGCGGCAGCACCAACAGGATCAGGAGCGGGGCGAGCGTCATGCCGCCCACCACCACCAGCGCCAGCGGCTTCTGCACCTGGCTGCCGATGCCGGTGGAGATCGCCGCGGGCAGCAGGCCGATCGCCGCGACCAGGCAGGTCATGATCACCGGCCGCAGCGAATGCTGCACCGTCGCCGCCATCGCGGTTTCGCGATCCATGTCCTCGTTGACGTTCTGGTTGAACGTGCTGACGACGAGGATCCCGTCCATCACCGCGATGCCGAACAGGGCGACGAAGCCGATCGCCGCGGAAATGCTGAACGGGGTGCCGGTCAGCGCCAGCGCCAGCACGCCGCCCACCAGCGCCATCGGGATGACGCTGAACGCCAGCAGCGTGTCGCGGATCGAGCCGAAATTGGCGAACAGCAGCACCAGGATCAGCACCAGGCTGATCGGCACCACCACTTCCAGCCGGTTGACAGCGTTGGTCAGGTTGCCCAGCTCGCCCGCCCATTCGAGATGATAGCCCGGCGGCAGCTGGACATGCTGGGCGATGCGCGCCTGCGCCTCGGCGATGGTGCTGCCAAGATCGCGCCCGCGGACGCTGAACTTGATCGGCACATAGCGTTCCTGATGCTCGCGATAGATGAACGAGGCGCCGGAGGTGAGCTTCACCTGCGCCACTTCGGACAGCGGCACCTGGATCAGGCCGTTCCCGGTCGGCGACGGCGCGCCGATCTGGATGCGGCGGATCGATTCGATGTCGTCGCGCTGCGCCTTGTCCAGCCGCACCACGATCGGGAAGTGCCGGTCGGTCGACTTCTCGTACAGGTCGCCGCTCGACTGGCCGCCGATCGCCGCGGCGACGGTCGAATTGATGTCGTCCGGCGTCAGGCCGTAGCGGGCGGCGGCGGCGCGATCGACGTCGATCCGCACCGTCGGCTGACCGAGCGAATCGGAAATGCCGAGATCGGCGACGCCCTTCACCTGCGCCATCTGCCCCTTGATCTGGTTGGCGATCGATTCGAGCGTCTCGAGATCGCTGCCATAGATCTTGAGCGAGTTGGAGCTCTTCACCCCCGACGATGCCTCTTCGACATTGTCCTGGATGTATTGCGAGAATTCGAACTCGACGCCCGGATATTTCGCCTGGAGCTTGGCCTGCAGCTCGGCGGTGAGCTTCTCCTTGGTCACCCCCGCGGGCCATTCCTTGGCGGGCTTCAGCGGCGTGTAGAACTCGGCGTTGAAGAAGCCGGTGGGATCGGTGCCATCGTCCGGCCGGCCATGGGTCGAGACGACGCGGTCCACCTCCGGATAGCCGGCGATGATCTTGCGGATGCCGTTCACCGCATCCTCGCCCGCCTCGAGCGAGATCGACGCGGGCAGGCTGGCGCGGATGTAGAGATTGCCCTCCTCCAGATGCGGCAGGAACTCGACGCCCAGCACGCGGATGGTGGCGAAGGAACCGATCACCAGCAGCCCGGCGAGCCCGAAGGTGAGCAGCCGGTTGGCCATGGTGAAGGAAATCGCCGGCTCCAGCACGCGGCGGATCTGGCGCACCACCCAGGTATCGACCTCCTTGAGCTTGTCCGGCAGCAGCAGCGCGGCGAGGACCGGCGAGACGGTGAACGCCGCGAGCAGGCCGCCGGCGATGGCATAGGCATAGGTCTTCGCCATCGGGCCGAAGATATGCCCCTCCACGCCGGTCAGCGTGAACAGCGGCAGGAAGCTGGCGATGATGATCGCGGCGGCGAAGAAGATGCCGCGGCTGACGTCGCTGGACGCATGCAGGATCGCCGAGAAGCGATTGGCGGGGGTGGCATGGATCCGCCCCTCGCTGATCGCCTGCGAACGATCGGCGAGCCGCCGGTAGATCGCCTCCACCATGATCACCGCCGCGTCGACGACGAGGCCGAAATCGAGCGCGCCCAGCGACAAGAGGTTCGCCGATTCGCCCTGGATCACCAGGATCAGCACCGCGACCGAGAGGGCGAAGGGAATCGTGATCGCCACGATCAGCGCGCTGCGCAGGTCGCCGAGGAACAGATATTGCAGCGCGAAGATCAGGACGACGCCGACCAGCAGGTTATCCATCACCGTATGGGTAGTGACCGAAATCAGGTCCGAACGGTCGTAGATCCGCTCGATCTTCACCCCCGGCGGCAGGATGCCGCTGGTGTTAATCGTCTCGATCTCTTCCTTGACGCGGTTGATCGTCGGCAGCGACTGGGCGCCGCGCTGCATCAGCACGATGCCCATGACGATGTCGTCGTCCTGGCCCTCGCCCGCCACGCCCAGGCGCGGGAGATTGCCGATCTTCACTTGCCCCACGTCGCGCAGCAGCACCGGCGTGGTGCCGGCGGTGCCGACCAGCACGTTGTTGATCGCGTCGACCGACTGGATCAGGCCGACGCCGCGGACGATCGCCGCCTGCTCGCCGAAATTGACCGTCTGGCCGCCGACGTTCGAATCGCTCTTGCCGATGGCGGCCAGCACCTGCGGCACGGTGATGCCGTGCGCGGTCAGCTTGTCGCGATCGAGCTGGACCTCGTAGGAGCGCAGCTTGCCGCCCCAGCCGGTCACGTCGATCACGCCGGGGATGCGCTTGAAGCGGCGCTGGAGCACCCAGTCCTGGATGGTCTTGAGGTCCATCACCGAATAGCCGCTGGGGCCGCTCAGCCGGTAGCGATAGATTTCGCCGATCGGGCTGGTCGGCGAGATCAGCGGCTGGGCGTTGTTGGGCAGGGTGCCGAGCTGCGACAGGCGGCCGAGCACCATCTGCTGGGCCTGTTCGTGCGTCACGTCGTAGCTGAACTGGATCTTCACGTCGGACAGGCCGAACAGCGAGATCGAGCGCACCGCCGTCAGGTGCGGCAGGCCGGCGATCGCCACCTCGATCGGGGTGGTGACGTTGCGCTCCATCTCCTCGGCGGAGATGCCGTCGCTCTGCGTCACCAGCTCCACCATCGGCGGCACCGGATCGGGATAGGCCTCGATGTTGAGGTTGAGGAAGCCGAGCACGCCCGCCGCGATCATGCCGATCAGCAGGGTTAGCACCAGCATCCGCTGGCGCAGCGCCATTTCGACGAGGCGGTTCATTCGCCGAGTCCCGCCTCGTTGACGAACAGCGCCCCCTTGGCGACGATCCGGTCGCCGGGCTTCAGGCCGCTCAGCACGCGCGTCAGGCCGCTATCGGTCTGGCCGATCTGGACGGTGCGCCCATAGAGCAGGCCGTCGCTGGCGCGGACCCAGACGCGCGCGGTATCGCCCTCATGGATCACCGACACCGCGGGCACCAGCACGCCCTGGCCGTTGTCGACCGGACGGCGGATCGTGAAGGCGGCGAACATCTGCGGCTTGAGCAGCCCGCCCGGATTGGCGATCGTCGCGCGCACCGGCAGGCGGTGCGTGGCGGGATCGAGCCCGGCGGCGACATTGTCGATCGTCGCGGTGAATTCCTGGCCGGGCAGCGCCGGCGTGGTGACGACGACCTGGTCGCCGACGCGGATGCTCGCCGCCTCGCTCTCGGCGAGCTGGGCGACCAGCCAGACGCGGGCGGGATCGGTGATCGTCATCAGCGGCGTCGCGCTGCCGCTGCTCAGGAACTGGCCCGGCGCGACGTTGCGATCGGCGATGATGCCCGAAACCGGCGCGCGATAGACGGTATAGGCGGACGTGCCGGCGCCCTCGGTCCGGCCGAACAGCTGCAGCCGATCCTGCGCGGCGCGCTGGGCGGAGTCGGCCTGGCGGGCCGCGGACTGGGCGGCAACGAAATCGGCCTGGGCCTGGAGATAGTCCTTCATCGCGCCGCCGGCGGTCTCGGTGATCGCCTTCTGGCGGGCGAGATTGCCCTGCGCGATGCGCAGCGCCTCGGCGGCGCTGGCGCGCTGGGCGCTCGCGGCGAGCAGGGTGTTGCGCGCGTCGATCAGCTCGGGCGAGGCGATGCGGAGCAGCGGCTGGCCGCGCGTCACGCGCTGGCCGGGCTCGACCAGCACCTGCAGCACCTGGCCGGAAAAGGGCAGCACGATCGGGGTGCTGTGGTCGCCGTCCGCCTGGATCGAACCGCTCGCGCGGACCAGCTCGACATTGCTGCCCCCCTGCACGGTCACGAACTGGAGCTGCGCCAGCTGCTGCTGGGTGGGGCGGAAGGCGCCCGGCGGCAGCGGCGTCTCCTGCACCGGCTTGGGTGCGAGCATCGCCTGCACCGCGTAACCGAGAATCAGGATCGCGAGTACCGCGATGACGACGAGGCCGAGCAGCATCGCTTGCGCGCGCGGCAGGAGCCGTCGGGCTTCAGGGAGGCTGGGGGCTTGTTCCGAGTGTCCAGTCACGCTTTTCCCTTCACGGGTGCAATATAGCAGACACACATTGCGTTGCGGTCTATGCTGCAGTGCGCCACTAACGACGGCGGCTGACAGGAAGCTTACGGGATGCCCTTTTCATGCGCGTGCTGATGGTCGAGGACGACCTGCCACTGGCGCAGGCGCTCGGCGAAGCGCTGAAGCGCCGCGGCATCCTCAGCGACCTGACGGGGCGCATCGACGATGCGCGGCAGATGATCGAGACTGCGCACTATGCCGCGATCCTGCTCGATCTGGGCCTGCCCGATGGCGACGGCCTCAGCCTGGTGCGGTGGCTGCGGGGGAAGAACAATCCGATCCCGGTCATCGCTGTGACGGCACGCAGTGCGCAGGAGGCCAAGATCGCCGGTCTCAACGCGGGCGCGGACGACTATGTCGTCAAGCCGTTCGACGTCGACGAGCTGGCCGCGCGTCTGAACGCGGTGATGCGTCGGCAGGGTACGCTCGCCGGGGCCGAGCTGCGCTTCGGCAACCTGCGCTTCGACACCGTCTCGGGCGACCTCGTGGTCGGCGATGCGCCGGTGGTGCTTACCGCCCGCGAGCGCCAGTTTGCCGCGCTGTTGCTCCGCCGTTTCGGCCAGGTGGTGAGCAAGCAGTTGGCGGAGGACCAGCTATACGGCCTGAGCGAGCCGGTCGGGTCGAACGCGCTCGAAGTGCAGGCCTATCGCCTCCGCCGCAAGCTGGAGGCGGCCGGCGCGACCGTCCGGATCGAGACGATCCGGGGCGTCGGCTACATCCTGCGCGAGGGCGCCGCCGCCTGATCCCGGCCGGGCATGGCGAGGGCGACGCCGCTCGGCTACACCCACTTCATGAAATTCTGGCCGCGCTCGCTGATCGCCCGCATCCTGCTGATCGAACTCGGCGCGATCGCGGTCGCCGCCATCGCCCTGCCGATGCTGCTGACGTCCTTCCTGCGCACCGAGGCGAGCCGCTACGAGCAACGCACGCTGGAAAGCCAAGCGCAGGCGATCGCTGGCAGTATCCGCGCCGGATCGGCGGGGCCGATTGTCCGGCTGGATCCGGGCATCGCCGGCATCTACGCCTCCCCCTATGACGGGCGCGCCTTCGTCGTCGCCGATGCCGCGGGGCGCACGCTTGCAGGCAGCCCGGAGGCGGATCTCGTCCCCTGGCGCCAGGCACCGCGTACCACGCACCGCGCCTCCTTCCGCGCCGGCGCCTTTGTCGGCGTCAGCTTGCCGGTGCGGGCTGGCGCCCACCGCGTCTGGGTGATCGTCACCCAGGATCGCACCGGCCCGGGTGCGATCCTCGACGACGTGGTGCGCGGCTTCATCCGGCGCTACGATCCGGTGCTCGTCTCGATCCTCCTGCTGCTGCCGCTGATCAACAGCGCGCTGATCGCCCGGCTGGTGTTCGCGGTGCGCGCCGCCTCACAGCAGGCGGCCGGGATCGGCTCGCACAATCTCGACCTACGGTTGGAGGAAGCCGGGCTGCCGCTGGAGGTCGCCCCCCTCGCGCGCGCGACCAACGAGCTGCTGGTGCGGCTGCAGACGAGCTTCCGCAACCAGGCCGCCTTCGTCGCCGATGTCGCGCACGAGCTGCGCACGCCGCTGGCGGTGCACCGGGTCGAACTCGAGGCCGTCGAGGATCCGGTCGTGCGCGCCCGGCTGCGCGAGTCGGCCGACCGGCTCGGCCATGTCATCGCGCAGCTGCAGGACCTCGCCACGTTGGAGGTGATTGCGGAGGACCGGTTCGAGACCTTCGACGCCCGTCTGCTGGCGCAGGAAACGATCGGGCTGCACGCCCCCCAGATCCTCACGGCGGGGGACGACATCGCGCTCGACGCCGCCCCCGATCCGGTCCTGGTCCGCGGCAACCGGGTGCTGGCCGGGCTCGCCCTCGCCAACCTGATCACCAACGCCAGCCGCCACACGCCGCCGGGCACCGCGATCGAGGTGCTGGTCGCCGCCGATGGCGTGCTGCTGGTGCGGGACAACGGACCCGGCATTGCCGGCACCGACCCGCAGGCGGCGACCCAGCGCTATTGGCGCGCGGACCACCAGCGTGCCGACGGTGCCGGGCTGGGCCTCGCCATCGTCCGCCGGATCATGGAGGTGCACCAGGGCCGGCTGACCGTGCAGAGCCGCGCGGGGGAAGGCACCTGCGTCTCGCTGCGCTTTCCGCTCGTGGGCGATGCGGCGCCTACCAGCCGGTCGTGATGCCGATCCGCAGGTTGCGCGGCCGCAGCGGCGTCAGCTGGTCGCGCAGACCGAGGCTGAACGGGTTGCCATAGGCGAACTGGTTGGCGCGCCGGTCGGTCAGGTTGGCGAGCGTCACGCTCAGTTCCGCCTTGCCGATCCGCAGCGCGGCGAAGGCATCGGCGGTCCAGTAGCGCCCCTGGCTGACGTCGAGGAAGTCGCCCGTGCCGAGTACCGACCGGCCGATGTAATCGGCCGAGACACCGATGCGGGGCTGGAGCGCGGCATGCTCCCAGGCATAGGCGAGCCCGGCATGGGCAGCGAAGGGCGGCGTCTCCGGCAGGCGCCGGTTGTTGCGCCGGGAGAGATCGGCAATGGGGCCGCGCACGCGATTGGCGGTGAACAGGAACGATGCCTGCGCGCGCAGGCCGCGCAGCGGAATCCAGTCCAGATTCCCCTCCACCGCGAGCAGGTTCGCGCTGCCGATATTGGCGGTGTAGGGCTGGCCGCGCTGGGTGATCAGGTCCGCCTGCACATCCTCCCAGCGCGCGCCGGAGACGCTGCCGGACGCAGCCAGGCCGGTTTCGCCGCTTCGGAGCTTGCGGATCCCCGCCTCGACGACGGTGATCGCGTCCGGCTTGTAGTCGGCGACCCGGCCGATGCCCGGCGCGACGGCGAGACCGCCCGTGCGGTACCCGGTCTGGAACCGGGCGAACAGCGCCACCTCGCTCGCGATCCGCCACGAGGCGGCGATGGTCGGGTCGAAGCGGCGGGTCAGCCGGCCACGCACGAAGTTCGACGCGCGCGGGGTGGCGGAAGGATCGCCATCCGTACGCGCCGAGGTGTAGCGCCCGCCCGCCGTCACCGAGAAGTTGCTCGCCAGCGCGAAGGTCCCCTCGCCGAAGGCCGAGGCGGCGTTGGTCACGTTGGTGACGCCGATCACGCTCACGTCGATGCCCGGCTGGCTGTAACTGCGCGCGAGGATGTCGCGGTCGCTGATCACGGTGAAGCCCGCCACCCAGCTGTTGCCGTTGGGCAGCGAGCGCGACAGCCGCGATTCCGTCGTCACCAGTTCCTTGTCGTGATTCGCGCGGTACAGGGTCAGCGGGCCGATTACCCTTCCGCGCGCGTTGCGCGGCGTCGCGTCGAAGGTCTCGCGAGTCGTGTAGCCGGTGATGCCGCTCGCCGAGACGAAGCGCAGGCCGCTGTCCCAGTCCTTGGTCACCACCAGGCGGCCGAACAGCAGCGTGTTCTCGAATGGCTGCGCGGCGAGCGTGCGCCGGGCGAGCACGCCCTCGATCCGCTCGGCATATTGGCCGTCGCGCGCCTGGATCCACTGGCCGGCGCCGCTCGCCTCGACCTGCCAGCCGTCCCCCGGCGCGATCCGCAGGGCCGCGCGGGCGCCGGCGGTGTCGCTGCGGTTGACGTTCGCGCGGCCGCGGTCGACGTCGCGCAGATAACCGCCGTCGCGGATGCTATATCCCACCACTCGCAACCCCGCCCGATCGCGCAGCAGCGGCAGATTGACCATGCCCGCCAGGTCGAAGCCGGGCTCCGCACCGCTGGTGGCCGTGACGCCCGCCGTCGCCGCGGTGGCGACATGCTGCAGGTCGACGGGGTTGGAGGTCAGCCGGATCACCCCGCCGATCGCGCCCGATCCGTACAGCGTGCCCTGCGGCCCTTCGAGCACTTCCACGCTCGCCATGTCGTACAGCCGCAGCCCCGGTTCGGGGCCCGAATAGTTGAGCTGCACGTCGTCGAGATAGACGCTGGTCGGCGACTGGGTGCTGCCGTTGAAGCTGCTGTCGGCGATGCCGCGGATGAAGACCTTGTTGCGTCCCGCGCCGAGCTGGGTGCTCTGGAGGATCGGCACCTGATGCGCCACGTCGCTCAGCGTGCCGGTGGCGGATGCGGGCGTCGCGGTCGCGCCGGGCAGGCTGGTGATGCTGCCCGGATAGCGCAGAAGGGTGATGCGCTGCTTGCTGGCCGTGACGATGATCTCCGGGCCCTCCACCGGCGCTCGCGGGTCGATCGCAGCCGGCGCCGGTCGCGGGGCGGGACGCGCCACCGGCGCCGCCTTCGCCCGCTCGATCCGGTAGCCGCCGCCGCTCAGCCGGCGGGCCCGATAGCCCGATCCGCGCAGCAGGCGGGCGAGCGCCGAGGCGACATCCAGCCGGCCCTCGATGGCCGGCGTGCGGATCGATCGCAGGCCGGAATCGGTGCTGACGATGTCGACACTCGCTTGTCGCGCGAGCAGGCCGATCGCCTGGTCGAGCGTGGCGGCCGGGATGCGGAGGGACGCGCGTTGGGCGCACAACGGGGTGGCAGGCAGGACGAGAAGAAGCGCGAGCGCGACGCTAGCGCGCGCTGTCCCCCTGCTCCGCCAAAATCCACCGTCCCGCTTCACGTCGCCAGTGCGCCCCGATCAATTCGGCCAGGCGAGGAACATCGCGGTCGGCAACGCCCGTCAGATGGACGACGCCGGTAAATGGCCTTTCCGACAAACCGCCCTCCAGGGCGATCTGCGTGCCGTAAAGCCGTTTCAGCGTGCTCGCAACCTCACCCAAGGGTTGCCCCGTGAAGCTGAGATGCCCGGAACGCCATCCGCCGACCAGCCCCGGCGCGATCCGGCTGCGCACGAGCGCGCTGCCATCCTCGCGGGCGGAGAGCGCATCGCCGGGGCGGAGCGTGACGGAGGTGCCGCCGGGCTCGAACGCCACGGCCCCTTCGGAAACGGCGACCGAGAGCCGCCCCTCGCCATGCGCCACATTGAACACGGTACCCAGATCACGCACCGCCACGCCGCCGACGCGCAGCGTGAAAGCCTGCGCGGCATCGTGGCGGACGTGGAACAGCGCCTCGCCGCGATCGAGCGTGGCGACGCGCGGATTGGCGCGATCGAGCGTCAGCCGGGTGCCGCCGCTCAGCTCGATGCGGGTACCGTCGCCGAGCGCGACGGTGCGGCGCTCGCCGTCGCGGGTCGCGACCTCATAGGCCTGGCCGCGAGGCTGGATCGCGGGAAGCAGCGCCAGTGCGACCGCCGCCGCCGCCGACGCGCCGCCGCCGATCCACCAGCGCATGCGGCGCGGCGCAGGCTGATTGTCGTTGCCCGCCGCCGCGACCGGCTCGGGAAAGCGCACCTCGTCCAGCAGGCGATCGGCTGTCGCGACGCGATCATAGGCCGCGGCATGGGCAGGGCTCGCCTCGAGCCATCCGATGAAGTCGACCCAGCTGGACTCATCGCCCTCCGCCAGCCGCAGCTGCCAGGCAATCGCCATCTCGGTCGCGTCTGCCGTTTCAACCTGCACGGTCGGAACCCCTTTCCCTATCCAGACGACGCGGCCCCGTAGAATCCCCACCTTCGGAATCGAGCCGGTCCTGAATTTTTCGGTAGGCGCGTTGCAGCAGCTTCTCGACGCCGCTCACGCTGATGCCCAGATGCTCGGCGATGGCGCGCTGCGGGCGCTCCTCCAGCCGGAACATCCGGAGAGCGGTGGCCATGCGCTCCGGCATCTCGGCGATGGCCGTTTCCACTGCCTGCCATTCGCTGCGCGCCGCCATGGTGCGCTCGGCATCGGGCAGATCCTCCGCACGCGGCTGGATTTCCACCCACCCGGCATCGCGCGCGCCGCGCCGGCCGGTAGCGATCCGCCGGTCCGTCGCCAGATTGGCGGCCACCCGGTAGAGAAAGGCCGCCGGCTGGGCGATCGGCTGCTCGGCGAGCTGGTCGATGCGCAGCCACATGTCCTGCAGCGCATCCTCGGCATCGTCGCGACTGCCGAGCCGCGCGACGAGCAGCCGCAGCAGCATGGGCCGCTGCGCCAGGAACACCGCCTTCAGCCCGCCCTCGCTCACTGCCGTCCGTTCTCCTGCGGAGTCAGGCGGGAAATGCCAGCCCCTCGGCAGCAGCCATGTCGGCGATCGGCAGTCGGTGCAAGGCTTTAGCTTCACGAATGCGCGCTTCGGCAATGGCGTCGCCAACGCGTTCGCCGGCGCCGGGATGGCACATCACCAGATGGGCGATGCCCGGCCGGCGCAGGAAATGCCGAAACAGGCCTTCGTACTCGCGACGGAAATCATAATGGCCGGCAAAGCCATTGTTGGTCCGCAGGCCGAGCGCCGCGGCGGCCCCCCGCAGGCCGCGACAGTGCCAGGCGCTGCCGATCGCCTTGCCGACGAACGGCCGGCGCAGCAGCGCGCCCGGCGCGTCGACACAGTCCCGCACCCAGGCACGCGGCGCACGACCCGCGGTCTCCGCCAGCACCAGGTCGCGGATACCCGGCAGGGCATGGGCATGCTGGTGCCCGTCGACAAAGTCCGGCGGACGGCGGAGCGCCGAGAAGAACGCATCGAACTGCGCGACGATCTCGATCGCGATCTCGTCCAGGGGCACGCGCCACTTGGTGGCGGCGCGCGCCAGCGGATCAATCCGCGGCATCCGGCCGTCCGGCGCGAAGCGGCGCATCGTGGTGCGCGGCCGCTCTTCGGTCAGCGTGACGTGCAGACCCACCTCGACATGGGCGGGCAGATCGGCGAGCAGCCTTGCATCCAGCGCCCACCCCGGCATCACGGTCATGCAGCTGATCGCGTTGATCTTTCCGGCATGGGCCAGCCCGACGATCACCTCGCTGATCGCGGGGGAATAGGCGAAGTCGTCAGAGCAGAGAATGAGACGGGACAAGAACAGGTCCTTCGAGATGCTGATACTGACGCTCGCGGATGCGGTTGCTGAGCAACCGGCGACGCTGCAGCCGCCGCGCGAGAAAACGATAGAAGAACCAGTCGCCGGCGATGGGCGCGGCGGCCGAGTAGAGCAGCCGCTCCAGCAGCGTCCAGCGGATCGAATCCCGGTCGCGCTCGCGGAGCGACGGCATGCACCACATCGCGCTGGAATAGCCCATCCGCCCCTGGCGCATGACCCGGTGGATCACCTCGTGATCCTCCAGCACGAAGTTCCATCGCGCGGCGTCGAAGCCGCCGGCTGCGCGGAGTGCGCGGGTGCAAAAGGCCTGGCCCGCGCCGCCGGCATGGCACTGGCGCGGCAGCAGCCGGGCGGCGGCGAGGAAGCGCGCGGCCTCCGTCACCCGGGCGGGCTCGCTGATGCCGTCGGGCACGAAATAGGCGCCCGCCACCACATGCCCCGGGCGCGACAGGATCGCCTGCGCCGCCGCCAGATAGTGCGGGGGGTAAAGCGTATCGGCGTCGCAGGTCGCGGTCCAGCGGGTCCGGACCCAGGCGAGCCCGGTGCGCAGCGCGGCGACCTTTCCGGGCGTCCGTTCGGTCAGCAGCAGATAGTCGAGCTTGTACGCGCGCGCCGCCGCCTCGGCGACCGCCGCGCTGTCGTCGGTCGAGCCATTGTCGACCAGCACCAGCGTGAAGCGCACCGTCTGGCAGGCCAGGCTCTCGATCGTCGCGGCGACATAGTCGCGCTCGTTGAAGAACGGGATCACCACCGTCCAGCCCGGACTTGCGCCCTGCGGGCCCTGGTCGAACGGGTCTTTCGAAAGGTCGAGAAACATGGCTGCGGACATCCCATCGAGTCGAATGGGTGCGGGGGGTCGATGCCGGAACCGCGCCTGGCGGCACTACCCTGCCGCCGGCTGGCCCCGGGCCCAACCGTTCCTCCCCACCCGTTCCAATGACGACGCATCGGCGCCTGACCCGCACCTCGATTTCGCAAAATTTTCCGAAAGCTTACCGGGCGTTCGACGGACGATGCGGATCTGCCGATCCGCACCGCGCATCGCGAAAATATCCTGCATGACTAGGCACCTAGCGCTGGCTAGATGGCCCCCCGTGGAAGATCGGGATGCCATATCCGCGCCGGGCAGGGGTTCGCCCGTGCGTCGCGACGCTCTTGCCCTGCTGCTGCTCGTGCTGCTGGCGATCGCGCTGCGCGCGCATGATTTCGGCAACCCGGTCATCCATGTCGACGAGCAATATTATCTGCTGGTCGGCGACCGGATGCTGCACGGCGCGCGGCCCTATATCGATTTCTGGGACCGCAAGCCGCTGGGATTGTTCCTGCTGTTCGAGGGCATGCGGCTGCTGCCCGGCGACGGCATCCTCGCCTATCAATGGACCGCGACGCTGTTCGCCGCCGCGACCGCCGGGCTGATCGCGCTTTCCGCCCGCCGGCTGGGCGCCCGCCCGCTCGGCGCCGGGGCGGCGGCGAGCGCCTATCTGCTGTGGCTGGGGTTCCTGAGCGGGCGAGGTGGCCAGTCGCCGGTCTTCTACAACCTGTTCATGGCGGCCGCCGGCTGGGCGATGCTGCGCCTGCCCGACCTGGCAGGACGGGGCGACCGCCGCGCGATCGTGCGGCAGGGGATGGCCGTGTGCCTGCTCGCCGGCCTAGCGATCCAGACCAAATATACGCCGGCGGTGGAGGGGGCGTTCTTCGGACTCGCCCATCTCCGCTACCTCCACCGCGCCGGCGCGCGCCTGCCGCTGCTCGGCGCCGCGGCGCTCGGCTGGGCGCTGCTGGGGCTGGTGCCGACCCTCGCCGCCATCGCCTGGTACCATGCGCTGGGTGCCGAGGCGTTCGCGCAGTTCTGGTTCTCCAACTTCGCCTCGGTGGCGCTTCGCCGCGGCTATCCCGCCGCCAAGATCGCCGGGCGGCTGGCGGGAACGGCGGCTCAGCTTTCCCCGTTCCTCGTCTGCGCGGCGCTCGGCTGGCGCACGCGTCCTGCCGGGCGGAACGGCGAGCATGCGCTGGCCTTTGGCTGGCTCGCCGCCGCGCTGGTCGGCTATGCGATGATCGGCGCCTTCTTCGATCACTACGCGCTGCCGCTGCTGGTGCCGCTGGCGATCATCGCCGCCCCCGCGCTCGGCCGCAGCCGCACCGCGCGGACCGGCAGCGCCCTCGCCGCGGCGATCCTGTTCGCCTTCCACTGGGGCAGCGAGCCCGACGATCGCCGCTCGGCACAGGCGGTGGCGGCGGTCATGGCCGATCATGCCGGCCAGGGCTGCGCCTATGTCTTTGCCGGCGACTCGATCCTCTACCATCTGTCCGGCAGCTGCGTGCCGACCGCCTATGCCTTCCCCTCGACGCTGGCTTATGCGGCCGAGCAGGGTGCGACCGGCATCGACGAAGCGGCCGAGGTCCGGCGGATCATGGGCACCCGCCCGCCGGTCGTCGTGACGATGGACCAGCCGCTCGCCCCCTGGAACCGCGAGAGCCTGACGGTGATGGCGCCGCTGCTCGCCCGCGACTACCGCCTGGCGCTGATCGAGCCGCGCGAGGACAGCCACGAACTCGTCTATGTCCGCCGCGATCTGGCGCGCTAGGGGTTTACACGGAGGCTCGGCTTCGGCTTGGGTAGGCGCACGTAGAAGCGAAGAGGTTCCGATGAAGCGCATCCTGTTGGTGGTCTTGGCCGCGATCGTGCTGGTCGGAGGCGCCGCCTTCGCCTTCACCCGGGGCAAGGCGAGCGGCATTCCCGTCACGCGCGCCGTCGCCGTCGCCACGCTGCCGCACGATAGCGGCGCCTTCACCGAAGGCCTCTTCTTCGAGAAGGGCGCGATGTACGAGAGCACCGGCCAGGTGGGCGAATCGGTCATCCGCAAGGTCGATCCCGCCACCGGCAAGGTGCAGCAGGAAACCTCGCTCCCCGCCCCCTATTTCGGCGAGGGCATCGTCGCATGGGGCGACAAGCTGTTCCAGCTGACCTGGCAGGACAAGACCGGCTTCGTCTACGGCCTCGACACGTTCGAGCCGCGCGGCACCTTCTCCTATACCGGCGAGGGCTGGAGCCTGACCCGCAACGACAAGGGCATCATCATGAGCGACGGCACGCCCGTGCTGCGCTTCCTCGATCCGAACACGATGCAGGTCACCTCCACGCTGCGGGTGACCGCCAATGGCTGCCCGCTCGCCAATCTCAACGAGCTGGAATGGGTCGACGGGCAGATCTACGCGAACATCTGGCAGACCAACCTGATCGCCAAGATCGATCCGGCCACCGGCAAGGTCACCGGCTTTCTCGACGTGAGCGACCTGGGGCCGAAGGACCGCGGCACCGACAATGTCGCCAACGGCATCGCCTATGATGCGCCGACCAAGCGGCTGTTCGTCACCGGCAAGCGCTGGCCGCAGCTCTATCAGGTCAAGGAAGGCGATGCGCTGCCCAAGTCGGCCGAGGCATCGAAGCTGACCAGCTGCAGCGGCCAGAACTAAGAATACGAATGCAATGGCCGCGGGCGGATTGCGCCGCCCGCGTGCCGCTCTACTCCCGGTCGCCAGAAGCCCGCTGGGCGACAACGATCCTGGGAGAGAATGATGTTGCGAACCCTGGCCGCGCTCGGCGCGCTCGCGCTTGCCGCCCCTGCGATGGCGCAGACCGCCCCCGCTACCGTCACCTCGCCGGACGGGCATCTGCAGGTCAGCGTTGCCACCGACAATGACGGCCGCCCCTTCTACACCGTCGCCCGCGACGGCAAGCCGCTCGTCAACCCGTCGATGCTCGGCTTCCTGTTCACCGACGCGCCCAAGCTCCAGCGCAACTTCCGCATCGAGGGCAGCAGCACCTCCGCCAGCGACACCAGCTGGGACCAGCCCTGGGGCGAGTGGAAGACGATCCGCGACAACCACAAGGAACTCCGCGTCCGCCTGAGGGAGACCACCGCGCTCGGCCGGGTGATGGAGCTGGTGTTCCGCGTCTTCGACGACGGCGTCGGCTTCCGCTACGAACTGCCCGGCCAGCCCAACCTCAAGACCGCGCACATCCTCGACGAGATGACCGAATTCTCGATCGCCGAGGATGGCGAGGCATGGTGGATCCCCGGCTCCGAATGGAATCGCGACGAATATCTCTACAACCGCACGCCCCTCTCCAGCGTGCCCCTCGCCCACACGCCGCTGACGATGAAGCTGGCCGACGGCACCCATATCGCCATCCATGAGGCGGCGCTGGTCGACTATGCGGGCACCTGGCTGCAGCGCGTCGAGGGCACCCGCTTCAAGACCGTGCTGATCCCCGGTGCGGGCGCCGCCAAGGTGACCCGCGACGCGCCGTTCGTCACCCCGTGGCGGACGATGATCATCGCCAAGGACGCCCCCGGGCTCTACATGTCGCATATCGAGCTGAACCTGAACGCGCCCAACAAGCTGGGCGATGTCAGCTATTTCAAGCCGAGCAAATATGTCGGCGTGTGGTGGGAGATGCACCTCGACAAGTCGGGATGGGGCTCCAAGCCGGTGCACGGCGCCACCACCGCCAACGTCCGGCGCCATATCGATTTCGCGGCCAAGTACGGCTTCCCCGGCGTGCTGGTGGAAGGCTGGAATGTCGGCTGGGACACCGCCTGGTTCGGCGACGGCAAGGGCTTCGACTTCGACAGGCCGACCCCCGATTTCGACGCCAGGCTGCTCGCCGACTATGCGAAGAAAAGGGGCGTCGCGCTGATCGGCCATAACGAGACCGGCGGATCGATGAGCCATTACGAAAGCCAGCTCGAACGCGCGATGACGTTCGCGCACGATCATGGCGAGCATGTCGTGAAGACCGGCTATGTCGCCGATGCCGGGCAGATCGAGCGGGTCGGCCCGAATGGCGAGCCGATGCGCGAATGGCATGACGGCCAGTTCTCGGCCAACCACCATCTCCGCGTGCTGGAGATGGCGCATCGCTACCAGGTCGCGATCGACGCGCATGAGCCGATCAAGGACACCGGCCTCCGCCGCACCTATCCCAACTGGGTGAGCCGCGAGGGCGCGCGCGGCATGGAGTACAATGCCTGGGGCGAGCCGAAGAACCTGCCCAACCACGAATCCAACCTGTTCTTCACCCGGATGCTCGCCGGGCCGATGGATTTCACCCCGGGCGTGCTCAGCCTCACCGGCAAGGGCGGCACACCGTTGCTGTCGACCGAGGCGAAGCAGCTCGCGCTCTATGTGGTGCTCTATTCGCCGGTGCAGATGGCGGCGGACCTGCCCGAGAATTACGAAAAGCACCTCGCCGCCTTCCAGTTCATCCGCGACGTCGCGGTCGACTGGGACGAGACGCGGGTGCTCAACGGGTCGGTCGGCGAGTATGTGACCGTCGCCCGCAAGGCACGCGGCGGCAGCGACTGGTTCCTGGGCGCGGTGGGCGACGACAAGCCGCGCACCCTGACGGTCCCGCTGTCCTTCCTCGATGCGGGCAAGCGCTACGAGGCGCAGATCTACCGCGACGGCGACGATGCCGATTACCGCACCGACAAGCGCCATTCGATCGTGATCGAGAAGCGCGCGGTGACCGCGGGCGACACGCTGACGGTGAAGCTCGCGCCGGGCGGTGGCCAGGCGATCCGGTTCAAGGTGGTGAAGTAAGGGCGGTTAGATCACCCTCACCCTCCCCACCGCCTTCGGCGGCGGGTCCTCTCCCTCTCCCTTCCAAGGGAGAGGGAGGGAGCCGCGAAGCGGCGGAAGGGTGAGGGTGATGTTGGCCGGTCGCACACCCTTGCCCCCTCCCCCCACCGCGCTATCACCGGCGCGCCAAGAACATAGGGGAGGATCCAATGGCCAGTCTGTTCCGTCTCAAACCCATCCACGCCGCGGCGGACCAGCCGCACGGGCATCAGCTCGCCCGCACGCTCAGCTGGTATCATCTGGTCGCGCTGGGCGTCGGCGCGATCGTCGGGACGGGCATCCTCACCCTGATCGGCGTCGGCGCGGATCGCGCGGGGCCGGCGGTGATCCTCTCCTTCGTGGTGGCGGGCGCGATCTGCGCCTGCGCCGCGCTCGCCTATGCCGAGCTGGCGACCAGCATCCCCGCCTCGGGCAGCGCCTATACCTACAGCTATGTGGCGCTGGGCGAGATCGTCGCCTGGGTCGTCGGCTGGAGCCTGCTCGCCGAATACACGCTGGTCGTCGCCACCGTCGCGGTCGGCTGGTCGGGCTATGCCACGCCCTTCCTGCTCGGGCTCGGCGTGCCCCCCGAGCTCACCCATGGCCCGCAGATGGTCGCCGGCCATGTCGCGCACTGGGGCGTCAACGTGCCCGCGCTGTTCGTGGTCTGGCTCGTCGCCGGGCTGCTGATCCTCGGCACCCGCGAGAGCGCCACGCTCAACGCCATCCTCGTCGTCGTGAAGCTGATCGCGCTTGCGGTGTTCGTCGCAGTCGCTTTGCCCTATTTCGACGCCGCCAATTTCGATCCCTTCGCGCCGTTCGGCTATGCCAAGCATGCCAGCGGCGGGGTGGAGCGGGGCATGATGGCCGCCGCCGCGATCATCTTCTTCGCCTTCTACGGCTTCGACGCGATCTCCACCGCCGCCGAGGAAGCCAAGAACCCCGGCCGCGACCTCGCGATCGGCATCGTCGGATCGATGGTCGCCTGCGTCGCCATCTACATGATCGTAGCGCTCACCGCCGTGGGCGCGCTCCACTATACCCGCTTCGCCGACAGCCCCGAGCCGCTGGCGCTGATCCTGCGCGAGATCGGCCAGCCCGGCGTCGCCAAGTTCCTCGCGCTGAGCGCGATCATCGCGCTGCCCACGGTGATCCTCGGCTTCCTGTTCGGGCAGAGCCGCATCTTCTTCGTGATGGCGCGCGACGGGCTGCTGCCCAAATCCCTCGCCAAGGTCTCGCGGCGCGGCTCGCCGGTGCGGATCACGCTGTTCACGGCGGCGATCGTCAGCGTCTTCGCGGCGTTCCTGCCGATCGACGAGATCGCCGCCCTCGCCAATGCCGGCACGCTCACCGCCTTCGCCGCGGTCGGCCTGTGCCTGCTGGTGCTGCGCCGCCGCGCGCCTGAGCTTGCCCGCCCGTTCCGCACGCCCGCCGCCTGGGTCGTCGGCCTCGGCGCGATCTTCGGCTGCCTCTATCTGTTCCTCAGCCTGCCGACCAAGACGCAACTCTGGTTCGGCGGCTGGAACCTCTTGGGTCTCGTCGTCTATTTCGCCTATGCCCGCCGCAACGCAGCAAAGGGTGACGCATGAGCGGTTGGACGATCGGAATCATCGGCGGTTCGGGCCTCTACGATGTCGAGGGCATCGAGGGCGGCGCATGGGTGGAAGTGGCGAGCCCCTGGGGGCAGCCGTCCGATGCCTGCTTCGTCGGGCATGTCGGCCATGTGAAGGTGGTGTTCCTGCCGCGCCATGGGCGGGGCCACCGCATCAGCCCCTCGGACCTCAACGTGCGCGCCAATATCGACGTGCTGAAGCGACTGGGCGTGACCGACGTGATCGCCGTCTCCTCGGTCGGCTCGTTGGCGGAGGAGCGTGCGCCCGGCACCTTCACCATCGCCGACCAGTTCATCGATCGCACCAAGGGCCGCCCCTCCAGCTTCTTCGGCACCGGCATGGTCGCGCATGTCTCGGTGGCCGATCCGGTCTGCCCGCGCCTCTCCGCGCTGGCGGCCGAAGCTGCACAGGCGGCGGGCGCTACCACCCATGTCGGCGGCACCTATCTGGCGATGGAAGGCCCGCAATTCTCGACCCGCGCCGAGAGCAACCTCTATCGCAGCTGGGGCTGCGACATCATCGGCATGACCGCGATGCCCGAGGCCAAGCTCGCCCGCGAGGCGGAGCTGCCCTATGCGCTGGTCGGCATGGTCACCGATTATGACTGCTGGCGCGAAGGCGAGGAGGCGGTGGACGTGGCGCAGGTGATCGCCCAGCTCTCCAGCAATGCCGAGAAGGCGCGGCGGATGGTGATGCACCTGCTCCGCGCCCTGCCGACGGAACGCGCGCCGTCGCCGATCGATACCTGCCTCGATACCGCACTGATCACCGCGCCCTCGGCGCGCGATCCGGAGCTGCTGGCGAAGCTCGACGCCGTTGCCGGCCGGGTGCTCGGCTGATGGCGCGCGCAATGCTCATGGCAGCCGCACTGCTCGTCGCCGCGCCTGCCCTCGCGCAGGAGACCCCGGTCGAGCGCTCGCAGGACCTGGCGTGGCAGAGCGCCCAGTCGCTCGCGCTGGCCAGCCGCGGCTCGGCGCAGGGCTGGCGCCAGCTCGAAGGCGGCCTGCGCTGGCGCCGGGTGAAGGGCGACGGATCGGGCGCGCACCCCAGGGTAACCGACATGGTGACGCTGCATTATGCCGGCAGCTTCGTCGACGGGACCGAGTTCGACAGCTCCTATGGCGGCCCGCCCGCCCAGTTCCCGCTCGATCGCCTGATCCCGGCCTGGCAGCTCGCCGTGCCGCTGATGGGCGTGGGCGACACGATCGAGATCGCGGTGCCGGCCGAGCTCGGCTACGGCTTCCGCGGCAAGGGCCCGATCCCAGGTGGCGCTACGCTGCTCTTCAAGATCGAGCTGCTCGGCATCGGCGGCTGACACGAAAACGGCCCCGCTTCGCATCGAAGCGGGGCCGCCGTTTCACGATCGCATGCCGATCAGGCGAAGCGGACCTGCAGCTTGCGCGTGCGATAGCGCATCGCTCCGCCCAGCATGCCCATGCCGAGGATGAGCATCGCCCAGCTCGACGGCTCCGGCACCGGGTTGCCGGCGGCGGCATAGGCCTTGAACACATCCGTCGTGGTGACCTTGTAGCCACCATTGGCAAGCACATCGACGTTCACGTTCCAGCCGATGGCGTCCAGCAGGGCCAGGTCGGCCGCGCTGATCTCGTCGACGAAGCCGTCACAGGTATACGGGTTCATCACCCCGACATAGCCGGTGCAGCTGCCGGGCGCCTTCCAGTGCGATGCCTGCCAGCCATCGCCATAATCCTCGCCGGTCGAGAAATAGGCATCGCCCTGGAACACCGTGGCGCCGCCGTCGATCGAGAAATAGGCGGGTTCGTCGAACGCCCAGTTCAGCTCGTCCTTGCCGGTGTAGCGGAACATGTCGAGCGCATAGCCCCACCAGAAATCATCGGTCTTGAAACCGGTGCCGACGGAGTAGTTGAAGTCGTCGGCCGCGCTCAGAAAACCGAGCGCGTGGCCCATCTCGTGGATCGCCACGCCGATGAAGTCGTAGCTGTTGTTGGCGATCCCGTCGGTGGGGTCGAAATCGAAGGCAAAGTTGCTCGAGAACAGGATCTGGCCATCGATGCTCGCGGTGGTGAGGCCCAGCGCCTGTGCATTCGCGGTCGAGAGGGCGATGGTGCTGCTGATCGCCGTGTCGTCCGGTGTTACCCGCGTCCCGTTCGCCGCGACCCCGTTCTGCGTGGCGGGAATCGCATAGGCCGGCACGATGGCCGTAACGCTGCCCGTCGCCGAGAGCGGCGCGAGATGGGCCAGCGCCGTGCTGTCCAGCGCGCTGTTCCCGGTCGCCGCCAGGGCGTTATAATAGTCGCTGATCGGCACATAGGTTATGAGATTGCTGTTGGTCCCGCCGAGGATGCCGGGACCCAGCGGCGCATAGCCGACGTTGAATTTCAGCGTCACATTGCTGGTGAGGACGCTTTCCCAGTAACTTGCCGCGATCTTGAAGCCTAATTCGGCTTTGGTGCCGGTAACGCCGCCGATATCGTTGAGGATGATCTTGGTCTGTGCTGCGGCAGGCGCCGATGCGGCGATCGCAATGCTGAGCGCCGCCGTCGCGAGCAGTGCATTCGTCCCCTTCTTCATTTCATCTCCCCCTTTTGTAGATACGTCACGATCCGGTAGGATTCGGTTAATCCCCCGTTAACGAAACTGATCGTGCCTCCGGGCCGAGGTCAAGCCGAAAACATGGTGCCTCTACGGGCGATTGAAATCTTGTGTGCCAGGCCGGCGCAACAGGCGCTGCCCAGAGCGTATTCCGGCCATGAAAAAAGCCGGCGTTCTCCCATGGGAGAACGCCGGCCTTCATCGCGACGATGGCGCTGGATCAGGCGGCGAGCTTGCGCAGCACGTAGTGGAGGATGCCGCCGTTGAGGAAATATTCCAGCTCGTTGACGGTATCGATCCGGCAGCGGGTGAGGAAGGTTTCCGACGAGCCATCGGCGCGCGTCAGCTTCACTTCCACGTCCTGGCGCGGGCGCAGGCCCGCGACGCCGGTGATGGTGAAGGTTTCCGAGCCGTCCAGCTTCAGCGTCTCGCGGGTCACGCCCTCGGCGAACTGCAGCGGCAGCACGCCCATGCCGACCAGGTTCGAGCGGTGGATGCGCTCGAAGCTCTCGGTGATCACCGCGCGGACGCCGAGCAGGTTGGTGCCCTTCGCCGCCCAGTCGCGCGACGAGCCGGTGCCATATTCCTTGCCCGCGACGATGACGAGCGCGGTGCCGTCGGCCTTGTGGCGCATCGCGGCGTCGTAGATCGGCATCACCTCGCCGGCATATTTGGTCATGCCGCCTTCGATGCCCGGCACCATCTCGTTCTTGATGCGGATGTTGGCGAAGGTGCCGCGGACCATGACTTCATCGTTGCCGCGGCGCGCGCCGTAGCTGTTGAAGTCCTTCTTGGCGACCTGGTGCGACTGGAGGAACGCGCCCGCGGGGCTGTCCGCCTTGATGCTGCCGGCGGGCGAGATGTGGTCGGTGGTGATCGAATCGCCCAGGATCGCCAGCGGCTTGGCGTCGACGATGTCCTGCACCGGCGCCGGGGTCATCGACATGCCCTCGAAATAGGGCGGGTTGTGGATATAGGTCGAGCCGGTCGGCCAGGCATAGGTGTCCGACACGGTGACGCTGATGCCCTGCCAGTGGCTGTCGCCCAGATAGACGTTGCCGTAGCGCGAACGGAACATCTCGTCGTCGATGTTGGCGCTGATCAGGCCCTGGATTTCCTCGTTCGAGGGCCAGATGTCCTTGAGGAAGACCGGGCCGTTGGTGCCCTGGCCGATCGGCGTCTCGTACATGTCCTCGGTCACCGTGCCCTTCAGCGCATAGGCGACGACGAGCGGCGGCGAGGCGAGGAAGTTGGCGCGGACGTCCGGCGAGACGCGGCCCTCGAAGTTGCGGTTGCCCGACAGCACCGAGGCGGCGACGATGTCGTTGCCGTTGATCGCCTGGCTGATCGGCTCGGCGAGCGGACCCGAATTGCCGATGCAGGTGGTGCAGCCATAGCCGACCAGGTTGAAGCCGATCGCGTCGAGATCCTCGGTGAGGCCTGCCTTGTTGAGGTAATCGGTGACCACCTGCGAGCCGGGGGCCAGCGAGGTCTTCACCCACGGCTTGCGGGTGAGGCCCAGCGCGCGCGCCTTGCGGGCGACGAGGCCGGCGGCGATCAGCACCGACGGGTTCGAGGTGTTGGTGCAGCTGGTGATCGCGGCGATCACGACGTCGCCGTCGCCGATGTCATGGTCGCGACCCTCGACGCTCACGCGCGCGGGCTGCGCCTTCTTGTACACCTTGGTCAGGTCGCCGTTGAACACGTCGTCGACGCTGTCGAGGCTGACGCGGTCCTGCGGGCGCTTCGGGCCGGCGAGTGACGGACGGACCGTCGACATGTCGAGCTCGAGCGTGTCGGTGAAGATCGGCTCGGGGCCGCTGACGTCGTGCCACATGCCCTGCGCCTTGGCATAGGCTTCGACCAGCGCGACATTCTCGTCGCTGCGGCCGGTGAGGCGCATGTAATCGAGCGTCTTGTCGTCGATCGGGAAGAAGCCGCAGGTCGCGCCATATTCCGGCGCCATGTTGGCGATGGTCGCACGATCGGCGAGCGTCATCGAATGCAGGCCGGGGCCGTAGAACTCGACGAAGCGGCCGACCACGCCCTTGGCGCGCAGCATCTGGGTGACGGTGAGCACCAGATCGGTCGCGGTGATGCCTTCGGGCAGCTTGCCGGTGAGCTTGAAGCCGACGACTTCCGGGATCAGCATCGACACCGGCTGGCCGAGCATCGCGGCTTCCGCCTCGATGCCGCCCACGCCCCAGCCGAGCACGCCCAGGCCGTTGACCATGGTGGTGTGGCTGTCGGTGCCGACCAGCGTGTCCGGATAGGCGATCGTCTCGCCGTCAGGCGCGACCGACGACCAGATCGACTGGGCGATATATTCCAGGTTCACCTGGTGGCAGATGCCGGTGCCCGGCGGGACCACCGAGAAATTGTTGAGCGCCTTGGAGCCCCACTTCAGGAACTCATAGCGCTCGGCATTGCGCTCGTACTCGAGCTTGACGTTGTCGTCGAACGCCTGGGGCGTGCCGAACTCGTCGACCATCACCGAGTGGTCGATCACCAGGTGCACCGGCACCAGCGGGTTGATCTTGGCCGCATCGCCGCCGAGCTTGGTGATCGCGTCGCGCATCGCGGCGAGATCGACCACGCAGGGCACGCCGGTGAAATCCTGCATCAGCACGCGCGCGGGGCGATACTGGATCTCTCGGCTGGGGGCCTTGGGGTTCTGCTGCCAGTCGACGATCGCCTGGGCATCCTCGGGCGTGACGGTCACGCCGTCGTCGAAGCGGAGCATGTTCTCCAGCAGCACCTTCATCGAGAAGGGCAGGCGGCTGATGTCGCCGAGCTTCGCCGCCGCCTTGGGGAGCGAGTAGAAGCTGTAGGTCTTGCCGGAGACGGTGAGCGAGTCACGCGTGCCGAGCGTATCGTTGCCGATGGCGGTCATGAGGCGCGGGGTCCTTTCCCTGATCTGGTCCGCCGGGCGCTCGGTGGACGCAGCCCATTATAGGCCGCGCGGGCGCACCGTCGGGGTGCTGCGAATGCGAAGATTCGCGAGGGGCCTTAGCGCGGTGCGGCGGGGAGGGAAAGGGGACGTTGGTAGGGGGATGGGTGGTGGTAGCGGTAACGATATTGAGCGGTCGATGCGAAAGCCATTCGCCGGCTCATACGGCACCTGCGAATATCGATCCTAAGAGTTGAACCTTGGCCAAATTGCTCGATCTCGTTTTGGACGCTGCACGGAAGCACCTTCCAATAGTAACAGCAACATCGTAACCGTCTTCAAGTACCTGAACTTTGGCGATGATAGCACTTCCATATCGGTTAGAACGTGATCATCACCTCCCCACGAACCCGAAAATAAATCGGCAGCGCGTTTCTCAGGGCGCTTCATGGCAAAACAGATTTCGCTTATTTTGGGCGTGGCAAACGAAACGTTCGAGAAACTGTGCGCGAACTCGTTGCGGACTTGGGCAACAGCTCTAAGATCGGCTTCTGTCTCAGCACCGAACAGAGCAAGCGCGCGGCCCATATCTATCTTCGGTTGAAAATTCCGAAGTGGGCCGGAATGGAAAAGCTGATTGTGCTCAGCTGCTGTCATACGAGCCATGCGCTTCGTCAGTGCACGCTCAAGCGCGCCTTCAAGCAAAGTTGCGGCAGTAATTGCGGCGGTTAGGTCCGGCACTCTTTTGAGAGAATTGATACGTTTGAAAGCGGGGGTCGGCGGCAGCGCCTTTGTACGACGCCGTGCGCGCTTTTTAGCTTGGTTCGCCATAGTCCAAGGGTAGTGGCGGATTTGAAAGTTGAAAGCCCTTGGTGATGCCTGCATTCCGCGTAGATAAGCCGGTTCAGTCGGCGCAGGAAAAGCTTGATCATGCAGCTAGTTGCTGTGGAGACCCCATCCCCATTGCCGTTTCCCGCCCCGCTGCTAGCGTCGCGGCCATGACCGAAGGCATGACCTATGGGCGCTATCTCGCCCTCGACCAGCTGCTCGCCGCCCAGCATCCGCTGTCGGACCGGCATGACGAGCTGCTTTTCATCATAATCCACCAGACCAAGGAGCTGTGGCTCAAGCAGATCCTCGCCGAGCTGCACCTCGCCAAGGGGCTGGTGCGCGCGGGCAAGCTGATCGAGGCGTACAAGGGCCTGGCGCGGGTGAGCCGCATCCAGGCGGTGATGACGCTGAGCTGGGACGTGCTCGCGACGATGACGCCCAGCGACTATACCCGCTTCCGCTCGGTGCTCGGCGGCAGCTCGGGCTTCCAGTCGGACCAGTTCCGCGCGGTCGAGACGATGCTGGGCCTGCGCGGCGGCGGGGCGCCGGGGCCGCTGACCGACGCGGCCGCCGCGCTGCCGAGCCTGTGGGACGATGCCAATGCCGCGCTCGCCGCCGCCGGCTTCGTCTTGCCCGAGGCCGTGCTGCAGCGCGACTGGCCGACGCCCTATCAGCCGAACGACGCCGTGCGCGCCGCCTGGGGCCAGGTGTACCGCGATACCAATCGCTATTGGGACCTGTACCAGCTGGCCGAAAAGCTGGTCGACATCGACGACGCGATGGCGACCTGGCGGCACAAGCATGTGCTCACCGTCAGCCGGGTGATCGGCGGCAAGCCGGGGACCGGGGGCACGCCAGGCGTGTCCTATCTCGAATCGACGCTCGCCAAGCGCGCCTTCCCCGAGCTCTGGTCGCTCCGGACCGATCTGTGAGCAGCTTCAAGCATTTGTTCCAGCGCGCGCTGGCCGCCGCGCCCGACCGGCTGCACTTCGCCGCGCATAGCCATCACCTCTGGCCCGACGCCTCGTGGCTCGGCCAGCAGGCGGCGTGGGACGACGCTGCGCGGCTCGCCGACCGCAAATGGGGCCGGGTGATGGACGCAATCTGGCCCGCCGCCCAGGCGCAGGTCGCGGCCGAGCTGCACCTGCCCGATCCGTCGACCGTGGTGTTCGCCTCCAACACGCACGAACTGCTGCTGCGGATCGTCTCGGCGATGGGCCCTCGCCGGCCATTGCGCATCCTCGCCACCGACGGCGAGTTCCACAGCTTCCGCCGCCAGTCGCTGCGCTGGGAGGAGGCGGGCACGGCGGTGGTCACGCGGGTGCCGATGGGGGATATCGTCGCGACGGCGCAGGGCGGCGGGTTCGACCTGATCGTGGCGAGCCATGTCCAGTTCGGCACCGGCCGTATCTTCGCTGGGCTTGCCGATCTCGCGGCGCTGGCGCGGCCCGAGGGGCCTTGGGTGCTGATCGACGGCTATCACGGCTTCATGGCCGTCGAGACCGATCTGTCGGCAGTGGCGGACCGGGTGTTCTACGTCGCCGGCGGGTACAAATATGCGATGGCGGGCGAGGGCGTCGGCTTCCTCCACGCACCCCCCGGCTTCGGCCCGCGGCCGGAGATCACCGGCTGGTATGCCGAGTTCGAGGACCTCGCCCTGCCGCCGGGGCAGATCGGCTATGCGCCCGACGCCCGCCGCTTCCTCGGCGCGACCTTCGATCCCTCCGGGCTCTATCGCTTCGTCGCGGTGCGCGAGATGCTGGCGCGCGAGGGGCTGACCACCGCGGCGATCAACGCCCATGTCGCACCGCTCCGGGCGCAGTTGCTCGACGGCTTCCCCCTCGACGCGGAACGGATCAACCCCGCCGCCCCGGATGCGCCCCAGGCCCGGTTCGTCGCGCTGCGCAGCCCGCACGCCGCCAATTGGCAGAAGGCGCTGCTGGAGGACGGTATCGTCACCGACGTGCGCGGCGACGTGCTGCGGATCGGGCTCGGCCTCTACCAGGACGCGCGCGACGTGGCGAAGCTGCGCGCGGCGCTCGCCGCGCTCTGATCAGGCGGCGGCGAGCGGCGCCAGGCCCAGGCGGCGGATCTCGATCGCCGGGCAGCGGTCCATCACCACCTTGAGCCCGGCCGCCTCGGCGCGCGCGGCCGCCGCGTGGTCGACCACGTCGAGCTGCATCCACACCGCCTTGGCACCCGCCGCGATCGCGGCATCGACCACCGCGCCGGCATCTTCCGACTTGCGGAAGACATCGACGATGTCGATCGGCACGCCGATCTGGTCGAGATCGCGAAAGACGAATTCGCCGTAGATATGCTCGCCGGTAATGCGCGGATTGACCGGAATCACCCGATACCCATGCCGCTGCAACAGCAGCATGACGCCATTGCTGGGTCGATTGGGACGGTCGGATGCACCGACCATCGCGATGGTGCGCGATTCCTCGAGCAGGGTGCGGATGTCTTCGTCACGCGTCAGCGGCATGCATCACCTCTTTAGCCATTCATATACGGATTCCGCCAAGGCACCAAATACTGCGGAAGACTCCGTATCCCCGGCCGCGGGCGGCATTCCCGCATCCGAAGCCGCGCGGATCGCCATGGCGAGCGGGATTCGGCCCAGGAACGGGATGCCCAGCGTGCCCGCGGCCTTCTCCGCCCCGCCGCTGCCGAACGGATCGGAGACGCCGCCGCAATGCGGGCAGCAATAGCCGGCCATGTTCTCGACCAGCCCGACGATCGGCACCCCGGCCTTGTTGAACAGGTCGATCGCCCGCGTCGCATCGATCAGCGCCAGATCCTGCGGGGTGGAGACGATCACCGCACCCGCCGGCTTGTGCTTCTGGATCATCGTCAGCTGCACGTCGCCGGTTCCCGGCGGCAGATCGAGCACCAGCAGTTCGGTATCGCCCCAGGCGGCATCGACCAGCTGGCCGAGCGCCCCGCCCGCCATCGGCCCGCGCCAGGCGATCGCCTGGCCTTCGGCTACCAGGCCGCCCATCGACAGCATCTTGAGCCCGAACGGGGTATCGATCGGCAGCAATACTTTGTCACGCGCCTGCGGCTTCACACCCTCGACGCCCAGCAACTTGGGCTGCGAGGGGCCGTAGATATCGGCATCGACCAGCCCGACCTTGATGCCCCGCCGGGCGAGCGCGATCGCGAGATTGGCGGCGACGGTGGACTTGCCCACCCCGCCCTTGCCGCTGGCAACGGCGAGGATGCGGCGGGTGCGGCGCTCGCTGGTGAGAAGAATGCGCACTTCCGCCACGCCCGGCAGCGCGGCGGCGGCGCTGCGCACCTCGGCTTCCAGCGCGTCGCGGGTCTCGGGCGCGAGGCCGGTCACGTCGAGCACGACATTGGCACGGCCGCCTTCCAGGCGCACCGTGGCGCGGCCGGCGGAGACGGGGGCGAGGGCGGCGGTAAGGTCCTGCGGTTCAGTCATGCCGCGGCACATAGGTACACAATCGTCCGACGCCACTGTAAATCCGCGTCGCCCTGCTTATAAAGGTCAGCATGGTGAATAGTTCTGGCCGCGACGCGCTGTCCGGCACCTTCCACAACGAGGCGCCGAAAAGCCCCTGGGGCGGCGGCTCGGATAAGGGCGACGGCAATGGCAGTGGCCCGCGCAACCCGTGGTCCGTGCCGCCCGAGGGCCGCCGCAGCCGCGCTGCGTCCGCGAGCGCGCTGGACGAGCTGTGGCGTCGCGCCCGCGGCGGCGGCGGCGGCCTGCCCGGTATGCCCAGCGGCGCGCGGCTGTGGCTGCTGATCCTCGCCGGTCTGATCGGCGTGTGGATCGTCTACACCTCGGTCCACCCGATCGGCCCGCGCGAGAAGGGCGTCGTCACCTTCCTCGGCCGCTATTCCGGTACGCTGGATCCCGGCATCCAGTTCACCCTGCCCGCGCCGTTCCAGCTGGTCGACGTGGTCGATGTCGGCAATATCCGGACCGAGAACTTTCCCAACAGCGGCGAGAATCTGATGCTGACCGGCGATCAGAACATCGTCGACCTCGCCTATTCGGTGCGCTGGGATATCCGCAGCGCCTCCGACTATGTGTTCCAGATCGCCGACCCGCGCGAGACGGTGCGTGCCACCGCCGAGAGCGCGATGCGCAACGTCATCGCCAACACCACGCTCAACGAGGCGATCGGCGAGGGCCGCTCGAAGATCGAGGCCGAGGCGCAGGTCGCGATGCAGCAGATCCTCGACGAATATGGCTCGGGCATCCGCATCCAGGGCGTCGCCATCCAGAAGGCCGCCGCGCCGAGCCAGGTGGACGACGCCTTCAAGGCCGTCACCGCCGCGCAGCAGGAAGCCGAATCGAACCGCAACAACGCCAATGCCTATGCCCAGCGCGTGATCGCCGCGGCCCAGGGCGAGGCGGCCGAGTTCGACAAGATCTACGAACAGTACAAGCTCGCGCCCGAAGTGACGAAGCGCCGGCTCTATTACGAAACCATGGAGGCCGTGCTGGCCAACACCAATAAGACCGTGATCGAGGCACCCGGCGTGAACAGCTATCTGCCGCTGCCGCAACTGCGCCGGGGGACCGCCACGATCGAAGGCGACACCAAGGGAGGCGCCAAGTGATCGCCTGGGCACGCAACCCGATCGCGCTGGTCGTCGCCGTCATCGTCCTGCTCATCGTGCTGATGAGCACGGTGGCGATCGTGCCGGAGACCAAGCAGGTCGTCGTGCTGCGGCTGGAGAAGCCGTACCGCACGGTGAACGCCTATCGCACCGGCGAGGGCTTCGGCCGTACCAATGCCGGCCCGGTGTTCCGCATTCCGTTCGTCGACCGGCTGGTATGGGTGGACAAGCGCGTGCTCGATGTCGACCTGCCGGACGAGCCGGTGCTGTCGACCGACCAGCTCCGCCTCGAGATCGACGCCTATGCCCGCTATCGCATCACCGATCCGCTGCGGATGGTGGTGACCGTCGGCACCGAGGAGCGTCTCCGCGATCAGCTCCAGCCGCTGCTGCGCTCGTCGCTGCGCAACGAGCTCGGCAAGCGCCGCTCGAGCACCCTGCTCAGCCCGGAACGCGGGCAGGTGATGGATAACGTGCAGGCCTCGCTGCAGAAGCTCGCCAGCCAGTATGGCGTGCAGATCGTCGATGTCCGCATCAAGCAGACCGAGCTGCCTTCGGGCTCGCCGCTGACCAGCGCGCTCACCCGCATGGCCACCGCGCGCAGTCAGGAAGCGGAGACGATCAAGGCGCAGGGGCTGAAGGACGCGCAGATCATCCGCGCCGACGCCCAGGCCCAGGCGGCGCAGATCTATGCCGCGGCGTTCAACAAGGACCCGAAATTCTACGATTTCTACCGGGCGATGCAGTCCTACCGCACGACCTTCCTGAGCCCGGACGCCAAGGGCGACAGCCAGATCATCCTGTCGCCGAACAATGCGTATCTTCGGGAGTTCACCGGGCAACGATGAAGCTGTCCGGCCGTTCATATTCAAATCAGGTTCAGCCGCGCCGGCTAGAAGCGCGGCTTGAGACGAATACCATTCCTTTCGAGAGGAAATGACCCCGTGCGTTACGCCTACGCCTTGACTACCGCGATTCTGCTGGGTGGCGCCGCCACCGCACTCTCGCTCAACCAGCCGGCCGGCGCGCAGACCGCGCAGAACGAGCCCGGCACCATTCAGGCAGTGGCGCCCAAGGCCGGCGCGCCGATGAGCTTCGCCGACCTCGTCGCCCGCCTCCAGCCCGCCGTGGTGAACATCTCGACCACGCAGCGCGTGAAGGTGAACGCCAATCCGTTCGCCGGCACGCCGTTCGAGATGTTCGGCGGCGGCCAGGGCCAGCCTGTGACCCGCGAAGCGCAGTCGCTGGGCTCGGGCTTCATCATCTCGGCCGACGGCTATGTCGTCACCAACAACCATGTGATCTCGGCCGGCGCGCAGGGCGCGGTGGTGGAGACGATCACCGTCACCCTGGCCGATGGCCGCGATTTCAAGGCCAAGCTGATCGGCCATGACGCGCAGTCGGACCTGGCGGTGCTCAAGATCGACGGCACCGCGCTGCCCTTCGTCAAGTTCGGCGATTCGGGCCGCGCCCGCGTCGGTGACTGGATCGTGGCGATCGGCAACCCGTTCGGCCTGGGCGGCACCGTCACCGCCGGCATCATCTCGGCTACCCACCGCGTGACCGGCGCCGGCGCCTATGACCGCTTCATCCAGACCGACGCGTCGATCAACCGCGGCAACTCCGGCGGCCCGATGTTCGATCTCAACGGCAACGTGATCGGCATCAACTCGCAGATCCTGTCGCCCACCGGCGGCAATGTCGGCATCGGCTTCGCAATTCCCGCAGAGGAAGCCAAGCCGATCATCGACAAGCTGATGCAGGGCAAGGCGATCACCCGCGGCTATCTCGGCATCGCGATGCAGGACCTGACCAAGGACCTCGCCGCCGGTTTCGGCCTGCCGTCCGACCGCGGCACGCTGGTCGCCCGCGTCGAGCCAGGCCAGCCCGCCGAGAAGGCGGGCATCCGCCAGGGCGACGTGATCGTGAAGGTCAACGGCAAGGACATCACGCCCGAGCAGACGCTGTCCTACATCGTCGCGAACGTCAGCCCGGGCACTCGCATCCCGGTGGAGCTGATCCGCGACGGCAAGCGGCAGACCGTCAACGTCACCGTCGGCACCCGTCCGCCGGACGAGCAGCTCGCCCAGTTCGACCCGAACGACCAGGACGGCGCGCAGGGCGATGACGGCGACGACGGCAGCTCGCCGACGGGCCCCACCGCGACGCTCGGCGTAGGCGTCACCCCGCTCACCGCGCAGATCGCGCGCCAGATCGGCGTCGATCCCTCGCTGGGCGGCGTGGTGATCCTGGGCGTGAACCCGAGCAGCGATGCGGCGGGCAAGGGCCTGCAGCGGGGCGACGTGATCGTCTCCGCCAACCAGCAGCCGGTGCGCACCGGTGCCGATCTCAGCAAGATCGTCGCCGCCGCGAAGGCGGCAGGCCGCAAGCAGGTGGTGCTGTTCGTCCAGCGCCGCAACGTCGGCAACTACATTCCCGTCGGCATCGCCGGCAACTGATCGCAGCTAAAAGCGGCTGACCAGGGCCCGTTTCTTCCCTATGCCTGCTCCCAAAAGGAGCAGGAAATGGCGGAAGAGACGGGCCTTTTCGTTGGCGCAGCCGGTACCGAGCGGATCGAACTCAACCTGCGTCGCGCCAATCGCCACGGGTTGATCGCAGGGGCGACCGGTACCGGCAAGACGGTGACGCTGCAGGGCCTGGCGGAAGGCTTCTCGGCCGCCGGGGTGCCGGTGTTCGTGGCGGACGTGAAGGGCGACCTGGGCGGGCTCGGCATGGCCGGATCGCCGCTCGCCAAGCCCCATGCCGCCTTCGCCGCGCGCGCCCAGGCCATCGGCGACGGCGGCTGGCAGTACCGCGCCATGCCGGTGCAGCTGTGGGACCTGTTCGGCGAGGCCGGCCACCCGATCCGCGCCACCGTTTCCGAAATGGGCCCGCTGCTGCTCGCCCGGCTGATGGACCTGAACGAGGTGCAGGAGGGTGTGCTCACCATCGCCTTCCACGTCGCCGATGCCGAAGGGCTGCTGCTGCTCGACCTCGACGACCTCCAGGCCATGCTCGCCCACTGCGCCGAGCGTGCCGAGGAACTCTCGACCACCTATGGCAACGTCTCGAAGCAGAGCGTCGGCGCGATCCAGCGCCAGCTGCTCCAGCTGCGCACCCAGGGCGCCGCCCATTTCTTCGGCGAGCCGGCGCTCAGCATCCAGGACTTCCTGGCCACCGACGACAGTGGCCGCGGCGTGGTCAACATCCTCGCCGCCGACCGGCTGATGGCCAGTCCGCGCCTCTATGCCAGCTTCCTGCTCTGGCTGCTGTCCGAACTGTTCGAGACGCTCCCCGAAATCGGCGATCCCGACAAGCCGGTGCTGGTCTTCTTCTTCGACGAGGCGCACCTGCTGTTCGACGACGCGCCCAGGGCGCTGCTGGAGAAGATCGAGCAGGTCGTCCGCCTGATCCGCTCCAAGGGCGTCGGCGTCTATTTCGTCACGCAGAACCCGATCGACATTCCCGAGGATGTCGCCGCCCAGCTCGGCAACCGCATCCAGCACGCGCTGCGCGCCTTCACGCCCCGCGACCAGAAGGCGATCCGCGCCGCCGCCGAGACCTTCCGGGCCAGCCCCGGGCTCGACGTGGCCACCGCGATCACCGAGCTGGCGGTGGGCGAGGCGCTCGTCTCGCTGCTCCAGGCGGATGGCTCGCCGGCGCCGGTCGCGCGCACGCTGGTCCGCCCGCCAGCTTCCCGCGTCGGGCCGCTGGCGGCGGACGAGCGCAAGATCCTGGTCGAGACCGACGCGGTCGGCACCCGCTACGATGCGGCGATCGACCGCGAGTCCGCCGACGAGCTGATCGCCGCCAAGCGCGCCGAGGCGAGCGCCGCCGCCGCCGAGGCCCAGGCCCGCGACGCCGCCGAAAAGGCCGCCGCCGCCCAGGCCAAGGAAGATGCCCGCCGCGCCAAGGAGGCGGAGCGCGCCCGCATCGCCGCCGAGCGCGAGGCGGCGAACAACCCGCTCAATCGCGCGATCCGCTCCGCCACCCGCTCGGCATCGTCGGCCGCGGGCCGCGCGGTGGCGAACGAGGTCAGCAAGGCCGTGTTCGGCAGCAAGGGCGGCGGCGGCATGCTCGGTCAGGTGGTGCGCGGCGTGCTGGGCGGGCTGTTCCGCGGCTGAATGCCCGAAAGGCCTGTCCTTTCGCGCCCGCCGGTGCCACGGTACCGGCAATGCGACGGCGAGGGTGCCCATGCTGATCCGGATGGACCACTGCGTGCAGCAGTGGCGCGGTTTCGCGCGCCCCGCCCCCCCCCCCTTCGGAGCCTCTAGCGCATGGCCATTGCCCCTGCCCGCGCCCCGCTTGAACTCACGCTTCGCGGCGTGCTGCTCGGCGGTGCGATCACACTGCTGTTCACCGCCGCCAACGTCTATCTCGGCCTCAAGATCGGCCTCACCTTCGCCACCTCGATCCCCGCCGCGGTGATCTCGATGGCGATCCTGCGCTTCTTCCCCGGCTCGACCATCCTCGAGAACAACATCGTCCAGACCGTCGCCAGCGCGGCGGGCACGCTGGCGGCGATCATCTTCGTGCTGCCGGGCCTCGTGATGATCGGCTGGTGGAACGGCTTTCCCTATATCGAAACCGCCGCGATCACGATGTTCGGCGGCATCCTCGGCGTGATGTTCTCGGTGCCGCTGCGCCGGGCGCTCGTCGTCGATTCGCCCGATCTGCCCTATCCCGAGGGCCGCGCCGCCGCGGAGGTGCTGCAGGTCGGCGCCGGCAGCCGCGAGGGCGCCGAGGAAAGCGCACGCGGGCTCAAGGTGATCGTGGTCAACGCGGTCGCCTCGGCCGGCTTCGCGCTGGTCACCCGGATGAAGCTGGCGGCCGAGGAAGGCGCGGTCTTCTTCAAGGCGGGCGCGGGCTCGACCGGCATCATCGGCGGGCTGCAGTTCGCGCTGATCGGCGCGGGGCACCTGATCGGCCTCACCGTCGGCATCGCCATCCTCGTCGGCGTGGCGATCGGCTGGTGGATCGCGCTGCCGATCCTCAGCGCGGGGCTTCCCGGCACGGCGGAGGCGGTGGCGAGCACCGTGTTCCGCAGCGACGTGCGCTTCCTCGGCGCCGGCACCATCGGCGTCGCGGCGATCTGGACGCTGCTCAAGATCATCGGCCCCGTCATCGGCGGCATCCGCTCCTCGCTCGCCGCCTCGGCCGCCGCACGCAGCGGCGCGGAGGTGCCGATCGGCGAGCGGGACCTGCCGATCACCATCGTCGCGGTGGTAACGCTGGGCATGCTGCTGCCGATCGGCTGGCTGTTGTGGAGCGTGCTGGCGGCCGGCCCGCTCTCCGCCTCGGCCGGGCTGCTGGTCGCGGGTTCGCTCGCCTTCGTGCTCGTCGTCGGGCTCGTGATCGCCTCGGTGTGCGGCTATATGGCCGGCCTGATCGGCGCGTCGAACAGCCCGGTATCTGGCATCGGCATCCTCTCGGTCGTCGCGGCCTCGCTGATGCTGGTCGGCCTGTTCGGGCGCGATCTCGATCCCGGCACCACCCAGGCGCTGATCGCCTACGCCCTCATCGTCACCGGCATCGTGTTCGGCGTGGCGACCATCTCCAACGACAATCTCCAGGACCTCAAGACCGGCCAGCTGGTCGGCGCGACGCCGTGGAAGCAGCAGGTCGCGCTGATCTTCGGCGTGATCTTCGGCAGCCTCGTCATCCCGCCGGTGCTGAGCGTGCTCAACGCCTCGTTCGGCTTCGCCGGGGTGCCGGGCGCCAGCGCCGATGCGCTGCCCGCGCCGCAGGCGGCGCTGATCTCCTCGCTCGCCAAGGGCGTGCTGGGCGGCGATCTGCGCTGGGACCTGATCGGCGTGGGTGCGCTGATCGGCGCGGGCGTGATCCTGGTCGACGAGGTGCTGGCCCGCACCAGCAAGCTGCGGCTGCCGCCGCTGGCGGTCGGCCTCGGCATCTACCTGCCGATGGGCGTGACGCTGACCGTGGTGGTCGGCGCGGTGATCGGCTGGTTCTACGACCGCGCTGCCGAGCGCGCACGGGACCCCGAATTCGTCAAGCGCATGGGCGTGCTGATGGCCACCGGCATGATCGTCGGCGACAGCCTGTTCGGAGTGCTCTATGCGGGCATCGTCTACGAAACCGGCAGCGAAGCCCCGCTCGCGCTGGTCGGTCCGGGCTTTGCGGGCGTGGCGCTCGCGGGGGGCACGGCGCTGTTCCTGGCGATTACCGCGGGACTGTATCTCTACACGAAGCGGCAGGCGCGGTAAGCGGAACCTCCCGGCCCTTGCACCCCCCTCCCGCTCGCGGGAGGGGGGTTCAAAGGAAGGACTCAGCCCGCGAGCAGCTCGCCCAGCTTGCCGGCCTGGATCGCCGCATAGGCATCCGCCACTGCCGCGCGATATTGCGCGTCCCCGGCCACCCGCGCCGGGAACACCTGCCGCAGCGCGAGGACTGCCTCGACCGGCGCGGCATCGGTTGCGGCCGCTGCGAGCGTATCGGCCAAGGGATCGGTGATCTTGTCGCCCACCTTGGCCTTCGCCGCTAAGAACGCGATCCACGCCGCCACCGGCACCGCCAGCCGCGCGACCGGCCTCCCGGCATCGAGCGCCGCCGCCGTCGTATCCAGCAGGCGGTAGGGCAGCTTCTGCGAGCCGTCCAAGGCGATCTGGGAGAGCAGGTGGCGGATCGCCGGGTTGCGGAACCGGTCGAGCACCGCATCGACATAGCCGGGCACGTCCAGCCCATCGACCGGCCCCAGCGACGCCGCGATGTCCTGATGCGCCAGCCGCGTCACGAAGCCGCCGAGCGCGGCATCGGACATCGCCTCGAACACCGTCTCATGCCCCAGCACCAGGCCGATATAGGCGAGGCTCGAATGGCTGCCGTTGAGCACCCGCAGCTTGGCCTGCTCATAGCCGCGCACGTCGCTGGTCAGCGTCACGCCCGCCGATGCGAGGTCCGGGCCGTCTTCCATGTCGAAGCGCTGCAGCACCCATTGGGTGAAGGATTCGCGCTGCACCGCGCCCTTGTCCTCGGCGCCCAGGTCGCCCGCCACCTTTGCAAGGAAGGCCGGGTCGCTCGCCGGCGTGATCGAATCGACCATCGAATCAGGGAAGGCCACTTCCGCCGCGATCCAGTCGGCGAGATCCGCATCCCATATGCGCGCCAGCGCGACGCAGGCGGCGCGGAGCTTGCCGCCATTGCCGGTCATGTTGTCGCAACACAGCATCGCGAACGGCGCCACGCCCGCGGCGCGGCGATCGGCGAGACCGGTCACGATCCAGCCGATCACGCTCGCGGGCTCCTCGGGCCGTGCAAGGTCGTGGACGATATCGGGATGGCCCATGTCCAGCGTGCCGTCGCCGCCCAGGCAATAGCCCTTCTCGGTCACCGTGCTGGTGGCGATCCGCACCTCGGGGCTGGCCAGCAGCACGCGCAGGCGGGCGCCCTCGCCGGGGCCGATCGCGTCCGAATGCGCGGCGATGATCCGGGTGGAAGGTTCGCGATCAATCACCGCCAGCGTGTACAGCCCGTCCTGCGCCTTCAGCGCGTCGGTGGTGGTGCCGCTGCGCAACGACACCGCGGCGATGCCCCAGCGCGGATCGCTGTCGAGCACCCTGTCGATGAACGCCGCCTGGTGGGCGCGGTGGAAGGCGCCGGGGCCGAAATGGACGATTCCGGTGCGGATCGCGGCCGGGTCATGGCCGGGGCGGAGGATGCCGGCAGGAAGCCCGGCGAGCGACGCGCGCGAAAGGATAGTCATATGGTCAGGCCAATCAGACCTGCCGGGTAAAGTCAATCGCGCGCGCTGCCGCCCAGCGCCGGGGGCAGCAGCGGCCTGCCCAGATCGGGCCGGCGCTCCCGCGTGCCCCGCGGCAGGAAGAAGCGCACCTGCCGGTTGGGAAAGTCGATCTCCACCCGGCGGAAGCTGCGCATCGCATCCATGCCGAGCATGATCGCCGGCCGCCTGGTGAGGCCGAAGCGCTTGAACGGCTCGGCCTCGGCAAAGGCGACCGGCAGCACGTCGAACGCGACGTTGCTCACCCGCATTGCCGGCACATGGCCATATTGCGCCTGGGTGGTGCCGCCATCGACGCTGGTCAGCTCGATCGTCTGCAATGCCCCGACGTTGCGGCCGACCTTGCGGCGCAGCGCCTCGTTGCCCATCGTCACCTGCGATCCGGTATCGAGCACCACCTGCACGCGCGTATTGGCATAATAGGCGTCGGTCACGATCAGCTGGCCGAACTGATCCTTGGCGGAAACGACGATCTCGTCCGGTGCATGCTTGTGGTTGCGCTTGCGCTTCACGCTCGGCCGCACCGCCATGGTGCCGGTGTCGAAGTCGATCGTCACCTGGTGATCGCGCAGCGTGTCGATGCCGAGCAGCCCGGCTGCCCCGATATTGCGCGCCTCGAACGCCGGCGCGACGATCTGGTGCGACCTGCCGATCGACTCGATGGCGAGATCGGGGACGATCACGGTGCCGACCCGGCTGCGCCCGGTCATCGAGGTCACGGTCACCTCGGTCCCCGCCGCCAGCCCCAGCCGGCCCGCCAGCTCGCGCGAGACGACGGTACGCTCGGCACCGGTATCGATGATGAAGTTGTACGGCCCCTGCCGCAGGATCGCGACCGGCACGGTCAGGCGGGCACTGGTCTCGCCGAGTGCCAGCTGGATCGCGTCCGGCGCGCCGGCGGCGGGCGCGGTTTCGGGATCGGTCCGCACCGCCACCGGCCCGCCGGCAAGCAGGCCGAGGGGCAATCCCCAGAGGATCAACGCAGACGGGACTCCAACCATGACCGCAATTTACCTGCTCCCATGTTGCGCAGCAATCCCGCAAAAGAACGGGGTCAGTCGAGCCGCATCGCCTCGGCAGCAATCGCCTCCGCCTCTTCGAGCAGCGCATCTTCGGTGGTGCCCTGCGCCACCGATTCGCGACCGATCATGATCAGCACCGGAACTGCCATGGGACTGACCCGCGCCAGGTCGACATGGAGCATTCGCTCACCGGCCTCGTCGAGCAGCCGGGCGAGCCGTCCGACATCGGTCATCTTCGCCCGTGCATCTTCCCAGGCGGCGCGCAGCAGCAGATGGTCGGGCTCGTACTTGCGCAGCACGTCGTAGATCAGGTCGGTCGAGAAGGTGACCTGCCGCCCGGTCTTCTTCTTGCCCGGATGCTGGCGCTCGACCAGCCCGCCGATGATCGCCACCTCGCGGAACGCCCGCTTGAGCAGCGCCGAGCCCTGCACCCACTCGACGAACTCATGCTCGAGAATGTCCGGCGAGAAGAGCGGCCGCGGATCGGCGATCTTCTCCAGCCCATAGACCGCCAGCGCATAATCATTGGCGACGAAGCCCAAAGGCTTCAGCCCCAGTGCCTCCATCCGCCGCGTGACCAGCATGCCCAGCGACTGGTGCGCGTTCCAGCCTTCGAAGCTGTAGACGACCAGGTGGTGCCGGCCTTCATGCGGGAAGGTCTCGACCAGCAATTGCCCCGGCGCGGGCAGCGCCGATCGGCGCGCCTGCGTCTCCAGCCATTCGGCGACGTCCGCCGGAAAGCGCGCCCATTGGCGCCGATCGAACAGAAAGGCGCGGACGCGATCGGCAAGGTTTGCGGTGATCGCCAGCCGCGCGCCCATATAGCTCGGCACGCGCGCCTGCCTGGACGTCGCGCGGACGATCAGATCGGTCGCCTCCACCCGCTCCACTTCCAACGCCAGGCCGCCGAAGAAGAAGGTGTCGCCGGGCGAGAGCGCGGCGGCGAACCCCTCTTCCACCTTGCCCAGCCGCCTGCCGTTCTTGAAGCGCACCTCGAGCATCGGCGATTCGACGATGATGCCGGCGTTGAGCCGATGCTGCGCAATAAAGGCGGGCTGGGTGACGCGCCACAGGCCGTCGCGCCCCCGGGTCAGCCGCTTGAACTTGTCATAGGCGCGCAAGCTGTAGCCGCCGTCCGCGATGAAGTTGAGGACGCGATCGAACACATCCTCGGTCAGCGCCGAATAGGGCAATGCTGCACGCACTTCCTGCAGCATGTCCTCCGCCCGGAAAGGCGCGGCGCAGGCGCAGCCCATCACATGCTGGGCCAGCACGTCGAGCGCGCCGGGGCGGAAAAGATCGGGATCCAGCTCGCCCGCCGCCACCGCATCGAGTGCGGCGCGCGCCTCCAGATATTCGAAGCGGTTGCCGGGGATCAGCACCGCCTCGCTCGCCTCGTCGAGCCGGTGGTTGGCCCGCCCGATCCGCTGGAGCAGCCGCGACGAGCCCTTGGGCGCTCCCATCTGGATCACGCAATCGACATCGCCCCAGTCGACGCCGAGATCGAGGCTCGCGGTGGCGACGAGCGCGCGCAATCGCCCCTCGGCCATCGCCTGCTCCGCCTTCTGCCGCGCCTCCAGGCTGAGGCTGCCATGATGCACGCCGATCGGCAGCTTGCGCTCGTTCACCTTCCACAGCTGCTGGAAGACGAGTTCGGCCAGGCCACGGGTGTTGCAGAAGACGATCGTCGTCTTGTGCGTCTCGATCTCCGCCATCACCTGCGGGATGGCATAGATGCCCGAATGCCCGGCCCAGGGCACGCGGCCCTCGGGCAGCAGGATGGCGATATCGGGATCGGCGCCCTTTTCGCCCTGCACCAGCGTCACCGAATCGATGTCCCCATAGGGCGCGAGCCAGGCGCGATAGCCGTCCGGATCGGCGACGGTGGCGGAGAGCCCGACGCGGCGGAAGCCCGGCGCCAGCCGCTCCAGCCGGGCGAGCGCCAGCGCCAGCAGGTCGCCGCGCTTGCCGGTGGCGAAGGCGTGGATCTCGTCGATCACCACCGTCCTCAGCCCGGCGAACATCGTCAGGCTGTCCTCGTAGGAGAGCAGCAGGCTGAGCGATTCGGGGGTGGTCATCAGCACCTGGGGCGGGCGGGCGCGCTGGCGAACCTTCTTCTCGTGCGGGGTGTCGCCGGTGCGCGTCTCCACCCGGATGGGCAGCCCCATCTCCTCGATCGGCGTCAGCAGGTTGCGCTGCACGTCCACCGCCAGCGCCTTCAAGGGCGAGATGTAGAGCGTGTGCAACCCCTCGCCCGGCGCCGCGATCAGGTCGGCGAGCGTCGGCAGGAAGCCGGACAGCGTCTTGCCCGCGCCGGTGGGGGCGACGAGCAGCGCATGGCTGCCCGCCCGCGCCGCCGCGAGCATGTCGCGCTGGTGCCGGCGCGGCGCCCATCCGCGCGCGGCGAACCAGTCTGCCAAAGCTGTGGGGAGATCGATCGGCACGCCCCCTATGTAGGGAGCGCATGCGCTGCTGGGGAGGCGCTTCCCATCCGGCCGTTTGCATGCTCCATTGCGGGCAGGGCAAAACAGGGGAAACCGGATGAAGTCGCTTCTTGCCACCAGCGCGCTGCTCGCGCTCGCCATCGCCGCGCCGGCCGCCGCGCAGACGCGGCCCGATCAGGCGAAGTTCTTCGAGCTCTACAAGGAGCTGGTCGAGACCAACACGGTCGTCAATGTCGGCAGCTGCACCCAGGCGGCCGAACAGATTGCCGCGCGGATGAAGGCGGCCGGCTTCAAGGACGAGCAGCTCACCCTGTTCGCCACCCCCGAGCATCCCAGGGACGGCGGGCTGGTCGCGGTCTATCCGGGCACCTCGAAAAAGGCGAAGCCGATCCTGCTGCTCGCGCATATCGACGTGGTCGCCGCCAAGCGCGAGGACTGGACCCGCGATCCGTTCAAGCTGGTCGAGGAAAACGGCTATTATTATGCCCGCGGCGCCGTGGACGACAAGGCGATGGCGGCAACCTGGGCGGACACGCTGATCCGCTTCCAGCAGGCCGGGTACAAGCCCAGGCGCACCGTGAAGCTGGCGCTGACCTGCGGCGAGGAGACGACCTGGGCGTTCAACGGCGCCGAATGGCTCTCGAAGAACAGGCGCGACCTGATCGACGCCGAATTCGCGCTCAACGAAGGCGGCGGCGGCAAGTCGGACGGGCACGGCAAGGTGCTGGTCCAGCAGATGCAGGTCGGCGAGAAGGCGGTGCAGAATTATCGGCTGGAAACCAGCAATCCCGGCGGCCACAGTTCGATTCCGGTGCCGGAGAACGCGATCTACCAGCTGGCCGATGCGCTGGTGAAGATCCGCGCCCACGACTTCCCGCTGGAGCTTTCGGACACCACCCGCGCCTATTTCGCCAAGGCGGGCGCGGCGCGGACGGACGCGATGGGCAAGGCGATGGTGGCGATCGCGGCCAACCCGGCCGACAAGGCGGCCGAGACGCTGCTCAACACCGATCGGATCTTCCATTCGATGCTGCGCACCACCTGCGTCGCGACCTTGCTGGAGGGCGGCCACGCCAACAACGCGCTGCCGCAGCGCGCGGCGGCGAACGTCAACTGCCGCATCTTCCCAGGGCACAGCAGCGAGGAAGTCCAGAAGGCGCTGGTCGCCGCGATCGGCGACGCGAAGGTGACGGTCACGATGGTCCCGCCGGTGCGGCCGATCGCGAAGCCGCCCGCACTCGACCCGAAGGTCGTGGGGCCCGCGGAGAAGCTGGTCGCGAAATATTTCCCCGGCGTGCCGCTGGTGCCGACCATGTCGACCGGCGCGACCGACGCCATCTTCCTCGCCGCCGTCGGCATCCCCACCTATGGCGTGCCCGGCGGCTGGGGCGATCCGGACGGCAACGGCGTTCACGGGCTGAACGAGCGGGTGGAGATGCGCTCGCTCTACACCGGGCGCGACTATCTGTTCGATCTGGTGAAGGCCTATGCCGAACAGGAATAGGCACCAGGGTTCGAACTGACGGCGGCGGCAGCGGCGCGCACGCCTGCCAACATTACGGATACGCCTTTGCGGCGATCTGCTGGATCCAGCGGGGGAAACCCCGCTGCATTCGAGGAGGATCGCACCATGGCCCATTCCACCCCGGCCTGGCTCGCCGGGCCGGCCAATGCCGCGCCGCAAGGCTTCGTCCACGCGCCGGATACCACCGCCGGCTATTGGTACCAGCGGCCCGAGAACACGCTGCCGCCGCCCGATTTCTGGAGTCCCTATGCCCGCAACCGGCCGCTGCCGACGCCGGGGGTGGAAGCGCGCAAGGCGTGGATCGTCGGCAGCGGGATCGCCGGTCTCGCCGCCGCCTTCTATCTGATCCGCGACGGCCATATGCCGCCCGCCAACATCACCATCCTCGATGCCGCGCATGTCGAGGGCGGCTCGCTCGACGGCGCGGGCGATGCGGAGCGCGGCTATCTGATCCGCGGCGGCCGCGAGATGAACTGGAACTACGACAATCTGTGGGATCTGTTCCAGGATGTGCCGGCGCTGGAGCTGCCCGCCGGCTACAGCGTGCTCGACGAATATCGCTGGGTGAACGATCGCGATCCCAATTATTCCAGGGCGCGGCTGATGCACCGGCAGGGCGCGATCAAGGACTTCAGCACCTTCGGCCTGTCGCGCAAGGACCAGTGGGAGATCGTCCGGCTGCTGCTCAAGCGCAAGGACGAGGTGGGCGACACCACGATCGCGCAATATTTCAACAAGGGCTTCTTCGAGACGAACTTCTGGGCGCTGTTCCGCACCATGTTCGCCTTTCAGGAATGGCACAGCCTGCTCGAGATGAAGCTGTACCTGCACCGCTTCCTCGATTCGGTGGACGGCTTTGCCGACATGTCGGTCGTCCTGTTCCCCAAATACGACCAGTTCGACACCTTCGTCCGCCCCCTCACCAGGATGCTGCGCGAGCAGGGCGTGCGTTTCCAGTTCGACACCCGTGCCTATGATCTCGATTTCGCCCTGGCGGGCGAACAGCGCACCGTCACCGGCATCCGGGCGATGGTCGGCGGCGAAGCGACGGTGCTGCCGGTGGCGGCCGAGGACCTCGTCTTCGTGCTGCCGGGCTCGATGACCGAGGGCACCGCCTATGGCGACATGGACCAGGCGCCGGTGCTGGCGCGCGGCGGCCAGTGGGTGGGCGAAGCTGCGGACACCGTGCGCGGCTGGATGGCCGGGCTGAAGGAGCGCTGAGGCCTCGATCCCGCACCAACAAAAAAGGGCCGGCGGATCGCTCCGCCGGCCCCTCTTTTCGCGTCGGGCGCGGACTTAGAAGTCCATGCCGCCCATGCCGCCCGGCATCGCCGGGGCTGCGGGCTTGTCGTCCGGCAGCTCGGCAATGGTGGCTTCGGTGGTGATCAGCAGGCCGGCGACCGAAGCCGCGTTCTGCAGCGCGGTGCGCACCACCTTGGTCGGGTCGATCACGCCGGCAGCCACGAGGTTCTCGTAGGTGTCGGTCGCGGCGTTGAAGCCGAACGAGGTGTCGTTCTGGTCGAGCAGCTTGCCCGAGACGACGGCGCCGTCCTGGCCCGCGTTGCTGGCGATCTGGCGAACCAGCGCGGTCAGCGACTTGCGGACGATGTCGATGCCGCGGGTCTGGTCCTCGTTCGCGCCGGTCAGGCCTTCGAGAGCCTTCGTGGCATAGAGGAGGGCCGTGCCGCCGCCGGGGACGATGCCTTCTTCAACGGCCGCGCGGGTCGCGTGCAGCGCGTCGTCAACGCGGTCCTTGCGCTCCTTGACCTCAACTTCGGTCGCACCGCCGACCTTGATCACGGCCACGCCGCCGGCGAGCTTGGCGAGACGCTCCTGGAGCTTCTCACGGTCGTAATCGCTGGTGGTGACGTCGATCTGCTGGCGGATCTGCTCGGTGCGAGCCTTGATCGACTCGGCTTCACCGGCGCCATCGACGATGGTGGTGTTGTCCTTGTCGATGGTGACGCGCTTGGCGGTGCCGAGCATGCCGAGCGTGACGGTCTCGAGCTTGATGCCGAGGTCTTCGCTGATCACTTCACCCTTGGTGAGGACGGCGATGTCTTCCAGCATCGCCTTGCGACGATCGCCGAAGCCCGGTGCCTTGACCGCTGCGACCTTCAGGCCGCCGCGCAGCTTGTTGACGACCAGGGTCGCCAGCGCTTCGCCTTCGATGTCCTCGGCGATGATCAGCAGCGGACGACCCGACTGCACGACCGCCTCGAGGATCGGCAGCATCGACTGCAGGTTCGACAGCTTCTTCTCGTGGATCAGGATGTACGGATCCGCGAGCTCGACCGCCATCTTCTCCGGGTTGGTGATGAAGTAGGGCGAGAGATAGCCGCGATCGAACTGCATGCCTTCGACGACGTCGAGCTCGAATTCGAGACCCTTCGCCTCTTCGACGGTGATCACGCCTTCCTTGCCGACCTTCTCCATCGCCTCGGCGATCTTCTCGCCGACTTCACGGTCGCCATTGGCCGAGATGATGCCGACCTGGGCGACTTCCTGGCTGCCCGAGACGGGCTTCGAGCGGGCCTTGACGTCCTCGACGACCTTGGTGACGGCGAGGTCGATACCGCGCTTCAGGTCCATCGGGTTCATGCCGGCGGCGACCGACTTCATGCCCTCGCGAACGATCGCCTGGGCGAGCACGGTCGCGGTGGTGGTGCCGTCACCGGCGGCGTCGTTGGTCTTCGAGGCCACTTCGCGCACCATCTGCGCGCCCATGTTCTCGAACTTGTCCTTGAGCTCGATTTCCTTGGCGACCGACACACCGTCCTTGGTGATGCGGGGCGCGCCGAAGCTCTTCTCGATCACGACGTTGCGGCCCTTCGGCCCCAGCGTGACCTTCACCGCATCGGCGAGGATGTCGACGCCGCGCAGGATGCGCTCACGTGCGTCGCGCGAAAACTTTACGTCCTTGGCTGCCATGGGACTGCCCTTTCAATCTGCGGAAGTTTAGGAAGTTTAGGGTAAAACGACGTGCTCAGCCGACGATGCCGAGGATGTCGCTTTCCTTCATGATCAGCAGGTCTTCGCCGTTCACCTTCACTTCGGTGCCGGACCACTTGCCGAACAGGATGCGATCCCCCGACTTCACGTCGAGCGGGGTTACCTTGCCATCTTCGGCCTTGGTGCCGGTGCCGACGGCGACGACTTCGCCTTCCTGCGGCTTTTCCTTGGCGGTGTCGGGGATGATGATCCCGCCGGCGGTCTTTTCCTCGGCTTCGACGCGGCGGACGAGCACGCGGTCGTGCAACGGACGGAAGTTCATTGCCTGATCCTCTTTCAGGTGGATTTCGGTGTTTAGCACTCGGTCCCCCGGAGTGCTAACAGTCGACATATGTGAAGCGCCGGGGGCAGCGTCAACGGGTGCGACCGGAACTTTTTTCGGCGTGTTGGGCCGATAAGACGGGTCGTTGCCTCCTCCCCGCGCATCCGGTAGCACCGGATGCTGAATACGCTTTGAGGAGCCGCCGGTGAAGCTGGTCCGTACTGCCTGGAAGATACTCGTCGGAATCAAGGACCTGCTCGTCCTGATCCTGCTGCTCCTGTTCTTCTCCGTCCTGTTCGCGGCGCTTTCCCACCGGCCGACTCCGGCGACGATTCGCGACGGCGCGCTGGTCGTGGCGCTGAACGGCACGCTGGTCGATCAGCCGAGCGAGGCCGATCCGCTGTCGGGACTCAGCGGCGCCCGCGCCGCCCGCGAAGTGAGCGCCCGCGACGTGATCCGCGCACTCGATGCGGCAAAGGGCGACGCGCGGGTGAAGGCGGTGGTGCTCGATCTCGACAGCTTCATGGGCGGCTATCCCGCGACGGTGAGCGAGGTGGCCGCCGCCGTCGGCCGCGTCCGCGCCGCCGGCAAGCCGGTGCTCGCCTATGCCACCGCCTATACCGACAGCGGCTACCAGATCGCGGCCAATGCCAGCGAGATCTGGGTGCATCCGATGGGCGGATCGATCTTCATGGGGCCGGGCGGCCGCCAGCTCTATTACAAGGGCCTGGTCGACAAGCTCGGCGTCAACGTCCATGTCTACAAGGTCGGCAAGTTCAAGTCGGCGGTCGAGCCCTATATCCGCGCCGACATGTCGCCCGAGGCGCGCGAGGCCAGCACCGCGCTCTACAGCGGCCTGCTCGACCAGTGGCGCGAGGGCATCCAGAAGGCGCGGCCCAAGGCGCGCATCGCCGAATTCCTGATGAAGCCGGACGTGGCGATCACCGCCGCCAGGGGCGACATCGCCGCCGCCAACCGTGCCTATGGCCTGGTCGACCAGCTCGGCGACCGGATCGCCTTCGGCGCGCACGTCGCCCGGATGGTCGGCACGCCGAGCGGCGCGCGGGCGGGCAATTTCAACACGATCAAGCTGGCAGACTGGCTGCAGGCGCACCCGCTTCCGACCAGCGGCGATCCGATCGGCGTGATCACCATCGCCGGCGATATCGTCGACGGCAAGGGCGGCGCGGGCAGCGCGGGCGGCGATACCGTGGCCAAGCTGGTGCTCGACGGGCTGAAGGACGGCAAGCTCAAGGCGCTGGTCGTCCGCGTCGACTCCCCCGGCGGCTCGGCGATGGCGTCGGAGCAGATGCGCCAGGCGATCCTGCAGGCCAAGGCGCAGAAGCTGCCGATCGTCGTCTCGATGGGCGGCCTGGCGGCCAGCGGCGGCTATTGGGTGTCGACCGCGGGTGACGTGATCTTCGCCGAACCCAACACGATCACCGGATCGATCGGCATCTTCGGCATCATCCCGACCTTCGAGAACAGCCTCGCCAAGATCGGCGTGACGACCGACGGCGTGCAGAGCACGCCGCTCACCGGCCAGCCGAGCATCTATGGCGGCACCAACGCCACCGTCGATACGATCCTGCAATCGGCGATCGAGGCAGGCTATGGCCGCTTCGTCGGGCTAGTCGCCGCGTCGCGCAAGCTGACGCCGCAGCGGGTGGACGAGATCGCCCAGGGCCGGGTGTGGATCGGCGGCGTCGCGCGCCAGATCGGCCTGGTCGATCGCTTCGGCGGGCTGGACGACGCGATCGCCGAAGCGGCGAAGCGCGCGGGGCTCGATCCCGCCAAGGTACGCCCGGTCTATCTCGCCAAGAAGCCCAACGCCACCGCGGCGGCGATCGCCGCGGCGCTCTCCTCGTTCGGCGACGACGAGGAGGACGACGGCAACTGGGCAACCACCGCCGCCGGCAAGGACAGCTATGCCCGCATCGCCGACGAGCGTCGGGTGCTGCTGGCCCAGGCGCTGGGCGATGCCAGGCGGCTGACGCAGGCCGGATCGGTGCAGGCACGCTGCCTCGAATGCATGGCGCTGGGCGTCCCCGGCGCACGCGATGCCGACCTCGCCCTGCTCCAGCTGGTGATGGGAGCCGCAAAATGATCGGTATTCGTGCCGCCACCCCCCAGGATGCCGCGGCGATCGCCGCCATCTATGCGCCCAATGTGCTCACCGGCACCGCCTCGTTCGAGATCGAGCCACCCGATGCGGCCGCGATGGCCGCGCGGATGGGGGCGAGCGAGGGCTATTATCCCTGGCTGGTCGCCACCAATGGCGACGGCGCCGATGGCGGCGTGATCGGCTATGCCTATGCCAGCAAGTTCCGCGATCGCCCGGCCTATCGCTATGTCGTCGAAAGCTCGATCTACATGGCCGATACCGCGCAGCGGCGCGGCGCCGGCCGGCTGCTCTACGAGGCGCTGGTCGATACGCTGCGCGCGCAGGGCTTCGTCCATGCCTTCGGGATGATCACGCTGCCCAACGACAATTCGATCGCGCTGCACGAAGCGGTGGGGTTCCGCCGCACCGGCGTCTTCCGCGAGGCAGGCTACAAGCACGGCCAGTGGATCGACGTCGGCATCTGGCAGTGCGAACTGAACGAGCCGGCGCGTCCGCCGATCGATCCGCGCCCGTTCCGCGACATCGGCGTGGTGCGCGCCTGAGCCAGCGCGAGGAAGGGCCGACCTCGCCGTTCCAGGTCGGCTTCGAGGTGCACGTCGACCGGTCGCAGCGGCTGGTGACGGTCACGCTATCCGGCGTGCCGTCGCCGGAAGATGTCGGCTGGATCGCCGAAGAGGTGCGCGCGGCGATCCTCGTGCTGGGTCCGGATGCGGGCCGGCATCGTACCTTGTACGACGTGCGCGGCGTGCACGTGCTGCCCCAGGCCACGGCCGACTTCGTGCTGAAGAACTTCGCCGATACGGAAATGTCGGTCTGGGCGCGACGGCTCGCCTTTGTCGCCTCGACCATGCTGACACGGATGCAGATCCGCCGGATCGTGGAGGTACGGCCCGGCGCGATGCTGTTCGAGACGGTAGAGGAGGCGCGCGCCTGGTTGCTGGGCGCGCCGTGACGATCGCCAGGAAACGGGCGGCGCGGGGCCGCCCCTTCCCGGTCAGGCCAGCGCGATGTCCGGCGCGTCCTCGGCCTTCATGCCGATCACATTGTAGCCGGCATCGACATGGTGCGTCTCGCCGGTAACCCCCGAGGCGAGGTCCGACAGCAGATAGAGCCCGGCGCCGCCGACATCCTCGATCGTTACGTTGCGGCGGAGCGGCGAGTTCAGCTGGTTCCACTTCAGGATATAGTTGAAGTCGCCGATGCCGCGCGCCGCCAGCGTCTGGATCGGGCCGGCCGAGATGGCGTTGACGCGGATATTCTCCGGGCCGAGGTCCATCGCGAGATACTTGACCGAGGTTTCCAGCGCAGACTTCGCCACGCCCATCACGTTATAGTGCGGCACCACCTTCTCGGCGCCGTAATAGCTGAGCGTCAGCAGGCTGCCGCCGTTCGGCATCATCTTCTGCGCACGCTGGGCCACCGCGGTGAAGCTGTACACCGAGATGTTCATCGTCATCAGGAAGTTTTCGAGCGTGGTGTCGTAATAATGGCCCCGCAGCTGGCTCTTGTCCGAAAAGCCGATCGCGTGAACGACGAAGTCGATCGTCGGCCAGCGCGCCGCTAGCGTCTCGAACGTGGTGTCGAGCGCCGCCATGTCGGATACGTCGCAATCGATGAGGAAGTCCGAGCCGACCTGCTCGGCCAGCGGCTTCACCCGCTTGAGCAGGGCATCGCCCTGATAGGAAAATGCCATCTCCGCGCCCTGGGCGTGCAGCGCCTTGGCGATGCCCCAGGCCAGCGACTTGTCGTTGGCGAGGCCCATGATGAGCCCACGCTTCCCTTGCATCAATCCGGTCACGTCTTCTGAATCTCCTGTCCTTGCTCCCCCTCTAGACCGGGATCGGGCACTTCCGCCAGAGCGGCGTTGAGTTCCGCCCCTACGACAAGGCCAAGGCCCACCAGGAAAAAGAAGATCAGCGACACCATCACGCCCGCCAGGCTGCCATAGGTGGCGCCGTAGCCGCCCATGGCGGAGAGCACCCAGGGCAGCACGCCGGTGACGGTGAGCCACCAGGTCGTGGTGCACAGCGCGCCCGGCCATTTGGGATAGCGGCGCGAGCGATAGCGCGAGGGCGTGAGCGCGAAGAACAATACATACAGCGCGCCGAACAGCGCGAAGGCCGGCACCGCCTTGCCGGCCGAGGCGAAGCGCTGCGCCTCCGTCGCCCAGGGCAGGATGCGGTAGAGGAACTGCTCCACACCGGTCAGGATCACCTGGAAGGCGAAGGCGAGCATCACCATCAGCACCGCTGCGACGATCATCCCGATCGCGCCCAGCCGGTAGCGCCAGAACGGCTTGTCCAGGGAAACGCCGTACGCCTGGCGGACGATGCCGCGGATCGTCTCGATGAAGCCGGCGGTGGTCCACAGGCCCACCAGCGCGCCGAACCAGAGCAGGCCACCGGTGCTGCGGGTCTGCAGCACCTCGATCACCGGATCGCGCAGCAGCTTGGCGACGTCGGGCGGCACGGTCTGGAGGAACGCCTCCAGCGCGTGCACGCCGGTGCCGGTGCGGCCCACCAGGCTGGCAAGGGCGGTGGCGACGATGAAGAAGGGGAACAGCGTTACCAGCGAGAGATAGGCGAGGTTGCCGGCATAGGTGAACCCCTCGTTGAACGTGCCGATCGCGACGCGCTTGGCGATCTCGAGCATCCGCTCGGTAACGCCCAGCTCCGCCAGCCGACGCGGCACCTTGCCGCCGACCCCCAGCCGGCGCCCTTCGGGCGATTGGGGCGAGATCGAGGCGCGCGTCGGTTCGTCCACGGGCGTCAGACGCCCATGCGCCCCCGGGGGTTCCCGCCGTTCTTCCATCCCTGCGCGAATTCGATAAGGGCGTCGTCGTTGACGGGCAGCTCCACCATCAGCGTGACGAACAGATCGCCGCGCCCGCCGCCTTTCTTGTGAAATCCCCGCGCCTTGAGCCGCAGCACCTTGCCGGAGCTGGAGCCCTTGGGCACGGTGAGCATCACCGGCCCATCGGGCGTCGGCACGCGCACCTGCGCGCCCAGCACCGCCTCGGCCAGCGTCACCGGCAGGTCGAGCCGGATGTCGTCGCCGTCGCGGGTGTAGAACCGATGCGGCTGGATCTCGAGGGTGACGATCGCGTCGCCGGCGCCGCCCGGCCCTTCCTCGCCCTTGCCGGCCAGGCGCATCTGCGTGCCATCCTCCAGGCCCGCGGGGAGCTTGAGATCGATGGTCTTGCCGTCGCGCAGGGTGATGCGCTGAGGCGCCAGCTTGGCCGCATCCTCGAACGAGACGGCAAGCCGATAGGCGGTGTTGGCGCCCTTGGGCTGGGCGCGACGCCCGAACCCGCCAAAGCCGCCGAACCCGCCGCTGAAGCCGCCACCGCCGCCGCGCTTGCCGCCGCCGAACAATCCCTCGAACAGGTCGCCGATATCGGCATCGTTGCCGCTGAAATCAAAGTGCCCGCCGCCCGGCTGGAACCCGCCGCCGCCACCGCCGCTTCCGAAGCCGAACGGGGCGATCGGATTGCCGTCGCCGTCGATCTCGCCGCGGTCGAAGCGGGCGCGCTTGTCCTTGTCGGTCAGCAGGTCATAGGCTTGGGTGACCTGGCTGAACTTCTCGGACGCCTTCGGATTGTCCTTGTTGCGATCGGGGTGCAACTCCTTGGCGAGCTTGCGATAGGCCTTCTTGATCTCGTCCTCGCTCGCGCTGCGCGCCACCCCGAGCGTTACGTATGGATCTGCCACCAAATTCCCCAATGCGTCGAATGTCGATCAGGCGCCCTTACAGGACGCTGGTTAATGCCGAAACATCGGCGTGCGCAGTGGATCGTGCAAGGGGTCGGGCCACACACGCGAAGACGCCCGGCCGCCAGGGGATGGGAGCGGCCGGGCGAATTCTACGGCGTCAGCAGCTTAGCGCGGACGCTTGTGCTTCGGCTTGTCGCCGGATTCTTCGGTCGTCGTCGTGGTCGGCTCGGTCGGCGACGTGGTCGTGCTCGGCGAGGACGAGTCCGGCGTGGTCATCGTGCCGGAGCCGGTGGTGCCGCCCGGTGTCGTCGTGGTCGACGGATTCATCGACGGATCCGCAGGCGACGTCGTCTGGCCCGGGGTGGTCGAGCCCGGCATCGTACTCTGGTCCGTCGTCGATCCGCCCGGCGTCGTCTGACCCGGAGTCGTCTGCTGGGCGAAGGCGGCCGGCGCAGCGATCAGCGTGGCGGCGGCGAGAATGGTCTTGATATACATTACACGGCATCCTTCTGTTGTTCATGCCAACGGAAGAATAACCACCCTGCGCCGCAGAAGTCTCACCGACCGATTTCGATTAAACGATTAAAAGGAACGACTCCGGGTCGAGTCGAGCGCAAGATCAGCCGACCTGTGCCCGATGCAGCAATTTCTGATCAGCAAGCACCAGCGCGACCATTGCTTCAACGACAGGCACCCCGCGAATACCCACGCAGGGGTCATGGCGTCCCTTGGTGCGGATCTCGCTTGCCTCACCGTCACGGGTGACCGTCTCGACCGGGATCAGGATCGAGCTGGTCGGCTTGAACGCCACCCGCATCCGCACCGGCTGGCCCGTCGCGATGCCGCCCGCGATGCCCCCGGCATGGTTGGCGAGGAAATCGACGCCGCCGTCGCCGCGCGGGCGCATCGCATCGGCATTCTCTTCGCCGCGCAGGGTAGCTGCCGCGAAACCGTCCCCGATCTCGAAGCCCTTGACCGCGTTGATCGACATGCAGGCCGCAGCCAGTTCGCTGTCAAGCTTGGCGTAGAGCGGCGCCCCCCAGCCGGCGGGGACGCCGGTCGCCTCGCAGGCGACCACGGCACCGAGCGAGGAACCATCCTTCCGCGCGGCGTCGACCAGCGCTTCCCAGCGCTGGGCGGCATCCGCGTCGGGGCAGAAGAAGGGGTTGTTGCCGATCTCGGCCGCGTTGAACTTCGTATAGTCGATTGCGTCGCCGCCGATCGCCTCCACCCAGGCGGTAATCGTCACTTCCGGGATCACCGCCCGCGCGACCGCACCGGCGGCTACCCGCGCCGCCGTTTCGCGCGCCGAGGAACGGCCGCCGCCGCGATAGTCGCGAAAGCCGTATTTCTGGTCATAGGCGTAATCGGCATGGCCGGGGCGATAGGCCTTGGCGACCTCCGAATAGTCCTTGGAGCGCTGGTCGACATTGTCGATGTGCAGCGCGATCGGCGTGCCCGTGGTGCGGCCCTCGAACACGCCCGAGAGGATGCGGACCTGGTCCGGCTCCTGCCGCTGGGTGGTGAAGCGCGACTGGCCGGGACGGCGGCGATCGAGGAAGGGCTGGATGTCGCCTTCGCTCAAGCTCAGCCCCGGCGGGCAGCCGTCGACCACGGCGCCGAGCGCGGGGCCATGGCTTTCGCCCCAGGTGGTGAAGCGGAATACGCGACCGAAGCTGTTGAACGACATCGGCGCACGCCTCCTGCCCAGATGAAAACCGCGGGCCGTTTCGCAGGTGTCGCGCGCGGCTGCAACCCGTTCGGCGGAGGCGGGGCCAGCGACGCGGACTTTTGAAGCTGCGGTATGGGCGCGCTAGTCGCGGAACCGGGGGCTGCGCTTCTGCAGGTTGGCCATCACCGCCTCGATCTGGTTGGGCGAGCGCATCAGCGCTGCCTGCTCGGCGCTTTCCGCCAGCAGCACGGCGGCGGCATCGCCCTCATGGTTGGCGAGCCGCTTGGCGGCGCGGATCGCATCCGGATTGCGCCCGGCGATGGCGTGGGCAAGGGCGAGCGCCTCCGCATGGGGTTCCTCGGCCAGCCGGGTGACGAAGCCGGAGCCCTGCCCCTCGGCCGCGTCGAATTCGCGGGCGGTATAGATCAGTTCGCGCAGCACGTCGTCGCGGACGGTGCCGCGCCAGAGCACGAAGCCGGCCATGTCCGGCACGATGCCCCATTTCAACTCCATCACCGACAGCCGCGTATCGGGCGCGGCGATCCGCACGTCGGCGCCGCTGGCGATCTGCAACCCGCCGCCGAACGCCACCCCGTGTATCGCCGCGATCACCGGCACGGGCAGCGTCCGCCAGCCCCAGGCGACCTGCTGGAAGCTGTTCGCAAGTCCATGGCTGCGCGCCGTGAGATCGACGCCTGCCCCGGCATTGGCCATGCTCGCCATGTCGAGCCCGGCGCAGAAGGCGCGCCCCTCGCCGGACAACACCACGGCGCGAAGGCCGGGCGATTTGCCGAGCGTGTCGATCGCGCCCAGGATGCCTTCGAACATGGCGGGGTCGAGCGCGTTCATCTTGTCCGGCCGGGCAAGCCGCACATCGGCCACGCCCTGCTCGATCTTCCAGGTCACGCGCTCGCTCATTCCGCCATCCTCTCTCGTCCTCAGGCGGGATAGTGGGGCGAAGCATTTGCGCGGGCAAGATGGGGCCGCTAGAAAAGCCGGTATGTCTGAACCCAGTGATCCCGGGGCGCCCCCCCGGTTCGATCCCCGCGCCTTCTTCGCGCTCCGCTTTCCCAACCATGGCAGTCGCCTGGGCGTGGCGCACCGCGACCATGGGGCGGACTGGTCCGAACTGGAACTGCCCTGGCGCGCCGACCTGGTCGGGCAGGAGGAGACGGGCGTGCTCGCCTCGGGTCCGATCCTCGCGCTGATGGACATGGCGAGCAGCGTCGCGGTGTGGCTGAAGGTCGGCAAGTTCCTGCCGCACGCGACGCTCGACCTGCGGATCGACTATCTCCGGCCCGCGCGCACCGGGCAGACGGTGATCGGGCGGTGCGAATGCTACCGGCTGACGCGCTCGATCGCGTTCGTGCGCGGCCAGGCGCATGACGGCGATCCGGCAGATCCGCTGGCGCATGTCGCGGGGACCTTCATGGCGGCGGAGGGCTACTGGTGAACCTGCCTCCTTATGCCGAGCTGCTCGGGCTCGCGGTGGAACCGGGCGCGGAAGCCCCCGTGTTGGTAATGCCGTTTTCCGGCGACGTCGTTGGACGACCGGGGTTCCTGCACGGCGGCGCGATCGGCGGATTGCTCGAGATGGCGGCGGTTGGCGCGCTGCTCCAGGCGCTGGAGGCGGAAGGCGGGGCCAAGGTGAAACCGGTCAACGTCACCGTCGATTACATGCGCGGCGGGCGCGAGAAGGAGACGCGGGCCAGGGGTACGGTGACGCGGCTGGGAAACCGCGTGGCGAATGTCAGCGCGGTCGCCTGGCAGGACGAGGAAGACCGGCCGATCGCGGCGGCGCGGATGAACTTCCTGATCGTGCGGTAACGGTTCCCCTCCCGCTTGCGGGAGGGGAGCGAAGGCTTGGAAGGCTGACTATTTCTTCGGGCTGATCCGCATCAGCCAGCCGCCATCGCCCTTGGCGCCGTCCTGCAGCAGCCAAAGCGAGCCGTCCGGCGCCTGCGCCACGTCGCGGATGCGCATGTCGAGGTTCCACTGGTCGGCCTTGCGGGCATTGGTGCCGTCGAGCGCAATGCGAATCAGCGCCTGGCCCGACATTGCACCCATCAGCAGCGAACCCTTCCACTGCGGGAATTCGCTGCCGGTGTAGTAGATCAGCCCCGAGGGCGAGATCGACGGCACCCAGTAGAGCTTGGGCAGTTCATACCCATCGCCGGCCTTGGGCTTGGGGATCGGCTTGTTGTTGTAATTCTCGCCGAACGAGACGTTGGGCCAGCCATAGTTGCGGCCCCTGAGGATCAGGTTGAGCTCGTCGCCGCCCTGCGGGCCCATCTCGTGCTCCCACAGATTGCCGGATGCGTCGAAGACGAGGCCGTACGGGTTGCGATGGCCGCTGCTCCAGATCGAGGCCGGTGCCGGGTTGGGCCCGTCGAAGGCGAAGGGGCGGCCCTTGGCCGTCTTCGCCGCTTCGGTATCCTCGGGCGGATCGATGACCTGCACGGTGGTGGCGCCGACCTTGCCCGCATCCGGATTGTCCGACGCCGGCTTGCCGTCGAGCGTCAGGTGCAGGATCTTGCCGATCGCCTGGTTGGGGTCCTGCGCGGGGGTGAAGCGCTGGCGCTCGCCCGAGGAGAGGAACAGCGACTTGCCGTCCGGCGCGAACGCGATCACCGCGCCGAACTGGCCGCCGTCGCCGTCCGCGCCGGAGCGGAACAGCACCTCCACATTGTCGAGTCGCGGCGCCATCGCCTTGCCGCGGGTGAGCTTGGCACGGGCAAGCGCCAGCGCGCTGCCGTTGGCGCGCGGCTCCGAATAGGTGAAGTAGATCGTGTTGCTGCTGGCGAAGTCCGGCGCCGGGGCCACGTCGAGCAGGCCGCCCTGGCCACCGGCCGCGACCTTGGGCACGCCGTTCACCGCCTGCGCCTTCTGGCCGACTTCCCAATATTGCAGCTGCCCCGCCTTTTCGGTGACGAGCGCGGCGCCGTCGGGCAGGAAGGCCAGCGCGAACGGCGCATCGAAATCGGCGACGCGGACGGCCGTGAACGGCACGCCGGCGGGGAGCGGGGCGGGGGTGCCGCTCGGCACCGGCAGCGGCGTCGGGGTGCCCGCGGTGCCCGCCGGCTGCTGGGCATTGGACCCCGGCGACGAGCATGCGGCGGCGAACAAGATCGGGATCAGCAACAACGAGCGGGGCATGGAAATCCTCTCCGGCGATGGTTCGGCCACGAACGCAGCCGGTTTTGCAACAGGTTGCAACGTCTTTCCTTCGCGAAAAGATGCAAGGGCCCCGAGCGCCCTATTGCTCCTGACCCCGGTATTGCGTATATCGCGCTCTGCTTTTCTCGGACATCGTCAAACATGATCGAGGTCGGGGCCGCCAGGCTCCGGCGCCGAAGCTGCTTGATACCTACTGGAGATGTGCGTGGCGAATCTCGCCGAACTGGCCAAGATGATCGAAACCGAAGCGCAGGCGCTGGGCTTTGCCCTGGTGCGCGTGAAGCTGTTCGGTGGCCAGAGCGATCCGACGCTGCAGATCATGGCCGAGCGCCCCGATACGCGCCAGCTGACGATCGACGATTGCGCCGATCTGTCGCGCCGCATCTCGGACCTGCTGGATCGTCTCGAGGCCGAGGGCCGCGATCCGATCGACCATGCCTATCGGCTGGAAGTCAGCTCGCCCGGCATCGACCGGCCGCTCACCCGGCTGCAGGATTTCGAGGACTGGAAGGGCCACGAAGCCCGCATCACGCTCGCCGAGAAGCTGGATGGGCGCAAGCAGTTCAAGGGCGATCTCGCCGGCATCGATGCGGCCGGAGGCACCATTACGATCGTGACGCAGGACGAGGCGCACCATGTGCTGCCGTTCGCGGCGATCGAGGATGCCAAGCTGACGATGACCGATCGGCTGATCGCCGCCACCGCGCCGCTCTCCGCCGAGGGCGCCGACAAGATTATCGAAGTAGAAGGATAAGCCCGAATGGCCACCGCCATTTCCGCCAACAAGGCCGAGCTGCTCGCGATCGCCGATTCGGTCGCGAAGGAAAAGCTGATCGACAAGGCCATCGTCATCGAGGCGATGGAAGACGCGATCCAGCGCGCCGCGAAGAACCGCTACGGCGTCGAGAACGACATTCGCGCGAAGCTCGATCCGGTCTCGGGCGATCTCCGCCTGTGGCGCGTCGTCGAGGTGGTGGAAGCCGTGGACGACTATTTCAAGCAGGTCGACCTGAAGGGCGCGCAGAAGCTTCAGAAGGGCGCAAAGGTCGGCGACTTCATCGTCGATCCGCTGCCCCCGATCGAATTCGGCCGCATCCAGGCGCAGGCCTCGAAGCAGATCATCTTCCAGAAGGTCCGCGACGCCGAGCGCGAGCGCCAGTATGACGAGTTCAAGGACCGGGTGAACGAGATCATCACCGGCGTGGTGAAGCGGGTCGAGTTCGGCCACATCGTCGTCGACCTGGGCCGCGCCGAAGGCGTGATCCGCCGCGACCAGCAGATCCCGCGCGAAGTGGTGCGTGTCGGCGATCGCGTCCGCTCGGTGGTGCTCAACGTGCGCCGCGAGAATCGCGGGCCGCAGATCTTCCTGAGCCGGGCGCACCCCGAGTTCATGAAGAAGCTGTTCGCGCAGGAAGTGCCCGAAATCTACGACGGAATCATCGAGATCAAGGCCGCCGCCCGCGATCCGGGCAGCCGCGCCAAGATCGGCGTGATCAGCCATGACGGCTCGATCGATCCGGTCGGCGCCTGCGTCGGCATGAAGGGCAGCCGCGTGCAGGCCGTCGTACAGGAAATGCAGGGCGAGAAGATCGACATCATCCCCTGGTCGCCGGACACCGCGACCTTCGTCGTCAACGCGCTGCAGCCGGCGAACGTCAGCCGCGTCGTCATCGACGAGGAAGAGGATCGCATCGAAGTCGTCGTCCCCGACGACCAGCTGAGCCTGGCGATCGGCCGTCGCGGCCAGAATGTGCGCCTCGCCAGCCAGCTGACCGGCAAGGCGATCGACATCCTCACCGAGGCGGATGCGAGCGAGAAGCGCCAGAAGGAATTCGTCGAGCGTTCGGAGATGTTCCAGAACGAGCTCGACGTCGACGAGACGCTGGCCCAGCTGCTGGTCGCCGAAGGCTTCGGCGCGCTGGAAGAAGTCGCCTATGTCGAGATCGAGGAGCTCGCGACCATCGAGGGCTTCGACGAGGATCTCGCGCAGGAACTCCAGAACCGCGCCCAGGAAGCGCTGGAGCGCCGCGAGGAAGCCAATCGCGAGGAGCGTCGTGCGCTCGGCGTCGAGGACGACCTGACCACCATGCCGTATCTGACCGAAGCGATGCTGGTCACGCTCGGCAAGGCGGGCATCAAGACGCTCGACGATCTCGCCGACCTGGCGACCGACGAGCTGGTCGAGAAGAAGCGCGCCGAGCCGCGTCGCCGCGGCGACGACACCCCGCGCAAGGAGCCCAAGGGCGGCATCCTGGCGGAGTATGGCCTCAGCGACGAACAGGGCAACGAGATCATCATGGCGGCCCGCGCCCATTGGTTCGCCGATGAAGAACCTGCGGAAGCAGGCGAGGAGGACGCAATTGCGGACTCCGAACAATGATACGCGCCGACTGACATTGGCAGTGGTCGTCCCCCCTCTCGGTAACGGGAGGGGCCGATGACCGACGCGGTTCGCACCTGCATCCTGTCGCGCGAGGAATCGCCGCGGGAAGGGCTGATCCGACTCGTGCTGTCGCCCGAGGGCGAGGTGCTGCCCGACATCCGTGCCAAGGCCCCTGGTCGCGGCGCCTGGATCTCCGTCGACAAGGCGGGGCTCACGGCGTCGCGCGACAAGGGCAGGCTGAAGGGCGCCCTGTCGCGCAGCTTCCGCACCGGCGAGCTGCGCATCCCCGAAGATCTGGAGGACCGGATCGCCGCGCAGCTGCAGCGCGCCGTGCTCGACCGGCTGGGGCTGGAGGCCAAGGCGGGATATGTGGTGATCGGTGCCGAGCGGATCGAAAAGGCCGCGCGCAACGGCCGACTCCATCTGTTGCTCCACGCCTCCGACGCCCGCGACGACGGCAGCCGCAAGCTGGCCCAGGCGTGGCGGGTTGGCTCGGATCGGGAAGGTTCTGCCCTCAAGGGCTTAACATTGCCGGTCCCACGCACCATATTGTCCTTGGCGTTAGGCCGCGAAAATGTGGTACACGCCGGACTCATCGACGCCCGGGCGGCGCAACGGACGAGCGAAGCGCTCGATCGCTGGCTGCACTTTATCGGACCCGAACCTGATCCCGTGTCTTGCGATTCCGAATCGCAAGGCGCATCGGCTTTGCCGTCCGCCGTGCCATTGACGACGAACATTATCGAGGAACTTGAGTAGCCGCATGAGCGACACCGAAAACGACAAGCCGAAACTGGGCATGCGCGCACCGCTGGGTCTGAAGCGCACGGTGGAAACCGGCAAGGTGAAGCAGAGCTTCAGCCATGGCCGTTCCAACACCGTGGTCGTGGAGGTCAAGCGTCGCCGTGTCCTCGGCCCGCAGGGTGCGCCGATCGACGAGTCGACGCCGGCCCCTGCCGCTGCGCCCGAGACGCCGGCTGCTCAGGCTCCCCGCCCCGCTGCGCCGCAGCAGGCGCAGCGCCCCGCCGCTGCCCAGCCGCCGCGCAAGCCGATGGACAATCTGTCGCCGCAGGAGCGCCAGGCCAAGCTGCTCCGCGAGGCCGAGGAACAGCGCATGCAGGCGCTGGAGGAAGCGCGTCGTCGCGACGAGCGCCTCCGTGCCGAGGCACAGGAAGAAGAGCGTCGCCGCGCCGAAGAGCGTGCGCGCGCCCAGGCCGAGGCGGCTGCCGCCCCGGCGGAAGCCGCTGCGCCTGCCCCTGCGCCCGCGCCGGAACCGAAGCCCGAAGTGGTAGCGGAGGCTCCGGCCCCGGCACCCGTCGTGGCGCCGGAGCCCACCCCTGCGCCCGCTCCGGCGGCACCGCAGGCCGCAGCCCCGCAGCCGGCAGCGCCCAAGCCTGCCCAGCCGCAGGCCGCAGCGCCCAAGCCGGCAGCACCCGCGCAGCCGCCGCGTCGCCCGATCCCGCAGGGTCCGATCACGCTGCAGCTCGATGCGTCGCTGCCCGCGCCGCGCCGCTTCACCCCGGTCGTGCGTCCGGAAATCCCCAAGCCGCAGCCAAAGCCGGAGCCGCAGCAGGCAGCCCCTGCCGCGACCCAGCAGACGCAACAGGCGCCGCAGCAGAACCAGAACCAGCAGCGTCCCGCCGCTGGTGCCGGTGCCGCGCGTCCGGCCCCGTCGGGTCCCGGCGCCGCGCCGCGCCGCCCGGGTGCCGATCCGGCCAAGCCGTCGCGCGACCGCAAGGGCGACGATCGCCGCCAGTCGGGCAAGCTCACCGTCACGCGCGCCCTGGGCGGCGACGATGGTGCGCGCGCCCGCAGCCTTGCGGCGCTGAAGCGCGCCCGTGAGAAGGAGCATCGCCGCTCCTATGGCGGCCCGCGCGAGCCCCAGGTCAAGCAGGTCCGCGACGTGGTGGTGCCCGACGCCATCACCGTGCAGGAACTCGCCAACCGCATGGCCGAAAAGGGCGCGGACCTGGTGAAGGCCCTGTTCAAGATGGGCATGATGGTCACGGTCAACCAGTCGATCGACCAGGACACCGCCGAACTGCTGGTCACCGATTTCGGCCATAACGTGCAGCGCGTCAGCGACAGCGACGTCGATCTCCAGATCGATACCGAGCTGGATCCCGAGGACAAGCTGCAGCCGCGTCCGCCGGTCGTCACGATCATGGGCCATGTCGATCACGGCAAGACCTCGCTGCTCGACGCGCTGCGCGGCACCGATGTGGTGCGCGGCGAAGCCGGCGGCATCACCCAGCATATCGGCGCCTATCAGGTTACCCTGAAGGACAAGTCGAAGATCACCTTCCTCGACACGCCGGGCCACGAAGCGTTCAGCGACATGCGCGCGCGCGGTGCCAATGTCACCGACATCGTCGTGCTGGTGGTGGCTGCGAACGACGGGCTGATGCCGCAGACGATCGAGGCGATCAATCACACCAAGGCGGCCGGCGTGCCGATGATCGTGGCGATCAACAAGATCGACCTCGACAGCGCCAACCCGCAGCGCGTGCGCGAGCGCCTGCTCGAGCATGAGGTGATCGTCGAGGAGATGGGCGGCGACGTCCAGAACGTCGAAGTCTCGGCGCTGAAGAAGATCGGCCTCGACGCGCTGATCGAGAAGATCCAGCTCCAGGCTGAACTGCTCGAACTGCGCGCCAACCCCGATCGCGAGGCCGAGGGCACCGTGATCGAGGCGAAGCTCGACAAGGGCCGCGGCCCGGTCGCGACCATCCTCGTCAACCGCGGCACGCTGCGCGTGGGCGACGTGTTCGTCGTCGGCGCCGAAAGCGGCAAGGTTCGTGCGATGATCGACGACAAGGGTCGTCAGATCAAGGAAGCCGGTCCGGCGATGCCGGTCGAGGTGCTCGGCATCTCGGGCGTGCCGTCGGCCGGTGATCCGATGCAGGTGGTCGAGAACGAGGCACGTGCCCGCGAAGTGGCCGAATATCGCCAGGGCGTGCTGCTCCAGAAGCGCACGACGCAGGCGCCGGCGAGCCTGGAGAGCATGTTCTCCGCGCTCAAGGACAAGCAGGCGATCGAATATCCGGTGGTGGTCAAGGCCGACACGCAAGGGTCGACCGAGGCGATCGTGGGTGCGCTCAGCAAGCTGGGCAACGACGACATCCGCGTGCGCATCCTGCACTCGGGCGTCGGCGGCATCACCGAGAGCGACGTTTCGCTGGCAGCCGCCAGCGGCGCACCGATCATCGGCTTCAACGTCCGTGCCAATGCCAAGGCCCGCGAGATCGCCGAGCGGAACAAGGTGGCGCTCAAATACTATGACGTCATCTATGATCTGACCGACGAGATCCGCGCCGGCATGGCGGGCGAGCTGGGTCCGGAAGCCTTCGAAACGGTCGTCGGCCGCGCCGAGATCAAGGAAGTCTTCTCGGCGGGCAAGCACGGCAAGGCGGCCGGTCTGCTGGTCGTCGACGGCTTCATCCGCAAGGCGCTCAAGGCGCGCATCACGCGCAACGACGTCATCATCTACCAGGGCGAGATCGCCTCGCTGCGTCGCTTCAAGGACGATGTCGCCGAAGTGCGCGCCGGTCTCGAGTGCGGCGTGACGTTCACGCAGAACTTCGTGGACATCAAGGCAGGCGACTATCTCGAAACCTACGAAGTCGAGCTGCGCGAACGTACGCTGTAAAGGGGGCAGGGCTGCCGATGGACACCTTTTGTTCCTCGGCAGCTCCGCCTGTGATACGCTTCCTTTCCGGCTGCACCTGCGGCCGGAAAGGAGGTGGTTCATGTGCCAATAGAAACAGTTGCAGGTCTAGTTCTGGGTTTCGCGACGTTCATCGTCGCGTTGCTCGGATTGGTGGCGAAGCTCATTGAGCTAAGCCGCAAGTAACCCAGTGCGGGCTCTCGGTGCTGGAACGCCGGGAGCCCAAAATACTTTGAGCCCGGGCGCTGGAACACCCGGGCTCAGGAGGTGACGTTGTACCAACGGTCACAGTTGCAGTGCTCCTTAGATAGCGAAAACCGGTCAGAATCACAAGATGCGCCAGAACGACACCGATGAAACCCGCTCCGTCCGCGTGCTGCGCGTGGGCGAACAGGTGCGCCATATCCTCAGCGAAATCCTCCAGCGCGGCGACGTGCACGACGAGGTGCTGGCGAAGCACATGGTCTCGGTGACCGAGGTGCGCATGTCCCCCGATCTGCGCCACGCGACGGTGTTCGTGAAGCCGCTGCTCGGCAAGGACGAGGACGCGGTGCTCAAGGCGCTGCGCACCAACACCGCCTTCCTCCAGCGCGAGGTCGCGACCCGCGTGAAGATGAAGTACGCCGCCAAGCTGAAGTTCCTGGCGGACGAGAGCTTCGACGAGGGCAGCCATATCGACCAGCTCCTCCGCGCGCCCAACGTCGCACGCGACCTCGGCGAGAGCGAGCAGGACTGATCCGCCCGCCGCATGCGCGGCGGACTGGACATCGGCGCCACTTCTGGTGTGATGCGGCGATGGCCAAGCTCTATTTCTACTACGCCTCGATGAATGCGGGCAAATCGACCACGCTGCTGCAGGCCGATTTCAACTATCGCGAGCGCGGCATGCGCACGCTGCTGTTCACCGCCGGCGTGCACGATCGCGGCGGGCACGGCGTGATCGACTCGCGCCTCGGCATCCATGCCGATGCCATTCCCTTCGAGGCCGGCACCGACCTCCGCACCATCGTCCGGGACGCGCATTTCGCCGCCCCTCTCGCCTGCGTGCTGGTCGACGAGGCGCAGTTCCTGTCGGCGGCGCAGGTCCACCAATTGGCGGCGGTGTGCGACGAGGACGAGATTCCGGTGCTCTGCTACGGGTTGCGCACCGATTTCCGGGGCGTGCTGTTCGAGGGCGCGGCGGCCCTGCTCGCCCTCGCCGACTCGCTGGTCGAGATCAAATCGGTCTGCGAATGCGGCCGCAAGGCGACGATGAACCTGCGCGTCGATGCCGAGGGACGCGCGGTACGCGAGGGCGAGCAGCGCGAGATCGGTGGCAACGACCGCTATGTCGCGCTCTGTCGCCGCCATTTCGTCGAGCGGCGCGGCGCGATCGGCTGACATACGGAAAAGGGCGCCGTGGGTTTCCCCGCGACGCCCTCCCGCTATGAAATGCGCGGGGGCTGCCCCCCGCGCTCCCATCAGAAGTGGAACCGGATCTCGCCGCCGATGATGCGCGGCTCGTTGATCATGCCGGTCAGGTTGTTGAAGTCGATCGCGCTCTGGGCGCGGATCTGGTTGAGGATGTTGCGGGCGAACGCCGCGACCTCATAGCCCTGCGGCGCGCGATAGCCGATGCGCAGACCGCCCTCGAGCAGCGAGCGCCCGCGGAACTCCTTGGCCTCGTAGAGGAAGTAGTTGATCTCGCTGCGGTATGCCCAGTCGGTATAGGCATAGACCTCGCCGCCATTCGCCAGCGGCACGCCGTAGCGCGCGGTGGCGTTGAGCACGAAGCGCGGCGCCTGGGGCAGGCGGTTGCCGTCGATCAGCGCCACGGTGGTGCCGTTCACGACGCGGGTGGGATCCGTCACGGTGCAGAGCGAACCGCACACCGCCACCGCGAGCCCGGGATCGCGGATCTGGGTGAAGTTGTAGCTGCCGCTGGCGGTCAGATCGAGGCCACGCACCGGGCGATAGCTGAACTCCGCCTCGACGCCATAGCCGTTGACGTGATCGGCCGAGAGCAGCCGCGTCGAGTTGCTCGCGCCGCCCACCGCGGTCAGCTGCAGATCGTCGGTACGGAACCAGTAGCCGGTCAGCGCATAGTTCAGCCCCTGTGCCGGCAGCGAACCCTTCACGCCGGCCTCGGCCGACTTGGTGAACTGCTTGCCCGCGGTGGTCGGCACCGAACCGAAGGTCACGCGGTTCTGGATCGCCGGGCCCAAATAGCCGGTGGCGAAGCGTGCATAGACGTTGACGTCGGGGGTCAGCGCATAGGTGGCGCTGGCATCCCAGGTCACCGCTTCGCCCTTCACCTTGGTCTGCACCGGCAGGGTGAGGCCGGTGGTCAGCGGGCCGAAGCCGGTGATGACGTCGTTCTTGCGGTCATGCGAATAGCGGATGCCCGCGCGCAGGGTCAGCGCGTCGGTCGCCTTGTATTCGCCCGAGGCGAACACGCCGTAATTCTCGTTGATGTTCACATGGCCGATATTCTGGTTCTGCGCGCCGCCGCCCAGCGGATAGCCATATTCGCTATAGTCCAGATTCTGGTCGAAATAGTAGAGACCCGCCTGGCCGCGGAACGCACCGAACTGGTCGGTGGCGAAGCGCAGTTCCTGGCTGAACTCCTTGGGGCTGGTGATGCCGCCGGTGTTCGACGGGAACAGCGCGTTGTTCAGGCCCAGCGCCGGGAAGGTGTAGGTGTCGCCGCCGTCGACGTCACCGGTGCTCTGCACCTTGGCGCGCTCGTAGGCGGTGATCGAGTAGAGCGTGCCGATCCCGTCGAAATGATAGTCGAGCTGCAGGTTGCTGCCCCACTGCTCCAGCCACTGGCTGGTATAGCCGTCGAGCTTGACGCGCTTGGGGTCGAAGCCTGCCGAGAAGTTGTTGGAGCCCTGCTGGAAGAGGCCGGCGCGGAACACGCGGGGCGTGCCTTCGAGGTCGCGGCCATGGACGTTGAGCAGCGCGTTGAAGTCGCCGTTCGTATAGGCCAGCTGCACGCGGCCGGCGCGATCGGTATAGCCTTCCAGCTTGCGGTTCGCGACGCTCTGGGCGCTGGTGCTGTCGTTCACCACCCAGTTGTCGCGGTGCTGCACCAAGCCGGAAACGCGCAGGCTGAAGCCGCCCCCGAGCGGCGCGTTGAGCGCGAGATCGGCATTGACCGTGTTGTAGGTCGCCCAGCTGACGCTGCCGCGTGCCTCATACTGGTCGGTCGGGCGCTGCGACTCGAGCTTCACCACGCCGGCCGGCGTGTTGCGGCCGAACAGCGTGCCCTGCGGCCCACGCAGTACCTCGACGCGCGCCAGATCGAACGCCGGGAACGACTTGAGCATCGGGTTTTCGAGCGCGACATTGTCGTAGACCACCGACACAGGCTGCGCGGCGTTGGGATCGAAATCGGTGTTGCCGAGACCGCGGATGTAGAAGCGCGGGAAGGTGCGGCCGAACGAGCTTTCGATCTGCAGGCTGGGCGTGCGCGCCGAGAGGAAGCGGATATCGAGGCCCGAAGAATTGAGCACGTCGAGCTTCTCGCCGCCGATCGCGGTGACGGCAACGGGGACGTCCTTGGCGGCTTCGGTGCGGCGCTGCGCGGTGACGACGATCTCGCCGCTATCCTGCGGCGCGGTCTCGTCGGGCTGGGCGCCCTGGACGGCGGGCGTATCGCTATGGGCGGCCGCGGCGAGCGCCGAGGGCGTGGTGAGCGCGGCGCTGCCGAGCAGCAGGACGCGGAGAAGAGCGGAAGTGGTCATGGTGGATCGAGTCCCCGGCAGTGATGGGGCATCCTCTCCGTCACGACGTCACGATCTTTTCTTGTCGATGTCGCCGATTTTTCGCGGGCCTGTAGCGAAAACGTCACCTCCATCAAGCGGTGCAATCGTTGGTCGGCACGGTTTGCTTCCACCTGTTGCAATTATGTCGTGGTTTGCGTGCGGGGCGCCGCCCACCTATGGCGCGGCGATGCACGGCTGGATCCTTCTCGACAAACCTTTGGGCCTCGGCTCCACCCAGGGCGTGAGCGCCGTGAAGCGGGCGCTCCGCGAGGGCGGCTATGCCAAGGTGAAGGTGGGCCATGGCGGCACGCTCGATCCGCTGGCGACCGGCGTGCTGCCGATCGCGCTGGGCGAGGCGACCAAGCTGGCGGGCCGCATGCTCGACAGCGACAAGGTGTATGACTTCACCATCCGCTTCGGCGTGGAGACGGACACGCTGGATGCCGAGGGGAAGGTGATTGCGACGTCCGAGGTATTTGTCGACGGCGCGGACGTCGAGGATGTTCTCGGGCAGTTTCTAGGCCAGATCGACCAACTGCCGCCCGCCTATTCCGCACTGAAGGTCAATGGCGAGCGGGCCTATGACCTCGCACGATCGGGTCAGGAAGTTACGTTGGCGACTCGTCGGATCACGATCCACGATCTGCAGTATCTATCTTGGCAGAACGAGGACGGTACACAGTCCGCTACCCTGCGCGCCCATGTCTCCAAGGGCACCTATATCCGCAGCCTTGCCCGCGACATCGCCCATGCCCTTGGCACCGTCGGCCACGTAACCTATCTCCGCCGGATCAAGGCGGGGCCCTTCACGCTGGACCAGGCGATTTCGCTGGACTCTTTGGCCGATGCCGCTAAGGAGCGGCGCCTTGAAGACATTTGCCTGCCGCTGAGGGCGGGGCTGGACGACATCCCGGCTCTACCCCTCACCCCCGATCAGGCAGGGCTGCTCCGCCAGGGGCGGGTCTTGGTCGGGATTGCCGAAGACGATGGCCTCTATTTCGCGCTGCTCGGGGAAACCCCCGTCGCGCTGGTAGAGGCGGAAGCCGGAAGCATCCGGGTCGTCCGCGGCTTCAACCTGTAGCCTTAGATGTCGAAGGAAACGCCATGTCGATCACGCAGGAGCGCAAGGAAGCGCTCGTCAAGGAACACGCCCGCAACGAGGGTGACACCGGCAGCCCCGAAGTGCAGGTCGCGATCCTCTCGGAGCGCATCGCCAACCTCACCGAGCACTTCAAGACCCACGCGAAGGACAACCACTCGCGCCGCGGTCTGCTGATGCTGGTCAACAAGCGCCGCAGCCTGCTGGACTATCTGAAGAAGAAGGACCAGGCGCGCTACGCAGATCTCATCGCGAAGCTCGGTCTTCGCAAGTAACGACGGAAAGGCGACCTTCGGGTCGCCTTTTTGTCATTCCGGTGCGATAGTGCACCGGCGGTCCCCGGCGGAAGGCCGGGTACGAACGGGGGATCCGGCAATACGGTCGGTCCCACGAGCCACATACGGCTCACGCATAGGCCCCCCGCGTGATTGGCACCGGGGAGTGAAGGAAACGACATGTTCGACAAGAAGACTGTATCGATCGAGTGGGGCGGCAAGACGCTGACTCTCGAAACGGGCAAGGTTGCCCGCCAGGCCGACGGCGCGGTGATCGCGACCCTCGGCGAGACCGTGGTGCTGTGCGCGGTCACCGCCGCCAAGAGCGTGAAGGAAGGCCAGGACTTCTTCCCGCTGACCGTCCACTACCAGGAAAAGTTTTCCGCCGCCGGTCGTATCCCGGGTGGCTTCTTCAAGCGCGAGCGCGGCGCCACCGAGAAGGAGACGCTGGTCTCCCGCCTCATCGACCGCCCGATCCGCCCGCTGTTCCCGGAAGGCTTCTACAACGAGATCAACGCCATCGCTCAGGTGCTGAGCTATGACGGCGAGAACGAGCCCGACATCCTCTCGATGATCGCCGCGTCCGCAGCGCTGACGCTCTCGGGCGTGCCGTTCATGGGCCCGATCGGCGCGGCGCGCGTCGGCTACATCAACGGCGAGTATATCCTCAACCCGACCGACGCGCAGGTTGCCGAGGGCGAGCTCGATCTCGTCGTCGCCGCCACCTATGACGCGGTGATGATGGTCGAATCCGAAGCCAAGGAGCTTTCGGAAGAGGTCATGCTCGGCGCCGTGCTGTTCGCGCACGACGCCTGCCGCGAAGTCGTCAAGGCGATCGTCAAGCTCGCCGAGCAGGCCGCCAAGGATCCGTGGGAAATCGCGTCGCAGGACGACAATGCGAAGCTCAAGGACAAGATCAAGAAGCTGATCGGCAAGGACATCGCCGCCGCCTACAAGCTGACCGACAAGTCGGCCCGCTCGAACGCGCTCAACGAGGCGCGTGCCAAGGCGAAGGCCCAGTTCACCGAGGACGGCCTGAGCCCGCAGGAAGTCATGGCCGGCATCAAGCTGACCAAGAAGCTGGAAGCCGAGATCGTCCGCACCGCCATCCTCAAGGACGGCAAGCGCATCGACGGCCGCACCACCACGCAGATCCGCCCGATCGAGGCGGAGACGCACTTCCTGCCGCGTGCGCACGGCTCGGCGCTGTTCACCCGCGGCGAGACCCAGACCATCGCCACCTGCACCCTCGGCACCAAGGACGCCGAGCAGATGATCGATGGCCTGAACGGCCTCAGCTACCAGAGCTTCATGCTGCACTATAACTTCCCGCCCTATTCGGTCGGCGAAGTGGGCCGCTTCGGCGCGCCGGGCCGTCGCGAAGTCGGCCATGGCAAGCTGGCATGGCGCGCGCTGCACCCGGTGCTGCCGTCGAAGGAAGACTTCCCCTACACGATCCGCCTGACCAGCGACATCACCGAGTCGAACGGCTCGTCGTCGATGGCGTCGGTGTGCGGCGGCAGCCTCGCGATGATGGACGCCGGCGTGCCGATCAAGCGTCCGGTCTCGGGCATCGCCATGGGCCTGATCCTCGAGGGCAAGGACTATGCGATCCTGTCCGACATCCTGGGTGACGAGGATCACCTGGGCGACATGGACTTCAAGGTCGCCGGCACGGCGCAAGGCATCACCACGATGCAGATGGACATCAAGATCGCCGGCATCACCAAGGAGATCTTCGAGGCGGCGCTCAACCAGGCCAAGGCCGGTCGCGCGCACATCCTGGGCGAGATGAACAAGGCGCTGGGCGAAGTCCGCTCGGAGCTGTCGGCGCACGCGCCGCGCATCGAGACCTTCACGATCGACAAGTCGAAGATCCGCGAAGTGATCGGCACCGGCGGCAAGGTGATCCGCGAGATCGTCGCCACCACCGGCGCCAAGGTCGACATCGACGACGAGGGCGTGATCAAGGTCAGCTCGTCGGATCCGGCGCAGATCGAAGCCGCGATCAAGTGGATCAAGGGCCTCGTCGAGGAAGCCGAAGTCGGCAAGATCTACACCGGCAAGGTCGTCAACCTCGTCGATTTCGGTGCGTTCGTGAACTTCATGGGCGGCAAGGACGGTCTCGTCCACGTGTCCGAGATCAAGAACGAGCGCGTCGAGAAGGTCTCGGACGTCCTGAGCGAAGGCCAGGAAGTCAAGGTCAAGGTCCTCGAGATCGATCCGCGCGGCAAGGTCCGCCTGTCGATGCGCGTCGTCGACCAGGAAACCGGTGCCGAGCTGGAAGACTCGCGTCCGGCCCGCGAACCGCGCGAGCCGCGCGGCGATCGCGGTGACCGTGGTGACCGCGGCGACCGTGGCGGCGACCGCCGTCGCGAAGGCGGCCGTGGTGGCGAGCGCGGCGAGCGTGGCCCCCGCCGCGACCGCGGCGACAAGCCGCGCAGCGGTGGTCGCGAAGGCGGTAAGGACGAAGGCGGCGAAGATATCGGCCTGCCCGCGTTCCTGACCGGCGATCGCGACTGATCAACGGCCAACCGACTGACGACAAAGAGGGGTCCGGCGCTGCCGGGCCCCTTTTTTTTCCGGCATGTTTCCCGTGTTTCCTTTCACCGCAAATCCCGCTACGTACCTTTACGGGGGGAAAAGGAAGCGGAGCTTCACGACGAGCTTTGGAGTAGGGCGGGACGATGATGGCCACGACGACGATCGCAGAACTGCGGCACGATCACGAGATGATCGACATCCTCGCTCGGCGCCTCTCCGGCCTTCTCGAAAGCGACGCCGCCCCAGGCGAGCTCTCTACCGCGCTCGGTCACCTGCTCAACTGCGTCGCTGATCATCTCGCGCGCGAAGACACCACCATCTACGAGCTCGCCTTGTCGGCCAAGCCCGGCCTGTCCCGCGCCAAGGTGGACCAGGTGCGCGAGGAGTTCGAGCGGCTCAAGGCCAACTGGCAGGACTATCTGCTGTTCTGGTCCCCCGACCAGATCGCCGCCGACCGCGCCGGCTTCGTCGAGGCGAGCCGCGCGATGCTCCCCCGCCTGCGCAACCGGGTGAAGCTGGAGGAAGGCCTGCTGGTCGCCGCCGCGCTGCAGGGCGAGCCGCTGATCCCGACCACGCACTGATCCCATGGATCGCCAGCGCGCCTACAATGCGCTGATGCACGAGGTTTGTGTCGAGCGGGGCTGGTGCGGAGGCATTGTTGATGACCAGCCTTCTCACGTCGATGATTTCCTCCCGGAAGCGGGTCCCGTGACCGCTGAACAGTTCGTCGAATGGCTGTTTCAGGCTGAGGGCGTGGATGCATCGTCCGATCCGGCCACCTGGGGAAAGCACAAGGACGGGCTGCGCGCGGCGTTCGTCCGCCATATGGGCGGGGATCTGGTCGATGCCTCGGTGCTCAAATGGGATGTCGGCTGACGTCCAGAAGCCGCCCGTCCGTCGCTGCCCTGGCTGTTGCCGGCGGCTCATTGGCCGCATCGCAGCCTGCGGGCGGGGTCAGTGACGGGTCCATCGATCAACGAGCCGACGGATGAGGACAAACGAGCCGAAGGATAAGCCGAGCGCTATCATCCCAGCGAGGATAAAAGGCCATTGGTTTGAGCGACATGGCTCCTGGGCGCCCTTACATCCGCCAGTAACGAACGCCACGACCCCGACCACCGGCAGCATTAGAAACAAGCAGATCGCTGCTGCAATTGCGCCAGCTACGCCGCCAGTTGTCCCGCCGCTTCGGAAAGCAATCATTCATCCTCGCAACTTGACGTAAGGTTCGTCAGCTAGCCACAAATTTCGTAATACTGGTAGTTGGCCGCTGCCGGCGCATAGCGCGCACACTTTTCATCTACTCCGCCGCCAGCAGGCTGGTCGCCCCACCCAGATCCACCGACACCAGCCGGCTGACCCCGCGTTCGACCATCGTCACGCCGAACAGCCGGTGCATCCGCGCCATCGTCGCCGCATTGTGGGTGACGATCAGGTAGCGCGTCGCGGTTTCGCGGGTCATCGCCTCCAGCAGATCACAGAACCGATCCACATTGGCGTCATCGAGCGGCGCGTCGACTTCGTCCAGCACGCAGATCGGCGAGGGCTTGGTGAGGAACAGCGCGAAGATCAGCGCCACCGCGGTCAGCGCCTGCTCGCCGCCCGAGAGCAGGGTGAGCGATTGCAGCTTCTTGCCCGGCGGCTGGGCCATGATCTCCAGCCCCGCTTCCAGCGGATCGTCCGAATCGATCAGCGCGAGATGCGCCTGGCCGCCGTTGAACAGCGTGGTGAACAGCCGGCGGAAATGCTGGTCGACCGCCTCGAACGCGGCGAGCAGCCGTTGCCGCCCCTCGCGGTTGAGCGTACCGATCGAACCGCGCAGCCGGTGCACCGCCTGGAGCAGTTCGTCGCGTTCCTTCGCGTTGGTGCCGAAGGCGGCCTCCAGCTCGGCCAGTTCGGTTTCGGCGACGAGGTTCACCGGGCCGAGCCGCTCTCGATCGGTGCTCAGCTTCTCGTGCGCGGCCGATTCCTCCTGCGGGCTGCGCACCGTCTCGGCATCGAAGCCGAGGCGCACGGGCAACAACGGCGGCGGGCATTCGAAGCGCTCGCCCGAGACGCGGCCCATCTCCACCCGCCGGAGATCCTGGTTTTCCGCGCGGGCTGCCGCGCCGGCGCGGCGCTCGCGGGCCTCGGAGAGCGACTCGGCGGCCTTGCGGGCGACCGCCTCGACGGTGCGCAGCATCGCCTCCGCCTCGCGCTCGGCAGCCTGGGCGGCGGCGGAGTCGCGCTTCATCGCCTCGTTGGTGGTCTCTGCGTCCGCAAGCTGCGCGGCGATCTGGGCAGGGCGGGCGGCGATCGCCTCGCGCTCCTGCGCAAGCGTGGCGGCGCGCTCGTCCATCTCGGCCGAGCGCCGGGTGGCGTCGGCGGCACGGGCGGACCAACTTTTCGCTTCGGCCCCCGCAGCGGCGAGCCGTTCGCGGGCCTGGGCAAGCTCGCGATCGAGCGACGCGCGGTCGGCGCGGACGCTCGCCACCGCGGCGCGGGCCTCATCCGCGGCGCGGGATAGTGCGGCCACCTTCGCGCGGGTCTCGGCGCCGTCCGGGAGTGCCGCCTTGGCCGCCTCGGCGCGGGCGAAGTCGGCGCCGGCTTCTTCGGCCTCGGCGGCGATGCGGGCGCGGCGGGTGTCGAGATCGGCACGCTGCGCCTCCAGACGCTCGATCTGGGCGGCGGCACGATCCTCGGCGCGGGTTGCCTCGCGCGCGGCGAGATCGGCCTGGTCCAGCCGCTTGCGATTCTCGGCGGCGCTGCGACGCGCCTCGGCGATGGTCGCCTCGATCCGGCTGAGCTCGGCCGCGGCGGCTTCGAGCGCGGCCTGTGCCGCCGGGCGGGCGCGTTCCAGCGCCGCAAGTCGGTTGACCCGCTCCAACCGTTCCGCCGCCGCCGCGCCGCCCGAGCGGGCACGATAACCGTCCCAGCGGCGCAGCACGCCCTGCAGCGTCACCAGCCGCTGACCCACGGCAAGGCTCTGGCCCGAATCGGTCTCGCAGACCAGCACCTGCGCGAGACGGCGCGCGAGTTCGGGCGGCGCCGTGACATGCTCGGCGAGCGACGCCATGCCGGCGGGCGCGGCGGGATCGGAGGCAAGCGTTTCCGCACCGCTCCAATGGCGTTCGGCGGCGACATCCAGCCCGGCGTCGAGATCGTCGCCCAAGGCCGCGGCGAGCGCCCGTTCGTAGCCGGCGGCGACGGTCAGCCGATCGAGCAGCCGGTCCTTGCCCGAGGGCCTGGTTGCCTTGGCGAGCGCGCTCGCCTCGCTGTCGATCTGGGCCAGCTCGGCATGGGCCGTCGCGCGTGCCGCCTGGGCACCGTTGCGCGCCTCGATCGCGGCGCGTTCCTCGGCATCGGCGCGGGCAAGCGCGTCACGCGCGGTCTCCGCCTGACGGTGTGCGTCGGCGCGGGTTTCGGCGGCGCGGGCACGTTCGGCGTGAAGCGGTGCCGCGTCGCCCAGCGCGCGGGCTTCCGCCGCGATCCGGGCCTGGTCGCGCTGGCTGCGCTCGACGCGCGCCCGGGCGGCGGCCAGCGCGGCGTCGGCGACGCGGACCTCGGCCGATTCGCTGGCCTGCTGGGCAAGGGCCTGGGAGAGCGCCACTTCAGCATCGCGCGCGACGCGCTCCGCCTCGGCAAGCGCTGCCTCCAGCTTCGGTATCCGCGCACCGGTTTCGCGGACTCGAGCCTCCAGCCCCGCCTGTTCGGCGGTCAGCCGCTCGATCGCCTGCGCGGCATCGCGGGCCAGCGCCGCCTCGCGGGCGCGATCAGACTCCAACCGCCGACCTGCCTCAGCGAGTTCGGCGATCCGCCGCTCGACCCCGTGGCGCGCATTCCGGAGCGTTTGTAGCCGGTGCTGGGCGTCGCTGGCCGCGTCGCGCAGCCGCAGCGACTCGGCGCGGAGCGTGCCAACCGCTTCCGCCGCCGCCAGTTGCGCCGCTTCCGCCTCGGCCTGTGCGGCGCTGCGCTCCGCGACCAGCGACTCGGCCTCGGTCGCTTCCTTGCGCGCGATATCCGCCGCCGCCGCGGCATCGCGCCAGCGCGCGAAGATCATCCGCCCCTCGGCGACACGGATACGGTCGGAGAGCTCGCGGTAGCGCTCGGCCTGCCGTGCCTGGCGCTTGAGTGCGGCGGCGCGCTGCTCCTGCTCGCCGATCAGTTCGTCGAGGCGCGTGAGGTTGGTCTCCGTCGCGCGGAGCTTCTGCTCGGCGTCGCGGCGGCGGACATGGAGGCCGGCGATCCCTGCCGCCTCCTCCAGCATCGCGCGGCGCTCGCCCGGCTTGGCAGCGATGATCGCGCCGATCCGCCCCTGGCTGACGAGCGCGGGCGAGTGCGCGCCGGTTGCCGCGTCCGCGAAGGCGAGCGCCACGTCCTTGGCACGCACGTCGCGGCCGTTGATGCGATAGGCGGATCCGGCGCCGCGCTCGATGCGGCGGATGATCTCCAGCTCGTCCTGCTGCTCGGGCAGGTCGGCCACCACCGCCACCTCGGCGAAGTCGCGCTGCGGGCGGGTGGCGGTGCCGGCGAAGATCACGTCTTCCATGCCGGCGCCGCGCAGCGACTTGGCGCTGGTCTCGCCCATCACCCAGCGCAGTGCCTCGAGCAGGTTGGACTTGCCGCAGCCATTGGGGCCGACGATGCCCGTCAGCCCCGGTTCGATCCGCAGATCGGCCGGGTCGACGAAGCTCTTGAAGCCCGTCAGCCGCAGCCGTTTTATCTGCACGGGATGTCGATCAGCGTGCGCCGGCCTTCTGGAGCAGCGGCTCCAGGCCGGCCCAGTCGTTCACGTCGGTCTTCTGGCCGTTGATGAAGAAGGTCGGCGTCGAGTTCACGCCGTACACATTGGCGCCGTCGGCATTGACCTTGGCGATCGTCTCGATCTGCTTCTGGTCGGCCAGACACGCCTTGGCCTGCGCCTCGGGCAGACCGCGCTGCTTCATGAAATCGACCATACCCAGCGCCTGGGCGAAGCCGGCGGCTGCCTGGGGCGGCGGCATCTGCTGGATCTGGTCGAGCACCTGCGGGTTGGTCTGCTGGAGCGCCATGATCTTCTTCTCGAATTCTTCCTGGCCGGCATAGATCTGGTCCAGCGTCGGGAAGAAGGCGTCGGCCGGCACGCACTGGTTGAGCAGCGCGAGCGCGAGATCGGGCGCGCCGTGGATCAGGAAGTCACGATATTCATAGCTGACCTTGCCGGTCGCGATGTACTTTTCGCGCAAGGGGCCGACGCCGGTGGTGCCGAACTGCGCGCAGAACGGGCACATGCGCGAGCCATATTCGACCAGCTTGATCGGCGCGTCCGGATTGCCCTGGCGGAAGCCGTTGTCCTTGGTCTTCTCGACCACATCGGCCCATTGCTTGCCGGCCGGCGCCGCCGCGCCCGCGACCGGGGCCGAGGCCTGGACGGCGGCGCTGCCGTTACCGCTGCCGCCGGCGGCCTTGTCGCCGCCGTTGCAGGCGGCCAGCGCCAGGATGGGAAGAAGCGCGAGGGCGAAACGCATGGGAGTCTCCGGTTGCGAAAGGGTCAGGCGCCGGCGGCGCGCAGTTCGGATTCGAGATAGGGCCAGCTGATGGCGCTGACCCGGCGGCCGTTGACGAAGAAGCTGGGCGTGCCGTTCACGCCATGCAGCTTGGCACCATCGGCATAGGTCTTCGCGATGCGGGCGATCGCCTTGGGATCGGCGAGGCACTGGCGCGCCTTTGCCTCGGGCAGGCCCTGCGTCTTCAGGAAGGCGATCATGCCCAGCGCATCGGCGAAGTTGGTCGCAACCTTGGCCGGCGGCAGCTTCTGCCACGCCTTCAGCTTGGCCTCCTGCTTGCCGAGCGCGATCAGCCGTTCCTCGAACTTGGGCTGATTGGCGTAGATCGCATCCAGCACCGGGAAGAAGCGGGCCGTGCCGACGCACTGGTTCAGCAGGGCCAGCGACAGGTCGGGCGCACCGTGCACCAGATAGTCGCGATATTCGTAGCTGACCTTGCCGGTGGCGATATACTGGTCGCGCAGCGGCTTCATGCCGGTCTCGGCGAACTGGTAGCAGGTCGGGCAGGTGCGCGAGCCATATTCGATCAGCTTGATCGGCGCGTTCGGATTGCCCTGACGATAGCCGCCTTCAGGGGTCGCCACGACGGTGGTCAGCCAGTTGGGCTGGGGGGCCGGGGCGGCGCCCAGCGCGAAGATCGGCACCAGTGCCAGCATCAGGGTGAAACGTCGCTGCATCATTCTCAATCGATCCGGCCGAACATCGCGGTTTCATCCTTTGCCGCGACCCCTGCGGCAAGCGATTCGAGCACCGCGCGCAGCTCGGGATCGGCGATGCCGCGCAGGCTCTGCCCCATCGCTTCGGAAAGCGGCTTGAGGCTGGGCGGCGGGGCCGGCTTGGCCTTGGGCGCACGCAGGTCGCCGTGGCGGATCGCCAGCTTGGCAACGGCGGGGTAGCCGAAGAAGCGGTTGACCCGCTCGATGATCTCCGGCGCGATGTGCTGCATCATCGGCGCGAAGGCGCCCGAGACGGTGAGCGCCAGCACCCCGTCCTCGCGCTTGCCGCGGGGGAAGCGAATCGATTCGGGCGCGGATACGCGGGCATAGCGCTCGCCGACGATCTCCGCCCAGCGGCTGACCACCGAATGCTGGACGAAGCCGAACTTGCGGAACGCGGCGCCGCCCACGTCCGGCAGCAGCTCGGACACGGCGCGCACGCGGTTCGAGCGTTGCGGCACGGGGCGCGGCTGGCGGGTCGTCGTGCGGGGGGGCTTCGTCATTGTGGCTCCCCCATGCCATAGGCGGGGCGTGCCCGACAACGCTCCTGAATCGATCGCCGCCGCGCTTCTCGCCTGGTACGACGTGCATGCCCGCCACCTGCCCTGGCGCGCGCCGCCCGGAGCCACGGCGAACGATCCGTACACGGTGTGGCTTTCCGAGGTGATGCTGCAACAGACCCAGGTCGCCACGGTGATCCCGTACTTCGAGAAATTCACGTCGCGCTGGCCGAGCTTCGCGGCGATGGCGGCGGCCGAGGATGCCGACGTGATGGCCGCCTGGGCCGGCCTCGGCTACTATGCCCGCGCCCGCAACATGCTCGCCTGCGCTCGCGAGGTCGCGCGGTTGGGTAATCTGCCCGACACCGAGGCGGGATTGCGTGCACTTCCCGGCATCGGCGACTATACCGCCGCGGCGATCGCCGCGATCGCCTTCGGACGGCGCGCGGTGGTGGTAGATGCCAATGTCGAGCGGGTGGTGTCGCGACTGTTCGCGCTCGCCGACCCGCTGCCGGGATCGCGCCCGGCGATCCGGCGGTTGACCGATACGATCACCCCCGAGCGCCGGGCCGGTGATTTCGCCCAGGCGATGATGGACCTGGGCAGCGGCATCTGCACCGTCCGCGCGCCGAAGTGCCTGCTCTGCCCGGTCGCATTCGGATGCACGGCGCGGGCGGAAGGCAATCCCGAGACCTACCCGGTCAAGGCGAAGAAGGCCCCCAAGCCGCAGCGCCACGGCACGATGTTCTGGCTGGAGCGGGACGATGCGGTGCTGCTCGTCCGCCGGCCCGACAAGGGGCTGCTCGGCGGCATGCGCGCGCTGCCCACCGGCCCCTGGGCGGACACGCCGCCCGGCATGGCGGAAGCGCCGATGGCTGCCGACTGGCGGATGCTGAACCAAACCGTCCGCCACGGATTCACCCATTTCGAGCTGGACGTGGCGCTTGCGACTGCAACAATCCCTCGCCATGCAAGCGCACCCCCGGGCGAGTGGTGGCCGGTCGCCGACATCGAGTCGGCGGGCCTGCCCACCGTTTTCGCCAAGGCGGCCAAAGCGATACGGAGACTGCGATGACGGCGAAGCGAATGTTCGGACTCATCGGGGCAACCCTGCTGCTCCAGGCGCCGTCGGTGCAGGCCCAGACCGCGCCTGCGCCCAGCCAGGTCGAGACCTTCGCCCGCCAGACGGTCGCCTCGGGCAAGGTGCCCGGCATCGTCGTCACCTATGCCAAGGGGCAGGCGCCGATGACGGTGGTGAGCGAGGGCCGCATGGCCGACGCCGCCACCGCGCCCAAGGTGAATGCCGACACGCTGTGGCGGGTCTATTCGATGACCAAGCCGATCACCGGCATCGCCGCGATGATCCTGATCGAGGAAGGCAAGCTGAAGCTCGACCAGCCGATCAGCGACTTCATCCCCGCCTTCAAGACGATGAAGGTGCTGGTCGATCCCGCCAAGGACCTGACCAGCCGCCCGGCGACCAAGGCGATCACCGTTCGCCACCTGCTGACGCACACCGCCGGGCTCGGCTACAACGTCGTCACCAAGGGCCCGCTGCTCAACGAATATAACCGGCTGGGCATCAACCCGGCGCAGGTGAGCGATTCGTTCGAGGCTACCGCGCGACCCGCCCGCCCGGCGACGCTGGAGGAATTCGCCAACCGCACCGCGACGCTGCCGCTGATCGCCGAGCCGGGTGCCAAGTTCAGCTACTCGATCGGGCTCGACGTGCTCGGCCGAGTAATCGAGGTGGCGAGCGGGATGCCGTTCGACAGCTTCGTCAACACCCGCATCCTCGGCCCCCTCAAGATGACCTCCAGCTACTGGACGGTGCCGGCCGGCGAAGCGGGCCGCCTGGCCGACGAATATATGATGGTGGGCGGCAACCGCCTGCCGATCGATCCGGGCGCGACCTCGGTCTATCTGAAGAAGCCGAGCTTCCCCTATGGCGGGGCCGGGCTCGCCATGTCGGCCCGCGACTATGACCGCTTCCTGCACATGCTGCAGAATGGCGGCACGCTGGACGGCGTGCGCATTCTCAAGCCGGAGACGGCGGCGCTCGCCATGTCGGACCTGCTGCCGCCGGGCGTCGACAAGACGCTGCTCGCGGTGATGGCGCGCGATACCGGCGTGCCGATGGGCTTCGGCGCGGGCGGATCGGTGTTCCTCGCCGACCAGCCGGGTGGCGCTGCCAAGGGCACCTATGGCTGGTCGGGCGCCGCCGGCACCTTCGCCTGGGTGGATCCGAAGAACCAGGTGCGCGCGACGATGATGGTCAACATCCTGCTCGGCGAACTGAACCTGAAGGTGCCGGTGCGCGCCGCCATCTACGCCGATCTCGCCAAGTGATCACCCCCGGCTTCACCGGCGGCACGCTCGACCGCGACGATCGCGTCCGCCACGAGCCGGAACTGCTGGCGGCAGCGCTGGCCGATCCGCGCGCGCGGCTGCTGGTACTGGACGGGCTGGTGCCGCAGCTCGACGGCGAGGGGCGCCTGGTCTGGACGGGGCTCGATGCCGCGACCCAGCCCTTGCTGTTCCTCGGCTTCCTCGACGGCGAGCCGCGCTTCGTGCAGACGCTGGCGCCCGGCACCCCGCTGCCGCCGGGTCGTCCGCCCGAGCTTTCGGCGATCCTGGATGCCTTCCGGGCAGAGGACGCCGCCCACTATGCGGCGGCGCGCAGCCTGATCGACTGGCACGCGCGGCACGGTTTCTGCGCCCGCTGCGGCACGCCGAGCGACATCTTCCGCGCCGGCTGGGGACGGCTGTGCCCCAATTGCGGCACCGAGCATTATCCGCGCGTCGACCCCGTGGTGATCATGCTGGCCGAGCGCGGCGACCGGGTGCTGCTCGGCCGCCAGCCGAGCTGGCCGCCGCATCGCTATTCGGCGCTGGCCGGGTTCCTGGAGGTGGGCGAGAGCGTCGAGGATGCGGTGCGCCGCGAAACGCTGGAGGAATCGGGCGTGCGCGTCGGCGCGGTGCGCTATGTCGCCAGCCAGCCCTGGCCCTTCCCGTCGCAACTGATGATCGCCTGCATCGGCGAGGCACTGGACGAGGAAATCGCGATCGACGCGCATGAACTGGAACATGCCGGCTGGTTCGACCGCGCGCAGGTGCAGCTGGCGCTGGACCGCGATCCCGCCGCGCCGTTCCTGGCCCCGCCCGCCTATGCGATCGCGTACACGCTGCTGAAGGCCTGGGCAGAGGGGGCGTAGCGCCTACAGACAGGCCAGCGTCGCCGCATCGATCGCGGTGGCCGCGCCCTGCAGCGGATAGGCGTCGACAAAGGGCACCCCGCCGGTATCGACGCTCTCCACGCTCAGCGCCCGGCCGTCGCGCATCGCCGCGACGATCGCGGCATCGGTGCGGGCGTCGGGCGCCCAGGCGTCGCGGCGGCTGGCGGTGAGTTCGAAGCGCCGCTCGCCCGCGACAAGCATCACCCGCGCATGATCGGCCCGCGCACGGCTGAGGCGCACGTAGAGCTGGTGGCGCACGCCGCGCCCGGGCCAGCTCGCCACGCTGACGAACGCTTCGCCGCGCCGTGCCTTGTCGGCAGGCCGCGCCACCGCGAAGCAACGCGTCGGCGCCGAATCGCGGAAGGCGCCCCAGCGCTCGAAGATGCCGATCGTCGCGCGCGCCGGCTGCTGGCCCGCCAGCACGGCCAGCGCCAGTACCGCGATCATGCCGGCGCCGCGCCCCGCCCGGTGCCGAGGTGGACGACGCTCTCCACCCCGCCCTCGATCTTCACGATCGAGCCTTGCGGAAGATCCGGCGCCACCGCCGCGTCGAACTGCGGCAGCACGTCGCGGCCGGTCATCACGCCGCGCAGGATCCGGCTCGACATGCCGTGCATGATCACCAGACGATCGCCCGGATCGTCGTTCGTGTCGGCCAGCCAGCCCGACACGCGCGCCGCGATAGCGTCATACCATTCGCCGCCTTCCGGCGGGCGGGTGTAAAGGCCGTGCTCGGCATCGAGGAAGCTGCCCACTTCCTGCTCCAGATCGGCATAGTAACGCCCGCTCCAGCTGCCCATGCCGATCTCGACCAGCCGGTCATCGGTGCGCACCTGGTGCCAGTCGAGCTCGAGATGCTCGGCGACGATCGCCAGCGTCTGCAGCGCGCGGCCGGCGCTGGACGACCAGAGGGTGAGCTTCGGCCTGGGCCCGAGCAGCCGGCGCAGCGCCGCGCCCATTGCATCGGCCTGCGCGAATCCGGCGCGGGTGAGCGGGGTGTGCGGGTGATCGCCCTGCATCCGCCGGGCAATGTTGAACACCGTTTCGCCGTGCCGCGCGATGAAATCGCGGCCTTGTCGTACATGGGCCATTGCAGGGCTGTCCCGCGAAACCGCCTGAAACGCAATGTCCCATTTTGGCCCAGATTCGTTCATCCGAGCGTCAGCGGCGGGGGTGCATCGGTCGTTTCGCTCGAAGAGCAGGCGGAGCGGGAACGAGGAGGAAAGCGCGTCGCATCGGCCGACCGATATCGGCAAGGCCCCCATCCCGAATGCCGCGAACAGCCGAGGCGGCCACGCCTTCGGCTGCAGTCAGGCCGCATCCTGTTGGTGCGGTTTCAGTGAGGAGTAGATTCATGCGTACCAAGCTTTTCATCGCCACCCTGATCGCGTCGTCCGCCCTGGCGGCGCCGGCGCTGGCGCAGAGCCAGGCGCCCGACCAGACCTTTGCCGGCTCGCACGTCGAAGTGATCACCGGCTGGGACCGGGTGAACGACAAGTCCTCCTATGACGCGTCGCGCGACGGCGTCACCTATGGCGGCAACATCGGCTACGACATCCAGCGCGGCAGCACCGTGTTCGGCGTCGAGGGCGAAGTGACCGGCTCCAGCATCAGCGACCGCACCAGCAACGTGCTCAACGCCGGCGACCGACTGCGCGTGAAGGCGGGCCGCGACCTCTATGTCGGCGGTCGACTGGGCTTCGTCGCGGGGCCCCGCACGCTGATTTATGCCAAGGCCGGCTACACCAACGCCCAGTTCATCACCGACTATGATTCGCCCGCAACCACGCCAGCGGTGTCCCTCCGCCAGCGCGACAACTACGACGGCTGGCGCCTGGGTGCCGGCGCCGAGTTCAAGCTGACCGACAAGGTCTTCGCCAAGGCGGAATATCGCTATTCCAACTATGGCTCGCAGGCGGGCGGCGTCGATCCGGAGCGCCACCAGATCATCACCGGCGTCGGCGTCCGGTTCTGATCGCCGAAAAGGCGGTTGGACTGTGGAAAAGAGGGCCGGGGCAGCTTGCTCCGGCCCTTTTTCGCGTTAAGGGTACCGCATGGCGCATTGTCACCGGCCGGGTCGCGCCGGGTAGAAAGCAGGGCGACGGCCCGGGGGTTTGAGGTACATGAAGGCGACGATCGAACGCGCAACTCTGTTGAGGGGCCTGAGCCACGTCCAGTCCGTGGTCGAGCGGCGCAACACGATTCCGATCCTGTCCAACGTGCTGATCGATGCGCAGCTGGGCGGCACGATCCGGCTGATGGCGACCGATCTAGATCTGCAGATCGACGAGACGATCCCCGCCGCGGTCGACCAGGTCGGCGCGATCACCGTCTCGGCGCACACGCTGTTCGACATCGTCCGCAAGCTGCCCGAGGGCTCGCAGGTGGTGCTCACCGCGGCCGAGGGCAAGCTGACCGTGGTCGCCGGTCGCGCCCGCTTCCAGCTCGGCACGCTGCCGCGCGACGATTTCCCGATGATCGCCGAAGGCGAGCTGCCGACCACGTTCGAGCTGCCGGCCGAAACGCTGAAGCAGATCATCGACAAGACCCGCTTCGCGATCTCCACCGAGGAGACGCGCTACTACCTCAACGGCATCTTCTTCCACGTGACCGACGATGCCAACCGCCTGCTGCGCGCGGCGGCGACCGACGGCCACCGGCTGGCGCGCGTCACCGTGCCGTGCCCGGACGGCGCCGATGCGATGCCGGGCGTGATCGTGCCGCGCAAGTGCGTGGCGGAGCTGCGCAAGCTGCTCGACGAGGTCGACGGGTCGGTGGGCGTCTCGCTCTCGCCCTCGAAGATCCGCTTCGACCTGGGCCAGGCGATCCTCACCTCCAAGCTGATCGACGGCACCTTCCCAGATTACAGCCGCGTCATCCCGACCGCGAACGACAAGCTGCTCAAGCTCGATCCGAAGAGCCTGATGCAGGGCGTGGATCGCGTCTCGACCATCGCGACCGAGAAGACCCGTGCGGTGAAGATGACGCTGGAGCGCGACAAGGTCGTGCTCTCGGTCACCAGCCCCGAGAACGGCGTGGCGGCGGAAGAAGTGCCTGGCGAATATGCCGCGATGGGCTTCGAGATCGGCTTCAACAGCCGGTATCTGATGGACATTCTCGGCCAGATCGAAGGCGATCTCGTCGAGGTGCACCTGGCCGATGCCGCGGCGCCGACGCTGATCCGCGAGAACGACACCTCGCCGGCGCTTTACGTACTGATGCCGATGCGGGTCTGACCCGCTTCGGATATTCCTTTATAAACAGCGGCTTCAGATGGTTGATGGCCGCTTTCCGGGCGCCCCCGCGCTTTCCACGGCTTTGCCGCGCGAGGCGGAGCCGCCATACCGGCACCAAGCCCCGAGGGTCGCCCTTACGGGACTTGGGTCGGGCGGCGGATCTCCCTGGGTTCGTCGCCCGCCTCAGGCGAATGCGGGCGCGCGTTGAATTGTCCGCCCGAGGATGCTATTAACAACCGTGTCAGTTACACGGATCGAACGCATGGCGACTCAGGCACCGCAACCGCCTATGAACTCGGCGCCGATCAACCCCGGCGTCCCGCTCAAGCGGGAATGGGGGGTCGCCTTCGCCGCGCTCCGCCGATTGCTCGCCAATGGCGACGATACCGAACAGGTCTTCAAGATCATGCGCGCGCTGAACGGCGACGTCAGCCAGCGCAACTACGCCAAGCTGCTGTCCGTGCCCGGCGGCGGCCGCCTCGCCTATCGCCGGCTGGAGCTGTCGCAGCGTCTCACCGATCGCAACTGGATCGACAGCTTCGCCCCCGGCACGCTGGGGGCGGCCTATCGGGACTTTCTCGACTCCACCGGCTATTCCGCGGACGGGCTTGTCCAGGTCAGCATGGTCGAGGGCGGATTCCAGGGGATCGAGGTCGAACATCCCTATGCCTGGATGGGCCGGCGCGAACGCGACATCCACGATCTGTGGCACGTGCTCACCGGCTATCAGGCGGACGAGCATCTCGGCGAGCTGTGCCTCGTCGCCTTTTCCTATGCGCAGACCGGCGGCCTCGGCTGGGGCTTCATCGCGCTGGGCGGGGCGCTGAAAAGCATACGCACCACCGGGCGTTTCGATTGCGTGAAGGCGATCCTCGAAGGCTATCGCCACGGCAAGCGCGCCCGCTGGCTGCACGGCGAGGATTATGAGAAGCTGCTGGAGGAGCCGCTGGACGCCGCCCGCGCCCGTCTCGGCATTGCGGAGCCGAAGCGCTACAAGGTCGCCCAGGCAAGGCTCGCAGCGGCGGGGATCGGCGCGCTCTAAGCCGCCACCGCAAAGAAAAAGGGCGCCCGGCCGAAGCCGCGGCGCCCTTCTTCGTTCGATCGCCGGTTACTTTGCGGCCGGGCTCGCTTCCGGTGCCGGAGCGGGCGCCGGCGCCGGGGTCGTGCCCTCCGCGGGCGCAGCACCGGCCTTGTCGCCGGCAGCCTTGGCGGCGTCGAGCGCCTTGTTGGCCTGCTCCATGATCCGCTGGCGGAGCGCCGCACGGTCGAGCACCTTGGGCAGCGCGAACTCGGCGGCGGGGATCGCGCCGGGCTTCACGCTCTGCAGGGTCAGCGCCTCGCCCAGGCGCAGCACCGCGCCCTTGGCGATCACGTCTTCCAGCGTCTTCTCGGCCTTGGGCACGCTGGTGAACATGGTGGCCATGCGCGCCGCGCTCAGGCGGGTCTGCATGCCGATCGCGGTGGCGACGTTCTTCAGGCGCGAATCGTCGCTGACGACGATGCGGATCGAATCGCCCTGCGGATTGCCCTTGGGCTGCACGCTCCAGATCGTGCCCTTCTGGTCGCCGACCTTCTCCTCGCCGACCTGCACCGCCTCATATTCGGGGTCCTGCGGCAGCGGCTGGGGCTTCATGCCCTTTTCCTTGGCGATGTCCTGCGTCGCCGCGACGAAGTCGGCGAAGCTCGCCGCGAACTTCTCGTTGCCGTCGGTGATGACGACGTAATCGGTGCCACCCTTGTGGATCAGCGTCTGCGGGCCGGCTTCCAGCTTGGCGTCGCCATTGGCGGCCGCCTTGATGGTGAGCGTACCGCGACCGCCGGCAGCGGCATATTGCGCGGTCACGTCCTCGGGCGCCTTGGAGCAGGCCGCGACCAGCGCGAGCGTGGCAATCGTAAGAGTCTTGCGGATCATCAGTTTCTATCCCTTCGCCACGATCTATCTGCCAAGCGGTGTTCGTGGGCAAGGTGCTGCGCTACAGCCGCATTCATGGCCGTCAAGCGTCTCCTGCTCACCGACTTTCGCAATCACGCCGATGCCTTGCTGACGCCGGGTGCCGACTTCGTGGTGCTTAGCGGCGAGAACGGCGCGGGCAAGACCAACATCCTCGAAGCGGTATCGCTGCTCGCCCCCGGCCGGGGCCTGCGCGGCGCACCGCTGGGGGAGATGGCCCGGCAGGGTGGCCCCGGCGGGTTCGGCATCGCCGCGACGCTGGACCATGCCGAGATCGGCACCGGCACCCGGGCCGATGCGCCCGAGCGGCGGATCGTCCGCGTCAACGGCGCCACCGCCGCGGCGACCAGCCTGGCGCAGTGGCTGGTGGTGCTGTGGCTTACGCCGGCGATGGACCGGCTGTTCCTCGAGGCGCCCGGCGAGCGCCGCCGCTTCCTCGACCGGCTGACCCTCGGGCTCGACCCCCGCCATGCGCAGGAGGCGACGCGCTACGAGGCGGCGATGCGCGAGCGCAACCGCCTGCTCGCCGGTGAGACGCCGCCCGACCCCGCCTGGCTCGATGCGCTCGAAGCCCGCATGGCCGAGCATGGCGCTGCGATCGATGCCGCCCGGCGGGATGCGGTGGCGGCGCTGGGCGCGCGGCTCGCCGATCAGCCGGCGGGCCCCTTCGCCCGCGCCCGGCTGGTGCTGGAAGGATGGCAGGGCGACGCGTCTACCCTCGCCGGGCTGCTGCGCGAGGGCCGTCGCCGCGACGCCGCCGCGGGCCGGACCCTCACCGGCCCGCACCGCGCGGATCTGGCGGTGACCCATCTCGACAAGGGACAGCCGGCGCATCTCTGCTCCACCGGCGAGCAGAAGGCGCTGCTGCTCGGCATCGTCCTCGCCCATGCCGAACTGGTGGCGGACCGGGTCGGCAGCCCGCCGATCCTGTTGCTGGACGAGGTTGCCGCGCACCTCGATCCCGGTCGGCGCGCGGCGCTGTTCGATCGGCTGGCGGGGCGCGGCCAGGTCTGGATGACCGGTACCGAGCCCGCGCTGTTCGAGGCCGTCCCCGCCGCCGCCACCCGCTACCGGGTGGCGGAAGGCCGGGTGGAACCCGAATGACGCCTCAATCCTTGCGGTCTTCCTTCTTGTCCTCGACCGGCAACTTCGGGACCGCGGCGCGGGCCGCAGCGGTGGGCGCGGCCGGCGGGCGGCAGCCCTTGGAGACGCCCAGTCCCTTCAGATAGGCGCGGCGAATCGTGCCGCCATAGAGCGCCGCGGTCACCCGCTTCTCCTGCTTGTCGGCGCCCGTCACCATCCGCACCAGCCCGAAGCCGGGGATCAGCGCGCCGACGATCGCCCGGCTGCCGGCCGCCGCGATCGCGCCGCCATTGCCCCCCTGCGCGCCGGGCGCATCGGCATCGGTGCCGAGCACGCCGTTCAGCTGGGCGATGCCGGCACGGATCTGCGCACAGCTCTTGGTTCCCTGCGACGAATAGGGTGCGGAGGCCGCGAGCAGCAGCACATCCGGAATCTTCTTTTCGTTTATCCGCAGGTCGCGCAGCGGCGCCTGTGCGCCGTCGCCGACGCTCTGTTTCTGCTGCTGTGCCATGGCCGGCGACGCCAACAGGATCGCGGCCAGGCCGGCCGCCATGATCGTCCGCATCTTCAATCTCCCGGTGAATCTTCAAAGCTGCGCGGGAAAGGCGCGGAACCGCAACATTGTTCCATCGAAACGATGTGCCGAATTGACTTTTGTGCGCCCGCCGCTAGGGCCGTCGACGGGCCACGCGGTCCCAACGCCGCGCGTGCTCTCTGTGAGGAGAGTCTACATGACTGATTTGACTGCCGCCGACGCCACTCTTGCGCCTGCGAAGCCCGCCACCAAACCGGCGCGTCCCTATTTTTCCTCTGGTCCCTGCGCCAAGCCCCCGGGCTGGTCGCCCGATAAGCTCGCTTGTCAGTCGCTCGGCCGCTCGCACCGCTCGAAGCTGGGCAAGACCCGCCTCCAATACTGCATCGACCTGATGCGCGAACTGCTCCGCCTGCCGGACACCCACCGTATCGGCATCGTGCCGGGTTCGGATACCGGCGCGTTCGAAATGGCGATGTGGACGATGCTGGGCGCCCGCCCCGTCACCACGCTCGCCTGGGAAAGCTTCGGTGAGGGTTGGGTCACCGATGCGGTCAAGCAGCTCAAGCTCGATCCCACCGTGCTGCGCGCCGACTATGGCCAGATCCCCGATCTGACCGCGGTCGACTGGTCGAACGACGTGCTGTTCACCTGGAACGGCACCACCTCCGGCGCGCGCGTGCCGAACGGCGACTGGATCGCCGCCGACCGCGAGGGCCTGAGCTTCGCCGACGCGACCTCGGCGGTGTTCGCCTACGACCTGCCCTGGGACAAGATCGACGTCGCCACCTTCTCCTGGCAGAAGGTGCTGGGCGGCGAAGGCGCGCACGGCGTGCTGATCCTCGGCCCCCGCGCGGTCGAGCGGCTCGAAACCTATACCCCCGCCTGGCCGCTGCCGAAGGTGTTCCGCCTCGTTTCCAAGGGCAAGCTCGCCGAGGGCGTGTTCAAGGGCGAGACGATCAACACGCCGTCGATGCTGGCGGTGGAAGACGCGATCTTCGCGCTCGAATGGGGCAAGGGCCTGGGCGGCGCCGAGGGGCTGATCGCCCGTTCGGACGCCAATGCCGCCGCGCTCGACAAGATCGTCGCCGAACGCGACTGGCTCGGCCACCTCGCCGAGGATCCGGCGATCCGCTCGCGCACCAGCGTCTGCCTCACCGTCGAGGGTGCCGATGCCGACTTCATCAAGAAGTTCGCCGGCCTGCTCGAAAAGGAAGGCGCGGCCTATGACGTGGCCGGCTATCGCGATGCGCCGGCAGGCCTGCGCATCTGGTGCGGCGCGACCGTCGACACCGCCGATATCGAGGCGCTCGGCCCCTGGCTCGACTGGGCCTACGCCACCGCCAAGGCGGGCTGATCCCTGCCATGCTCCTGCGAAAGCAGGAGCCCAGGCCCATACGCGATTCCCTCAGAAACTCTGGGCTCCTGCTTTCGCAGGAGTACCGCCGTGCACAGGAGCATTCCATGCCCAAGGTACTGATTTCCGACAAGATGGACCCCAAGGCCGCGCAGATCTTCCGCGAGCGTGGGCTGGAAGTGGACGAGATTACCGGCAAGACCCCGGACGAGCTCAAGGCGATCATCGGCAACTATGACGGCCTCGCCATCCGCAGCTCGACCAAGGTCACCAAGGACATTCTCGAGCATGCGCCGAACCTGAAGGTGATCGGCCGCGCCGGCATCGGCGTCGACAATGTCGACATCCCCGCCGCCTCGGCCAAGGGCGTGGTGGTGATGAACACGCCCTTCGGCAACTCGATCACCACCGCCGAGCACGCCATCGCGCTGATGTTCGCGCTCGCCCGCCAGCTGCCCGAGGCCGATGCCTCGACCCAGGCCGGCAAGTGGGAGAAGAACCGCTTCATGGGCGTCGAGCTGACCGGCAAGACGCTGGGCCTGATCGGCGCGGGCAATATCGGCTCGATCGTCGCGGACCGCGCCATTGGCCTGCGCATGCGCGTGATCGCCTATGACCCGTTCCTCACGCCCGAGCGTGCGCTGGAAATGGGCGTCGAGAAGATGTCGCTCGACGACCTGCTGCTGCGCGCCGACTTCATCACGCTGCACACGCCGCTGACCGACCAGACCCGCAACATCCTGAGCCGCGAGAATCTCGCCAAGACCAAGAAGGGCGTGCGGATCATCAACTGCGCGCGCGGCGGCCTGATCGACGAGGCGGCGCTGAAGGAAGGGCTGGAGAGCGGCCATATCGCCGGCGCCGCGCTCGACGTGTTCGCGGTGGAGCCCGCCAAGGAGCATCCGCTGTTCGGCACGCCGAACTTCGTCGCGACGCCGCACCTCGGCGCCTCGACCACCGAAGCGCAGGTCAACGTGGCGATCCAGGTCGCCGAGCAACTCGCCGACTATCTCGTCACCGGCGGCGTGACCAACGCGCTCAACGTGCCGAGCCTCTCGGCCGAGGAGGCGCCGCGGCTCAAGCCCTATATGGCGCTGGCCGAGAAGCTGGGCGGCCTGGTCGGGCAACTGGCGCATGGCGAGCTCAACAGCATCGCGATCGAGGTCGAGGGTGCGGCCGCCGAGCTCAACCAGAAACCGATCACCAGCGCGGTGCTCGCCGGGCTGATGCGCGTCCATTCGGACACGGTGAACATGGTCAACGCGCCGTTCCTCGCCAAGGAGCGCGGGCTCGACGTGCGCGAAGTGCGCCATGACCGCGAGGGCGACTATCACACGCTGGTGCGCGTGACCGTCGGCACCGAATCGGGCGCGCGCTCGGTGGCGGGTACGCTGTTCAGCAACGCCGCCCCGCGCCTGGTCGAGCTGTTCGGCATCAAGGTCGAGGCCGATCTGGTCGGCCCGATGCTCTACATCGTCAACGAGGACGCGCCGGGCTTCATCGGCCGCCTGGGCACGACGCTGGGCGAGGCGGGCGTCAACATCGGCACCTTCCACCTCGGCCGCCGCTCGGCCGGCGGCGAGGCGGTGCTGCTGCTCTCGGTCGACGAGGCGGTGGACGACGCGCTGCTCGGCAAGGTCCGCGCGCTGCCGGGCGTGAAGACCGCCATGGCGCTCGGCTTCTGAAGCCATTAGGGGAGGCGGCCATGACTGGTCTCCTCCCCGAAGGGTTTCACGATCGACTGCCGCCCGCCGCCGATGCCGCGGCGCGGCTCGAAACGCGCGTGCTGGGGCTTGCCCGGCTCTATGGCTATGAACAGGTCGATCCGCCGCTCGCCGAGTTCGCCGACGAACTGGCGACGCGGCTCAAGACCGGCGCGGTGCGCGATGCGGTGCGCTTCGTCGATCCGGTGTCGCAGCGCAGCCTCGCCATCCGGCCGGACCTGACCGCGCAGGTCGGCCGCATCGCGGCGACGCGCATGGGTCACCATCCGCGGCCGGTACGGCTCTGCTATGCGGGCCAGGTGCTCAAGCTGAAGGCGCCCGCGCTCGATCCGCGCCGGGCGATGCGCCAGATCGGCTGCGAGCTGATCGGCCGCGACAGTGTGGCGGCGGCGATGGAGATCGTCCGCGTCGCGATCGAGGCGCTGCAATCAGCGGGCGTCGAAGGCCTCGCAATCGATTTCACCTTGCCCGACTTGGTCGACACCCTCGCCGGCGGTACGCTGCCGCAGGAGAAGCTCACCGCGCTGCGCGAGCGGCTGGATGCCAAGGACGCCGGCGGCGTCGCCGCGATCGATCCCAAGTATCTGCCGCTGATCGAGGCTGCCGGCCCGTTCGACAGCGCGATGGCCAAGCTGCGCGCGACCGATGCCGGGACGGCGCTGGCCAGCCGCATCGACGGCCTCGCCACCATCGCCGCGAGCATCCCCGCCGGCGTTGTGCTGACGCTCGATCCCACCGAGCGCCATGGCTTCGAATATCAGACCTGGCTCGGCTTCTCGATCTTCACGCGCGGCGTGCGCGGCGAGATCGGCCGCGGCGGCACCTATACGGTGGTGCACGATGGCGGCCGCGAGGAGCCGGCGGTCGGCTTCTCGCTCTATGCGGACCCCATTCTCGATGCCGGCATGGGGGGCGATGCGCGGCGCCGGCTGTTCCTGCCGTTCGGCACCGATGCGGCAACCGGCGCCGCCCTGCGCGCGCAGGGCTGGGTGACGGTCACCGCGCTGGAGGCGGAGGATACGCCCGAGGCGCAGCTGTGCAGCCACGAACTGCGCGACGGGGTGCCGATCGCGCGTTGAACCGCAGCCGTCGCCCCGACCGCGGGGCGACGGCGTGACGGTTCACTCCATCTGATCGATCAGCGCCTGGATCGGCGCGAAGGCGAACGCGACCGAGCTGTCCGCCACACCGTACGGGATGAACAGGCTGTCGCCGTGGCGGATCGCGCCGCAGGTATAGACGACGTTGGGCACATAGCCTTCGCGGTCCTGATCGGCGGCGGCCAGCAGCGGCGCGCGCGAGCGGGCGAGCACCTTGGAGGGATCGTTCTTGTCGAGCAGCGCCGCGCCGATCGAATATTTGCGCATCGCGCCGACGCCGTGGGTGAGCACCAGCCAGCCATCGTCGGTCTCGATCGGCGGGCCGCAATTGCCCATCTGCACCAGCTCCCAGGGGAAGCGCGGCTTGATGATCAGGTCGCCGCCTTCCCAATGGGTGATGTCGTCCGAGGTATGCAGGAAGATGTTCTCGCCGTCCTGTCGGCCGAGCATCATGTACTTGCCGCCGACCTTGCGCGGGAACAGCGCCATGCCCTTGTTGCGTGCGGCGCTGCCGGTCATCGGCACGAGATCGATACCCCGCCAGTCGCGCGTGCGCAGCAGCTCGGACTGGATCGCGGAGCCGTTATAGGCGGTGTAGGTGCCGATCCATTCGACCGTGCCATCGTCATGGGTGAAGTGGCAGATCCGCAGATCCTCCAGCCCGTTCGACTGGGCGCGGGTGATCGGGAAGATCACCGTGCCGGACAATGTGGAATCGCGGTGGCGGTAAATCCGCACCGGCCCTTCCATCGCGCGCTCGTCCGGCTCGCGCGCGTCGGCGGCGGTGGCGAAGGGCGGCTCGGGGGCGAGCGTCAGCCCGCTGCCGTCGGTGATGATGCCTTCGCGGAACGCAACCGAGGAGATATGCCCTTCGCCCACCGCGCGCAGCGACATCAGGATGCGCATGCTGCCCGGCGGCATGCCGGTCTGGTCGTAATGCGGCACCGCGCTGGGATTCATCAGGGCGGCGGCGGCATAGCTGTATTCGTGGCAGAAATAGGCACCAAGCAGCTGGCGCTTCTCGTCACCGATCGCCGCGCCGTCGAGGCCGAGCATCGCCTCGATCTCGTCATAGCGAGTCATGAACACGCGACGCGTCTGCCAGTGGCGCGCTTCGAAGTCCTTGAGGACGAGCTCAAGCTCCGCCCGCGCCTGGGCGGGCGAGAGCGCAAGCACCTCGCTGACGATCCGCTCCGTGCGGCTGGGCGCCCCGCCATTGGTGGAGGCCCAGGCGACATGGAACGGGCGCACGACGACGCGCGACGGATCGGCGCGAAGCCGAAGGCTATGATGAAACAGTTCCGGCATTCAGCAACCCCCGGGGAACGCGCTCGTTACGGCGCCGTCCCCCGTATCGCTTCAGGCGACGGCGAGTTCCGGTCCTGCCACGCTTTTATTGCCCTTTGAAAGAGCAGAGATCGCGCAATTCGCCAGCTGGAGTGCGAGAATCGACTCGGCGCCCTGATTGCGGTTGAGCCCGGTCGGCATCAGGCCGTCGAAACAGCCGCCGTCGGCCACGCTTGCCAGCGGCGTGTCGAGATCGTTCGCCCCAAGATACCAGCGATAGGCACGCATCGCCTCGTCGGCCCAGCGCCGGTCGCCGGTGACATCGTGCGCGGCGAGACAGGCATCGATCGTCGCCTGCGCCTCCAGCGGCTGCTGGTCGAACGGAAGAGGCTCGGCATATTCGCGACCGAAGCTTTCGGTGCCCACCGCGCGGAAGCGCCCCTCGGGGGACGTCTGGCGCTGGACGATCCAGGCGAGCGTCTCCAGCCCCGTGTCGATAAAGTCGCGACGGCCAAGCGCGCGGCCGGCGCGCAGCAGCGCCTCCGGCAGGCGGGCATTGTCATAGGCCAGCACGATCTCGAACCAGCTCCAAGCCGGGCGGCGCGTGCGTTCGAGCAGCGCGACCAGCTCGTTGCCGAAGCGCGTCAGGATCTCGCGCGACAAGGCATGGCCCGGATGGGCCTCCGCCATCGCGGCGGCGCCGAGCATCGCAAAGGCGTGCGCACGCGGGCTCCCCAGGTCAAAGGCGATCGAGGCCGTCTCGTCGAACAGCACCGACGCCCAGTCCCGATGCTTCTGCGCGCGGGCATCGCGCGCGGTGACGCCCAGCGCCCACACCGCGCGGCCGTTCGAATCTTCCGAACCCTCGTCCTCACACCAGCTACGGTCGAAGTTCATGAAGTTGCGGAACTTGCGCTTGTCCGGATTCCACGCATGCTGGACGAAGCCGCCATAGATGGCGGTCCAGCGGTCGCGCACCGCCTCGTCGACCTCGTCGATCTTGCTCATCAGGATCAGCGCGCGGGCATTGTCGTCGATGCAATAGCCGTGGCGGCGATCGGGCACCGAATAGATCGAATGCTGGAGCATACCGGTCGAATCGCTCATCCGTTCCACCGCGGTCAGTACCGGGCTGAGCGGCGGCAGCTCGTTTGACGACCGGGTGATGCGGCGCGGCTTCTCGTCGAGAATGGCGTCGATCTGTGCGACCGCACGCTCGGCAAGGCGGGCCCACAGCATCGTGCGCCCGCGGGTATAGGCGCGATCCGCCAGAGCACTCCGCGCATCGGCGTCACCGAGCAGGCGATTGATCTCACGAGCGAAACCGGCGCTGTCGGCGAAATCGACGATCACTCCATGTGCATCCGCAAGAATTTCCGTCGCGTGGATATAGGGTGTCGAGATAACCGGCTTCCCCATGCTTACCGCGTAGGAAAGCGTGCCCGATGTTATCTGCGCGGGGTTGAGATACGGCGTAACGTACAGGTCGGCCGCCTGCAAATAGTCGAGCAGGTCGCTCTGCTCGACAAAGCGATTTACGAACTGCACGTTGTGATCCAGGCCGGCCGCCTGAACTTGGGCCAGCAGCCTGTCCCGATAGGCCTCCCCTTCATGGGCGACCAGATTGGGATGGGTCGCGCCAAGTAGCACATAGAGTGCGTTCGGATGCTCGGCGACGACCGAGGTCATTGCCTCGATCATCGTCTCGATCCCCTTGTTGGGCGCGAGCAGGCCGAAGGTCAGCACCACATCGCGACCTTCCCAGCCGAACCTCGGCTTGAACGCGGCGGTGTCGGCGAAGGCCCGGTCGGGCACACCGTGCGGGATGACCTTGATCTTGCTGCCGTCCACGCCGTGGACGCGCTTCAGTATTTCGCGACCCTTCTCGGCCATCACGATCAGCGTGGACGCGCGACGGATCAGCGCCTCCATCACCCGACGCTCATCGGAGCTCGGGCGCTCGAGGACGGTGTGGAGCGTGACGATGACCGGGATCGAGACGCGGTCGGTGAGCGCGAGCAGCAACTCGCCGGCTGCACCGCCGAAAATGCCATATTCGTGCTGAATCCACAGCGCCTCCGCACCACTCGCCTCGATCTTGCGGGCGGTATCCAGATAGGCGCTGCGGTCATTCTGCGCGATGCTGCCCGTCACCTGGGGCGGATAGGCGTAATGCCCGGGAAGATCGTCCATCGCGTAGACGTCGACCTGGATACCCGGATAGCGCTCGGCGAACGCCGTATAGGTATCGGTAGTAAAGGTGGCGATCCCGCATTTGCGCGGCAGGAAGTTGCCGATCAGGGCAAGATGCCGGATCCTCGGATGAATCGGAGACCGTGCCATGGCGGACCTTTCGCTGTTGCGTGATGGACGAGGCGCAAAACTGCGCTGTTCGTCCTGCTTAACTCCTGTTCTTGATATAAGTTGCGACTCTATTGCACCGCACAATCTACTTGCGGTCGGCGGTGCTGTACATGGGGTGTTCAGCCCCGCCCGCGATAGCTGGGAACCCCTTGCTCGGGGATCCACACATCCTCGGGCGGCTTGCCGGACTGCCAGAACACATCGATCGGGATGCCGCCGCGCGGGTACCAATAGCCGCCGATCCGCAGCCACACCGGCTGCATCTCGCGGAACAGCCGCTCGCCGATGCCGACGGTGCAATCCTCGTGGAACGCGCCGTGGTTGCGGAAGCTGCCCAGGAACAGCTTGAGCGACTTGGATTCGACGATCCGTTCCCCCGGCACATAGTCGATCACCAGATGCGCGAAATCGGGCGCGCCGGTGATCGGGCAGAGCGAGGTGAATTCGGGCGCGGCGAACCGCACCAGATAGCGCAGGCCCGGCCGCGGGTTGGGAACATAGTCGAGTTCCGCTTCCTCCGGGGTGGCGGGCAGGGCGGATTGCTTACCGAGATGCTTGGCGTCCATGCGGGCCATGTAGGCGTTTGCGGTGCGGTTTCCATAGGGCTAGGACCTACCCGCATGGACGGATTGATCACCACCGAAGCGCTGGCCGGCATGCTCGGCGCCGACGACCTGCTGGTCCTCGACGCGACCTACACCTCCACCATCCCGGGCGCAGCCAGACAGGACCCGCGCGCGGAGTTCGAGGCGGGACATATCCCTGGCGCGCGGCTGCTCGATCTCGACACGCTGGTCGATGCCGCAAACCCGCTGCCTTCGATGCTGCCCACGCGGGCTGTGTTCGAGGACCGCATGGCGCAGCTGGGAGTAACCGCCGGCACCCGCATCGTCCTGTACGACAACAGCCCGCACCACACCGCCTGCCGCGCCTGGTGGGTCCTGCGGATGTTCGGGGTGCAGGCCGCCATCCTCGACGGCACTATGGGCCATTGGCGCGCCGAGGGGCGGCCGGTGCAGACCGGACCGCATCTCGCCGCCGCCTCGGTCTTCACCGCTGGCGAACCCGCCGCGCAGATCCGCACGCTCGACGAGATGCGCACCACCACCGAGCAGATCGTCGACGCCCGCTCGGCCGCGCGCTTCACCGGCGAGGAGCCCGATCCGCGTCCCGAATGCGCCGCCGGGCACATGCCGGGCGCCAAGAACATTCCCTATGGCCGCTTCTTCGAAAGCGACGGCCACTGGAAGTCCCCCGAAGGCATCCAGGCGGTGTTCGACGCTGCCGGGCTCGACCTCAACCGGCCGCTGGTCGCCACCTGCGGTTCGGGAATCACCGCATCGGTGATCGTCTTTGCCGCGCATCTGCTCGGCCACGAGATCGCGCTCTACGACGGCAGCTGGACCGAATGGGGCGCGCAGCCCGATACCGCGAAGGCCATCGGCGCATGAGCGAGCATGACGACAAGGATGCGACCAAGGTCGTCCATGCCGGGCGCCGCCCCGAATGGACGCAGGGCATCGTCAACCCGCCCGTATGGCGCGCCTCGACCATCCTCTATGACGACATCGCCGCAATGCGCGAGCGCGGCAGCGCGGACACGCACCACAAGCTCTATTACGGCCGGCGCGGCACGCCGACCCAATGGTCGCTCGCCGACGCGCTGACCGCGCTGGAGCCGGGTGCCGAGGCGACGCTCCTCTACCCCTCGGGCGTGGCGGCGATCACCACCGCGCTGCTCGCGGTGCTGTCGCCGGGCGACGAGGTGCTGCTGCCCGACAGCAGCTACGAACCCACCCGCGCCTTCGGCAACACCATGCTCAAGCGGCTGGGCATCACCGCCACCTATTACGATCCGCTGATCGGCGACGGCATCGCCGCGCTCTGCACCGAGCGGACCAGGGCGATCCTGCTCGAAAGCCCGGGCAGCCTGACCTTCGAGGTGCAGGACGTTCCCGCCATCGTCGCGGTGGCCAAGGCGCGCGGGATCGTGACGCTGCTCGACAATACCTGGGCGGGGCCGCTCTATTTTCCGGCGATCGAGAAGGGCATCGACTATACGATCCTGTCCTGCTCGAAATATGTAGTCGGCCATTCCGACGTGATGATGGGATCGGTCACCGCCGCGCCGGGCGCCTATGATCGGCTGCGCACGACCACCTACCAGCTGGGCCTGTGCGCGAGCCCGGACGACGCCTATCTGGGATCGCGCGGACTGCGGACGATGGAGGTACGCCTGCGTCAGTCGGGCGCGAGCGGGCTGAAAATCGCCCAGTGGCTCAAGACCCGGCCCGAGGTGGCCCGTGTGCTCCACCCTGCCCTGCCCGACTGCCCGGGCCACGACCTGTTCGTCCGCGACTTCAAGGGGTGCGCCGGCCTGTTCTCCTTCGTGTTGAACGGCGGCGACGATGCCGCGCGCACCGCGCTGATCGACGGCCTGCGCCATTTCGGCATCGGCTTCAGCTGGGGCGGGTATGAGAGCCTGGCGATCCCCGCCGACCCGCAGCGTATCCGCACCGCCTCGCGCTGGCAGGCCGAAGGGCCGCTGATCCGGCTCTATGTCGGGCTGGAGGATCCGGACGACCTGATCGCCGATCTCGCGGCCGGCCTCGCCCGCTTCGCCGCCGCGCGCGGATGATCCGCAACCTGCTCGACCGGTTCGCCGGCATGGGGATGCGCATCCCCTCCCCGGCCGAACTGGGCGAGATGGCGGTGGCGCTGGGGCTCGCGGCACTCGCCCTGGCGGTAGGCGTACTGGTTGGCCAGCGGGTCGGCGCGCAGCTTGCGGGACTCTGGCATCGGGTGCTCGGCGAGCATGCCAACGGCATCCAGCCGCGGCTGTGCCGGATCACCCGCTATCTCACCACCGCGCTGCTGCTGTCGCCGCTGACCAGCGCCTGGCCCTGGCATCCGCCGACGACGCTGCTGCTCGGCATCCTGCTGGGACTGGGGATGGCGCTGGCGGTGGTGGAGGTGCTGCGCGGGCTGGGCCTGCCGCGGCTGGTCACCTGGGCGATGGGCATGATCGCCTTCGCCTCGCTGCTCAGCAAGACGATGGGCGGGCTGGGCGTGATCGAGGCGCTGCTGGCCCGCATCGGGTTCGACATCGGCACGCGGCGGCTGTCGCTGCTGTCGCTGCTCACCGTCGCGGTGACGGTGATCCTGATCTATGCGCTGGTCCGGCTGGCCAATCGGCTGCTGGCGGAGTGGATCGGCCGGGCCCACGGCCTGGACGCGACCCAGCGGCTGCTGGGCCAGAAGCTTGCGAGTATCGCAATCCTGGCGGTGGCGTTCTTCGTCGGCATCGACCTGCTGGGCATCGATCTGACCACCTTTGCGGTGTTTTCGGGGGCGTTCGGACTGGCGATCGGCTTCGGCATGCAAAAGACCGTCGGCAATCTGATCGCCGGCATCATCCTGCTGATGGACCGTTCGATCAAGCCGGGCGACGTGATCGTCGTGGGGGACAGCTTCGGCTGGGTGAACAAGATCGGCGTGCGCGCCGTCTCGGTGATCACCCGCGACGGCAAGGAGCATCTGATTCCCAACGAGAATCTGATGACCCAGGAGGTCGAGAACTGGTCCTACACCGATCGCAACGTGCGGGTCCGGATCGCGGTGACGGTCGCCTATGGCTGCGACCTGGAACTGGCGCAGGCGCTGATGCTGCGCGCGGCGACCGAAAGCCCGCGCGTGCTCGACACGCCCGCCCCCAATGTGTGGCTGACCGCGCTGGGCGAGAACGGCGCGGCGCACGAGATACTGGTGTGGATCAGCGATCCGGAGAGCGGCATCGGCAATGTGCGGAGCGACGTGCTCAACCGGCTGTGGAAGCTGTTCGGCGAGCACGGGATCACCGTGCCCGCCCCGCGCCGCGACGTGCGGATCAGCGCTTCGGGCAGCTAGCCGTCACGCCGTTGCACACCACGCTGCTCTTGCCGAGCGACACGGTGAAGTTCAGCCCTCGCGGATCGGGCGCGCCTTCGTAATAATCGGTGCTGATGAACTGCGCGCCCGAGGCGATCGCCGCGTCGAGCCGGCTGCGGTCATGCTTGCGCGCCTCCAGCGTCTCCGAATCGGCGCGGGTGCGGACCATGAACCCCGCCTTCACGCGGCGGGTGATCAGGCCCGCATCCTTGGTCGGGCTCTGCATGTTGAAAAAGGCCGCCTCGGGCGCGTCCTCGGGGTACCAGCCGAACATCATGCGGCCCTTCAGGCTGGCATGGCCGGCGCGATAGCGTTCCTCGTTCGCCTCCGACGTGTCGAGCACGAGCAGGAACTTGCCGCGCGACGCGCCCACCGTCGGCCAGCGATGCGCGAGCACCGCGTCGCGCAGCGTCGAAAGCGATCCCCGGACGTCGTCCGGCGCGATCACCCGATCGCGGCCGATCGTTGCCGCGATATCGGCGTCGAGCGCGTCGAGCGCGGCCGCATCGAAGCCGAGGTCGGTGGTGCGCAGCCCCGGGATCGGCCGCACGTCGCTGGCATTGACCAGCAGCATCACCGGCAGATGCCCCGGATGCGCATCGGACCAGCGGCGGAAGATCATCATGCAGGCGCGGAAGGTGCGGCAATGCGTCTGCCAGTCGAAACCCGGCACGTGGATCGTCTTGGCGCCGGGCGCGGCCATCTCCGCCCGGATCTCGGCGGGGCCGTCGGCATAGGGCGCGGCATAGGCGCCCCCCTGCGGATCGGGTGCCACGTCGATCTCGAGCTGGCGCAGCCCGAGGGCCAGCTGGCTCTCCAGCGGCGGATGGCCATAGGCAAGGCCGTCCCACTCCTTCGGCGCGAGCGCGCGGATGCGGGCCTCGACCTGGGGCAACGGATAGGGGCGATAGCTGTTGTGCGAGCCGAGCAAACGCAGCTGGTCGAGCCGCAGCGAGTCGAGGCTCCTGTCGGCATCCGGCGTGGCGCCGCCCGGCGCCATCGCCATCAACAGCGCCGCCGCCCCGACCATCAACCCCTTGCGCATCGTCATTCCTTCCGAAGAAAACCCGAGGCGGTGCCTGTGACGGGTTTTCGTTCCGGAACGATGACAGGGACACGCAAAAACGGCGG
>NZ_AGFU01000035.1 GCF_000226955.1 Sphingomonas elodea ATCC 31461
CTGGAATCCCTCCACCCCAACCCCTCCTCCAAGGAGGAGGGGCTTAGTTTTGTATTACCCCTCCACCGCTTCCCGCGCCTGCTTCGCCATCGCCGTGAGCTGCGCCAGCGTATCCTCGAACCGCCCCTCGCGCTCGGCGCCGCGGAGGAACCTCGCTTATTGCAAACCACTCTCAAATAGGCTGCGAATGATTAGCAATATTAGCCGCCAGCCCCCAGCAGATCGTGCCGCCGCAGCGCGTGGCGCAGCTGGTCGTAGGTGAGGCCCAGCGCCTCCGCCGTAGCGCGCTGGTTGAAGCGATGTTCCGCCAGCGCCTGCGAGAGCAGCTGCTTCTCGAACCGCGACACGCGCGTCTTGAAGTCTCCGCCCAGCTCGGCCGGCTGGGGTGCGGGCGCCGCAGATGCGGCCGGCGCGGCTGGCTCCGCCGCCTTTTCCACCGGGTTCATCGACGAGGCCATCGGTCGCGGCCGATAGGGCGAGGCGAAGGGGTCGATCTCGATCCGGTCGATCGGCCCGCCCTGGTCCCAGCGATACACTGCCCGCTCCACCACATTCCGCAACTCACGGACATTGCCGGGCCAGTCATGGGACAGCAGCGCATCGAGCGCATGCGGCCCCCAGCCCGGCCATTCCTGCCAGCCGAGTTCGGAGGCCATGCGTCGGCCGTAGAAGTCCGCCAGCACCTCCACATCGCCGCCACGGTGGCGAAGCGGCGGCAGCGTCACCACCTCGAAGCTCAGCCGGTCGAGAAGATCGGCGCGGAAGGTACCCTTTTCCACCCGGTGCGGCAGATGCTCGTTGGTCGCCGCGACGATGCGCACGTCCACCCGCACGGGACGCGACGAACCGATCCGCGTGATCTCGCCATATTCCACCGCGCGCAGAAGCCGCTCCTGCGCGCCCATCGAGAGCGTGCCGAGCTCGTCGAGGAACAGCGTGCCCCCATCGGCTTCCTCGAACCGGCCGGTGCGCGCCTTGGTGGCGCCGGTGAACGCGCCGGCCTCGTGGCCGAACAGCTCGGCCTCGATCAGCGTCTCGGGAAGTGCTGCGCAGTTCATCGTCACCAGTGGCTGGTCCCAGCGCGGGCTCAGGCGATGGAGACGTTCCGCGACCAGTTCCTTGCCGGTGCCGCGCTCGCCGATCACCAGCACCGGCCGATCGAGCCCGGCGGCGCGGCTGGCCTGTTCCAGCGCGTCGAGAAAGGCCGAGGACTGGCCGATGACCTGCGTGATCCGCTCCATTCCCCAAGCTTGGCGAATTTTCCCAACTATTAGCAAGCGGAATTTGACAACCACAATTGTAGTCAAAATTAAAACGACGGTTTTCCGCCATTTTTCGAACTTGGCACGCCTCCTGCAAAGATGTCGGCAAGCCCGATGACGGGCACCAACTTCAACCTACCAAGGTTCAGGAACACGATCATGACCAACCAGATCCACACCCTCCGCAACGCCTTCGTGGCGGTTTCCTTCGCCCTCCTCGCCAGCCTGGTCCTGACCGCTGGCGCAGTGGCACCGGCGATCGCCTGAGGCGGCACACGAGGTCTCCTGGCATTGCCTCCCTCGGCGGTGCCAGGGCCGCCGGAAGGGCCCCCATCCCTTCCGGCGGCACCCCCAAAGAACATACGAAGGAGCGCATAGCATGGGTATCTTCTCGCGAACCCGCGATATCATCGCCGCCAACGTCACCGACCTGCTCGACAAGGCCGAGGACCCCGCGAAGATGGTGCGCATGATCATCCTCGAGATGGAGGAAACGCTGGTCGAGGTTCGCGCCAGCGCGGCGCGCACGATCGCCGATCAGAAGGAAATGCGCCGCCACATTGCGAAGCTGGAAAAGCTGCAGGAAAGCTGGACCGAGAAGGCCGAGCTGGCCCTTTCGAAGGACCGCGAGGATCTCGCCAAGGCCGCGCTGGTCGAGCGCCAGAAGGCCGCCGACATGTGCGATCAGCTGCAGCAGGAGATCGCGGTGCTCGACGAAGCGCTCCGCGCCTCGGAAGAGGACATCAACAAGCTGCAGAACAAGCTGCGCGAGGCACGCACCCGGCAGAACTCGATCGTCGCCCGCCTGGAAAGCGCCAACAACCGCGCCCGCTTGCGGGAAATGACCAACGGGTCGAAGATGCAGGACGCTTTCTCGCGCTTCGACATCCTGGAACGCCGCGTCGATCTGGCCGAAGGCCGCGCCGATGCGATGGGCCTGGGCGGCAACCCGAAGACGCTCGAAGAGGAAATCGCCGAACTCCGCTCGTCGGAAAAGGTCGATGCCGAACTCGAGGCGCTGAAGGCGCGGCTGAACAAGGGAGCGTAACTGGTGGAAGACGTCCTCATTCCGGTCTTCGTCTGCGCCATCCTCTTCCTCGGGATGCCCTGGATCGTCTTCCACTACGTAACGAAGTGGAAGCAGGCAGGGACCATCACCCGGGAAGACGAGAACCTTCTCGACGACCTGTATCGCACGGCGCGCATGCTCGAAGACCGGTTGATGACGGTCGAACGCATCATCGCCGCCGACAACCCCGACTATCGCCCGCACGCGGCCCAGCGCCCGGAACCGGGCAGCTACGATCCTTCACGGAGGAACTGAAATGTCCGCTCGTACGAAATTCTACCTCGACCGGCAGAACCGCAAGTTCATGGGCGTCTGCGCCGGCCTGGCAGATTATACCGGGATCGACGTGACCTGGATCCGGGTGGCCACCGTGCTGCTCACCGTCGCCACCGGCTGGGTTGCCCTGGGCTATTTCGTGATCGCCTGGATCGCGAACCCCAAGCCGGTGGGCCTCTACGACACGCCGGAGGACGAACGCTTCTGGCAGGGCGTCCGCTCCAGCCCCAAGCGCTCGACCGCCGAGGTCCGCTCGAAGTTCCGCGACATCGATCGCCGGCTCGCCGACATCGAGATGTTCTACACGAGCCGCAACACCCGGCTCGCCGAAGAGATCGACAGCCTGCGCTGAGACGCAGGCTGTCAACAGGGAGAAGCACGATGAACTGGGGTGGGCCCGCATTCGTGATCGCACTGGTGGCGATCTCCACCATCGGGTGGCTGGTCAACAACTGGATCCGTGCCCGGCACGGCTATTCGATCAGCGACGACTGGGGCAAGAATATCGACAAGGCGGATGCCGAGGCCGCCCGCAAGATCGACCTGCTCGAAGCCGACAATGAACGGCTCGCAGGCCAGATCGGCCGGCTGGAGGAGCGGATCGCAGTCCTGGAACGGATCGCCACCGATCCCGCCGAACGTACCGCCCGCGCCATCGACGCGCTGCGCTGAGGAGACGAACGATGATCGAAGTTTCTCTCGCCCCGTTCCTCCCATGGATCATCCTGATGGGGCTGGCGATGGGCTTCATGGCACTCGGCGGCTGGCTGTTCACCACCTGGCTTCGCGTCAAGAACGGCTATCCGCTCGAGAACAGCTGGGGCAAGGCCGTCTATCCCCAGCGCAACGACGAGGCGCTGGAGCGGATCAAGCTGCTCAGCCAGGAAAACGCCCAGCTCCGCGCCGAGATCGGCTCGGTCAAGGACCGGCTGGCCAATGTCGAGCGCATCGTGACCGATGGCGCGCACCAGCTCGATCGCGAGATCGAGGCGCTGCGCAGCCGCTCGAACTGAAGGGGACCCGTGCCATGGACAGCTTTGCCCTCATCCCGATCCTCGGCATCAGCTGCGGCCTGCTGGCGATCATCGGCGGCGTCTTCATCAAACCCTTCCTGAAGCTGCAGGAGCGGCGGATGGAGATCGAAGCCCAACTGACCGCCGAGAAGGCCGCGCAATATGCCGCCCACACCGAACGGCTCGAACAGCGGGTGCAGGTGCTGGAGCGGATCATCACCGATCGCGGCATGGGCCTCGCCGAAGAAATCGAGAAGCTGCGCGACGCCCCGCTGAACTGAAAAAACGTTTTCACCCCCATCTGAAGCAAGGAAATATCGATGATCATCATGCTCGCAGTGCTTGCCGCACTGTGCGGGGGAGCTATTGCCCTCGCCGAAAGCCGCGATCGCCCCCGCCGCCGCGCCCTCCGCGCCGCAGAGGCATCGCCCGCAGGAAACTGAGGCGCGCCGCGCGCCGACTAGGGGAGTAAGGTGCAATGAACCCGTTCGAAATGGTCGTGGCCATCATCGTCGTGATCACGATCGGCAGAGTGCTCCAGGCACGCTATGGCGTGATCAAGGGAGGTCGGGGCAACCGGATGGAAGGCCTTGCCGTCCGCGATCCCGCCGAGAAGTTCGAGGCCGACCGCCTCCGCGACGAGATCCGCGCCCTCAAGGAGCGCGTCCAGGTGCTCGAGCGCGTCATCACCGACAACGAAAACAGCCTGCGGCTCGATCACGAGATCGAGAAGCTGCGCGACAAGAACCGGATCTGAGCCATGTTTTTGGGAGCAACCCCGATGACCAGCGACCCGCAACTCGCCATCACTCTCGCCGTATCGGGCCTGGCGGGCCTGGGTATGATCACCGCCGCGGCGCTTTCCGGCTGGCGCGGCTGGCTGGCGCTGAAGCACCGCGAACTGGCGGAACGCCACCGCCCGGAAGCGACCGCGACGACGATGCCCAGCCCGGCCTCGCGGATCGAGCTGGCCGACCTCAAGGAACGCATCCGCAAGCTGGAAGCGATCGCCGCCGGGGTGGACCTGTGAGCCAGACGACCCCGACGACGGCGGAGGCCAAGCCCGCCCCGGCGCCGGAGCGGGCGCCACGCCCCCGGCTGGGCCTGCGCTACGGCGCGCCGACGACCAAGTAATCGCGAGGCTGGAAAATAGCGCACGGTACGGCTAGCGCGAACCCCATGACCAGCCTTGCCGATCTCCAGGATGAATATGGGTTTCTCGACGCCGACGATCGCTATCGCTTGCTGATCGATCTCGGCAAGGCGCTCGAGGACATGCCCTCCCCCCTCAAGACCGATGCGACGCTGGTGCGCGGCTGCTCGGCCTCGGTGTGGGTCTACCCGACGCGGACAGACGATGGGCGGCTCCACTTCCTGGCGGATTCGAACGCGGCGATCACCAAGGGCATCATCGCGCTGGTGCTGCTGACGGTGCAGGATCGCAGCCCGGCCGAGATCCTGGCGACCGACATCGAGAGCGCGCTCGCCCCATTCGACCTCAAGAACCAGCTCAGCTCGAACCGGACCCAGGGCATCCCCAACATGATCGCGCTGATCCGGGAAACGGCGGGAAGGTACGCCTGATCCCGCGCTGGGAACTCCGCGCCCGGTAAACCGTCATCCCGGCGAAAGCCGGGATCCATTGGGGGCTACGTGTCCGCTCCTACTGGCACCGAGTGGCGAATGGATTCCGGCTTCCGCCGGGATGACGTACAAAAGGTACGGTGGTCCTGCCGACACGTCGCTCGGTGTGGGGAAGGCCTCAGGAAATCCCCAGTTCCCGCCCGACCTCGTCCAGGTCCGCGCCCTTCTTGACGATCAGCCACTCGCGCGCCTGCGCGCCGTTCACCACCGTCACCGCGCCGCCGGGGCACACGCCCAGGCACTTGGTCTCGACCACGCCGACCTCGGCCTTGCGGCCCTTGCCCAGCCCGAACTGCTTGCGCAGCGCCTTGGCGAGCGCGGTCTTCCCCTTGGGACCGAAGCCGCCGCCGAGCTTCTTCGAGCATTTGCCGCACACCAGCACCGCATTGCCCCAGTTGGACGCGACCAGCTGGGTCATTGCGGCTTCCATTGGCGCCGGTCCTCGGCGGTCTTGAGCACGTCGTACGCCGCCTGGATCGCCTGGAAGCGCTTGGCGGCATCGGCGTCGTTCGGCCGAACGTCCGGGTGATATTCCTTGGCAAGCCGGCGCCAGGCGCCGCGCACCGCCTCGAACGTCGCGTCGACTTCCAGCTCCAGCACTTCCAGCGCCTTCATCTCGTCGCGCGAGCGGCTGCCGTCGCCCGGACCCGCCCAGCTGTTGGTGGCCGAATGGGCATAGCCGTTCGCGGTGCGGCGCTCGTTGGCCTCGCGCTGCGCCGCCTCTTCGGCGGTAAGGCCGGCGAAATAGTCCCAATTGCGGTTGTATTCCGCGGCATGTTCCTCGCAGAAATACCAGCGTTCGGGATTGTTGGGCGATTTGGGAGCCGGCCGGTCGCCCGGCCGATCGCAGCCGTCGCGGTCGCACAGCCGCACGCGCGCGGCCTCGCGCTCGGAGCCGTATTCGCGCCAGCGGGGAAAGCCCCAGTCCATCGATCGCGTGTGTCGCGCCATAGCCCGCCCAGATAGGCGCGGGGCCGGCCAAAGGCCAGAGCCGCGCGTGCGTGATAAGAGTAATGCCAGAGGATCTGTAAGCCGGGTTCTGTCCACCCCCGAAGGGGATAGGCGACCATTCCTCTAGGCGACGGATCGCTCCGCCGCTCCAGCAACCAACCCGGACGACGCGCCGGAACGAGGCGCATGTGCCGTCCCTATTCGGTCTTGCTCCCGGTGGGGTTTACCAAGCCGCTTCCGTTACCGGTCGCGCGGTGCGCTCTTGCCGCACCCTTTCACCCTTGCCCTTACCCCGGCGAACCGGGGCAGTGGGCGGTCTGCTCTCTGTGGCACTTTCCCTGGGGTCACCCCCGGCGGGCATTACCCGCCACCGTCGTTCCGTGGAGCCCGGACTTTCCTCCCCTCGCATCGCTGCAAGCGGCGGCCGCCCGATCCTCTGGCCCGCCTGCTCTAGCGCCTCGGGCGCCACACGCAAGCGGTTCAGCGTTCCGAGGTCGCAACCGGCGCGGGCGGCGGGGCGGACGCCGTGTCGAGCGAAGGCGCGGACGGAGCGCTCGTCGCCGGCGGCGGCGGCGGAGCCTCGGTCCGGACCGCCGGCGCCGAAGCCTGGGGCGAAGGGGCCGGTTCCGGTGCCTTGGCGTTGGTCGGTGAGTCCTCCGGCTTCGCCGCTTCGCGGGCCTTGCTCTGCGCGTCCTGCGCCTTCTTCGCGGCCTCGGCGTCGCGCGTCTTGTCAGCCTCCTGATTCTGCGCCTCGTCCGGCGTCTGCTCGGCCGCCTCGGGCTTGGCGGGCGCCATGGCGGTGCCCCAGGCCTGAACCTCGATGCGCCACTGGGTGCTGGCGGTGCCGCCGGCAAGTGCGGCGCGACGATAGTCGGCGGCGACGCTCACGACCCTGTCCGCTCCCGAGACGCGCGCGACGCGGTGAAGCTCCGCCGTCGCCTCGGCGGTGGTCGGCGCGTTGACGATGCCGATCCCCGGCCCCTTCTCGTCCCCCCGAACCACACCGGTCATGCGAACATGCACCGGTCCCATGGGCGTCATCTGTGGTCGGATCGAAATGCTCACCGTGTATACCTCCGGCGCGCATCTCATCAGATTTCGCTTAGGATTTCGTAATCCATCATGGTTACCGGGCGCCCGATTCGTCCGGCGGTAAGGCTCAGTCGTCGCCCTGCGGCTTGGGCAGCAGCAAGGCGAGCAGGATGCAGCGGCATTCCATGTCGATCTCGCCGTCGATAAGCTCCGGCCGAAACCGCCGCTGAAAGGCGGTCACCGCCGCTACCGGATCGGTCACGTCATAGCCGAACCGCTCCAGCGCCAGCATGAAGCCGCCGTCGGGCCAGCCGGGATCGACCAGATTGCGCGTCGGCCGGGGCAGCGCCAGCCGAAGGCGCGCCAGCGCGTGCCAGTTGAACAGTTCGCCCGGGTCCTGCTTGCGCGCCGGCGCCACGTCCGAATGGCCGACGACATTGCCGCGCGTGATGCCGTGGCGCTCCTTGATGTCGGCGACCAGCGGGATCAGCGAGCTCATCTGCTCGGCCGTGAACGGCCGATAGCCGAACTCATGCCCGGGATTGACGATCTCGATCCCGATCGAGGCGGAATTGACGTCGTCATTGCCCCGCCAATGGGATCGACCGGCATGCCAGGCGCGCTTGCCCTCGTCGACCAGGCGAAAGATGCGGCCGTCCTCCTCGATCAGATAATGCGCCGAGACTTGCGCCTCCGGATCGCGAAGCCGCGCCAGCGCCGCCTCACCGCTTTCCATCCCCGTGTAGTGGAGCACGATCATCGAGACGGGAGACAGACGTTCGCCGAAGTTCGGGGAAGGTGCATCGAGTATTTCCAGGCCGCTGGTCATGCGCTCTTCTACTGCCCGCGACGTATCTGGCAAATGCCCGGATCACCCTGCCGCCGCCAGCGTCGTGGCCGCGGGGCCGCTTGCCCGGTAGAACCCCCGATAGGCTTCGCTCGGGGTGAAATGATCGGTCAGCCCGATCACCGTCTCGCCCGCGCCCAGGACAAGCAGGCCGCCGGGGCGGATCGCGCTCGCCAGCCGGTCGAACACCTGGCGCCGCAGCGGCAACGAGAAATACAGCATCACGTTGCGGCACAGGATCAGGTCGAACTTGCCCGGCGGCGGGGCATCGGCGGTGAGGTTCTGCTGGCGGAACTGCACGCGCCGCACCAGTTCGGGCCGAGCCACCCATTCACCGTCAACGGTGTCGAACCATTCGACCATCCGCCGCACCGGCAGGCCCCGCTGGATCTCGAACTGCGAGTAGCGCCCCGCCCGCCCGCGCGCGAGGGCCGCCGCCGACACGTCGGTCGCGACGATCTCCGGCGGCATCGGGAACCCCTCTGCCTTCTCGGCGAACAGCATGGCGAGCGACAGCGGCTCCTGGCCGGTGGAGCAGCCTGCCGACCAGATTCGCAGCCGCCGGTTGCCGATCTCCGCCTGCATCGCCGTCGCCGCCGCGGCGACCTGATCGTGCACCGCCACGTCACGGAAAAAGCTCGTCTCCTGGTTGAGCAGCACGTCTACCACCTGATCGGCCAACTCGCCCGTTCGCGCCCCGAGCAACTGGCCGACCAGCGCGTCGAGGCTGGGCAATCCGCGTTCGCGGAGCACCGGCTTCAGTGCGGTCTCGATCCGCCAGGCGCGGTTGGCCGCGATCTGCTGGCCGGTACGCTGCTCGAGCAGGGATCCGATCAGTTGCATGGCGCCGCCGCTCAGTGCGTCGGCGCCGATCATCGCACGCCTCCCCGGCCGATCAGCCGGCCGATCTCTTCGGGCGGCAGCACCGCACTCGCCCGCCCGGCCGTCGCAACGGCGCCGGGCATGCCCCAGACGACCGAGCTGGCCTGATCCTGCACCAGCACCTTGGCACCCGCCTCTACCAGGCGCCCGGCACCCTCACAGCCGTCGCGGCCCATGCCGCTCAGCACCACGCCCAGCGCACGCGCACCGAACACCTCGGCGACGCTATCGAACATCGGATCGACCGAGGGCATGCAGCCGCTGCGCGCCCATTCGGTGGTCAGCCGGATCGCGGCCCCCTCGGAGGTGCGCACCACCTTGATATGCGCCTCGCCCGGCGCGATCACGATCCGGCCCGGCCGGATCCGCATCCGGTCCTCCGCAACGTCGCACGGGCGCGCACCCAGCACGGCGAGCTGGGTCGCAAAATAGGTCATGAAGCTGGGCGGCAGGTGCTGGGTCACCAGGATCGGCAGCTGGAAGCTCGCCGGGATCTGCCGGAACAGCTGGCTTAGCGCGTGGATGCCGCCGGTAGAGGCGCCGATCGCGACGATCTGGAAGGGATCGATCTGCACGCCGGCACCTGCCGGCCTAGGCGCCGGGGCGGAAGGCGCAGGGCCGCCGGGGCTGCTCTCCACCGGCATGTCGAGCAGCCGGCCCAGCCGATCCTCCAGCACCTCGGCAAAGCGTCCGCCGAACGCGCCCACGCCGGGCTTGACCAGCGTATCCGCCGCGCCGAGCGCCAGTGCCTGCAGGGTCGCCGCCGCGCCTTCGTCCGCCGAGGAGGAGACGATCAGCACCTTCGCGCCCCGCCCCGCCGTCACCACGTCCGGCAGAGCGGTCAGGCCGTCGATGCCAGGCATGGCGATGTCGAGCAGGATGATGTCGACCCGCTCGCGGCCAAGGAAATCGAGCGCCGCCCGAGCATCGCCCAGCGCTGCGACCACGCGAAAGCGGTACGTGCCCTCGATCATGCGGGTCAGCACCGAGCGCGCGACGACCGAGTCGTCGACGATCAGCACGCGGCCTTGGCGCGCGGCTGCCATGGGCTCGGCAGGCTGCGGGATGGGCAGGCTCGTCACGCGGGAGCGCTCCGGCGGAAGAGGATCAGGCGACGCCGACGATCTGCAGCTTGCTTTCCAGCGTCTCGCGATCGAACGGCTTCATCACATATTCGTCCGCGCCTGCCTCGATGGCGGCGCGGATATAGGCCATGCCGTTCTCGGTGGTGCAGAACACCACCTTCGGCCGCTGTTCGATGCCCGAATTCTTCAGCGCGCGCAGGAAATCCATCCCGCTCATTACCGGCATGTTCCAGTCGAGCAGCACCACGTCAGGCGGCGTCGCCAGGCAGGAATCGAGCGCCTCGCGACCATCGCCGGCCTCGCGGACCTCGAAATCGAGCGTCTCAAGAATATGCCGGGCGACTTTTCGAATAACTTTCGAATCGTCCACGACGAGGCAAGTCTTCATGGTCCCTGGTCCCCTGGCAGGCATCTTGTCGATCCGTATTAAGCGCGAGAGGTAAGTATCGCGTTAATCTGCGAGTCAGGAAAGCAGGGCCGAGGCGGGGACCAGTGCCGCGAGATCCACGACCAGAATGGGTTCGCCGTCGCGTTCGACCAGCCCCCGTGCCGCGGCCCGCCAATTGCCTTCCAGCGCGATGCCGCCCGCCAGCGGGCGCAGCTCGAAGGGGGCGACATCGTCCAGCGTGTCGACCAGCATGGCGTAATGATGCCCGTCGATCTGGGTGATGACCGCGCGCCTGGCGAGCGTGCAGCCATTCAGGCCAAGCGCCGCTTCGGTGTCGACGACCGTCACCACCCGGCTGCGCAGCGCCGCAAGACCGCGCACGGGCTTGGCGGCACGGGGAACGGCGGTCACTTCGCCGATGTCGACCACCGATTCGACCTGGTCGGAATCGATCGCCACGGTGCGTCCGGCGACCTCGGCGATCAGGTAGAGTTGCTGCGCCATCACCGGCCTCCCCGCTGCGCCACGCGCGCCTCGAGCGCGAAGAGCAGCCCGGCACGATCGTAGCGATAGACGCTGTCGTCGCCCGGCTCGGCCTGGCGCTTGCGCCGCAGCCGCACCACTGGCGCGCTGCGCACCGGCGGCTCTGCCGCGTCGGCGG